>NZ_JALQDA010000008.1:0-130731 GCF_023631485.1 Caballeronia sp. GAFFF2 | reverse complement strand
CTGGCAAAGTCAGTACGCGCGGCGTTCGACTGGTCGTCCGCGATGAACCAGTTTGCCATCCTGTTTGGAGAGCGTTTCACCAACGCACGCGGGTGACTCCGCTAACCGCCTCGCACACAAAAATGCGGACAGGTTCCTCTTCTGTATCGATGCTGCAAACAGCAAATAGCAAATAGCAAATAGCAAACAGGAGCGCTTGACGCTCCTGCAATTCCACCCTCAAAGATTCCCATCCAACCAGGCAATCCGCCGCGTGAGCCAATCTTTCAGATAAGCTACCTCACCCTGATAAGTACCCTTCACCACCGGATTCGGCCAAAGCTTCTTCCCAAGCACCGGCCACTTATCAAAGTTGCGCTTAGCTGCGCCATTTGCCTGAAGCGCCTGCGCGTTCTCATCGACATAACTCACGATCGTATCGATTTGCGATGCCTTCAGTTGATCCCACCGTGCCCGAACACGCGTCTCGAAGCTCGGATCGATCTGCTTCATGCGTGAAATCCACTGACCATTTGCAACCCACCATCCTTCCGGATACTGCGCGTCGGAAAAGTTAATGTTGCCCGCGCCAATGTCGAAGTCCCACAATGGCCCGAACTTCAATTTGCCGCCGGCATCCTTGTAGAGGTAGATGCTCGCAAAATCCCGCGCATCCTGATTCTTGAAAATCTCGTTGACGAGATACCAGTCGATTAGCGAAGCGACATCGAAGTACTGCTCGTAATTCCCCGAATTGGAATACAACGCGTCTTCGGCCTGCTGCAAATAGTCTTTGATAAAAGCGACCTGTGCGTCCGATGCCGAATCCGGACTGTCGATGCAAAGCGCAATGCCGTGCGTCGTGCGCCAGCAAACGTCTTCGTCCATGCGCTCGTTGATTTCGACCAGGAAGCCTGTGCGCTCGGGCGCGACCGCGTTGTCACTATTGGCGATATTCACGCGGTTCTTGTCCACCCGCACCGACTCGACCACGTCATACACGCCCGCATACTGACCGTTGAGCGTGAGTTCGACGGGAACGTCATGCGGCGTCCACGCCATGCCAAAACGCCTGCCTAGTTCGAACGCCGTGCGATTGCGCAAGAGCGTCTTGTCGAAGTAATTCGCGAGCAGGATCCAGTTCTTGTCCTTCGGCAGCCCAAAAAAACTTGCCTTGCTGTCGAGTTTCAACCGATATGGCTTCTTGTCCGCCGTCCACGTGCTGTTGCCATGGCCCTTTATGCTCGTCCTGCCTGTGAAGGGATCGACATCGTCCGGCCCGGTGATGCCGAGATCGGCGCCGAGATAAACATCTTTATCGACGATTGAAACACGGCCATCCGTATTAATGGACATGGCCGGCAGCGCGGCCGCGGGCGTTGCGCTCTTGCCCGACGGGTCCGTCGTACCCGTGGTATCCGTCGAATCCTTCGAGGGAGCGCTAGAGCCGCCGCCCGAGCAGGCAGCAAGAACGGTGCTGATGAGAACCACCGTAGCCATCGACGCAAGGCTCGGCCGGCTGCGCGTTTTTGCTTTTACAACGAACTGCAACATGATCTTCGCTTCTCTTTCAATGATCCGGTCCCACGGATTGGGCCGCGGATCATATCAAGGCTGCTCGAAGCGTTTGTATCAATAGTTGACCGAAGTCGGGAACAAGCGCCGATGGTCAATAAGCCGATCAAGCCGGCTGTTGCTGATACTGAATCCGGTGCAGATGCGCATACAGTCCTTCCTTGCGCAACAGTTCGGCATGGCTGCCCTGCTCCGCAATTCGCCCGCCTTCCATGACGAGGATGCGGTCCGCGCGCTCGATGGTCGACAAGCGATGCGCGATCACGAGCGTCGTGCGTCCCTTCATCAGCGTTTCGAGCGCGGCCTGCACGTAGCGTTCCGATTCGGAATCCAGCGCCGATGTCGCCTCGTCCAGGATCAGGATCGGCGCGTCCTTGTAGATCGCGCGGGCAATCGCCAAACGCTGCCGCTGTCCACCGGACAAGCGCATTCCGTTGCCGCCGATCAAGGTATCCATGCCATCAGGCAGCGCCTGCACCATATCGATGAGATTCGCCGCCATCAGCGCCGAGAACACGCGGTCGCGATCGGGCTTCTGCCCATAAGCAACGTTCGCCGCAATGGAGTCGTTGAACAGCACGACATCCTGGCTCACCATCGCCATCTGGCCGCGCAGGTCGTGCAGGTCGTAGTCGGTGATCGGCACGCCATCGACGAGCACCTGCCCGCCGCGTGGATCGAAGAAGCGCGGCAGCAGATTCACGAGCGTGGTCTTTCCACTGCCTGACGGCCCCGCGAGCGCGACCATCTCGCCGGGCGCAACCTTGAACGACACGCGGTCGAGAATCATGCGGTCCAGCGAACCGTAGCTGAAAGTGACATCGCGGAACTCGACTTCGCCTTGCGCGCGTTCCAGACGCCGCCCGCCGCCCTTCGGCTCCTCGGGTTCGTCGATCAGGCCGAAGATCAGCTCCGCCGCCGTCATGCCACGCTGCATCGGCTGATTGATGTCAATCAGATGCTTGAGCGGCGAGATAACGAGCAACATGGACGTGACGAAGGCAACGAAGCCGCCTACCGTGGTCTGATCGTTGGTGGACTGCACGACCGCAATCGTGATGACCACCGCGAGCGCGATCGACGCAAGAAACTGCGTGAGCGGCTGCGCGAGGCCGCCGGACACCTGCATGCGCATCGAGTAGCCGCGCAGGCGCTGGCTCATCTCCGTGAAGCGGTCCATTTCGTACGGTTCGCCGTTATGCACCTTGACGACCTTGTAGCCCGCGACGGTTTCCTCAACGACATAGGACAACTCGTTGGTCAGCGTCTGATGCTCGCGATTGAGCCGCCGCAATCGTCGGTTGATCTTGCTCACGAGCCAGCCGATCACCGGCAGGATGACCGCGACGATCAGCGTGAGCCGCCAGTTGAGGATGAACAGATAGCCGAGCAGAAAGACGACCGTGAGCGAATCGCGCACAAGCGTGACGACGACGCTCGATAGCACGCTCAGAATCTGGTTGACCTCGAACACGACTGCATTGATGACCGTGCTGGCCGTCTCGCGCTGAAAGAAGCCGGCGCTCGTGTGGATCATGCGCTCGAACATCTGCAGGCGAAGTTGCAGCAGGATCTTGTTCGACACGTACGACAGAAAATAGCCCGACGCATACTGCGCCGCGCCGCGCACGAGCGCGAGTCCGATCACCGCGGCCGGCACGAGCCATTTCGCGTGATCGCTGCTTTTGGAGCCAAAACCGTGGTCGAGCAACGGTTTGAGCAGCATCGGGATGCCGGCTTCGGTCGCGGCGACGATACCCATCGTGCCGAGCCCGAGCAACACCATGCCCATGAGCGGGCGGATGTAGGGCCACAGGCGCCGCATGACCGCGGTCGGCGACGAACTTTCCGCGCCGCCAATCGGCTTGCGCAAACTACCTTCTCGTTTCAAGAGCGTATCTCCACTTCGCCCGGCGCTTTCCAGCTCTTCCCGCGGCGCTCGTTGGTTACTTTTGTGATTTCTCGTCAGCCGGAGAATGAAACCGGCCGGCCCGAATTCAGCCGATCGGTCCGCGCCCCGGCTTGCCAAGCGGCTCGCGCGCGTCGTGCGTGATGACCGCAAGCAGCACGGCCCAGAAGAGCGCGATGAGCGACGTGCTCATCACGACCGTGAATACATCGATACTCAGTCCGAAGATGATAACCGACCCCGAGACCGCGATCCCGCAATACGCCGCCGTCGACACATCGGGATGCGGCGATTTCCGGTAGCGCAGGAAATACACGAGCGGCCCGAAATACAGCAACGCAAGACAGACCACGCCCGACGCGCCCAATTCCGCGATCGTCGAGAAAAACTCGCTGTGCGCGCGTTGATTGACGACGAGCGGCGATACCTCGCCGGCATCGGCCATGCCCTTGAGCGAATTCTTCAGATGTCCCTTGCCGACGCCGAACACCGGATTCGCCTCGAACAGATGAATCGACGCGGTCCACAACTGCAGCCGCGCGCCGAGCGAACTGTCCGCCGCCGCGCCGTGCGACAGGCGCGCGATGTCGGAGCGCGTCGCCTGCACACGTTCGCGGCCGATCGGCGAGGCGAGCAAGAGCGCCATCGCCAGAACGGCGACGCCGAGCGCGGTCAGCCAGTGACGAGGGTGTTTGATCCAGCCGAAGTTGAGCAGGCACAGTACGAGAAAGAGCGGAATGGCAAGCCAGCCGCCGCGCGTGCCCGACAGATACGACGCGTAAATGCCGCCCACCAGTCCGAGCAGCTTCAGTGCAATGCCGAGGCGCTTCGCCAGCGCGTTCGGATAACGATCCCAGCGGATCGACATCACCGAAAGAAAGCCGAGCAGGAGCGCGGTATTGCCATAGGGAATCGGATTGGTGAAATCGTTGCCGAGGCGATCGAGTTCCGTCACCGTCATGTGGATGGCGCTGTCCACGGCCCAGAAACCCGCGCCGATGGCACCGAGCGCGCAGCCCCAGCCGAGCGCCTTCAGTTGCCGAATCGGCACGTTGACGAGCAGCAGGAAAATCGGCAACGCGAGTGCGAAGCGCGACATGCCGTCGAATTCACGCGGCAGATAATAACCTTCGATGGCTTGCTGCAACGGCAGATAAACCATGAAGCACAGCATGGCCACCGTATAGAGCGGGAACGCGTTGACGAGCAGACCGAGCCTCAGACGAAACGGCTTGCTGAACCCCGCGAAGAGCGCGATGGCAAGCAACACGAAGAAGCAGTAGCCCGTCCCTCCTCGCACGACGAGTGTGCTTGCGGGCGCCAGCAAGACCATGCTGGCGATCATGTAGCGCAGAGTTTTTTCCAAATCGATGAACCTTAAGCGGGATTGACCGGCCGGCCCGGTCGCCTATCCCCAAATCGCGGGTTATTATAGCCGCTGCCGTCTGGCATGAGATTCGCTCTCCGCGAGCGCGCAACGCCGTGGCCAAGACGCGCCGGGCCTTCGAAGCACTCAGAATCGTACATGTCAGGAATATCACAGCCAGAGCAGAACGCGCCGCTCGCGAGTCTCTTGCTCATTACCTTCAATCAGCAGGAAACCGTTGCCGACGCGATTGCCGGGGCGCTCGCGCAAACCTGGTCGCCGCTGGAAATCCTCATTTCCGACGATGCCTCCTCCGACGCCACTTACGCCGTCGCCGAGCGCTGTGTGCGCGAATATCGCGGGCCGCATACGGTGCGGCTGTATCGAAACGAGAAGAACACGGGTATCAGCGCGCATCTCAGTGCGCTCGCGGCGCGCGCATCGGGCGAGATGCTTTTTATCACGGCGGGCGACGATATCTCGCGACCGGAACGCGTCACGCGCGTCATGGAAGTGTGGCTCGCAAGCGGCAAGCGCCACGACCTCATCGCGACCGACCTGCAAGACCTCGATGCCGAAGGCAATACGCACGACATCCTGCGCGTAACGGACCTCGACGACTATCGCTGCTTCGACGACTGGATGGAACGGCGGCCTCATCTGGTCGGCGCGGCGCACGCGTGGGCGCGGCGTCTTTTCGAGGAGTTCGGGCCGATCGCGCCCGGCATCTACGGCGAAGACCAGATCATGGCGTTTCGCGCGATCATGAGTCACGGCGCGCATACGCTGCACGAACCGCTCGTGCTGTACCGGCGCGGCGGGCTGTCGAGCAAGCGCAAATGGCGCACGCCGGCGGAATTCGTCGCGCGTATCAAGCTTGCGAATATCAACGGATCGGGCGAGACGCGTCAGCTCGAAAGCGACGCGGACAAGGTCGGCGTCGGCGCTCGGATGCGCGCAATGCTGGCGCGAAAGTCGGCGCGCGAGCGCTACGTGAGCGCCGTGTTCGGCGACGCGTCGTTGGCGCGCAAGGTCGCGTTGCTGGCTGGATCGAATGAAGTCAGTCCGGGATTTCGCATCAAGATGTTCGTGTATGCGACGTGCCCGTGGCTGCTTTCGCCGTTCTTCTTCGTGAAATGGCATTTGCGCGGCTAGGCTTTTCCAATCGAACGTGACCACGACAAGAATCAGAGGCCGGACTCGGGCAACATGAAATCGCCAACGCTTGGCATCGCCATCATCACCTACAACGCGGCCGCGCGGCTCGCGCAATGTCTCGACTCGGTTTCGTTCGCGGATGACATCGTCATCGTCGATGGCGGCAGCACCGACGCCACCGTGGGTATCGCCCAGGCGCATCGCGCGCGCGTGATCGAAGCGCGCGACTGGCCCGGCTTCGGGCCGCAGAAGAATCGCGCGCTGGATGCGCTTGCCACCGACTGGGTCTTGTCTATCGATGCCGACGAAGTCGTGACGCCCGAACTCGCCGCATCGATTCGAGCCGCCATCGCTCGCCCGCAAGCGGATGTCTATTCGGTCGACCGGTTATCGAGTTTTTGCGGAACGTGGGTGAGACACAGCGGCTGGTATCCGGACTGGATTCCCCGGCTGTTCAAGCGGGGCGCGGCGCGCTTCTCGTCGGATCTCGTGCACGAGCGTCTGGTGCTTTCCACGAACGAGCCCGCGATCAGGCTCAATGGCCGGCTGATGCACTACTCCTACGAAGACTTCGAGACCGTGCTGCGCAAGCTGGACGCTTATTCGACCGCTGGCGCCGTGCAGCGTCATGCGGCAGGCAAGCGCGGCGGTTTCGGGGTTGCGCTTATACGCGGCACGTGGGCTTTTTTGCGAACCTATTTTCTGCGCCGCGGTTTTCTGGATGGGCGCACGGGCTTCATGATCGCGCTCTTCAATGCGCAGACGGTGTATTACCGGTTCTTGAAGCTCGAGCATCTGAACGAGAGACGATAGGCGCCACGGCTTGGCTCAGCGGCTTCAACGACCGCCGCTGATTTCTTCCGCCATCGCCAGCAGCGCATTCACATGCGACGCGACGCTCGCGTCATAACGAACGGCATTGCCCGATACGCGGCGTCGTGAAGCAATTGCCGCAGCGACGACGCGCCGCAGGTCGTCCGCATCGCCAGATTTGAAAACGTGCTTGGCGCTTTCGTCGATGGCATCGCCACAGCCGATGCAGGCCGGAAAGATCACCGGCGTGCCGCACATGACCGATTCGATGCCCACGAGCCCAAACGGCTCGTAGCTCGACGCGAGAATGGTGAAGTCCGCCGCGCGATAAGCGTCCTCGATATTTTTCGCGTAGCCGATATAGCGCACGTTCGGCGCGCTCTTCTCGGGCGCGCGCCCGGCGACGGCGATCACGATCGGCAAGCCTGCGCCGCCGAGCGCCTTCTCGATCAGCGGCAAACCCTTGCGCTCGTGACTGCTCGAAGGAAAGAGCAGCACGATTTCGTCTTCCTTGAAACCGAACCGTTCGCGCAGACGGGCGCGCGAGGTTTCATCGGCTAAGGCGAAACGCGCGCCATCCACGGGCGGATAAAGCACGCGAATCTTCCGTTCGTCGATGCCGTAGAGCCCGCGAAGCTCGTTACGCATCATGTCCGAGTGCGCGACGATCACGCGCGCGTCCCGATACTGCCTGCGTTCGAGCGCGATCTGCCGCGTATCCGACCGCTTTTCGCGACGCCCGGTTGCGCGCAGAAAGCCGATATGCGTGCCTCCGCAGATGGCGATCTCCGAGCCTTCCACGCGATTGCAGCCGATCAGCACGTCGACCCTGGCCTTATTGCGCGCGCGCTTGAGCGCCCACGAAAAATACACGTCGCGCAGCTTGCCCGGCAGAAACGACACCTTGATGCGATGCGCCTCGACGAGCTTGCTCTCCGACAACGACGAGTCGATCTTGCGGGCAAAGAACGCAGGCTTTTGGCGGCCCTCGAAGCCGGCGGCGGCAAGACCGCGCACCAGGTCCATGGCGTAGCGTTCGAGCCCGCCGCTCAGTTTGAGCGCGTTCGCCGAGATGCCGATGCGCATCAGTAGACGATTTCGATTGCGCTGCCCGCGAACTCGCCGCGCAGCGCGGTGATGAGTTCGTCGGTGGGCTTGACGCGCCAGGCATCGCCGAGCCGAACTTCGCCTTCCGCATGCTCGCTGCGATAAACGATGCTCACGTTCAAGCCGTTCGGGATGGGTGCGGACTGGCGCTGCCTGCCGTTTTCGCGCGCGGGCGGCGCCACGGCCGCCGGCGCTTCCGCACCCGCCGCATGCGCTTCGAGCACGCGGCGCAGACGCAAGGAATCCGCGTTGCCGTTCATCTCGACCTTTACCGACTGCGCGTAGCGGCTGCGCGCGCGTTCGAGGTCCATCGCGGTATCGACGGTAAAGCGAATGCCGCCGGTGAAGGCGTCGTTACGCGCCTGACCTTGCACCACGAGCAACTCGTCTTCCTTGAAGAGCGCCTTGTTGGCTTCGAACTGCTCGTTGAACACGGTGACTTCGCACTGGCCGGTGCCGTCGTCGAGATTGACGATCAGCATCTTGCCGCGCTGGGTCATTTGCGTGCGCGTGGTCGAGATCACGCCCGCGACGAGCTTGTCGCGCCCTTCCTTCAGTTCGCCGATTTTTTGACGCACGAAGCGGCGCACTTCACCTTTGTAGGCGTCGAAGAGATGGCCAGACAGATAGAAACCGAGCGCGGTTTTTTCTTCCTGCAAGCGCTTCTTGTCGGACCACATGGGTTCATCGACGAGCTGATGCTTTTCGAGCGGCGCGTCGCCCATGTCGAAGAGACCGCCTTGCATGGCGTTGGCGGCGGCCTGATCGGCGGCTTCCATGGCGAGCGGCACGGAGGCCAGCAGTTGCGCGCGGTTCTCGTGCAGGCAGTCGAACGCGCCCGCGCGGATCAGCGCTTCGACCGTGCGGCGATTCACGACGCGCCGGTCGATCCGCTCGCAGAAGTCGAAAAGATCCGCAAACGGCCCGTCTTCACGCGCACGCAGGATTTCTTCGATTGCGTTCTGGCCGCTGCCCTTCACCGCGCCCAGACCGTAGCGAATGGTCTTCGAGCGCTTGCCGTCCGCTTCGGCGACCGGTTCGAAGCGATACGCCGACTGGTTGATGTTCGGCGGCAGCACGGCCATGCCATTGCCGATGCAGTCCTCGAAGAGAATCTTGACCTTGTCGGTGTCGTCCATGGCGAGCGACATATTAGCCGCCATGAATTCCGCCGGATGGTGCGCCTTCAGCCACGCCGTGTGATAAGCGAGCAACGCGTAAGCCGCCGCGTGCGACTTGTTGAAGCCGTAGCCCGCGAATTTCTCCATGAGGTCGAAGGTGTCGTCCGCCTTCTGCGCGGTGAGACCGTTCTTCGCCGCGCCTTCGCGGAACAACTCGCGATGCACGGCCATCTCTTCGGGCTTCTTCTTGCCCATCGCGCGACGCAGCAAGTCCGCGCCGCCGAGCGAATAGCCGCCGATGATCTGCGCCATCTGCATCACCTGCTCCTGATAGACCATGATGCCGTAGGTCTCCTTCAGGACGGGCTCGACGCGCGGGTCCGGATACTCGACGATCTCGCGCCCGTGCTTACGCGCGCAGAAGCTCGGAATCAGGTCCATCGGGCCCGGACGATACAGCGCCACCAGCGCGATGATGTCCTCGAAGCGGTCCGGCTGCGCGTCCTTCAGCATGCCCTGCATGCCGCGGCTTTCCAGCTGGAACACGGCGACGGTATTCGCTTTCTTGAGGATCGAAAACGAAGCAGGGTCGTCGAGCGGAACCTGCGAGAGATTCCAGTCTTTCTTCGAGGGATCGAGCCGGCGAATATAGCGCTCGGCCCAGTCCAGGATGGTGAGCGTGGTCAGGCCCAAAAAGTCGAACTTGACCAGACCGACGGCTTCCACGTCGTCCTTGTCGTACTGACTGACCACGCCGCCGTCTTCGCCCTGCGTGTAGAGCGGACAGAAATCGGTGAGCTTGCCCGGCGCGATCAGCACGCCGCCCGCGTGCATGCCGACGTTACGCGTGAGCCCTTCCACGCGCTGCGCGAGTTCGAGCAATTGATGCACTTCGTCTTCGTTGTCGAAGCGCTCCTGCAGGGTCGGCTCTTCCTTCATCGCGTCCGCGATGGTCACGTGCTTGCCCGGCTTGAACGGGATGAGCTTGGCGACGCCGTCGGTGAACATGTAGCCGAGATCGAGTACGCGGCCGATGTCGCGCACCGCCGCCTTCGCCGCCATGGTGCCGAAGGTGGCGATCTGCGAAACCGCGTCCGCGCCATATTTCTGCTTCACGTACTGAATGACGCGGTCGCGCCCTTCCTGACAGAAGTCGATGTCGAAGTCGGGCATCGACACGCGTTCGGGATTCAGGAAGCGTTCGAACAGCAGGTTGTAGCGCAGCGGGTCGAGATCGGTAATGCCGAGCGCATAAGCGACGAGCGAGCCCGCGCCCGAACCGCGGCCGGGACCCACCGGCACGCCATTGTTCTTCGCCCACATGATGAAGTCGGCGACGATCAGGAAGTAGCCCGGAAAGCCCATCTTGATGATCGTGCCGCACTCGAATTCGAGCCGCGCGTAATAAGTCTCGCGCTGTGCCTCGCGTTCGGCTTCATCGGGATAGAGCTGCGCGAGCCGCACCTCGAGGCCTTCCTTCGACAACTGCACGAGGTAGTCGTCGAGCGTAAGGCCATCCGGCGTGGGGAAAAGCGGCAGTTTGGGCTTGCCGAGTTCGAGCGTGAGATTACAGCGCTTCGCAATTTGGACCGTATTGGCGAGCGCGGAAGGAATATCCGCGAAAAGCGCGCACATTTCGTCTTGCGTGCGGAAATACTGCTCGGTCGTGAAGCGCTTCTGACGACGCGGATTGGCGAGGATATCGCCTTCCGAAATGCACACGCGCGCTTCGTGCGCGGTGTAGTCGTCGGGCGTCATGAATTGCAGCGGATGCGTGGCGACCACAGGCAACCCGAGCTTTGCGGCGAGCGCGACGGCCTCCTGAAAATAAGCCTGTTCGCCCGGCTGACCGGCGCGCTGCAGTTCGATGTAGAACGCGTTCGGAAAGAGCGCCGACCAGCGTTCGGCGTTGCGTTGCGCGCTTGCCGCGTTGCCCGCCGCGAACGCCATGCCGATGTCGCCCTGCTGCGCGCCGGAAATGGCGAGCAGACCTTCAGCCAGCCCTTCTTCGAGCCATTCGACGAGCACTTCCGCGCGCCCGCGGTATTGATTCGTCAGCCACGCGCGGCTCAACAGTTCGCACAGGTTGAGATAGCCGGTCTTGTCGCGCACGAGCAGGATCAGCCGCGAAGGCTTGTCGCGATCGGCGGGATTGGTGATCCAGACATCGCAGCCGGCAATGGGTTTGATGCCCTTGCTGCGCGCTTCCTTGTAGAAGCGCACGAGGCCGAACGCGTTGGCGAGATCGGTCAGCGCGAGTGCGCCCTGACCGTCTTTCGCGGCGGATTTGACGACGTCGTCCAGCCGCACGATGCCGTCGGCAATCGAGAACTCGGAGTGGACGCGAAGATGAACGAAGCGGGGATCTGACATGACGATATTGTACATGCGGCCCATCGCGAAAACGGCTAAGGGGCGCGCGTTAGCCGAACGGACAAGCCCTCGGCGATTCTCGAAATTGCGCTGGCGCAAACGGCGTGAACGCGGCGGCCCGCGCCTACGAAAAGACCTGCGCCATTTGCGGGATAATACGGAGTTGCGCGGCGTCCCAGCATCCGCTTTTTGCCGCCATTTTTACCGGCTTTGCCCCGTTATCCGATCATGAGCATTCTGAACCTCTCCGCCTACAAATTCGTTTCCATCGACGACAGCGCCGCGTGGCGCCCGCTCGTCACCGAACGCTGCAACGCGCTTGGCCTGAAGGGAACGATCCTGCTCGCGCCGGAGGGCATCAACCTCTTCATCGCGGGGCCGGTGGCGGAGGTGCGCGAGTTCATCGATTACATTCGGGGCGACGCGCTCTTCGGCGACCGCTTCGCCGATCTGCAATTCAAGGAAAGCCTCTCCGCAAAGCAACCGTTTCGCCGCATGCTGGTGAAACTCAAGCGCGAGATCATCACCATGAAGAAGCCCGCGATCAAGCCGGAACTCGGCCGCGCGCCCGCCGTCGATCCGGTGACGCTCAAGGCCTGGCTCGACCGTGGTCACGACGACGAAGGCCGTCCGGTCGTCATGCTCGACACGCGCAATGCCTTCGAAGTGGACGTCGGCACGTTCGACCACGCGCTCGACTACCGCATCACGAAATTCAGCGAGTTTCCCGAGGTGATCGAACAGAACCGTGCCGATCTGGAAGGCAAGACGGTGGTGTCGTTCTGCACGGGCGGAATTCGTTGCGAGAAAGCTGCGATTCACATGAAGGAAGTGGGCATCGATCACGTCTATCAACTCGAGGGCGGCATCCTCAAGTATTTCGAGGAAGTGGGCGGCGCGCATTACTCGGGCGAATGTTTCGTGTTCGACTACCGCACGGCGCTCGATCCGAACCTGCAGCAGACCTCCACTTCGCAATGCTTCGGCTGCCGCGCGGTGGTCAGCGTGGAAGATCAGCAGTCGCCGTTGTACGTGCCGGGCGCCACGTGCCCCGCGTGTCATCCGGATGCGAAGGCCGCCTGAACCTTGAACGAGCCCTGAGATGACTTACCGTGGCCGCTTCGCGCCCTCGCCCACCGGGCCGCTGCACGCGGGGTCGCTCGTCAGCGCGCTTGCTAGTCTTCTCGATGCGCGGGCGCATCTCGGTAGCTGGATCGTGCGAATAGAAGATGTCGATGCACCGCGTACGGTGGCTGGCGCGGCCGACGAGATTCTCGCAACGCTCGCGCATTTCGGCATGCATTCGGACGAACCGCCGGTCTGGCAAAGTCAACGCGACGCGGCTTATCAAGATGCATTCGAGCGCTTGCTTGCCGCCGGCTTCGTTTATCCCTGCGGCTGCACGCGACGCGAGATCGCCGACTCGCTCGTTCATGCGCATGCTCGTCACGCGACGCTCGCTTATCCCGGTACTTGTCGAAGCGGCTTGCATGGCCGTCCCGCGCGCGCGTGGCGACTGCGCGTGCCGGACGGCGACGCGGCACGCGTCGGTTTCGTGGATCGCTGGCAGGGAATACAAACGCAAGATCTTGCGGCCGAAGTCGGCGATTTTGCCTTGAAGCGTGCGGATGGGCTGTGGGCGTATCAACTGGCTGTCGTCGTCGACGACGCTTCAGCCGGCATTACGCATGTCGTGCGCGGCGCAGACCTGCTGGATTCGACCGCGCGGCAGATTTATCTTCAGCGATGTCTCGATGTGCCGACGCCGTCGTATCTGCATGTGTCTGTCGTCAGCAACGATGCGGGCGAGAAACTCAGCAAGCAGACGGGCGCGGCGCCGCTTGGTCGTGACGCGCCGCTGGATGCGTTGGTGCAGGCGGCGCGGCATTTGAGTATCGAAGTGGCCGCCGCCGGTTCGCTCGAGTCGTTGTATGCGGATGCGACCGCGCAGTGGGCGCGTCGGTTCGGGATTATCTAGTGGCGTGCGTTCGCTTTTGAGGGGCTAATCGCTCGCGCCGCGTAAGCGTTCGACTGACGAGTGCGATACGAGATTGGGTCTGTTGTCGCCTCAGAACGTTGGCTGCGGCCTTTAAGTGCTCAAGGAGCGGCACATAAAAAAAGCAACCTAACCGGTTGCCCTTTTCATTCAACACATACCGTTCCCAACGGTTCAACGGCAGTCGCAGAGACCACCGTTTCTCAAAGCTTCATGCGCCAACTCAAGTCGACTTACGCAACGCACCCAACCCGCCAAGCAACGCGGCCAACGGCTGCTTCGGCGCGCTCTTGCGCTCCGGCTCGACGCTTTCCTCATGCCGCTTCACCGCCGAGGGCGAGGGCTCGTAAGGCTTGAGGAAGAATTCGTCCACCGGCTGCTGACGCCCGCGCGGCCGATCATACGACGACCCCGACGTGCGCCGGCGCGGACCCGCTTCTTCCCGCGCGCCATGCCGATGTTCGCTGCGCTCCGGGCGGACCGGCCGCTCGTCGCGCCGCGCGCCTTCACGGCGCACCGGCGTCGCTACTTCGAGCGTCATCACTTCGAGCGGACGCTTGATCAGCTTCTCGATGTCGGCAAGCTGCTTGCGTTCGTTCGCGCTGCACAGCGACAACGCGTCGCCCGACGCACCCGCGCGCCCCGTGCGACCGATACGGTGCACGTAATCTTCCGCGCTGAACGGCAAGTCGAAGTTGATGACCGCCGGCAATTCGGCGATGTCGAGCCCGCGCGCGGCCACGTCGGTTGCGACGAGTGCTTCGATCTCGCCGCGCTTGAACGCGTCGAGCGCCTGCATGCGCTCGCCTTGCGTACGGTCGCCGTGAATCGCGGTGGCGACGATGCCATCACGTTCCAGCACGCGCGCCAACCGGCTCGCGCCGATCTTGCTGTTGCAGAACACGATGACCTGCTTTAATCCGCGCTGGCGGATCAGTTGCGCGACGGCGCCCGACTTGTCGCTCTCGTGCACTTCGAAGACGATCTGCCGCACGTTGGTCGCGGTGGAGTTGCTGCGCGCGACTTCGATGGTCTGCGGATTGCGCAAGTAAGTTGCCGCGAGCTTCTTGATTTCAGGCGAGAACGTCGCCGAAAACAGCAGCGTCTGACGCTCCTTAGGCAGCAGATTCAGAATGCGCTGCAGGTCCGGCAGAAAGCCCATGTCGAGCATGCGGTCGGCTTCGTCGAGGACGAGCATCTGCACCTGGCCGAGATTGAGCGTCTTCTGCTGAACGTGATCGAGCAGACGTCCCGGCGTCGCGATGAGAATCTCCACGCCACGGCGCAACGCATCCGACTGCGGATTCATGTCGACGCCGCCGAACACCACCGTGCTGCGCAACGCAGTGTGCTTCGAGTAGGTCTGCACGTTGGCGGCGACCTGATCGGCAAGTTCGCGCGTGGGCGTAAGCATCAGCGCGCGCACGGGATGGCGGGCGGGCGAGGCGCTCGTATTGGCCATCGGCAAAAGACGCTGGATGATCGGCAGCGAAAAACTCGCGGTCTTGCCCGTGCCGGTCTGCGCCGCGCCCATCACATCGCGGCCCGCGAGCACGACGGGAATGGCCTGCTCCTGGATCGGCGTGGGCGTGGTATAGCCGGACTCGCTCACTGCCTTGAGGATGTCGGCGGCCAAGCCGAACTGATCGAACGTAGGCGCGGTGGACGGGTTCGTGGCGACGGAATCTGACATGGTGACTATTGGGCTTTCGCTAAAAATCCGCTTGAAGCGGTGCGTAAGCGGGCGTTCGGTCGATTACGCGTGAGTATTTCGGTGACGCGGAGGGTTGTCCGCGCAAGCATTTGTGCGCGGCGCTTGCCATGCACTTGAAGCGCGCCGGGCAGGAAAACGAGCGCCTGACGCAGATTCGGCCGATGGTCGCGGCCTGCGGAACGCCGCAGGTTCGGGCACAAGGCCCGCTGCGATGGAACACGGCTTCGATGACGCCTTCAAGGCGGCCGACGCACGCTCAAGTGGAAGGCCACGCGAACCGATGCGAACCACGACGCTGCAGGGCAAAAATCTTAGCCGGAAAGCCGCACATTGTAGCATCCGGCGTCGATCCGCCCCTTTCCGCGCTTCATGCGACAGAGGCGCACGACGTGGGCCGCGCTTACTTGTTGTGCGCCTCGCAATCGGCCAGTAGCGGCGGCGAGTCCTTGGCCGCCATCTCGTCATAGAGATTGGCCTGCGGTCCCTTGGTCCACCACGTATATTGATCCGCGACGTATTTGGCCCCGGAACCCGCGATCACGTTGACGAACAGCAGTTTGCGGCCATCCACCGTCAATGCCGCGAAGCTCTGGTGATTGCGTGCGTTGGTGTATTGCACCGACACGCTCTTGCCATCCTTGCAGTCGTAGCGCGTGGTCTGCGTCGAGGCGGTCTGGATTTGCGGCACGGTGAGCGGCATCGCGCGCGCGGTCGTGGCGACGGAAGACGCCATAAGAAGCGCGGCCGAAAGTACGAGAGATCGTTTCATCATCGGGTCCGGAAATCGTGGGAAGCGGCTCGGCGAGCCTTGATGGATGGCCCGAAGATCATGGATCGATCACGTCCGCGCAGGCGTCCGTGGGCGCGGCCGCGACATGGCCGACCACCGGCACGATCTTCAAACCCGCTGACGCGATCCGGCACGGAGCCGCGGCCAGCCCGCAGCCCGAAAGTCCCGCGCACGCCACGATCAACGCGGCCATGATGATTCGCTTCACTATCTTCTCCCTGCCATTTGCAGGCGATGGTCAGCCCGGTCGACTCGATACGGGCTTTACTTTCGACGCCGCCAGCTTCGCGCGCTCACGCGCTTCGCCGGTATCGACGCCAGTAGCGAGCGCGACGCCCATGCGCCGTTTCGCGAAGCTCTCGGGCTTGCCGAAGAGGCGCAGATCCGCGCCCGGCACCGCAAGCGCTTCGGCCACGCCTTCGAAGGCGATACCCGCTTCGTCGAGGCCGCCGTAGATCACCGCCGATGCGCCCGGCGTTTGCAGCGCGGTATCGACGGGCAAGCCGAGAATGGCGCGCGCGTGCAATTCGAACTCGGAGAAACGCTGCGTGGCGAGCGTCACGAGACCCGTGTCGTGCGGACGCGGACTGACTTCCGAAAACCATACGTCATCGCCGCGCACGAAGAGTTCCACGCCGAAGAGGCCGCGTCCGCCGAGCGCGGTCGTCACCTTTGCCGCGACATCGCGCGAGCGGGCGAGCGCGACGGCGCTCATCGCCTGCGGCTGCCAGGATTCGACGTAGTCACCCGCCACCTGCACGTGGCCGATAGGCTCGCAGAAAAAGGTCGCCGTCTCGCCGGTCGCGGGGTCGGCCGCGCGCACGGTGAGTTGCGTGATTTCGTACTCGAAGTCGATGAACCCTTCCACGATCACGCGCCCGTGGTTCACGCGCCCGCCCGCCATCGCGTAGTTCCAGGCGGGCTCGACATCCGCGTCGCTTCCGAGCACGGATTGTCCCTTGCCCGAGGACGACATGACGGGCTTCACCACGCACGGAAAACCGATCTTCGCGATCGCCGCCTTCATCTCTTCGAGCGACTGCGCGAACGCGTACGGCGAGGTCGGCAAGCCAAGCGTCTCGGCGGCCAGGCGGCGAATGCCTTCGCGATTCATCGTCAATTGCGTGGCGCGCGCGGTCGGAATCACGGTGGCAATGCCAGCGGCTTCGATGTCGGCGAGCGCGTCGGTGGCGATTGCCTCGATCTCGGGCACGATCAGATGCGGCGACTCTTGCTCGACGAGCGCGCGCAGCGCCACTGCATCGGTCATGTCGATGACATGCGCCCGGTGCGCGACCTGATGCCCCGGCGCGTTCGCATAGCGATCCACCGCGATCACCTCGACGCCGAGCCGCTGCAACGCGATGATCACTTCCTTGCCGAGCTCGCCCGCGCCGAGCAACATCACGCGCGTGGCATGCGCCGAAAGCGGCGTGCCGATGCGGCGCTCGACGTCGGTCGCGGCATTCGTGCCGGTAGCGGGGTCGCGTTGCGAGTCGGTGTGCATGAGTGCTCCAGAAATCGGATTCGGTGGCGCCTGTTGCTCGAACATTCGATGAGGCGAGAATGGCCCGGATGTTAACACGCACCGCTTAGTGCAACAGCTCTGCCATTCGGTCTATTGACAGGCGCCAAGAGCAGTATGACAAGCGGTATCGCTGCTCAGTTGCAAGGCATTCGCGTGCTTTTCGAAGATCGTCGACGGGAGGAAAGCGCTGCCGATCATTTTGTTGCATCGAGCGCTGGACAAATCGTAGGACGAGTGCGATACCCTTACGGTTTCGCCAGTTTCAGGACTCCCCGATGCCCACGCACTTCATCCGCACACCGTCTACGTCGCCGCTTTTTCGGGGAGCGCCGGCGTGGCTCACACGTGCATCGCGGCGCGCCGGTGTGCTGCTGCTCGCCACGGGTTTCATCGCCGGCTGCGCGCTCCCCAAGCATCCCGACACGAGCGCGCCGCCCACCGATCCCTACAATCCCGCCGCCACGCAATTGCTCGACGACACGCAATGGCAGCTCACGCGGTGGACCGATGCAAGTGGCAAGCCGCGTGCGCTTCCTCAGGACGCGGGCGGCGCGCAGCCCATCACGCTCGACTTTTCGACGGCGAGCGGCCATCGGCGCGCGAGCGGCTTTTCCGGTTGCAACCGCTTCGCGGGCGCCTATGACCTGAAAGACGGCAAGCTCACGTTCGGCCCGCTCGCCGGTACGCGCATGGCTTGCGTCTCCGGCACGGGCGGTGCGTTGGAGCAGCCGTATCTGGATGGACTCGCACATGTCGCCAGAAGCGGCGTTCAGATGAACCCGCCGCCAGCGTTGCAACTGACGCTCGCCGATGGACAGGTGCTCACGTTCGCGCCGCGGCCCAAGTAAGCGCGAGGTGTTGCGTGCTTGCGCCATACCTATCGGCGCACGCCGCAACCGTTAAACTGCCTGGTTGAACGCGCATGCGTCCGAAGCCGGCAGCGAGTCTGGTCCTGTCTCATACGTCTCACCCAACATTGGTTCTATCTCTAGCATGCAAATGGTAGTTCTCGGCTGGTTCGGTGCATCAGTCGTCTGGATCCTTCCACTCCTCTGGCGCATCGTGAAATCGGTGCTCCCGAGCGGCAGCGGACTGCGCGGCCCCGGCACGATCCGGCTGTGGGTCGGCTTCTTCTGCGTATTGCTGTCGAGCAGCGTGCTCGAAGGCCTGCTTGCAAGTGGCGTCGAAACGCAGGCGAATATCAATCGCGGTGGTCGGGCGCTTGCCTTGCTTCTCGTCAATCTGGCTTATCCGGCTGGCGCGATTGCCGTTGCGGCCCTCGTGCTGGCAATGTTCGCGCCGTGGCTCGTCGAGTTCTCGTGGCGCTCGGTGCTGATCTGGTTCGATGAAGCGTTCGGCTTCGATTTGCCGAAGAGCTGGCTGACACCACCCGAAAAAAACGAGCGCGAACCGCAGCCGAAGAAGGAACGCCGTGGGCGACGGGATGCATCCGGCTGGTTCGAGCGTCGTGCGCGCGACAAGAACAAGACGACGCGCGAGATCCCCGTGCGCGGCATCGGCGCGGATCGTTTCGATGCCTCGTCCGTGCGCGTGCCGCAGGATGAGCCCACGCTCGGTTTGCCGACCGGCAAGCAACGCGGACGCTATCGGCGGCCTACCGCGTGGCGTCCCCCTTCTATCGGCAAGAGCGGCGCGAATCGCGATCAGGCGTCAGCGAGGAACACCGCGTCGACCAACTATGCCGCCGTGCGTCTCAGCCGATCCGCGTTCGAAGCGGAGAGCGCGTCCGGTCGGCCGATGCCCATCGAGCCGGTCGCGCCCGGTGGATGGTTGAATCCGTCCACGCAGCCGCGTGCCTCGGTGTCGCCGGGGGCGCGGCCGGCACAAGGCGCGAATGGCCCGACAGCGTCGGCGCGAACTTCCGCGGGAATGGCTGCGGCTTCTGCGTCGCGCAGTACTGCCTCATCGGTTGCGGTCGAGCCGCGCGGGAATGTTTCTCGGGCGGGTGCGGCTCCGGCTGCTCCGGCTGCATCGGCTGCACTGGCCCGGGGCGGCACCGCTTCAGTATCGGCAGGAGGCAATGCACGCGGTCCGATGCCCGCACAAAGTAGTGCGGGGCAGACTTCGCCCGGGCTCGTGCGGCGCGCGCCGCCCGCTCGTCCGACCGCAACAACGGCCACGCGTGACTTTGCTGGGCGTTCGCTGCCAACGCCCGCCGACGCGCTGGCGCGTTCGGCACTTTCGCCGCTCGAACCACCTCCACCGCCCGAGTCCGTTCAGGCGACGCTGCGGTCTATCGAGGAGAACGCCGCGTTATGGACGTCGCTCGCCGGAACGGGGCTCGCGCGTGAACCTGAAGCGATGGTGGCGGATATGGCCGCAGCGTCTGGCTCGCAAGTCGCATCGCAATCTGCGAGCGACGCCATAACGCGAGCGCCAACGAGTACGGAACCTGTCGACTTCTCTCCGAAGCCAGCGGACACGTTGATCGATGGCGGTCTGAACGCGAACAGCGCCATTTCAGACGATGCCACCTCCGTTGGGGCAAGCACGCTTGTTTTCTCACGCATGGGAGCCAACGTTGCGTCGCAAGCGCCGGCAGCGGTTTCGTTGGACGCGCCCGCAACGCCCGCTACGCCACCGATTCATCGCGAGTTCACGCCGGAGCACGCCGAGCCTGACTTGGTCGAGCCAACGCGTCACACCGAAACACCTACACCGCCGTGGTTGGACGAGCCGTCATCGTCGCCGAGATACGAGCCACCTCCTCTGCCGTCGTTCCTGCCGATGGACGAGCCGCCGCCGCTCGCGGACACATTCGACGATGCTCGCGATCAGCCCGCTCCGTCTGCTGCGAATCCCGTGCGAAACGCGACGGCATTGCCTCCCGACGACACATTCCGAAGCACATCCACGTTGCCTGGCGACGAAACCGGCCAAAGCGCACCCGCGTTGCCGCGCGACGACACCGTGCGGCACGCGCCCGCGTCGCTTCGAGACGAATCGATCCAAAGCGCTTCGACGTCTCCCGTCCACGAGACCGCGCGCGAGGAAGCCCTCGACGCGCCGGAAAAGCCATCGAACATCGTGCGCTTCCCCATCGCCGTCCCGCTGCAAGAGGCCGAAGCCGAAGCGCCACCCGCCGCAACAACGTCGCCAGCAAGCGCCCCGCGCCCGCCGGTACGCGGCTTCGCGCCTACCGAATTCGAATTCCACGCGCCGCACGCATCCGCAGTTGAATTGCCCACGCTCGACCTTCTCGAACCCGCATCCGAAGACGCCGAACCCGTCTCCGAACAGCAACTCGCCGAAACCGGCCAGCTAATCGAACAACGGCTGCAGGAATTCAAGGTGCCCGTCACGGTTGTCGGCGCGTCCGCTGGCCCCGTCATCACGCGCTTCGAAGTGGACCCGGCGCTCGGCGTGCGCGGCAGTCAGATCGTCGGCCTCATGAAGGATCTATCGCGAGGCCTCGGTCTCACGTCGATCCGCGTCGTCGAAACGATTCCCGGCAAAACCTGCATGGGCCTCGAACTGCCGAACGCAAAACGCCAGATGATCCGTCTGTCCGAGATTCTCGAACAGGACGTGTACCGCGCATCGAAGTCGAATCTCACCATCGCGATGGGCAAGGACATCGTCGGCAATCCGGTCGTCACCGACCTCGCCAAGGCGCCGCACATGCTGGTCGCGGGCACGACGGGCTCCGGCAAGTCGGTCGCGATCAACGCGATGATCCTTTCGCTGCTCTACAAGGCGACGCCTGAGGACGTGCGCCTCATCATGATCGACCCGAAGATGCTCGAACTGTCCGTGTACGAAGGCATTCCGCATCTGCTCGCACCCGTCGTCACCGACATGAAGCTCGCGTCGAACGCGCTCAACTGGTGTGTCGGCGAAATGGAAAAGCGCTACCGGCTGATGTCGGCGGTGGGCGTGCGCAATCTGCAGGGCTTCAATCAAAAAATCCGCGCCACCGAAGCGGCCGGCAAGAAGCTCACGAATCCGTTTTCCTTGACGCCCGATGCACCCGAGCCGCTATCGACGCTGCCGCTCATCGTCGTGATCATCGACGAACTGGCCGACCTCATGATGGTCGCGGGCAAGCAAATCGAACAATTGATCGCGCGTCTTGCGCAGAAGGCGCGCGCGGCCGGCATCCACCTGATTCTCGCGACGCAGCGGCCTTCGGTCGATGTCATCACGGGTCTCATCAAGGCCAACATTCCGACGCGCGTGGCGTTTCAGGTGTCGTCCAAGATCGATTCGCGCACGATTCTCGATCAGATGGGCGCGGAATCGCTGCTCGGCGCAGGCGACATGCTGTTCCTGCCACCCGGCACCGGCTACCCGCAACGCATACACGGCGCGTTCGTCGCGGACGACGAAGTGCATCGCGTGGTCGAATATTTGAAGCAGTTTGGCGAGCCGGAATACGAGGAAGGCATTCTGTCCGGGCCGACGTCCGAAGGCGCGTCGCCAGACCTGTTCGGCGAAACGCCCGAGGCCGAAGCCGACCCGCTCTACGACGAAGCCGTCGCGTTCGTGTTGCGCACACGGCGCGCGTCGATTTCGTCGGTGCAGCGGCAACTGCGTATTGGCTATAACCGCGCGGCGCGGCTTGTCGAGCAGATGGAAACGGCCGGGCTCGTCTCCTCGATGGGCAGCAACGGCAATCGCGAGGTGCTCGCACCGCCGGGCCCGGCCGACTAAGCGTTTTTACCAGAGCCGCAAGCGGCGCAACAGGAAGATCGTGATGGCGGCGCAGCCCGCCATCACGCCGACCACCACCCAGAACGAAGCGGGATTGTGCGTGCCCGGCAAGCCCGCGACGTTCATGCCGAAGATGCCCGTCACGAGCGTGGCGGGCAATAACAACGCGGACATGATCGCGAGCCACAAGAGCTTGCGGTTGATGTCCTCGGAAAGCAGCGCGGCGATTTCGTCCTGCAAGAGTTTGGCGCGCTCGTAGAGTCCTTCGAGCCCGCCGCCCAATCCGTTGAGCACCTGAATGGCTTGCACGAGCGCTTCCATCGAGCGCGGTTCGGCCCATTCAAGCCGGCGCGTCACGAGTTGCGTGAGCGCGTTACGCTCGGGGTCGATAAAGCGCTTGACCTCCACCAGCCGCCGCCGCACCACGCCGAGTTCGACGCGCCAGTTCGAATGGCCTCCTTCGAGCACGCCCTCTTCGACATCGTCGAGACGGTCGCCGATTTCATCGATACGGTCCGCGAAGGTCTCGTTGAGCGCGCGGATCAGACCCGCGAAAAGATCGACGGTATCGCGGAACATCGCGCCTTCGAGCACGGCATGACGCAGCCGGTCGGTCGACTGCAAGGGACGCGCGCGCACCGTAATCATGCGGTTGCGGTCGACGTAAAAGCGCAATGCGCCGGTCGCGCGAATCGCCTCGCGTGCGCCCGGCTCCGCGCCCGCGGGCGTCGCCGCGACGAGCTCCAAGTCGGCGACGACGCCGTACATGAAATTCGGTCCCATGTGCACGCGCGGACGTTTGTCCTCGCCGTTCAGAAATTCGCGCGCGACATCGGGCATGGAACTCACGCCTTCGAGCCAGCCTTCGACGGTATCGTCGTTGGCCGAGAGATGGAGCCACGTCGGTCCGTCGCCCGTGATCGCATCGCGCGCTTCGTCCCACGAAAGCCGCAGCGCCTGGCCGCCCGCAAAGCGAAACGCGCTGATAAAGCCGGGCGGCGCCGCTTCGTTCTTGTCAGGCTGCGGGCCCGGTTCGGGACGCCCGGCGCGGCCGGAAGTGTAAGTCGTGTTCAATCTTGCTTTCCCTGCAATTTCCGTTGTCTTTCGATTTCATCAGGATACCTTTCGGTTCCGAATGCCAGGCTGCGCGAGCCGACGCAGCATCGTACTAGAACTCGTGGCGGACCCGGAAGAACACAACGCCGCCGTTGCCATCGGTTGCACGGGCCGCATGAGAAGCGCGAAGACCGTGCACAGAGATGAAACCGTGACGGCTTCGCGTGTCGGTCACGTGACGAAAGCCTGGAACGGACCATTGCCGCGATCGACAACGCACCGCGCAAAACTTCTCAAGACGGCGAGACGAACTTGAAATCGACCGGCGAGCCGATAGAAAGCCGCTTCGGATCCGATGCCAGTTCGCCCGATGCCGGATCGCGCCGGAAGAAGAACGCGCTGTCGCTGTCCTGATTGCCGACGATGAGCCAGCGCCCGCTCGGGTCGATCGCGAACTCACGCGGCGTCTTGCCGAGCGTCGGATATCGTTTCAAGAGCTTGAGATGGCCGTTGTTCGGATCGACCGCGAACGCGACGAGCTCGTTCGCGTCGCCACGATTGGTCGCATACAGAAAGCGTCCATCGGGCGACAGATGCACCGCGCCGCCGCCGATCTTGCCTTTGAAGCCGGGCGCGGTCATCGGCACGCTCTGCGTTTCGCTGAGTTTGCCGTCGCGATAGAAAAAGACGAGCACCGACGCGTTCATTTCGGTCGTGAGATACGCATGCTTGCCGCCGGTATCGAAAATCAGATGCCGTGGGCCCGAACCAGCCTTGATCGGCGTGTAACGCGCATCGGTCGGACCGAACAGGCCGCGGCTGCCATCGGGCGTGTAGCGGTACGCGAACACCTTGTCGACGCCCAGGTCTTGCGTAAAGAGATATTTGCCATCGGGCGAGAACACGGTCGAGTGAACGTGCGAGTTGTCCTGCCGCCCTTTCACGGGCCCGTTGCCTTCGTGATGCACCGTCAGCACGGAGGTGCCGACGTGACCATCGGCGTTGATCGGAAACACCGCGAAGCTGCCGCCGGGATTGGCGGCCACCGAGTAATTGGCTGTCAGCAGATATTTGCCATCCGGCGAGAGCGCGAGGTAACACGGGTCGTTGCCATCCGCCGACACGCGGTTCAAAAAGCTCAACTGGCCGGTTGCGCGGTCGAAGCGAAACGCGCTGATGCCGCCGCGTTGCGAAGCCGGGCCGTTGTCGCCGGGCAGTTCGTTCACGGCATACACGTAATTGTGATCGCGACTCACGACGAGATACGACGGGTTCACCGTCTGCGCCGACGCGACGCGCGTCAGTTCGCCATTGCCGGTATCGAAGCGATAAACATAGATGCCTTCGCTCTTGCCGCCGCCCGTGTAAGTGCCGATGAGCAGATCGAGCACCTCGCCGCCCGATGAAACCGCAACGCCACTGGCGCCCGCGGCCGGCGTCGCGCTTGCGGGCGTCTGCGCCACGGCATGCGTGGCCGCGATCGACAGGATCAACGCGAAACCCCGGGCCCACCTACGCGGCTTGAATGAAGCCAAGAGCGAACTCGTGAGCGTATTCTGTAGCGGGCGCGGCACTTGCGACGTGCGTCTCGCCGCGACGGCGGACAACCGTTCCGGCAACGGATGGCTCGGGTGCATGAAAGCTCCTCATCGTCTTCTGATGCTTGTTATCGAGGGCGATGCGCGAACGGCTGCGGCATCGTCTGGCTGGCGTGGCGCGAGCAAGTTTTGCTCCCACCGTGCCACCGGGCAAACCGCAACAGGCTAAACCCAACCATTCGAACCAACAACAAAAAGGAGTTGCTGCGATGAACATTCACGTAAGCCTTGGGCCGCTGGTGTCGCTGATCGCCGGGATTCTCATCCTCGTGATGCCGCGACTGCTGAACTTCATCGTCGCGATCTATCTGATCGTGATTGGACTGATCGGGCTATTCGGCATGGGCTCGGCGCATTTCTGACGAACGCATGCGCGCGGCTTGAACCGCGCGCATGTCCTAGGATTGGACGCGAAAGTCTTCGCGTTTCAACCGTTGGCGAGTTGTTCCAGCCGCAAGCGGCCTTGCAAGGACAGCGCGCCTACCGCGACGCCCGCCGCGTCGAAGGAATAGCCGCTGAAGCACCCGCGCTCGGTGAGAAAGACGGCGGCGGTTTCCATCGCGTTGCGCGACAAACCGAGATGTCCGGGATCGAGCGCGAGCAAAGTGTCGGGCTCGCTCAACCGGCTTGCTGCGGAAAGAATGGCGATGCAGTCAGCTTTCGACGGATTGTGCATGGTGTCCTGTTCCCCGAAATCACGAAGTGATGAACCGGTATGCGACGTGCGAAGCGTGAGACCGTGGTGCGAAAGAAGGTTCGATGACAGCGCGACATGGTCCCGACGCGCAGTTGAACGACGCGACCTGAAGGCCGTTCGTAAGACTTCATTTAAACATTGGCCGATCGTTCCGGCAAGTTTTCATCGGCGAGTCACGCGGGCGTTTCCGCCAGCCCTGCGGGACGCGCCGTTGCCGCTGCGATAGAGGAGCGTTCGCCCGGTTTCCTGCTCACCGTGAACGAATGCGGCAGAATGCGGCAGAATGCGGCCAGACCAAGGGTTCGCGTATTGCGTATTACACGTCTCTGTCGTTCTCATTCCAACCCCGGCGCTCTCGGGCGCCGCCAGCAGGAAGATGTCCGCATGCCAGCATTGATCGAAGATTACGCCATGGTCGGCGACGGCCACACCGCAGCACTTATTTCTCGTGACGGTTCCGTAGACTGGCTCTGCTGGCCGCGCTTCGACTCAGCCTCGTGTTTTTCGGCGTTGCTCGGCACACCCGAACATGGCCGATGGCTGCTCGCGCCGGAAATGCCCGACGGTAAAGCGCCGGTCATCCGGCGTCGTTATCGCGAAGACACGCTGATCCTCGAAACCGACTTCGAGACGCCCGATGGCGCGGTGACGATCGTCGACTTCATGCCTTCGCGCAATGGTCACTCGGAACTGGTGCGCATCGTCGTGGGCAAACGCGGCTCGGTGCGCATGAAGATGGAACTGGTGTTGCGCTTCGACTACGGCTCGGCGATTCCGTGGGTCAGCCGCCTGCCCGACGCGAGCGGCATTCGCGCGATTGCCGGTCCCGATCTCGCCGTGCTGCGCACGCCCGTGGATCTCGTCGGCGAGAACATGCGCACGACCGCGTACTTCGACGTTGGCGCGGGCGAACGCGTGCCCTTTTCGCTGTGCTATTCGCAATCGCATTTGCGGCTGCCGCCCGCGCACGATCCGCACACGCAACTCGCACGCACCGAAAATTACTGGCGCGAATGGTCTAGCCAAAGTGAACTCAAGGGCAAGTGGGCCAGCGCCATACGCCGTTCGCTCATTACGCTCAAGGCGCTGGCGTATGAGCCGACCGGCGGCATCGTTGCCGCGCCGACAACGTCGCTGCCCGAACAGCTCGGCGGCACGCGCAACTGGGATTATCGCTATTGCTGGCTGCGCGACGCGACCATCACGCTGCTCGCGATGATGCGCGGCGGCTACTACGACGAAGCCCGCGCCTGGCGCGCGTGGCTGGGCCGCGTGATGGCGGGTTCGCCCGATCAGGTGCAGATCATGTACGGCATCGCGGGCGAGCGGCGTCTGCCCGAATACGAGATTCCCTGGCTGCCGGGCTACGAAGGCGCACAACCGGTGCGCATCGGCAATGGCGCGGTCAATCAGTTGCAGCTCGACGTCTATGGCGAAGTGATGAACGCGTTGCATCTCGCGCGCGTCGGTGGCCTGCAAAGCGACGAAACCGCATGGTCGATCCAGTGCGCCATGCTTCAGCACCTGGACACCGTCTGGGAGATGCCCGACGAAGGCATCTGGGAAGTGCGCGGCGGCCGCAAGCATTTCACGTTCTCCAAGGTGATGGCGTGGGTGGCCTACGACCGCGCGATTCAATCGGCGGAAAAGTTCGATCTGGAAGGTCCGGTGGATCATTGGCGCGAGATGCGCGCGCGCGTGCATGCCGCCGTCTGCGCAAGAAGCTGGAATCCGCAAATCAATTCGTTCACGCAGACGTATGACGGCGATGCGCTCGATGCGAGCCTCCTTCTGATCCCGTTGCTCGGCTTTTTGCCGCCCGTTGATCCGCGAGTGGCCGGAACCGTACATGCAATCGAAACCACTCTGACGCACGATGGGCTGGTCAAGCGCTATCACACGACCGAAGTCGCCGATGGTCTGCCGCCTGGAGAAGGCACGTTTCTGGCTTGTAGCTTCTGGCTGGTCGACAACCTCGCGCTGCAAGGGCGGCTCGATGAGGCGCATCAGATGTTCGAGCGTCTCGTCGGCCTCGCCAACGACGTAGGCCTTCTGGCCGAGGAGTACGACACGATAGCGAAGCGCATGGTTGGCAACTTTCCGCAGGCCTTCACGCACGTGGCGCTGGTGCACACCGGCATGAATCTGATGCGGCACGAAGAAGAGATGGCCGAAGCGACGGGTCAACCTGCTGGCGACTCGAAAGACGGGAATCTCAAGGCAAATCCAGCACTGGAAGCCGCGATGGCCAAGAAATAGGCAAAGTCGTGTTTGGAATACGAATGCCATGCAGTTAAGATTGGTGCAACGCACAAAATTTAACTGTTGCGCGTAGCGAAGCAAAAGCTGGTATTTTTAACCGTTTAGTGGAATCGTGCGTTTGTTGCGCAGAAAATTCTGCTTCGGCTCAAGCTCCGAGCCGGGCGTGTCGTTAAATGCCCAGAAGTTGCCCAGTATCAAGCATCAGACGTTAGTAGTAAGGGAAGAGACAGTGCCTCGCGTGCGGCGACAGCCCGCCGCACGCGGGGATTATCGAGCGTCGTTGAGCCTGATCGCCGGAAGTCTTGCCGGGATCGACACGCAGACCGGTTTTTCACGGGGCAACCATGCTCTACCAAATCCACGAAGTTCAGCGGGCCATGTTGTCGCCCCTCACCGCCTGGGCCCAGGCCGCATCGAAGTCGTTTGTGAATCCGGCGAGCCCACTTTCCTATGTTCCCGGCGCGAGCCGTTTTGCGGCCGGCTACGAATTGCTGTACCGGCTCGGCAAAGACTACGAAAAGCCGCAGTTCGACATTCACCAGATCGTGAAGGACGGCCATAACATTCCGATCGTCGAGCAGACGGTTGTCGAAAAGCCGTTTTGCCGTCTGCTGCGCTTCAAGCGCTTCGCCGACGACAGCGCCACCGTCACCAAGTTGAAGGACGAGCCTATCGTGCTGGTGTGCGCGCCGCTCTCCGGCCACCATTCAACGCTCTTGCGCGACACCGTGAACACGCTTTTGCAAGACCATAAGGTGTACATCACCGACTGGTTGGACGCGCGCATGGTGCCGGTCGAAAATGGCGCGTTCCATCTGGACGATTACGTCGAATACATTCAGGAGTTCATCCGCCATATCGGTGCGAAGGACCTGCATGTCATTTCGGTGTGTCAGCCGACCGTGCCGGTGCTTGCCGCCATTTCGCTGATGGCGAGCCGCGGCGAGGACACGCCGCGCACCATGACCATGATGGGCGGCCCGATCGACGCGCGCCGCAGCCCGACATCGGTCAATTCGCTCGCCAACGAGCACTCTTACGAGTGGTTCGAGAACAACGTCATCTATACGGTGCCGGCGAATTATCCGGGCGTGGGCCGCAAGGTGTATCCGGGCTTTTTGCAGCACGCGGGATTCGTCGCGATGAATCCGGAGCGCCACCTTACCGCGCACTGGGACTTCTATCAGAACCTCCTTCGCGGGGACGACGACGACGCCGAGCAGCATCGCCGTTTCTATGACGAGTACAACGCCGTGCTCGACATGGCCGCCGAGTATTACCTGGAGACCATCCGTATCGTGTTCCAGGAGTTCCGTCTTGCCGAAGGCACGTGGGACGTGAACGGCGAGCGCGTGCGCCCGCAAGACATCACGGCGACGGCCCTGTTCACTATCGAAGGCGAATTGGACGACATCTCCGGCAGCGGTCAGACACGCGCCGCGCACGATCTCTGCACGGGCATTCCCGCGCAGAATCAGCGGCACTTCACGGCGGAAAAAGCTGGTCACTACGGCATCTTCTCCGGACGCCGCTGGCGCACGATGGTGTATCCGCAACTGCGCGAGTTCATTCTCGAACACGACAAGGCGCCGAAGAAGGAAGCCGTGCCGGCCTGAGATTCAGTGACCGAGTTCGACTACGCGCCGGTTCATAGAACCGGTTCCGTAAAAGACGAAAAAGTCGCGCCCGTTTCCAGGCGCGACTTTTTATTGGCCGCGTGTCAGACGATTAACGACGCGTCAAAAACGCGAGCAGCAATTCCGTATTCATCCGCACCATTTGTTCGCGCTGCGACGTTTCGCTAAAGTCGAGTCCAAATGTAGCTTCGAGCGTAAATCGATTCGATACGATGTAGTAGCCGAGCCCCGACAGCGTGATATAGAACTTCAACGGGTCGACATCGTTTCGAAAAAGCCCGGCTTTTTGGCCGCGATCCAGAATTGCGGTGACCGTTTCGAGCATGGGCGAGATCAGTTCGCGCGTGCGATTCGAGCTCTTGATGTATTTCGCCTCGTGCAGGTTTTCATTGTTGATCAGCCTCAGCAATTCCGGATGATCGCGGTAGTAATCCCAGACAAAATGGGCAAGGCGCGTGATGGCCTCGATGGGCGCCACGCCGTCGAGGTCGAGCGTGCGCTCGGCTTCCACCAGCGAGCCGAGGGCGTGTTCAAGCACTGCCGTGAAAAGCTGCTCCTTACTGCCGAAGTAGTAATAGAGCATGCGTTCATTGGTTTCGGCCCGGCGCGCGATCTGATCGACGCGCGCGCCGAACAGTCCTCCCGCTGCAAACTCTTCTGCAGCAGCCAGCAGGATACGGCGACGGGTGCCTTCAGGATCTCTTTTGATTTTCGGCTGATTCATGGTGGCATGATTCAGGAGCCGCGTTGTCCGGATGAGCGTCACGCGGCCCGCGTTTGGGTACATGACGTGAACGGGCGCTGCCCATGGTTATTGGGGAACACCGTCCTGCGGTCAAACGGTAAAGCGCTTTGATTATGCGCACATCGCCACGTCATTGGCAATTGGGATTAAGCGTTCGCAGCACGACTATTTGCGACTTCGGCGATAATGACGCCTAAACCCGAGCGCGTACCGTCGTCAAAAGCGGAATAAGCGCGCCGAATGCAGGCAGCGAGCAACCGTCATACGTGTTTGATTGTGGTCGAGCCGTTCTTGCGCTCCTCCCTGCCTCGACTCCCCAAGCCATATCGCGACCCCTTCGTGACCGTTATCGTTTCAAAGACGCTCGCCGAGCGCATTGAAGATTTGCTGCCGCAGACCCAGTGCACCAAGTGCGGCTATCCCGCCTGCCGGCCTTATGCGGAAGCCATCGCCGCGGGCGATGCAAACTACAACCAGTGCCCGCCAGGCGGCGCACAAGGCATCGCGCGGCTCGCTCGATTGCTCGACAAGCCCGTGATTGCGCTCGACACCACGCATGGCGTCGAACGTCCGCGTCCCGTTGCCGTGATCGACGAGAACGTGTGCATCGGTTGCACGCTTTGCATGCAGGCGTGCCCTGTCGATGCAATCGTCGGTGCGGCGAAACAGATGCATACGGTCATTCCCGAACTGTGCACGGGTTGCGATCTATGCGTGCCGCCCTGCCCCGTCGATTGCATCACGATGATTCCCGTGACCGGCGACGCCACCGGCTGGAATGCGTGGTCTCAACCGGAAGCCGACGCGGCGCGCGAGCGTCACGACCGGCGCGTGGCGCGCGACGAACGTGAGCGCGCGGCGGCCGAAGTGCGTGCATCGGCGCGTCGGGCGCAAGCGGCGGGATCTTCCGCACGGCCTGAAGCAGCCGCAAGCGCCGCCGCGCAAGCCGACGACCCCGAAGCCAGGAAACGCGCGATCATTCAGGCCGCGCTCGACCGCGCACGCAAGAAGAAGGAAGAGATGGCGCGCGCAGGCACCGGCCCGAAGAACACGGACAACGTAAGCCCCGCCGTGCAAGCGCAGATCGATGCCGCCGAGGAGCGCCGCCGGCGGCTCGCCATGCAGGAAGACGCGAACAACGATCCCCCTAACTCACGATGAACGCCAAAAAGCGCCGCGCCATCTTCGAAACGTTGCAAAGCATCGACCCGGAGCCGAAGACGGAGCTCGAATACACGACGCCATTCGAACTGTTGATCGCCGTGATGCTCTCGGCGCAAGCCACCGATGTCTCCGTCAACAAGGCGATGCGCAAGATGTTCCCCGTCGCCAACACGCCTGGGAAAGTGCTTGCGCTCGGCGAGGAAGGCGTGACGGACTATATCCGCACGATCGGGCTGTATCGGACCAAGGCGAAGAACGTGATCGCGACGTGCCGGATGTTGATCGAGCAACACGGCGGCGAAGTGCCCGACAATCGCGAGGCGCTCGAAGCGCTGCCAGGCGTCGGACGCAAGACAGCGAATGTCGTGCTGAATATTGCGTTCGGGCAAGCGACCATTGCCGTCGACACGCATATCTTTCGCGTCGCCAATCGGACGGGACTGGCGCCGGGCAAGGACGTGCGGGCGGTCGAAACCGCGCTGGAGAAGTATGTCCCGGTTGAATTTTTGCAGCACGCGCATCACTGGCTGATTCTGCATGGGCGATACGTCTGCAAGGCGCGCGTGCCGGAGTGCTGGCATTGCGCGATCGAGCCGCTTTGCGAATATCGGCCGAAGACGCCGGCGCCGGTGGTTTGAATCGCCGGGCAGCCAAGCGCCAGGTGCCCCAGCGCTCAAGCAGAACTCCTACCCCTAGCTCTACAATAGCGGTCTGAATCCCGCAATCGAATCAATACCTTATGTTCAACCCTAGCCGCGACGAAGTTCGTCAGTTCTTCACCGAAACCTGGCGCAAGGAGCGCGCGAGCGAGATTCTCACGCCGCTCGAAAGCATGGCCGCCGACTGGATGCGCGAGCATCCGGAATATCACGACGCGCTCATCGATCCGGAAGCACAAGGCGCGGACTATTCACCCGATCGCGGCCAGAGCAACCCGTTTCTGCATCTGTCGATGCATCTTGCGATCACCGAACAGTTGTCGATCGATCAGCCGCCTGGCATTCGTCGAGCGCACGAGCGACTGGCCGCGCGGCTCGGTTCCACGCACGAGGCGCAGCACGCCATCATGGAATGCCTTGGGCAGGTGATCTGGGAAGCGCAGCGCAGCAACACGCCGCCGGATACCGACGCATACCTCGCGCTCATCGAGCGTCGAGCTTCAAAGGACTAACTTCGCCGGACTAAACATCTTCGAAGCCGCGCGACAAAGCAAAACACCCCGCTCGATGCGGGGTGTTTCGTTTGATGCGAACGAACCGAAGCGCGCTTACTTCTTCAGCACGAGGTTGCCGTCGAGCGATTCGATATAAGCCGCGAGATCCTTCAGGTCGCTCTGCGACAGGTTCTGCACCTGCGCCGCCATGATGGCGTTGTTGCGGCCGAAATTCGGATTACCGCCGCCAATCTGATACTGCCGGAGCGCCCAGTAGATATAGCTCGCATGCTGACCCGCGAGACGCGGATACTCACCGCTCACTGGTTTGTTGAGGTTGGGGCCGTGGCAGGCCGAGCAATTGTGGCTCTCGGACAGTGCCTTGCCGTTGCCGACGTCCGCCGCGTGCGCAACATTCAACGCCGCCATGCCGATGAGCGCCGCTGCCGCGCATGCCGCCTTGAAGCTTGTGTGGAGTGCCTGAGAGGGCATCATGAATTCTCCTGTGTCCATGCAATACCGGATTGCCGTATCGACGTCGGCGCATGAGTGCGCGCGCGTCGCATCGAGTCAAACGCTAAAAAGCACGGATCACTTGTCGGGATTGTTCTTCGATTGGGGAGTTTGCGCGGCGTAGTACGCGGCAATATCGGCGATGTCCTGATCGGACAAGGTAGTCGCGATGGCGCGCATGGTGTCGAAGTGGCGGTCGCCCTTCTTGTAGGCATGCAGCGCATTGGCGATGTACTGCGCGTTCTGACCGCCGAGCATGGGCACTTCATAAACTTCGGGATACGCCGTGCGATAGCCGGGTATGCCGTGGCAGCCGATGCACATCGCGACCTTGCCCTCAGCGGCCTTTGCGTTGCCCACGACGTCGGCCGACGCCTGGGTCGCGAAGCCGGCAAGACCCGACAGCGCTGCAATCACGGCACATTTGCCGACAAAATTGTTCATAGCTTCTAACCTAGCATGAGGGGAAATCCGGCGCGCTTCTACCGCTTGGGGCCAAGGCCGCGCCGAGCGCATCACAACCTTCTCGGGACTGTTTTCGCTATTTAGCCACGCAGGCCAAAAAAATCGGGCTAATTGTACCGCGCGACCTCCCCACCGTCCACAAGGGGAGATCGCGCGAAAGCCCTGCTGACAAGGGGAATCGGCTGAAAAGCAGCTAACCCGCCTGCGACAATTGGTCCCTGCACAAACATTCCGATTGACTTCGCCCGACTTCGGATGCAGGGCCGGCGCGCGTGCTCCGGCGTGCCTGAAGCGGCTCACACGATACCCGGCAAGCCCCGATGCCAAAAGGTCTTCTGACTTATACTGGGATTTTTTTCCTCACCGGACTTCGTCATGCGTTTCGAAGGCTCATCGCAATACGTCGCGACCGACGACCTCAAACTCGCGGTGAACGCCGCGGTGACGCTGCAACGCCCGCTCCTCATCAAGGGTGAACCCGGCACCGGCAAGACCATGCTTGCCGAGGAAGTGGCAAGCGCGCTCGGCATGCCGCTCCTGCAATGGCATATCAAGTCGACCACCAAGGCCCAGCAAGGCCTCTACGAATACGACGCCGTCTCGCGCCTGCGCGACTCGCAACTCGGCGACGAGCGCGTGAAGGACATCCGCAACTACATCGTCAAGGGCGTGCTGTGGCAGGCCTTCGAAGCGGATCGACAGACGGTGCTCCTGATCGATGAGATCGACAAAGCCGATATCGAGTTTCCGAACGACCTGCTGCGCGAACTCGACCGCATGGAGTTCTATGTCTACGAGACGCGGGAACTCGTGAAGGCGCGGCATCGGCCGCTCGTCATCATCACGTCGAACAATGAGAAGGAACTGCCTGACGCGTTCCTGCGCCGCTGCTTCTTCCACTACATCAAGTTCCCGGATGCGCAGACGATGAAAGAAATCGTCGAAGTGCATTACCCGGACATCAAGCAGGAGTTGCTCGCCGCCGCGATGCAGAGCTTCTTCGAACTGCGCAACGTGTCGGGCCTGAAGAAAAAGCCGTCCACCTCCGAGCTGCTCGACTGGCTGAAGTTGCTTCTCGCCGACGACATCCCGCCTGAAGCACTGCGCTCGACTGATCAAAAGCAGATCGTGCCGCCGCTGCACGGCGCGCTTCTGAAGAATGAACAGGACGTCGCGCTATTCGAGCGGCTTCTGTTCATGAACCGCAACAACCGCTAACCAAGCCCTGGAAAAAGCACGCATGAGCCGCTGGATCGAACCCGTCACGCTCGAAGGCGAGCACGTCAAGCTCGTGCCGCTCACCGTCGAACACGAAGCCGCGCTCACGGCCGCTGCTTCCGACGGCGAGTTGTGGAAACTCTGGTACACCTTCGTGCCGTCGCCCGACAAGACGCGCGCATATATCGATACAGCGCTCGACATGCGCGACCGTCTTGGCGCGCATCCCTTCGCGGTGATCGATGCGAAGACCGGCGATGTCGTCGGTTCCACGCGCTATTTCGCGGTCGACGAAACGCATCGGCGGCTGGAAATCGGCCATACGTGGTATGCAAAGCGCGTGCAGCGCACCGCGCTCAACACCGAAGCCAAGCTGCTCCTGCTCACGCATGCCTTCGAAAGGCTCGATGCCATCGCCGTCGAGTTCCGCACGCATTTCATGAATCACCGCTCGCGTGCAGCCATTGCGGGGCTTGGCGCGAAGCAAGACGGCATTCTGCGCAACCATCAGATAGGACGCGACGGCGTGTTGCGCGATACCGTCGTGTTCTCGATCATTCAGTCGGAATGGCCCGCGGTGCGCGCGCATCTGAAGTATCGGCTCGACCGCTGATTCACCTCGCTATGGAGAGCGCGCCATGCTGATCGACTTTTTCTACTCGCTGCGCGACGCGAAGCTGCCCGTCTCGGTCAAGGAATACCTGACCTTGCTCGAAGCGCTGAAGGCCCAGGTCATCTCGCCCTCGCTCGACGAGTTCTATTTCCTCGCGCGCATGGCGCTCGTCAAAGACGAGAAGTACTTCGACAAGTTCGACCGCGCGTTCGGCGCGTACTTTCACGGCATCACCGAGTTGCCCGACGAAGCCTTCGAGGTTCCGCTCGACTGGCTCAAGAAGCGGCTCGAACGCGACTTCACGCCGGAAGAGAAAAAGCGCATCGAGGCAATGGGCGGTATCGACAAGCTGATGGAGCGCCTGAAGGAACTGCTCGACGAGCAAAAGGACCGCCACGAAGGCGGCAACAAGTGGATCGGCACGGGCGGCACGTCGCCATTCGGACATGGCGGATACAACCCGGAAGGCATCCGCATTGGCGGCGATTCGCCCGGCGAGCGCAGCGCGGTCAAGGTGTGGAACGAGCGCGCCTATGCCGATTACGACGATCAGGTGGAAATCGGCACGCGCAACATCAAGGTCGCCTTGCGACGCTTGCGCCGCTTCGCGCGCGAAGGCGCCGCGGACGAACTCGATTTGCCCGACACCATTCGCAGCACGGCAGCCAACGCCGGCTGGCTCGATCTGAAGATGGTGCCGGAGCGCCACAACAAAGTGAAAGTGCTGATGCTGCTCGATGTCGGCGGCTCCATGGACGATCACATCAAGCGCGTCGAAGAGCTTTTTTCGGCGGCGAAGGCCGAGTTCAAGCATCTCGAGTTCTTTTACTTCCACAACTGTGTGTACGACTATCTGTGGAAGAACAATCGGCGCCGGCATGCCGAACGCACGCCGACCTTCGACGTGCTGCACAAGTTCACGCCGGACTACAAGCTGATCTTCGTCGGCGACGCCACCATGAGTCCCTACGAAGTGCTGCAACCGGGCGGCTCGGTCGAATACAACAACGCCGAAGCCGGCGCGGTGTGGCTGCGGCGTCTTGCCGATCAGTTCCCGCATCATGCGTGGCTGAACCCGGAGCCCGAGCGGCTGTGGGAATATCGCCAGTCCGTTTCCGCGATCCGCCATGTCCTCGGCAACCGCATGTACGCGCTCACCATGGCAGGCCTCGAAAGCGCGATGCGCGCGCTGTCCAAATAACCATCCACCACGCATGAACGTCTCTTCCTCCACGCCCGCCCCGCTTCGCCCGCTTGCCGATACCTCCCTTTCCGCCATCGTCGCCGGCTTCGTCGCGATGATGACCGGCTACACCAGTTCGCTCGTGCTGATGTTCCAGGCGGGCCAGGCCGCGCATCTGTCGGACGCGCAGATTTCGTCGTGGATCTGGGCGCTTTCCATCGGCATGGCGCTGTGCACGATCGGCTTGTCGCTGCGCTATCGCGCGCCTATCGTCGTCGCGTGGTCGACGCCGGGCGCGGCCTTGCTCATCTCGTCGCTGCCGAACGTGGCGTATGGCGAGGCCATCGGCGCGTTCATCGTGTGCGCGGTGCTCCTGACCGCGGTCGGCGTGACGGGCTGGTTCGACACGCTCATGAAGCGCATTCCGTCGGGCATCGCCGCAGCCTTGCTTGCGGGCATTCTGTTCGAAATCGGCATCGAGATTTTTCGAGCGGCGCAAATGCAGACGGCGCTCGTGCTGGTGATGTTCTTCACCTACCTCATCGCCAAGCGCCTGGCGCCGCGTTACGCCATTCCGGCGACGCTCATCGCCGGAATCGCCGTCGCGGGTTCGCTCGGACTGCTCGACTTTTCGCGCTTCCATGTGGCGCTCGCACACCCCGTTTTCACGATGCCGTCGTTCTCCGTCTCGGCAATCGTGAGCATCGGCATTCCGCTCTTCATCGTGGCGATGGCCTCGCAAAACGTGCCGGGCATCGCCGTCTTGCGCGCCGACGGCTACGACACGCCTTCCGCGCCGCTCATTTCGACCACCGGCATCGCTTCCTTGCTGCTCGCGCCGTTCGGCTCGCACGGCGTCAATCTCGCGGCGATCACGGCCGCTATCTGCACCGGCCGCGAAGCGCATGAAAATCGCGACAAGCGTTACACGGCGGCGGTCTGGTGCGGCATCTTCTATCTCGTCGCGGGCACGTTCGGTGCGACCATTGCGGCGCTGTTCGCGGCGTTCCCGAAAGCGCTGGTCGTTTCGGTCGCGGCGCTCGCGCTTTTCGGTTCGATCATGAGCGGACTCGCCAACGCTATGCACGACGTGCGCCAGCGCGAGCCGGCGCTCGTCACGTTCATGGTGACGGCTTCCGGGCTGACCCTGCTGTCGATCGGCTCCGCATTCTGGGGTTTAATCGCGGGCGTCGTGACGCATCTGATCCTTAATGCGCGCCGGCCGAGCGCCTAAAATGACGGTATCGGCCGGCATTATCTGGCCGAGACATTGCAACTACTTCTGCATCACCGTCATGTCTCTGATCGACAAATTACTGGCGCGCGGCATCTCCGCCGGCGCGACAAAGCGCAAGACGATCGTTCGCGTCCTGCTCGACGACACCGGCACCGTCCAGGATGTCGTGCTCAAAAAAAGTTGCGGCGATACGGCCAAGGACGCGCGCGCCCTCAAGGAAGTACGCGCCATGCGCTTTCCACGCGGGCAGATCGGTTCAGGCACGGTGCGGCGCTGGCACGAGCTGGCGTACAGCATCGAGTGACCGCGCTGTAAGGAACCGCGCCGTGCAGCTCCGGTCGAAGCCGGGCATGCCGCGTGCGCGCTTTCAAGCGTGAAACCCGTGCGCGGGACTAGAATGATGAAGTCAGAAATCAGGGGCGCGCCGCAGCCGAAGCATCGCGTGCGGCGTCGCGTTCAAGGGCAAACCGCGGGCCACCGCAATTGACAAGGCGCATTGCGCCGACAACTCGACATGACATCCGCTCTCGACCAGCTCAAGCAATACACCACCGTCGTCGCCGATACCGGCGACTTCCAGCAATTCGTCGCGTTCAAGCCGCAGGACGCCACGACCAATCCGTCGCTGATCCTGAAGGCCGTGCAGAAGGACGACTACAAGCCGCTGCTCGAGAAGACCGTCAAGGAGCACAAGGACAAGCCGATGGGTCAGATCATCGACAATCTGCTCGTCGCGTTCGGCACCGAGATTCTGAAGATCATTCCGGGCCGCGTATCGACCGAAGTCGACGCACGCCTTTCGTTCGACACCAAAGGCTCAATCGACAAGGCACACGAAATCATCAAGCTGTACGACGCAGCGGGCATCTCGAAGGACCGCGTGCTGATCAAGCTGGCGTCCACGTGGGAAGGAATCCGCGCGGCCGAGGTGCTGCAAAAGGAAGGCATCCACTGCAACATGACGCTCTTGTTCTCGCTGGCGCAAGCCGTCGCGTGCGCGGAAGCCGGTGCGCAACTGATCTCGCCGTTCGTCGGCCGCATCTACGACTGGTACAAGAAGTCGGCGGGCGCCGAATGGGACGAAGCGAAAATGGGCGGCGCTAACGATCCGGGCGTGCAGTCGGTGCGCCGCATCTACGCGTACTACAAAAAGTTCGGCTACAAGACGGAAGTCATGGGCGCGAGTTTCCGCACGGTGAGCCAGATCACGGAACTCGCGGGTTGCGATCTTTTGACCATCAGCCCCGATCTCCTGAAGAAACTCGCCGACAGCGACGAGAAGGTGGAGCGCAAGCTCTCCGCGGATTCGGTCAAGAACGAGAACGTCGAGAAGATCAGCGTCGATGAGCCGACCTTCCGCTTCCTCGTCAACGACGACGCCATGGCCACCGAAAAACTCGCGGAAGGTATTCGCGCGTTCGCTGCCGATGCAATAAAGCTCGAAAAGCTGATTACCGCGCTTCAATAAGCCGGGCGCTTCCCCGCATGCAGTACAACAAAATGGCGCACTCACACTGCGCCATTTTGTTGTCATGGGTCAGTGTTTCTGTAAACGCACTATTCCCGTTTATTTTGACCTAAATTGACCTTTTCCCAGTTTCCATAAACGCTCGTTGCAATAGACTGCGAGGCTCTGAGGCAAAACGTAAGAGCTTAAAAAGTCAGTCATGCAACTCGATACTTATGTGTTCTTCAACGGCGACTGCGCGGACGCGCTCGCTCTGTACCAAACCGCACTCGGCGCGGAGATTCATGCGCTGATCCGCTTTCGCGACACGCCCGACAGCGCGAGCGTTCCGCCCGAATGGCAGGACAAGGTCATGCACGCGCTCTTCAGCGTGGGACCTAACGCCATCATGGTGTCGGACGGCCAGTTCGGTCAGCCGTCGAAGGCTTATCAGGGCTTCACGCTGTCCATCGCCGCCGACGACGCGGCTTCCGGCGAACGCATGTTCAACCAGCTCGTCGAAGGCGGCGAAGTGCTGACCCCGTGGCAGGCCACTTTCTTCACGGCGGGCTTCGGCATGCTGAAGGATCGTTTCGGCGTGCCCTGGCTCATCAACGTGGTCAATACCACCGAGGAAGCACCCGCGCAGGCGTGACAGCCCGCTCACTGAAGGCGCGAGACGAGCACAGTCAATCGTTGAGCGGCCGTGCGCCTTCTATGTTCCACTGCCGCTCGATCTCACTCAGTCGCAAGCGCAGGCGTTCCACCTGCTCCGCAAAACGCATGGCGAGCCAGTGCATGCCCTGCGTCGATAAATCCCTTTCGTTCGCTTCTCCTGGCATCGGCGTGAATACGGTCAGGTCCACGCGTCGGTGCAAAAGACCCACGCGCCCGAAACGCAGCGCGCGCGACATGCGCAGCAGCTTGTGCCGCGCCTCCTGCTCACGCGGCGTGCAGTCGATGCCGAAATTCTCCCCCGCCGACGAAGCCAGCATTTCCAGTGCCGCCAGGATCGAACGATGCAGGCGCTGAATCTCCTCTAGCCGCGCAATTGGCACATGTGTTTCCTTTGCGACCGATTCCATCAAGCCGCGCGCCTGCACGAGACGCTGGCTCATCGCTAGAAAGCGCCGCGTGGTTTCCTCGGGCAACAGCGGCTTGCCATCGAGCAATGCGCCGTAAAGCCGCGCGCATTCGCGCAGGTTGTCCGCCAGCCGATAGCGCCACGAATACGTTGCGTACTGCGGCAGCACGAACGAGAACGCCAGCGCGATGGCAATGCCGATCATCACATTGGCCGTGCGCCACAGCCCGACATCGAAGGAAAGATCGCCATGACCGGAGACGATGACCATTGTGATCGCGGTCAGCAGCGCGACATAGCCCGCCTTGCCAATTGCGTAGTAGGCGCACGCGCCCGCGAACAGGGACATTAGAAAGAAAAACAGCAGGAGCGAGCCGAACAGCGCATGCACGAGGATCAAAAAGAGGCCGATGCCCGCGCCGAGCGCCGTACCCAGTGCCCGTTCAACGGCTTTCTTGCGGATATTGCCGTAGTGCTGTAAGCCGCCGATCACGACCAGCAGCGACACCGACGCCCACACGCCATGCGGCACGTTGATGCCGGTCGTCACCAGAAACGAGGTTGCCATGCCGAGCGCGACGCGCACCGCGTGGATCACGTTCGCATGCCGGTATCGAAAATACGGCGAAGCGAGCCCGTGCATGAGCCGCCTTGCCTGCATGCGCCGGGGTGACACGGAAGTCTGTAAGGGCATGGTCGCTCGTGGTCCGAAGTCGAAACGCCCGCAACAGCCGGAAGGCGGTTACGGGCGTTCAGGGTATCAAACGCGGAGAAATCGCGCGATCAACCTTCCACGATGTCCAGATAATCTTCCGGACGCGTACGGTCATCCGAACGTTTGAGGCCGAGCGCGCGTACCAGCAGGCTCACGACGATGGACACCACGAGATTGACGATCAACGCCCACACCGCCGCATAGCCCGGCACGGCGTAGCCGAACATATGCACCGTGAAGATCGAGCCCTTGAGCTGCAGCGACACGGCCATCCACGTACCCGTGCCGATACCCACCGCCCAGCCGATCAGCAGACCGCGATGATCCAGCACGCGCGTATAGAGACCGAGCACGAGCGCGGGAAGCGTCTGGATAATCCAGATGCCGCCGAGCAGTTGCAACTGGATGGCATAAGTGAGCGGCAGCGCGAGAATGAACACCACCGCGCCCACTTTCACGATCAGCGAGACGAGCTTGGCGACGTTGGTTTCTTGCTCGGGCGTCATCGACCGGTTGACGAACTCGCGATGCACATTGCGCGTGTAGAGGTTGGCCGCCGCGATCGACATGATCGCCGCGGGCACCAGCGCGCCGATGCCGATGGCCGCGAACGCCACGCCCACGAACCACGACGGGAAGTAATGCAGAAAGAGCGCCGGCACGGCGAAGTTCGCGCCATAGGCCTTGAAGTACGACGCGTATTCCGGCATGTCCTTCACGCCCGAGGCAAGCGCCATGTAGCCGAGCAGCGCGAGCAGCCCGAGCACGAGCGAGTACGCGGGCAACAGTGCCATGTTGCGGCGAATGGTGTTGCCCGAGTTCGACGAAAGAATCGCCGTCACCGAGTGCGGATACAGGAACAGCGCGAGCGCCGAACCCACCGCGAGCGTCGCGTACGCGCTGTAGCCGTTGAGGCTCGCGGTATCGGGCGCCTTCAAGAGCAGCTTGGCGGGCGGCACGACCCCGAAGATGTGCCCGAAGCCGCCGAGCTGCGCGGGAATGATGATCATCGCGGCGATGATGGTGATGTAGATCAGGACGTCCTTCACCACGGCGATCATGGCGGGCGCGCGCAGGCCCGAGGTGTACGTGTAGGCCGCGAGAATCGCGAACGCGATGATGAGCGGCATGTCGCCGAGCAACCCTTGCGTCGAAAAGCCGAGCGCGCCGATCACCACTTCGATGCCCACGAGTTGCAACGCGATATACGGCATGGTCGCGACGATACCCGTCACGGCGATCGCCAGCGCGAGCATGCGGCTGTTGTAGCGTGCATGCACGAAGTCAGCGGCGGTTACGTAGCCGTGCCGCTTCGCGATACTCCACAGCTTCGGAAACACGACGAAGGCGAACGGATAGATCAGGATGGTGTAAGGCAGCGCGAAGAAGCCCGTCGCGCCCGCGCCGAACACGAGCGCCGGCACGGCCACGAAGGTGTACGCGGTGTAGAGATCGCCGCCGAGCAGGAACCACGTGACGACGGTTCCGAAGCGCCGGCCGCCCAAGCCCCATTCGTCGAGCTGGCCGAGATCGCCCTTGCGCCAGTGCGCGGCGATGAAGCCGAGAATCGTCACGCCGACGAAGAACAGGACGAAGACGAAAGTCGCGGTGAGATTCATCATCGCGGGGCTCCTTGTCGGGGCGTGGCACGACCCGAGGACAGCGCCTTGGTCTTCTTATAGACGACGGCCGTGATGACCGCGCTGATCAGCACCCACAGCAACTGATACCAGTAAAAAAACGGAAAGCCCCACAGAACCGGCTCGATCTTGTTGTAAAACGGCACCCAAACCACGCCGATCCATGGAAGGATCAGAAGCCAGAGCCAATGCTTGTTGCGTGGTTGTCCTGTGCCGGTCGCAGCTTCGTGAGCCATGACGGTCTCCCTATTGTTTTGAGCATTCGCTTTGGGCGCGGCCAGGCGAGGACGGTCGGTCGCTCGCTCGAAAGGCCGGTTGCCATCTTGCATGGCACGCCGCTGAAAGCGCCCCGAAATAACAGGAGGAGTATATGGACCGAAAAACGCGGGTCAAGCAGGGGGAATCCCGACTAATCCCCTGATAAGAAATGAGATCGTAAAAATCGCCGGGATCGCCTGCCTGGATTGGCTGGAGCGGAACCGAGGATCAGATGGCGAACGAACCGGTCAACGGCAGCTTCGCGGTTTCGGCCAGGCCTTTCACCCACTTGCGCGCGGGCAGGCCGAGTTGCGCTTCGATCAGCCTGGCGCGGGCTTCGAGCGCGGCGAACGGCACGTCGAGCGCGGGACCGGCGAAGGCGAGCGCGATACGGTTGCCGTCGTGTACTTCCGGCAGCGCGATCACGCGATGGGCGAATGCCTCGTTCAGATGCCGCATGTTGCGCACGAAGCTCGGGTGATCGCCGAACAGGTTGATCGTGACGACGCCCGCATCCGGTGTGAGACACGCCCGGCACGCGCGATAGAACGACACGCTGTCGAGCACGGGACCGCGGGCGCTGGCGTCGTAGATATCGATCTGCAGCGCGCCGATGGTGCCGTGGTTCGCGCGGTCGTTGACAAACTCCCACGCGTCGCGTTCGGTGACGGTGAGGCGCGCGTCATCGTACGGAAGCTCGAACATGGCGCGCGCGGCGATCACGACCGCCGGATTCAACTCGACCGCTTCGACTTGCGCGCGTTTCAGGAAGCGATAGCAGAACTTGGTGAGCGCGGCCGAGCCGAGCCCGAGTTGCACGATGCGCGCCGGCGTCTCGATGAAAAGCAGCCACGCCATCATCTGCTGCGCGTATTCGAGTTCGAGGTGATCGGGCTTTTTGATGCGCATCGCGCCCTGGATCCATTCAGTGCCGAAGTGCAGATAACGCACGCCGCCCTCTTCCGAGAACGTCACGGGCGCGAAGCGCGGCTTACGCGGCGCGTCGATGCGCGGCGCGTTGGCGAGATCGTCGTCATCGCCCTTGATGCGGCGGCGGTCCTGTTTCGCCGCATCCTTGTTGCGGCCGAACGCGCGTGCTTCGGCGGATGCGCGCTTGATCAGATTCTTCATTGTGTGCTGAGAATGTCGCGCCAGACGCGCAGTTTTTGGTCGAACGAGAGCATAGCATTGGCCGCGCTCGACGAAGGCAGCACGAGCGTCGCGTAACCCGCAGCGCTCGCCTGCGCCTCGAAGCGGCCCGAAGTCTTGCCGTTGAAGCAGACTTTCCCGAGCGCGGGAAAGCGCGTGTGAAATGCGTGGAAGTCGTTCGCGGCGGCGTTGCGGATTGCGCTGTCGAGGCTGCCCTGGCGCTCGCATGCGGCGAGCACGTCCCATAAGCCGATCCGATGAGCGAGCAGGCGTTGCAGACGTTTCTCGTAGCTGAATTCATGCAGCGGTTCGCCGATCACCGCGCCCACGAGCCGCCAGAATTGATTGCGCGGATGCGCGTAGTACTGCGTCGCCGTCAGCGATGCGACGCCCGGGAAGCTGCCGAGAATCAGCGTATGCGTGGCGCGGTCGGCCACGGGCGCGAATCCGGTCAGCGTCATCGGGCTTTCTCGTCCGCGACGCGCTTCGCATGCGAACTCAGGTGCTCGAACGCCCGCGCATGTTCACGATGATGAACACCCCGCGGTCTTGCCGATTCCGCGAGCCGGGCCCAGAGCGCATCGAGCATGCATTCGGTGACCATGAGCGGCGCGCCGTGGCGCAGGAATACCGAGCGGCGCGCGTGCAGAGCATGTCCGGGCGGCGTTTCGCGCAAGGCCAGCGCATGGAGCGGATGCCGCGCGGTGACGACGCGGCTTGCGAGTACGGAACGAGACACGCTGCTGTCGCTGTAGAGAAGTTCGGCGAGCGGGCGGGTGCGCAGGCGGCGCATCGATTGCCAGATGCCCGTGCTGTGCGACAGCGCGACAATGCTGTGCGCGACTACAACCGCGACGCCATCGACCTTCAACGCGACTTCGCGCGTCCACATCGGCGTGCGCGGCGTGACGCCGAGCGCTTGCCATTCGTCAAGCCACGGCGCGGCGACGCATTCGCGCGTCACTTCCACAGTGACTTGTCCTAGCGCGCGCAAGTGCGCGGTCAGGGAGCCGCCGCGTGTGAGCCAGTCTTTTTGATGCCCCGTAAGCGATGCGAGCGGCGCGCTGCGCCAAAGGCGGTCGACGGGATCGGTGCAGGTCAGCATGGCGTTAATTATAAAACCGCGCTGGCCCTTCGGACAAATCGTATGGAATGGCGGCGCGCAACGCAGCACACTGAATTGCAGACCGTGGATTTCACGATCAGCGCATTTATAAAAGGATATCTAAATGTCTAAAAACACAAAGCAGACGTCGAACAAGGTGGCGCATTTGGCATCCGAGACGCTTCATGATCCGAAAGCATCGGAGATCAAAAAGAGTCTTGCCGCGTCGGCTCTATCACAGGCCCATAGCGCGAAGCAAACAAGCGGCGCGATGGAGCACAAGGCAAGCGAAGTGCTGAAAAGCGCGAAGTATTCGAAGGAAACGAAGACGCTAGCTGCTTCCGTGCTCGCCCAGTCCAACAAGGAGCGCAAGTAAAAATACGCGCTGCCGGTCCGTTCCGGCAGCGCGCATCCAAAGGTCGAGACTTCAAGCGCGCTAACGACAACGCTTCAGTCCGCTTCCGTGCCCGAGCGGGCCAAGAAGTCGTAGCCGCAAAAAAAGCGCGCCGCCGTTCACTCGGCGGCGCGTCCTTCACCTCAACAACCAACCCTCGACCTCAACGCGCCAACAACAACGCATTCGTCCGCTTCACGAAACTCGCCGGATCTTCCAGCGATCCGCCTTCGGCCAGCAACGCCTGATCGAACAGCAGATGACACCAATCCGCGAAATTCGCGCCATCGGTCTGCAGCGCCTTCACCAGCGGATGTTCCGGGTTCACTTCGAGAATCGGCTCCATCTTCGGTGCGTTCTGCCCCGCTGCCTTCAGCATGCGTTGCAGGTAGCCGCTCATGTCGCCTTCGTCGGCCACGAGACAGCTCGGCGAGTCGGTCAGGCGGAAGGTCAGGCGCACGTCCTTGGCCTTGCCTTCGAGCGCTTCCTTCATCTTCTCGACGAGCGGCTTGAATTCCTCGCCGACCTTTTCCTGCTGCTGCTTTTCCTCGTCGTTCAGCGCGCCCAGATCGAGGTCGCCACGCGCGACGCTCGCCAGCGGCTTGCCGTCGAATTCGTTGAGGAAGGACAGCATCCATTCGTCGACGCGATCCGTCAGCAACAGCACTTCCACGCCCTTCTTGCGAAACACTTCCAGATGCGGACTGTTCTTCGCGGCCTGCCAGCTGTCCGCGGTGACGTAGTAGATCTTCGTCTGCTCGGGCTTCATGCGCGAGACGTAATCGGCGAGCGAGACGTTTTGCACGTCGGAGTCGTTATGCGTCGATGCAAAACGCACCAGCTTCGCAATGCGATCCCGGTTGCTGAAATCCTCGCCAATGCCTTCCTTGAGCACCTGACCGAATTCCTTCCAGAAATTCGTGTACTTTTCTCGGTCGGCGTCCTCGGTTGCTTCGGCCGACGACGATGCGATTTCTTCCAGCATCGACAGCACCCGCTTGCTCACGCCTTCGCGAATTGCCTTAACGTCGCGGCTTTCCTGCAGGATCTCGCGCGAGACGTTGAGCGGCAGATCGGCCGAATCGACCACGCCCTTCACGAAGCGCAAATACGCGGGCAGCAATTGCTCGGCATCGTCCATGATGAAGACGCGCTTCACGTAGAGCTTGAGGCCGCCGCGATGCTCACGGTTCCACAGATCGAACGGCGCGTGCTTCGGCACATACAGTAGTTGCGTGTATTCGCTGCGGCCTTCCACGCGGTTGTGCGTCCACGCGAGCGGGTCGTCGTGATCGTGCGAAATATGCTGGTAGAACTGCTTGTATTGCTCGTCGGTGATGTCGCTCTTGTTACGCGTCCACAGCGCGCTCGCCTGATTGACGGTCTCGTCTTCGTCCTTCTCGACCATCTCGCTCTTCTCGGCGTCCCATTCTTCCTTCTTCATGAGGATGGGCAGCGCGACGTGATCCGAATACTTCTGGATGATCGACTTGAGCTTGTGACTCGAAAGCAGTTCGTCCTCTTCCGGACGAAGATGCAGCGTGATGGTCGTGCCGCGTTGCGCGCGCTCGATATTCTCGACTTCGAACTCGCCTTCGCCCGCGCTCGTCCAGCGCACGCCTTCCGATGCCGGAAGACCGGCGCGGCGCGATTCCACCGTGATCTTGTCGGCGACGATGAAGCCCGAGTAAAAGCCCACGCCGAATTGTCCGATGAGCGCGGCGTCCTTTTGCTGGTCGCCGGAGAGCTTCGAGAAGAACTCTTTCGTGCCCGAGCGCGCGATCGTGCCCAGATGCGAGATGGCTTCTTCGCGGCTCATGCCAATGCCGTTGTCGTCGATGGTGACGGTGCGCGCCGCCTTGTCGAACGACACGCGGATACGCAAGTCCGGATCGTTCTCGTAGAGCGCGCTGTTTTCGATTGCCTCGAAGCGCAGCTTGTCTGCCGCGTCCGATGCGTTCGAGATCAGCTCGCGCAGGAAGATTTCCTTGTTGCTGTAGAGCGAATGAATCATCAGTTGCAGAAGCTGCTTCACTTCCGCCTGAAAGCTCATGGTTTCTTGCGCCATGGTCGAGTCCTCTGGTTGAGTTTTATAGATGCGGTTCGGAATGCGCGGCGTGCGATCTTAAGCCACTTGCATGGCATGCGCCGCGTACACGCGCAGAATTCGTCCGATATATGGGCGGGACGGGCTATTTCAAGGGCCGGTGAAAAGCCGGTTAGGATGACGCTTTAGCACGACCGATCGCCCGACCATGCTTCACACGCCGAAGCCCTTGATGCGTGCACGGCCGCTCACGCCCGGTGAGATCGCGCTGGCGCGGTGCGTGTTCGGCGCTTCGATCGATTATTCGACGGTCCGCGTCCACGCTCGCGGCTATCTGCCGTTCGGACTGCAACCGCGACACACCGCGATGTCGCCGAACGGCAACCTCTATTTTCCACGCGCATGCTACCAGCACGACTTCTCCGCCTGCGACCTCGGTGAGCGCATGTGGTTCATCCACGAGATGACGCATGTGTGGCAGTTCCAGCTCGGCTATTGGGTGAGGCTGCGCGGGGCGATTCGTATCGGCCTGCCTTATCGCTATGCGCTCGCGGCCGACAAAGGTCTCGCGGACTACAACATGGAAGCGCAAGGCAACCTGCTTGCCGACTATTACGCGCTAAAGTTTTGCAGCGGACAGGCGTGGCTCTATGAGCGTCGGTATCGGTTGATGCCGGGTGCGCTTGCGCTCTTCGAACAAGTGCTGGCGGGGTTTTTGAATGCGCCATCGGACCGGCGGCATTTGCCTCGTCTTCGGAATCGGCCGCATCGGGAGAGTTGACGTGCGGCTGGGGTGCGCGGTTTTCCACGACACCCATTCAGCCGAGCCGCTCGCCTAAGAACCCCGCCGCGCCGCCTTTTCCCGATGACTCGCCAGCAACTCCGGCAACGCCGGATCGCCGCAGTTGGCGATGTTGAAGCGCATCCACGTGGTCGGCGACTGATTCGGCGAAAACAGGCTGCCCGGCGTCAATAAAAAGCCGGCTTCGTGCCCCGCCGCCGCGAGACTTTCCGAATCGACACCTGTGTCGGCCCAAAGAAACATGCCGGCCGATGGCGTCGTGAACAGCTTCAGACCGGTCTTTTCCAGCATGCGAGCGGTCTTGTCACGCACGGCGTCGAGCCGCCCGCGCAGCCGTTCGACGTGCCGCCGGTAATGCCCTTCGGTCAACACCTTGTAAAGCACGCGTTCGTTGAGTTCGGGCGTCGTCATGCCGACGAGCATCTTCTGATCGGCGAGCGCCTTCGCCACTTCCGCCGATGCCGCGACATAGCCCACGCGCAGATTCGCGGCGAGCGTCTTCGAAAAGCTGCCGAGAAAGATCACGCGCTTGAGTTGATCGAGCGATGCAAGCCGCGTTGCCGGATACGAAGGCGCACACAGATCGCCGTAGATATCGTCCTCGATGACCATGAAGTCGTACTGCTGCGCGAGTTGCAGGATGCGGAACGCCTGCGCCGCCGTGAGCGACGTGCCGGTCGGGTTCTGCAGCACCGAGTTGATGATCAGCATCTTCGGCCGCCAGGTCGCGACGAGCGATTCGAGCGCGTCGAGATCGGGCCCATCCGGCGTGTACGGCATGCCGACGAGCCGCGCGCCCTGCGATGCGAAACGGCCGAACATCTGGAACCACGCGGGATCGCCGACGATCACCGCATCGCCCGGCTTGACGTAAAGGCGCGAAATCAGGTCGATGGCCTGCGTGATGCCCGACACCATTACGATCTGCTGCTCGGTCGCGCCGATCTCCAGTTCCGCGAGACGCGTCTGCAACTGCAGCCGCAGCGGCAGAAAACCATGCGGCGTGCCCATGCCGAGCATCTGCGCGCCGGACATGCGGCTCATCGAGCGCAGCGCGTTGGTGATGAGCTCGCCGTCGAGCCACCGGTTCGGCAGATAGCCGAGCCCCGGCCCCTTCTCGGGGCTCGAACTGTGCAGCATGTTGCGCAGAAGCCAGACCACGTCGATTGCGTTCTGCACGGGCGCCTGCTCCGGCGCCGGGCTCGCGGCGGCCACGATACGGTCGCGCACGTAGAAGCCCGACCCGCGCCGCGAATCGAGATAGCCGTGCGCGACAAGCCGCTCATAAGCCTCGACCACGGTGAAGCGCGACACGCCTTTATCGACTGCCAACTTGCGGATGGACGGCATGCGCATGCCCGGCCGGAACACCCGTTCGTCGATGCGGCGGCGTCCCCACTGCACGAGCTGATCGACGAGCGTTAGCTGCGCGGCGTCGTGTGGAGCGGGAATCTGATCGAGCGGGACGGACATGCGGGCCTCCGTGGCGGATGTGCGGTTCAGGCGAAGCGTTCGATATGCTCAAAACTGTACAGAACAGTATTCCGCCGATTGTACCGTTACTGTTCTGGTGGCAGCAGCTACATTCTGCATTCGGGCTGCACTGGATGGCGCATCCTTTCCGTAACCGTGCGCTTCGGGCGGCGCGGGCGAGCGGTTATGCTATCGGCCCCTGTCTTGACGCTTCGGGCTTGTAACATGACCGCTCATCCGCTGAAACTCGACCATCTCGTGATCGCCGCGCGCACGCTTGCCGAGAGCGCGCAATTTATCGCCGCGAAGTTCGGCGTGGAGACCGCGCCCGGTGGCGCGCATCCGCTCATGCGCACGCACAACCGGCTCTTGAGCCTGTGGGGCGGCGCTTATATCGAAGTGATCGCAATCGATCCGGACGCGCCTTCGCCCGCCACATCGCGCCCGCGCCTCTTCGCGCTCGACGACCCGGCATTGCAGCGTCGCCTCGAAGACGGTCCGCAGCTCGTGCACTGGGTGCTTCGTGTGGATCGGCCGAAGTCGCTCGTGCGCTGGCAGGAGCAGTATCCGGAACGCATCGCGCCCGTGGTGGCAATGTCGCGCTCCGGCAATACGTGGGGGCTGACGGTGCCGGACGACGGCGCGTTCCCCGCGTGGCAAGGCGTGGGCGATGGCGTGTTGCCCGCGCTGATCCAATGGGATACGCCGCGTCATCCGAGCGATACGTTGCCGCAAACGGGCATTGCGCTGGCATCGCTCACGGGGTTTCATCCGAACGCGGATGCGGTGGCGCAACAGCTCGAATGGCTCGGCGCGGCGCATCTGATGCAAGTCGAGCCAACGCGTGGCGCGCCCGCTCTCGTCGCGCGTTTCGAGCTGCCAGATGGCTCGATGGTGACGCTCGGCGAATCGGCGGAATCGGTGGAGGCGGCGCGGCTTGCGAACGAGCAGGCGCGGCAGGCGGCAGGCAAGCGAAGGCGTGTGCGAGACAAGGCTGCGGCGGTTGCGTCGGATGGCGATTCGTCTGCCGAAGAAGGCGGTGCATCCAGCATGCAAAGCGATCCGCGCGAACTGCAAGCCGAGACGAATGAGCAAGCCACGGTCGATGCCGACGCCGCACCGACCGACGGCAACGACGACGACGAAGACAACGACGACTAACCAGCGAGCCCAAGAGCCCGCCCCAAAGGAGACATGGAACGATGAGAACCCGCGAAACCGAAGGCATGTTGCTCGGCCTGATCGGCGTCGTCATCTTCAGCCTCACGCTGCCGATGACGCGCATCGTCGTGCAGGAAGTGCATCCGCTTCTGAACGGGCTCGGGCGCGCGCTCGTCGCCGCGCTGCCCGCCGCCTTGCTGCTTGCATGGCGCCGCGAAAAGCGGCCGTCCTGGCCGCAGATCAAGAGCCTCGCGGTCGTGTCTCTTGGCGTGATCGTCGCGTTTCCGGTGTTTTCCGCCTGGGCGATGAAAACCGTCCCCGCGTCGCACGGCGCCGTGGTCAATGGCTTGCAGCCGCTGTGCGTCGCGATCTACGCCGCGTGGCTCTCGCACGAGCGGCCATCGAAACTCTTCTGGGTGAGCGCTATCGCGGGCAGCGCGATCGTCATCGCGTTCGCCTTGCAGACGGGCGGCGGCGGCGTGCAGGCAGGCGACCTTCTGATGCTCGTCGCGGTCGGCATCGGCGCGCTCGGCTATGCGGAAGGCGCGCGGCTCGCCAGACAGATGGGCGGATGGCAGGTGATCTGCTGGGCGCTCGTGCTATCGGCGCCCTTCCTCGTGCTGCCGGTCGGCTGGCTCGCGTGGGCGCATCACGCGGCTCATCCCGAGCCGCTCGCTTTACGCACGTGGCTCGCGTTCGGTTACGTGACGCTCTTCTCGCAGTTCATCGGCTTCTTCGCGTGGTACGCGGGTCTCGCGATGGGCGGCATCGCGCGCGTCGGACAAGTGCAATTACTGCAGATTTTCTTCACGATGGCATTCTCCGCGCTCTTCTTCGGTGAACAGGTAAGCGCGACGACGTGGCTCTACGCGACCGCCGTCATCGTGACAGTCGTGCTCGGGCGCAAGACGGCGGTGCGCGCGGCGCCGCTGCCCGTTGCGGCGGCAAGCCCGAACAGCGCAAGATAAGCACCCAGGCCGAAAGCCCGAGACCGTGCACGCAAGTTCGCTTGGGCGATAATCGACATTTCAGGCGGCCGTGCACTTTGCCGCCGGATTCAGGATCAGCTTCAGCCAGTTGTAGTCAACCCCGGAAACCCCAAGCGAGACATTCCATGAATCAAGCCGATCTGCGCGCCACGCCGTGGCAACTTTCCGAACGCGCCCGCAAGCTCACCAGCTCGGCGATTCGTGAAATCCTCAAAGTCACGGAGCGGCCCGAAGTCATTTCCTTCGCGGGCGGCCTGCCCTCGCCGCAGACGTTTCCCGTCGAGGAAATGCGCGTCGCGTCCGAACGCATCTTGCGCGATCAGCCCGCCGCCGCGCTTCAGTACAGCGCGACCGAAGGCTACATGCCGCTGCGCGAATGGATCGCGGCGCGTTATTCGAAAGACGGCGTGACCATTCGTCCGACGCAGGTGCTCGTCACGACGGGCTCGCAGCAAGCGCTCGATCTGCTTGGCAAGACGCTCGTCGATCCCGGCAGCCGCGTGCTCGTCGAAACGCCGACTTATCTCGGCGCGCTGCAGTCCTTTTCGATGTTCGAGCCGCATTACGTGCAGATGCCGACGGACGAAGCCGGCCTCATCCCCGAAGGACTGAGCGCCGCGCTCACCGCCGATGCACGCCTGCTCTACGCACAGCCGAATTTCCAGAATCCGACGGGTCGCCGTCTGCCGCTGGAGCGCCGCCGCGCGCTCGCCGCGTTCGCGCAAAGCGCCGCGTTTCCGATCATCGAGGACGACCCCTACGGCGCGCTCGATTACGCCGGCGCTCCGCTGCCCACGCTGCTCTCGATGGCGCCCGATCACATCGTCCATCTGGGCTCGTTCTCGAAAGTGCTGGCGCCGGGTCTGCGTGTGGGCTACATCATCGCGCCCGAGGAACTGCACTTCAAACTCGTGCAGGCCAAGCAGGCAACCGATCTGCATACGCCGAGTCTCACGCAACGTATCGTTCATGAAGTCATCAAGGACGGCTTTCTCGATCGACATGTGCCGACCATCCGCGCGCTGTATCGCGACCAGTGTCAGGCCATGCTCGACGCGCTCGAACGTCACATGCCCGCCGGTGTCGAATGGAACCGGCCCGAAGGCGGCATGTTCGTGTGGGTGAAACTGCCGAAGCACATCGATTCGATGAAGCTGCTCGAACAGTCCATCGCGGAGAACGTGGCGTTCGTGCCGGGCGGTCCGTTCTTCGCCAACGACGCCGAGCACAACACGCTGCGTCTTTCGTTCGTGACGGTGCCGCCCGCGAAGATCGACGAAGGCGTCGCCAGGCTCGGCGCACTGCTGCGCGCGAGCGTCTGATCCACGCGCGGCGCTTCATTGGCGTCGCGCTTCAATTCACTCCAGGAGTCATCGATGGCATCCAACGTTTACGACAAGCTGAAGGAACTCGGTATCGACCTGCCCACCGCGGGCGCGCCCGCCGCCGCCTACGTGATGAGCGCGCAGAGCGGCAACACGGTTTATCTGTCGGGGCACATCGCCAAGAAAGACGGCAAGGTTTATACGGGCAAGCTCGGCGACACGCTTTCCACCGAAGAAGGCAAGGCCGCCGCGCGCAACGTGGCCATCGACCTGATCGCGACGCTGCACGCGCATGTGGGCGACCTGAACCGCGTGCGCCGTATCGTCAAGGTGATGAGCCTCGTCAATTCGACGCCAGACTTCACCGAGCAGCATCTCGTCACCAACGGCGCGTCCGAACTCATCGCGGATATTTTCGGCGATGCCGGCAAGCACGCGCGTTCGGCCTTCGGCGTGGCGCAGATTCCGCTTGGCGCATGCGTGGAAATCGAACTGATCGCCGAAGTAGCCTGACGCTTTCGCCTTCGCACCGCACGGTCGCAAGAACCCGGCGTCATCAGGCGCCGGGTTTTTTGTTTGCATGCTTGCCAAGAACGGCTGAATACGCATGCGCGGCGAAAGCGCCTCGCCGATGCATTCGCGCCTGCCGAAACGATTCGTCGGCAGGCATCGGCAGCCATTTCGTTACGATATTCGATGGCACATTTTGCTTGCGGGACGCCGGTTCATCGGCAAGTCGTGCCACGCGTATACCCCTTGGCCACGCCCCTTTCCGAACTCGGGTCTGTTCGCTAATATCTGAACAATCGGGGACCACAAAAGCTCGAGCGCGATTCGTGTCGTATTCAGCCGCTTGCGCTTCGGCGCAAACGTATGCTGTCAGATAAGTCGCACCCTCATCGTCAAATCCGTGTTGTAGTTGCTTCAGTTGCCGCACGGCTTCAAGTAACCGCCGGGCGCCGAACGCTTCTCACGCGAAGCGCATGGCGCCAGATTCGCCATGCATCGTCGCTCGAAGCGTGGTCGCCCAACTCGCGCGGTATAGTGGCTCGTTTCGCCTCAACGCAAAAAGACATGGTCCGCTTCATACACATCGCGCGCTCGGCAGCTTGCAACCTCTCGTGCTCTTCGTCAGCCGAAGCGTTGCATGCCCTCGCGGGCCCACGCCTTCCATGAAGCGCTCGCGCATCAAGGCCAGCGACGCGCGCTCCGTGACACCGGGCGCGCGGCGGCGGCGCGCACTGCTGCTCATTCCCGTGCTCGGCACACTGGTGCTGGTGTCGTTGTGGGCCGTGATCTTCACGCGGCTCTCGGTGGAACGTGAATCCACCACGCACGAATCCATGGCGTCCGCCGCCATCCTCTCCTCCGCGCTCGAACAGCACACGATCAAGGCGATCCATCAGGTCGATCAGATCACGCGCTTCGTCAAGTACGAATACGAGAAGTCGCCCAGCGAGTTCGATCTCATCGCGACCGTGGACAAAGGCGTCGTGCAGAGCGACACGCTCGTGCAAGTCTCGCTCATCGACGAACACGGCGCGCTCATCGCCACGACGGCCGATCCGCATCCGAAGCCCATCGACTTGTCGGATCGCGAGCACTTCAAGGTTCACGTCCACTCCAACGACGACCTGCTCTATATCAGCCGGCCCGTGCGCGGACGCGTCTCCGGCATCTGGACGCTGCAGATCACGCGGCGGTTGAATCACTCCGATGGCTCCTTCGCGGGCGTGGTCGTCGTTTCGGAAGACCCGGCGTACTTCACGAGCGATTTCTATAACGTCGCCTCCATCGGGCATGAAGGCGTGATCGCGGTCGTGTCCGACAACGGCTCGGTGCTCGCGCGCAGTACGGGCGGCGGCGCGGGCACTTCTGGCGTAGCTGGCGTAGCTGGCGCTTCTGGCGCTTCGTCTGCGGCCTTCGACGCACGCGCGCCGAACGCCGTAGCCAAGGGCAGCGGCGCGCGCAACGCGAGCGGCCCCGTCCACGGCGAGTTCAGCGCGAGCGGCGTGTATCCGACCTCGGAGCACGCGTCGGGCATCTATGTCGATCCGATCGACGGCGTGAGGCGCATCGTGTCTTATCGGCATATCGACGGCTATCCGCTCGGCGTGCTCGTCGGCCTTTCGGAGCGCGAGGAACTCGTCGACTTCAATCACACGCGCAACGTGTATCTGCTGATGGCGGGCTTCATCTCGCTCGCGATGCTGGGCTTCTTCGCGGTCGCCACTGGTCTCATCGGCAAGCTGCTCGGGCGCGAGCGCGAGATGACGCATCTCGTCGAATACGATTTGCTGACAGGCTTGCGTAATCGCTATTCGACTCTGCGCGGGCTGCGGCAGGACGTGGCGCACACCGAGAACATCGGACGGCTTGCGCTGCTCTTCATCGACCTCGACAACTTCAAGACCGTCAACGACACGCTCGGCCACAACGCGGGCGATATCGTCCTGCAGATGACGGCGTCGCGTCTCGCCGAAACCGTCGGACAAAGCGGCACGCTGTCGCGTATCGGCGGCGACGAGTTCGTGGTGGTCGTCAAGGGCGAGGAAGTGGAGCAGCGCGCGATCACGCTCGCCGACGACATCTCGACCATGTTCGCCACGCCGTTCGATGTGCGCGGCAGTGCGTTCGTGCTGCACGCGAGCATCGGCATTGCGCTCTTTTCGGTATCGAACGAAAGCGAGATCGATCTGCTGAAGAAGGCCGATCTCGCGATGTACAGCGCGAAGGACGCGGGCAAGAACTGCTATCAGTTCTATTCGCCGCAGTTGTCGCATCGCGCGGATCATCTGATGAAGTGGGAGCAGCAGTTGCGCGTCGCGTTGACGGAGCAGCAGCTCTTTCTCGTGTATCAGCCGAAGATCGATCTGGCGCGGCGCTGCATTACGGGTTTCGAGGCGCTCGTGCGCTGGAATCATCCGCAGCATGGGCTGATTCCCGCCAACGAATTCATTCCGGTTGCGGAGTCGACCGGCTTGATCGTCGCGGTGGGCGACTTCGTGGTTCACACGGCCTGCATGCAGCTCGCGCAATGGCAGCGCGAGGGCTACACCGGCTTGTCGCTCGCGGTGAACATATCGGCCGTGCAATTCTGGCGGGGAGACTTGCTTGAGACGGTGGCGCGATCCATCGAGGCGAGCGGCATTCCGTCGGACAAGCTCGAACTCGAGATCACCGAAACCGTGATGGTCGAATATCCCGAGCTCGTGCAGGAAAAGATCATGGCGTTGAAGCGTCTTGGCGTGCGTATCGCCCTGGACGACTTCGGCACGGGCTATTCGTCGCTGTCGTATCTGAACCGTTTTTCGGTGGATACCTTGAAGGTCGATCGCTCCTTCATCCAGGCGATTCCCGAAGACCGCAGCGTGTGCGTGATGGTGTCGGCCATCGTGAATCTCGCGCGTTCGCTCGGCCTGACGGTGGTCGTGGAAGGCACGGAACGCGAAGAGCAGATCGTGTGGCTCGCGGCGCTCGGTCCGGTGGAAGCGCAAGGCTTCCTGTTCTCGCGGCCCGTACCGGCGGATGGCGTGCAGGCCTTGCTCGACCGCTTTGGCGTATGCGGCTTGACACGAGGGGGCATGCCACGCTCGGAGAAAGATGCGGGCCATGCGGGTCAAGAGCCGCCGAGTCCCGCGCTGAGCGACGAACGCGGCGTTTGAGACTCAAAAGCCGCGCGACAAGACGGCAGTACCGATCGTCACCACGCCCAATACCAGGTTGATCACGACGAGGCGCCGCACCGTGCCCACGGCGCGCGCGCCATCGGGCCAGTTCTGCGCCTGCACCGCGCGACGGATGCGCGGAAACACGCCGAAGCGGATGTGCCCGAAGATCAGCATCATCACGATGCCGAGCCCCGCCATGGCGTGCAGCGGCCACGCCGCGTGACCACCGCCGAACTGCCACAGCAGGAAGCCGCCCGTGAGCAGAATCACGAGCACCGACCCCGCGACCCAGTTGAAGAAGCGTGCGAACACGGCTTCCCAGAGCGGCAGGCGCAATTGCGGCGTGAGATCGCCGAGCGCCGGGCGCAGGCAGAAATGCGCGAAGACCATCCCGCCTATCCATATGGCGACACCGAGCAGGTGCAGGAAAAGGGCGGCTTCGATGGCGTGGGTCATGGGTCTTTTGATTATCGGGTGATTAGGTTCGGGAGGAAGGTGCCGCGAGTGACGCGATGTGTAGCCGTTTTGTTTGCTGCGATTTTCGTTTATTTCGAATAAAATGGAAAGCCTGCCGAACGTACATGAGAACAGCCATGACCCATCCAGCCATATCCGAGACGACGCTGCCGGTCGAACGCGAAGTACAGGTGGCGGGCGAAGGACAGCGCACGCTTGCCGCCTATCTCTCGACCGGATTTCAGACTCAACGCATTCAAATTTACGATGACCATGAAAAGGCGCATCAAGTTGAATTGCCAACTTCGGCGCTTCGACTGCTCGTCGATATCCTCGCCGAACTCGCGGACGGCAACGCTGTAAGAGTGGTCCCGGTTCACGCCGAACTGACCACGCAAGAGGCCGCCGATCTGCTCAACGTTTCCAGACCGCATCTTGTCAAATTGCTCGAATCCAATGCGTTGCCGTTTCGCAAGACCGGGAAGCATCGCCGCGTGCGCTTCACGGACCTCATGCGCTACAGAGCCGAGCGCGATCAAGAAAGCGAGCGGGCCATGGAAGCATTAACCCGACAGGCACAAGAACTAGGAATGGGTTACGAATGAGGAGTTCCCGCTTTACGGTTATTTATGATGCGTGCGTGCTGTACCCGGCGCCGTTGCGAGACTTTCTGATGTGGCTGGGTTTGTCCGGGCTTTTTTCAGAGCGCGATGGAGCGCGCGAATACACGACGAATGGAAGCGCAATCTCTTGCGTAACCGTCCCGACTTGTCGGCACGACAAGTGGACCGCACGGCCGCCCTGATGGATGCCGCCATTCCAGACGCACTCGTCAGCCACTATGACGAACTCATCGACGCGCTCGACCTTCCCGATCCCAACGACCGCCATGTGCTGGCGGCGGCAATTCGCTGCGGCGCGAGCGTTATCGTCACGTTCAACAAGCGCGATTTTCCAGACGAAGTCTTGTCGACCTACGACGTCGAGGCGCAGCACCCCGATGTGTTCGTCGACAATCTTTTCGATCTCGACGAAGCCGCCGTGGTGCTCGCGGCCCAACGTCAACGCAGACAGCTAAGGAACCCTTTGCTCGACGTGGACCGTTATCTCGACATCCTGTCGAAGCAGGGGCTCGTCACTACTTGTAAATCTCTCGCGAGATTCCGGTCGGTCTTGTAGAGCGCGATGCCGGAAGCAAACCGGCATCGCGACGGACTCACAATCGCCCTCACTCGAACACCGGCCTCAACTCCGCGACCTTCAACGTCCCATCCGGCGTCCTGCCCTTTCTTGCCCGCTTGCCCAGATGCAATTGCAACTGCGAGCCCGACAGCTTCTCGTCCTTCGGCTTGCCGCCGCGTCCGGTGCCGATCATCACCACGCCGCGTGCATCGATGGCAAGCGCCTGACGCAAGGTTTCCTTCGGATCGAGCGCCATCAGAATCACGCCGCGTCCGCCGCCCGAGAGCGTCTTCATCTCGTCCATGCCGAACACGAGCAGTCGCCCCGTGCTAGATAAACACGCGACATAGTTCGCGCCCGGCACGACCGGCATCGGCGCAAGCGGCAATGCGCCTTCGTCGATCGTCATGAACGCCTTGCCCGCCTTGTTACGGCTCACCATGTCGCCGAGCTTCGCCATGAAGCCAAAGCCATTGCTCGATGCCAGCAGCAACGGCTGCTCCGCCGTCGCCGCGAAGTAATGCAGCAAGTGCGAGCCCGACTCCAGTTCGATCAGCGACGTGACCGGCACGCCGTCGCCACGGCCGCCCGGCAGCAACGCGACCGCCACGGAATACACGCGCCCGTTGCTGCCCCATGCGATGAGCGTGTCCGGCGTGCGCGCCTGGAACACCGCGTAAAGACTGTCGCCCGCCTTGAAGGTGAAGCCCGCCGGATCGAGTCCGTGGCCTTTCAGCGCGCGCACCCAGCCACGCTGCGAGACGACTACCGTCACCGGTTCGTCGACCACGCGCACTTCGAAGGTCGCGCGCTTTTCCTGCTGAATCAGCGTGCGGCGACCGTCGCCATATTGCTTCGCGTCCGACTCGATTTCCTTGATGAGCAGACGCTTCATCGCGGCATCGCTATTGAGCAACTCTTCGAGCTTCGTCTTCTCGGTGCCGAGGTCGGCCAGCTCCTGCTCGATCTTGATCGCTTCGAGCCGCGCCAACTGACGCAAGCGGATTTCGAGGATGTCTTCCGCCTGCCGGTCCGACAGGTTGAAGCGCTGGATCAGCGCCTGCTTCGGCTCGTCCGCCTCGCGGATGATGCGAATGACCTCGTCGATATTCAGGAAGACGATTATCCGGCCTTCGAGAATATGGATGCGGTCGTTCACCTTGTTCAGCCGATGCTGCGTGCGGCGCGTCACCGTCACGAAGCGGAAGCCGACCCACTCGTGCAAGATTTCGACGATGCCCTTTTGCCGCGGCCGGCCATCCGCGCCGACCATCACCAGGTTGATCGCCGCGTTCGATTCGAGGCTCGTATGCGCGAGCAGCGAATGCACGAATTCGGTCTGGTCGATACGGCTCGACTTCGGCTCGAACACGAGCCGCACGGGCGCGTCCTTGCCGGACTCGTCGCGCACGGTGTCGAGCAAGCCGAGCAGTGTCTGCTTGGTCTGCAACTGGTCGGGCGTGAGCGTCTTCTTGCCGAGCTTGATCTTCGGGTTGGTGAGTTCCTCGATTTCTTCGAGAACCTTCTGTCCGGACGTGCTCGGCGGCATTTCGGTAATGACGAGTTGCCACTGACCGCGCGCGAGTTCCTCGATCTTCCAGCGGGCGCGCACTTTCAGGCTGCCGCGTCCGGTCTCGTAGGCCGTCGAGATTTCCGCGTGACTCGAGATGATCTGCCCGCCGCCCGGAAAGTCGGGGCCGTTCAGCTTTTCCATCACGCCGGCATGGCCGAGTTTCGGGTCGCGGATCATCGCGACGGCGGCCTGCGCCACTTCGCGCAGATTGTGCGAGGGAATCTCGGTCGCGAGACCCACCGCAATGCCCGATGCGCCATTCAGCAACAAGAACGGCAGACGCGCGGGCAAGAGCTTCGGCTCTTCGAACGAACCGTCGTAGTTCGGCATGAAATCGACGGTGCCCTGATCGATTTCATCGAGCAAAAGGCGCGCAATGGGCGTGAGACGCGCTTCGGTGTAGCGCATGGCTGCCGCGCCATCGCCGTCGCGCGAGCCGAAATTGCCCTGACCGTCGATGAGCGGATAGCGCATCGAAAAGTCCTGCGCGAGACGCACGAGCGCGTCGTAGGCGGACTGGTCGCCGTGCGGGTGATACTTGCCGAGCACGTCGCCGACCACGCGGGCCGACTTCACCGGCTTCGCGCCCGAGGCGAGCCCCATCTCGCTCATCGCGTAGAGGATGCGGCGCTGCACGGGCTTTTGCCCGTCGCACACGTCGGGCAGCGCGCGGCCCTTGACCACGCTCACCGCGTAGTCGAGATAAGCGCGTTCGGCGTAATCGCCGAGTGTGAGTTGTTCGCCTTCCGGTGCTGCTTGCTGATCGGCGAAGAGATCGTCTGTGATTCCCATCGAATATCCGTTGTTATGCGTTCAGGGCGCGTTGCATGCGGGCGCTATGGGCCAGAATGCGGGCCTCAGATGTCCGCTTCCACTTCGTTGCCCTTCTCTTCGAGCCAGCTTCTGCGCGACGCGGCTTCGCCCTTGCCCATCAGCATGGTCATGCGCGAGACGGTGAGATCGAAGCCGAGATCGCCCAGGCCGACCGGCAGCAAACGGCGCGTGTCGGGGTTCATGGTCGTGTCCCAGAGTTGTTCCGCGCTCATTTCGCCGAGGCCCTTGAAGCGGCTGATGGTCCATGCGGTTTCGCGCACGCCATCCTTGCGCAGCTTGTCGAGGATGGCTTCGAGTTCGCCTTCGTCGAGCGCGTAGAGTTTCTGCGCGGGCTTCTTGCCGCGCGCGGGGGCATCGACACGAAAGAGCGGCGGACGCGCCACATGCACGTGACCGCGTTCGATCAGTTGCGGGAAGTGCTTGAAGAAAAGCGTGAGCAAGAGCACTTGAATGTGCGAGCCGTCGACGTCCGCGTCCGAGAGAATGCAGATCTTGCCGTAGCGCAGATTCGACAGGTCGATCTTGTCGTCCGGACTATGCGGATCGACGCCGATCGCCACGGCGATGTCATGCACTTCGTTGTTCGCGAAGAGCCGGTCGCGTTCCGTTTCCCACGTGTTCAACACCTTGCCACGCAAGGGCAGGATGGCCTGGAACTCCTTGTCGCGGCCCATTTTCGCGGAGCCGCCCGCCGAATCGCCCTCGACGAGAAAGAGTTCGTTACGCGCGATATCCGTCGATTCGCAATCCGTCAGCTTGCCCGGCAGCACCGCGACGCCCGAACTCTTGCGCTTCTCGACCTTCTGCCCGGCACGTGTACGCGCCTGCGCCTGGCGAATCACCAGTTCCGCGAGCTTCTTGCCGTATTCCACGTGCTGGTTGAGCCACAATTCGAGCGCCGGACGCGAGAACGACGAAACGAGTTTCACGGCATCGCGACTGTTCAGGCGTTCCTTGATCTGGCCTTGGAACTGAGGATCGAGCACTTTCGCGGAGAGCACGAACGAGACGCGCGCGAACACGTCCTCGGCGAGAAGTTTCACGCCCTTCGGCTGAAGGTTATGAAGCTCGACGAAACTTTTAACCGCCTGAAAGAGCCCGTCGCGCAGGCCGGATTCGTGCGTGCCGCCCGCGGGCGTCGGGATCAGATTGACGTAAGACTCGCGCAGAAGCGGCCCTTCCTCGCTCCACGCGACGACCCACGACGCGCCCTCGCCTTCGGCGAAGGTTTCCTCGCTGGAACGCGAGCTTTCCGCGAAACGTTCGCCTTCGAAAAGCGGGATCAGCAAGTCGCTGCCGCCCATGCCTTCGAGCAGATAGCCGCGCAAACCGTCTTCGTATCGCCACGACTGCCGTTCGCCCGTTTTCTCGATGACGAGCGCCACTTCCACGCCCGGCAGCAAGACGGCTTTAGAACGCAACAGGCGCTGCAATTCGCCGAGCGGGAAATTCGGGGAGTCGAAGTACTTGGGATTGGGCCATGCGCGCGCGCGCGTGCCCGTCTTTTTCGCGCCCCGGTCGCCGGGGCGCGTGACGAGTTGCTCGATGACGTCGCCATTGGCGAACGCCAGTTGCGCGATCTTGTTGTCGCGCCAGACCGTGACTTCGAGGCGCGTGGCAAGCGCGTTCGTGACCGAAACGCCCACGCCGTGCAGCCCGCCGGAAAACGTGTAGGCGCCGCCCGCGGCCTTGTCGAATTTGCCGCCCGCGTGCAAGCGCGTGAACACGATTTCGACCACCGGCACGCCTTCTTCCGGATGCAAGCCGAACGGAATGCCACGGCCGTCGTCCTCGACGGACACGGAGTTGTCCGTATGAAGCGTGACGGTGATCTGCTTGCCGTAGCCGCCGAGCGCCTCGTCGGACGCGTTGTCGATGACTTCCTGAATGATATGCAGCGGGTTCTCGGTGCGCGTGTACATGCCGGGCCGCTGCTTGACCGGCTCGAGCCCCTTGAGAACCTTGATCGATGCTTCGCTGTAGCCGGCCGCTTTCGCGCTCATCGCGCGCTCTCGTTGCGCTGCGCGGTGTTGCGTGCCTGACTCGGCCGCGCTGGATTTTTTCGTGGTCATAGTTGAACGTTGACCCGGCATCGTGCGTGCTCGCGGGAATGCCACGACATGCGCCCGAAGTGCCGGCGAATGCTTGATCGATTGCTCGAAACGTTATCTGCCTGGCCGGATGTGCTCGTGCGGAGCGCTCGCCCCGCCCGCCGATCCTTGGCCGCGCTAGGAGAATAGCGGTTTTCGTCCGCGCCGCCCACATCGGACGAATAAAAGGCCAGCCCTGACCGCGCCGATTCCGCGCGGTCGCGGCCAGGCATGCTGAAATGCGTGTGTTACTTGCGCTTGGCTTCGAGCTCTTCCCAGCGCTCGAGCGCAACCATGAGTTCCTCGTCGATCGCTGCGTGCCGCTCCGAAAGACGCGCGCCTTCCTTGGCGTCCTTCGCGAAGATCGAACCGTCTTCCAACTGCGCGCCGATGCGCTTCTGCTCCTCTTCCAGTTCCGCGATGCGCACCGGCAGCGCTTCCAGCTCGCGCTGTTCCTTGAACGACATCTTGACGCTGCGTTGCGCGTTGCGACCGGCCGCGCTTTCCTTCGGCGCGTCGTCCTTCGTCGCTTCCTTCGCGCTCTGACGCGCGGCTTCCTCGGCGATACGCTCCGAACGTTCGCGCTGAATCTGCCAGTCCGAGAAGCCGCCGACATACTCGCGCCACTTGCCGCCGCCTTCCGCGGCGAACACGGACGTCACCACGTTGTCGAGAAATGCGCGGTCGTGACTTACGAGCAGCACGGTGCCGTCGTATTCCGCGAGCAGTTCTTCGAGCAGTTCGAGCGTGGGAATGTCGAGGTCGTTGGTCGGCTCATCCAGCACGAGCACGTTGGCGGGCCGCGCAAAGAGCCGCGCAAGCAGCAGCCGATTGCGCTCGCCGCCCGACAGCGAGCGCACCGGCGAGCGCGCGCGTTCCGGTGCGAACAGGAAGTCGCCGAGATAGCTCATCACGTGCTTCTTCACGCCGTTCACTTCGACCCATTCGCTGCCGGGGCTGATGGTGTCGGCGAGCGATTTGTCGAGATCGAGCTGTGCGCGCATCTGATCGAAATACGCCGCCTGAATGTTCGTGCCGGTACGCACGCGCCCTTCGTCGGGCTGCAATTCGCCGAGAATCAGCTTGAGCAGCGTCGTCTTGCCCGCGCCGTTCGGCCCGACGAACCCGATCTTGTCGCCGCGCATGACGGTGGCCGTGAAGGCATCGACGACGGTGCGCCCGCCAAAGCGTTTGGTTACATCGGTCAGTTCGGAGACGATCTTGCCGGATTTCTCGCCCTGCCCGACATCCAGCTTGACGTTGCCTTGCACGTTGCGGCGTTCGGCGCGCTCGTTGCGCATCTCGACGAGCCGCGCAATGCGTCCGACACTGCGCGTGCGGCGTGCTTCCACGCCCTTGCGAATCCACACTTCTTCCTGCGCGAGCAGTTTGTCGAACTTCGCCGCTTCCACCTGTTCGACTTCGAGTTGCTGCGCCTTTCTCGTCTGGTACGCGCTGAAGTTGCCGGGATACGACAAGAGCCGCCCGCGATCCAGTTCGACGATGCGTGTAGCCACGCGATCCAGAAACGCGCGATCGTGCGTGATGAACAGCAGCCCCGTGCGCAGTGTCACGAGCAGGTCTTCCAGCCAGCGGATGCCGTCGAAGTCGAGATGGTTCGTCGGTTCGTCGAGCAAGAGCACGTCGGGCTGCACGACGAGCGCGCGGGCCAGGGCCACACGCTTTTTCATGCCGCCGGACAGCGCGCCCGAACGCGCGTCGCCGTTGAGACCGATCTGCGCGAGCGTGGTCGCGACGCGATTGCGCCAGTTCCAGGCATCGCGCAAATCGAGCGCCGATTGCAGCGCGTTCATGCGCGAGAGCAAGGCGTCGTGCTGCGCGCCTTCGGGGGTATCCGCGAGTTCGTGGGCGACGGCGTCGTATTCGTCGAGGAGCGCGCGTGCTTCGGTCAGGCCGGAGGCGACGACATCGAACACGGTGGCGTCGAGATCGAATTCGGGTTCCTGCGGCACATAGACCGTGGAGAGTTCGTTCTGACGCGTGACGAGACCGTCGTCGGGCGCGGCGAGCCCCGCCACGATCTTTAGTAGCGACGACTTGCCCGCGCCGTTGCGGCCGATCAGACCGACGCGTTCACCCGCTTCGAGCGAAAAATCCGCGTGATCGAGCAATGCGACGTGACCGAACGCGAGCTGCGCGTCCGTAATGGAATAAAGCGACATGGGGATGGATGCGAACAGTGCGATACCGGGGAAGCGGCCATTGTACCGATGTTAGGCCCGAGGGTTGGGGCGCTGGCTGAATGGACGAGGATGGCGAGTCGGAAACGCGGCGTGCGCGCGCGGTCGTCGGCAAAGGCCCTGGCCGTATGGATGAGGGCGGCGGCGTGGCTGGTCCGAAACGCATGGGACGTCGATGCGGCTGATGCAATCGTCGGCTGGATGCGGATGCGGCGTGCCGGTGTAGGGACGAAAGAATCGCGACGGCAGCCTCGGCCATTCCGCAAGGAATCGCCGCTGCCCCGCCGCTCTCACGTTACTTCACATGAACCTTGATGGTGGAACTCATTTCCGGCCCATACGACTTGTGCTGGCCGTCGCCGAACTGCATGGTGAGCGTGTGATCGCCCGGCGGTAGCTTCACATCGGCTTCCGTCTGGCCTTTACCGAAGTGCAGCGAGGTATCGTTCGCGGGAATCACGGTGCCCTTGGGCAAAGGACCGCTGTCGATGAGCAGATGGTGATGTCCGGTGCCTTCCGTCATCGTGCCGGCTGGCGCGATCTTCATGCCGTCCACGCCGAACTTCACATGCACGGGGCTCGTGACGGTGGCGCCGTCCTTCGGCTCCACGAAGTAGACGCGCGACGATTGCGCATGTGCCGCGCCAGCGAGCATCGAGAGCGCGAATGCGCCGGGCAATAGCGCTTTCGAGAGCGTTTTCTTAAGCATCGTGTTCTCCTTGTCGATAAACCGGCCGATTGCGCGAGCCTTCGCGCCGAGGCCGCGACCAAGGATACACCGCGTGTCGTGAAGTTGTCGTGGCTACTCGCCACGCCAACGTGGCGCGCTCGCGTCCGAGCGTTCACGACGCCACGGCGATCAACTCGGGACTCTCGTCCGTCACCGGCGCACGATCCCAGTTTCCATACCAATCGATCTGCGCAAAACCCGCCTCATCGAGCAGGCGCGCCAACTCATCGCGCGAGCGAAAGCGCAACTCGCTCTTTGCGGATAGCGTCTCGCCATCGTCGAAACGATAGTGCGTCGTGACGGCCGCGCGTGCGCTGATTATCGGATCGGGGGTCTCGTGGAGTTCCTGCCACACTTCGACGCCGCGGCCATCCGGCCCGCTCACGCGACGTCGCGAATGTTCCGGCGTCCATCGCTCCCACGCGCGCGCAATGGGATTGCGGCTTTCGAAGGCGATGCGTCCGCCACGACGCACCGCCCGGCGCGCGGCCACGAGCGTGGCGAGAAAGGTGGCGTCATCGAGAAAGACTTGCGCGACGTGACCCGTCATCAACAAGAGATCGGCAGGGGCGACGAACGGCAAGGCGGAGGCGTCGCCTTCGATCCACGTCACGCGCTCGCCATGCGCACGCGCGCGCGCAACGCGCAACATGGGCGCGGAAGGATCGATGCCCGTGACCTTGTAGCCACGCATCGCCAATTCGCAGGCGAGCAAGCCCGTGCCGCAGCCCAGATCGACGATATGTCCCGCCGATTCTAGCGCGAGATAAAACGCGGTATCGGCGGCGGCGGGATTGAGCGCGTCGTAGAGCGCGACGATGCGTGGATCAGCGTAACTGGACATGAGCGGCTTTGTAGGCGAACGAGTGATGGAGCGCGACGAAGCGCCGCTCAGCGTAACAGGAGATTAGCGCTTCTCGTCGGCGAGCGCGACGAAGCACGCGTCAGCGTAACCGGAGATTAGCGGCTCTGATAAGCCAGCGCGTCGCGCATCGGTTGGCTGTGCACCATGATCGGACCGGAGAACGGCGTGTCGAGATCGAGGATCACGAGCACCGCCGAGGCGATCGACAGCGCGCCCAGCGTGATCGTCACGAGCGACAGCGCGTTGCGCGGCGCGATCAGCCCGAAGCACAGAAAGATGATGAGCAGCCAGCCGACGAGAATCCGGTCGAACGGATAGGAGATCGACCCATGCGCTTCCTCGACGAGCTTCCAGCGCAGCGCAATGAGGTCTTCGAAGCGCGTCGCGCATTCGTCGGCGAGGCGCTGGTGGTAGGCATCGCCCGGTGCGAGCATGCGCACTTCATGCTGGCCACGATTGAGCAATTCGCCGAGTGTGCGGCTCGCGAGATTGTCGGCTCCGCCAAGCGATGTGCCGACCGCCGGATAATCGCCCAAGGGCGGCGCTTCGTCGGGCCAGGTGCTGGCGATCGCCGCAGCGGTGTACGAGCGCAAGAGCGCACGTGCGCGCTCAAGGTCGGCGCCGTAATCGCGCATGGTGTGATCGAGTTCGATGATCGATGTCGCGTAGCTGCGCAAGTCGGTGTTGGTGGTATCGAAGACCGTTTTCGCGGATGCCGTCAGCAAGCCGAGCACGAGCGCCGCGAAGGTCACCAGCATGCCGACCAGCAGTTGCACGAGTTGCACGGTCTCCTGCGCCTTGTGCTCCTCGGGCAGCAACGGCCGGACGATCGCGCCCAAGCCAGTGCTTGCGAGCAGCAACGCGAAAACGAGGACGGCGGATTCGACTTCAGTCATGAGCGCATGGGTCGTGGGCGCGGCGGCGCAACGGTTCGCCGCATTATCGACCAGAAAGCAGGCGCGGTGCAGTTGAAAAAACGCCGAGGACGCAGCGTTTCGACTCGTCGATCGAAGGGCGGCCGCGGCCTAGAAAGCGACGGACATGGTCGCCATCACGCTCGCCGTGCTCTTCAACCGGTTCGTGCTTGCAATCGACGGCACCCATCGCAAGCTCGCCGACAACGGGCGCTTGCCGTCGATCTTGGTGTCGTAGGTGAGGATCGGACCCATCGAAAAGTCGTGCCCCCGGAAGCCGTTCAGCCTGTCCGCGAGCGGTCCCGAGTCGTTGCCCAACTGCTGAACCGTTCCGAGCACGACGCCAACCCCCAGGCCGTTCGAGAACTTCTTCAGTCCCATTGCATCCAGCGTGAACAATGGCGCGTTCTGATAATCGGTTGCGGTGTTTCGCGTATAAAACTGGAGACCGGCCACGACGTCGAATTCGAGCCCGTATTTCGGCATCAACTGGGTGAACGCGACCTGCGGGACGAAGGTCCAGTTATTCAGGCTGGGATTGGCGAGCGCGTTCGCATCGTAGTGACCGGTGGGCGCCCAGAAATTGAAGCTGAGCGCGATATGCGCCGTCTGGGAAAAGTGATACCCGGCCACGATAGGCGTGAAGTAGAGGTCGAACAGATTCGACGCGCGGTCGCTGCTCGTCGTTCCGAAACGCCCCGCCGAAAACGATGCCGTCACTTCGGTCCATACGTACGGAACCGTGATTCCCGATGCGAAGTCCCATCCCGCAAAGCCGCCCCATACCTTGAGCACCGTCGCGAGCGTGAAGGCGACTTGCCCGTCGATCCCGAGCGAGGTCTTGCCGGCAATCGGGACCTGACGATTGCCGCTGATGGAACCATCGATATAAATTTGCTGCAGACTCACCAGCGTCAGCGGCTCCGGCGGAACAATGCCGATTCCGGACAGCACGCTCATGCCCGCAACGGGCCGCCCCAACGCGCCCTCGGTCGCACGCGAGGATAAAGGCAGCAGGCAGACGCCGACCACGAAAAGCGCCACGGCGAGGCGATGCCAATGGACTCGGAAAGCATGCATGAGGTGGTGTGTCGGTAACGTCATGCCGGTTCATCGCCTTTAGAAAAAACAACGATTTCACGCAAGCAAGATGCGGCGCTCAGTCGTGCGCGCCGAGCACCCAGCGGTAATACGGGTTCGCCTGGTCGGCGCTCAGCACCGCGCGAATTTCCCCCGCCCATGCGTTGCGGTCGCCACGATACGCATCGAGTCCCGCCCGGTAAAACGCATGCAGTGTGTCGCGCTCGCTGTGCAGCGCGTCGGTGAATCCAGCGTCGCCGTTTGCGAGCGGCGGCTCGCTCTGCAACGCCAGCAAGCGCGTCAGCGTCGCCGGAAAATCCGTCGGCTCGACCCACGGCGCGTATTCGATACGCGGATCGTCGTCGGTGACGGGGCGGGCATCGGCGGCATAGTAGGCAAGTGCGGGGCCGTCCGCGACATAAGTTGCAACAAGCGCTTCCGCCGAGCCGATGCCCACCTCGTTCAACGCGCGCGCTACTTCGGGCTGTGCCAAGCGCTCGCGAATGCGCGGCACGTCGAGCGTCAACGGCTCCCTGGAGCCGATCAGCATCATCTCGTGGAACTCGGTCGTGAAGAGCGCGGCATGCGGAAACACCTGCATGAAGCTGCGGATGAGCGAGCGCGTTTCCTGCTCGTTTTGCGTCGCGATTGGCAACCATTGCGCGACGATACCGCGCTCGTTCAACCGCGCCGCCGCGAGCCGGTAGAACTGAGTCGAATACAGGTTCACCACGCCCGCCGCCGATGGCGGCGGCGGTTCGAGCGTCACGAGGTCGTAGCGTTCATCGCGCGACAGCAGTTCGCGCCTGCCATCTCCGGCTCGAAGTTCGATGCGCGGATCGGCGCTCACGTCGTAATTGCCCGCGAACGCCGGCGACGCGCGCACGACCGCCGGCAACAATTCGGCGACCACCCGTTTGTCGAGGCCCGGCCACGCGAGCAGCGCGCCCGCCGTGATACCCGTGCCGAGTCCGATGACGAGCGCGGAACGCGGCGCACCGGCATGCACGATGAGCGGCAGCAGCGCTTGCAGACGCATGTAGCGCAGCGACGTCATGGCGTCGCCCGAGTTCGAGACACCTTGAATGTAAAGACGGCGGAACCGTTGCGCCTCAGGGCCTTGTTCGAGCACGGCGACCGTCCCGCCCGAGCTTTCCTCGTAATAGGCAAGGCTGCCGTGATGCGCCTTGGCGAGCAGCACGCCAAGCCGGTCGGACGGCACGACGATCGCGACGGCAACCGAGATCGCCGCAATGCCCGCGCTTGCCCAGATGCCGGCCTTTTGTGCGGAGCGCGCGCTCAGTGCCGCCGACAAGCCGATCAGACTCGCCGCGACCGCAAGCAAGCCGAGCGAGCGGATCAGACCGAGCGACGGAATCAGCACGAAACCCGCAAACAGCGTCCCGCCGATGCCGCCCGCGGTATTCATCGCGACGACGCGCCCTACCCGGCTTGCGATGCCGCTTCCGTGCGCCGTGTCCCCATCGGCGGCCATGGCGAGCGCGAAAGGGAACGCCGCGCCGAGCAAGATCGTCGGCACGAGCACGATCACGCATGCGGCGACGGCAAAGCCCGCGCTCATCGACGCGAGCATGTTGCCCGTCACGCTCAGGCCGAAGTCGGCTGCGTGACGCTGGGCGAGCGAAAGCCAGTCGCCCACGCATGCGACGCCCGCGAACGCGGCCAGACCCGCCAACGCGATCAGCACGCCGAATGCGCTCCACGGGTCGCGTATCCGTTGGGCATGGCGCGCCGCGATCGCGCTGCCGAGCGCAAGACCGAGCAAATACGTGGCGAGCACGATAGAAAAAGCGAAGCTGCGCGTGCTGACGAATTGCCCGATGGCCTGCGACCAGATCACCTCGTAGCCGAGCGCGATGCCACCCGCGACGGCATAGAGCGCAATGGCGATGCGCGAGCCGGAGGAAGCGGCGCTGGCGCGCGCGGCGGGGTCATCGAGCGAACCGTTCTGCACGGCGGCGCGGCGCATGAGCAACATTGCACCGATCGCGGCGCAGGCATTGAGAAGCGCGGCCGCATAGGCGCTGCCCTGCACGCCTAGCAAAGGAATCAGCACGAACACCGGCAGCAACGCGCCAGCGATGGCGCCCGCGGTATTGGCCGCGTACAACCGCCCGCCCGCGCCACCGATGTCTTGCCGCGACGCGCCGGTTGCACGCATGAGGACGGGCAAAGTGCCGCCCATCGCGATGGCAGGCGCGCCGACCAGCGCGAATGGCAAGAACCACGCAAGCGGCCCGGCGCGCTCTTGCAGCGTCGCGAAGAGCGCGGCCGAGTGCGCCAGCGCGTGCGTCGCGCCCGGACCGAGGCCAAGCACGGCGAGTTCCAGTCCCGCGTACAGCAACCAAGGCCGCATGCTCCGGTCGGCGAGCTTGCCGAAGAGCCATCCGCCGAGCGCGAGTCCCGCAAAGAACGCACTGATCGCAACGGTCACGGCCTGCACTTCGATGCCGACCACGAGCGTGAGTTGCCGCACCCACAACACCTGGTAGATCAGCGCCGCGCCGCCCGATGCAAACAACAGCAACGCAGGCCACGCGAGACGCATGGTGCTCGCGTGGTGCGCATCGGCGCTGGCCGGTGCGCGGCGGCTTGCCTTGGTCCGGGCGGATTTGATCGCGGCGCTCAGATCTGTCATCGTCTCTCGGCTCCCGGATCACTTGCCCGCGCTTTCGATGCTCTTCATCAAGTTGTCGGTCATCTGGTCGATACTGAAGCTGCTGGGCCGTTGAGCGGGCGGATATTGCTTGAACGTCGCGAGGAACGGCGCGACCTTCGAGACGGCGTATTGCGCGATATACACGTTCTTCGTGGTCCAGTCGTAATACTGGTCGGAGACGATATCGGCGCGCTCGTAAGGGTCCATGCGCAGATTGAAGATTTTCGGCACGCGCAGACACGTGAACGGGTTCGCCCACACTTCATAACCGCCCGGCTGGCGCTGCTCGCAGAAGACCACCTTCCAGTCGTCCTGGCGCATCGCGACGAGCAGTCCATCGTCGTTGAAGTAAAAGAACTCGTGACGTGGCGCGTCCTTCGTCTGGCCTGTGAGATACGGCACGAAGTTATAGCCGTCCAGATGCACCTTGAAGTTCTTGCCGCCGATCGCCGCGCCCTTGAGCAAGCGGTCGGCAATGCCGTTGTCGCCCGCGGCGGCGACCAGCGTCGGGAACCAGTCGAGGCCCGAGATCATCTGCCGCGAAACCGTCCCCGGCTTGATCTTGCCGGGCCAGCGGATGATCGCGGGCACCCGGAACGCGCCTTCCCAGTTGGTGTTTTTCTCGCTGCGGAAAGGCGTGGTGGCGGCATCCGGCCATGAGAACTGGTTCGGCCCGTTGTCCGTCGTATAGACGACGATGGTGTTGTCCGCGATCTTCATGTCGTCGAGCGCCTTGAGCAGCTTGCCGACGTCGTTGTCATGCTCGATCATGCCGTCGGCGTATTCGTTGCCCGGCATGCCGCTTTGACCGAGCATGGATGGCCGCACGTGCGTGAACAAATGCATGCGCGTCGTGTTCATCCACACGAAGAAAGGCTTGTTGGCCTTGTTCTGGCGCTGCATGAAGTCGATCGCGGCGCTCGTCGTTTCGTCGTCGATCGTCTCCATGCGTTTGGTGTTGAGCGGACCCGTGTCCTGCACGCGGCCATCCGCGAACGAATGGATCACGCCGCGCGGCGCGTTCGCCTTGACCCACGCCGTGTCGTTCTTCGGATAATAAGGACGCTCCGGTTCTTCCTCGGCGTTCAGGTGATACAGGTTGCCGAAGAACTCGTCGAAGCCGTGCTTGGTGGGCAAGTACTGATCGCGGTCGCCGAGATGGTTCTTGCCGAACTGGCCGGTCGCATAGCCGAGCGGCTTGAGCGCCTCGGCAATGGTGATGTTCTGCGCCTGCAGGCCAACGTCCGCGCCGGGAATGCCCACTTTCGACAGCCCCGTGCGCAAGGTGACTTCGCCCGTGATGAAGGTCGAACGGCCCGCCGTGCAGCTGTTCTCCGCGTAGTAGTCGGTGAAGAGCATGCCCTCGTTAGCTATGCGATCGATGTTCGGCGTTTCGTAGCCAACCACGCCTTTGCTATATGCGCTGATATTGGTCTGCCCGATATCGTCGCCGAAGATCACGAGAATGTTGGGCTTCTTCCCATTCTGATTATTGTTCTGCGCGGCGGCGGGTGCGGGAGCCGGCGCGGGTTTCGCGGGCTTCGCCGCGTTCGGCGTCTGCGCGGTCGAGACGATCGGCGGGACGATCAGCACGCAGATCGCCGCGAGCGCGGCGAGCGCGCCGGTGATATAGCGGAAGCGTCGGAGTTGCGGCTTGGTCATTGTGATTCTCCTTGAGCGCCATACGTCTTTCGCGCGTCGCCCGTCATGGCGCGCTTGCCGGATAAACCGCCTTCCAGTCGTTCTTCATGCTCACGACGATCCACCCGCGCGCGAGCGCCTCGTCCCATGCGCGGTCGAGCTTGCCGATCTTCGACTGGCGGTCGTAGGCGAATTCGCGCGCCGCGTCGTCGTGATGCACGATCAGTTCGAGATGCGGCCCTTCCTGCGCGGCCGTGTATTGCAGCATCTGCAAGTCGCCGTCCGAGTTGCCGAATGCGAGCACGGGCTTTCTGCCGATGTTCCGGTAGATGCCGACGGGCTTGCCGGGACCGTCGTCGACGAAATCGAGCTTCGGTTCGCGCACGAGTGCGGGCTTGCCGTCGCGCACGACGTACTTCACGAGCTGGCTCGACCCGATCACCTGTTCGGGCGGAATGCCGTAGACCTGTTCGGCGAACACGCGCATGAATTCGATCGTTCCTCCGGACACGATAAAGGTCTTGAAGCCATTCGCCCGCAAATAGTCGAGCAGTTCGAGTTGCGGCTGATAGACGAGCGCGGTGTACGGACGCCCGAGCGTCGGATGCTTCGATGTTGCGAGCCACGCGCGAATGGCGCTGTCGTATTCATCGACCGTCATGCCGCTGTTCGCCACCGCGAGCAGTTTCAGCAATGCTTTTTGCTGGCCCGCGAGCGCGGCCTTGTCGCCCGATGCCAACGCCTTGAACGCCGGGTCGCCGCGCCACTCCGGATGGTTCGGCGCGGCCGCCTTCACTTCATCGAGCATGAAGGCAAACTGAAAATAGATAGGCTGTTCGCTCCACAACGTACCGTCGTTATCGAACACGGCGATACGTCGCGCGGGCGGCAAATAGGTTGGCGATCCTTCGCGCGTGACGGTTTGCACGAAGTCGATGAGCGCTTGCCGAGCGCGGCCGCCGCGCCACGATGGCAGAACGCCTTGCGCCGTCTGCGCGGTACCGGCGCTCACGCCGGCGCTGGCCTGAGCGGACGCGTCGTTGCCGGAGCGCGCGCAGCCCGCCAGGAGCACCGCGAACGCGGCAGTCAGCAGCGCGGCCCGCACGCCAGCAAGAATGTGTCGAAGTCCCCGCCGCACTCGACTCTCCTTTCGCGAAAGCAATGTGTTGCCGCGCCGATGCGTTCAGCGAGCGGCGGTCCGAGTCGGATTCGCCGGCGATGCGCCATGCGCCGCTTGCCAGACGTCCTTATCCACCACGAGTCTGAAACCGAGGTGCGACATGCTGTTGTAGGGGTCGGTGCCGCGCCGCGCGCTTGGCCGATAGCTCAGGCAGTAGTCTTCGTTGCACAGAAACGAACCGCCGCGCGTGACGCGTTTGGGCGCTTCCACGGGTACGCCGGGATCGGCCGGGTCCCATGAACTGGCCGGGCCCGCGGGCTCGTTGACCACCCCGCCTATCGATGCCTCGCGCCTGAACTGATCGGCCCGGTACCAGTCGGCTACCCATTGCCACGCGTTGCCGGTCATGTCGGAGAGTCCGTAGCCGTTGGCCGGAAAACTCCCCACGCGGCTCGTCCCGGCCGCGCCGCCCGCTTTCGCGTTGACGACGGGGAACGGCTGCTTTTCCTGGCCTTGCCAGACGTTGGCCATTTGCTTGCCGTCGGGTGCGAACTGGTTGCCCCAGGAATAGGTCGCCTGATCGAGCCCGCCGCGCGCGGCAAATTCCCATTCGGCTTCGGTGGGCAGGCGCTTGCCCGCCCATTTGGCATAGGCCTCGGCGTCTTCGTAGGAGACCTGCACGACGGGATGATCGTCCTTGCCATCGATATTGCTCGACGGCCCCGAGGGATGCCGCCAGTCCGCGCCCGGCACGAAGCGCCACCAGCGCGAATAGTCTTGCAGAGACACCTGTTCCCGTGTGCCGACGAACACCATTGCGCCCGGCGTGAGCGCACTGTCCGGCGGACGCGCCGTGCCGGGTGGCAACTGCACCCGGAGCGTCTCCCAGTCGGGTTTCTTTTCAGCGGTGGTGATGTAGTGCGTGGCCGCCACGAACGCGCCGAATTCGGCGTTCGTCACGTGATGCTCGTCCATCCAGAAACCGTGAACGCGCACCGTATGCGCCGGACGTTCGTTGGCTTGCGCGAGCTTGCTGTCGCTGCCCATCTGGAATTCGCCGCCAGGTATCCACGCCATGCCTTTCGGGCCGCTCACGCCGTCGCCGAGGACGGCATGAACCATCGGCCTGGCGGGCTCGCGCAGCGCGCGGCTCACCGCGAATCCGACGAGCGCCGGACATAGCAGCACGAGCACGGCCCAGAGCGCCATGCGCCTTGCGTTGAATTCCGAGCTTCGCCCGGCCGCGTTGTGATTCACCGGTATGTTCGCCATTGCCGTCACCCCGACCGTGTCGCATGGGAGCCAACACAATGGAGCCACCAATATACGAACGAATAAATGTTAGCAATCTTTTTTTCGAGCGATGCCGCAAACGGTAGGCATCCTTGCGAAAGGGCCGACACGGCTTTGACGAAACCGCCTTGCTTTAGTAACTTGTGCAGCACGTGTTCAGACAGCTTCGGGATCATCGCATCAGCAACGCGTGCGCGTTGCACTCTTAGCGAGCGAGCCATGCAAGACCTCATCCGGCGATTCGAGACGAGCATCGGGCAAGCGGTGATCGGCCAGGAGGCCGTCGTGCGCCAGATTCTCATTGCGCTTTTCGCGGATGGGCACGTGCTGCTCGAGAGCCTTCCGGGTCTCGCAAAGACACGTACCGTCAAGGCCATCGCGGCGCGTCTGGCCGCCACGATGAAGCGCATCCAGTTCACGCCCGATCTGCTGCCCTCGGATATCACGGGCGGCGAGACGCTTCTGCAATCGGGCAACGAACGCACGCTCTCGTTCCAGCCGGGTCCCATCTTCGGCAATCTGATTCTCGCGGACGAAATCAACCGCGCGCCCGCCAAGGTTCAATCCGCGCTGCTCGAAGCCATGGAAGAGCGGCAAATTTCAATCTCCGGCAAGACGTACCCGCTGCCCGAACTCTTCCTCGTGATGGCGACGCAGAATCCCATCGAACAGGAAGGCACTTATCCCCTGCCGGAAGCGCAGATGGACCGTTTTCTCATGAAGGTGCTGATCGGTTATGCGTCGCCCCGGAGCGAGGCGGACATGCTGCGCTTGCTGCGTCGCGAAAGCGAGGGCGCGCCGGCCGCCATGGAAACGCTGACGCAGGAAGATGTGTTCGCCGCGCGCGAGGCCGTCCGGCGCGTCGCGGTGGCGCCGGCCATCGACGAATACATCGTATCGATTGTCAACGCGACGCGTCATGGCGGCGCGCTCGATGCCGACCTCGGCAAATGGATCGAAGTCGGAGCGAGCCCGCGCGGCGCGATCGGACTGGATCGGGCGAGCCGCGTGCATGCATGGCTCGACGAGCGCGATTTCGTCACGCCAGACGACGTGCGCGCGGTCATCCATCCGGTGCTGCGGCATCGTTTGCTGCTGTCCTACGATGCGACCGCCGACAAGGTCGGCGCCGACCAAGTGATAGACCGGCTAGTGGAGAAAGTGGCCGTGCCAGCTTGAGCCTGGAGGAAACCCGCGATGCCGCACGACGCAGCAGACGTTCATGGCCCGCCCGCTTCGGCCATCGGCAGCGTTTATGTCGATGCCGCGCATCTCGCCGGGCTCGAAGGCCGCGCGCGGGGTTTGAGCTTCATCGCGCCCGCGCCCGTAACGAGCATCTTGTCGGGACGGCAAGCGTCGCGCATGCGCGGACGCGGCCTGAATTTCGAGGAACTGCGCGGCTATTTGCCCGGCGACGACATACGCCATCTCGACTGGCGCGTGAGCCTGCGCACGGGCAAGCCGCATGTGCGGGTCTATACCGAGGAGCGCGATCGGCCGCTTCTGGTCATCGTCGATCAGCGCATGAACATGTTCTTCGGATCGAGCCGTGCGCTCAAGTCCGTGGTCGCGGCCGAAGCGGCGGCGCTCGCCGTGTGGATGGCGTTTGCCGCTGGGGATCGCGTGGGCGGCGTCGTGTTCGGCGACGAAGAAGTGGTCCGCGTGCGTCCGTTGCGAAGTCGCGCGCGCATCGACTTGCTGTTCGGCGCCATCGCGCGGATGAACGCGTCGTTGCATGCCGAGAGTCTCGCGCGAACGAATTACGCGCAACTTAATGCTGCGCTCGAAGGCGTGTTGCAGATCGCATCGCACGACTTTCTGGTGTGCATCATGAGCGACTTTGCAGGCGCCGATGAACGCACGCGCCGGCTGCTCCGGCAGATTGCGGCGCATAACGACGTGATCGCGGCGCTCGTCTTCGATCCGCTCTGGCAAGGCATGCCCGAGCATCGCGCGCTGGTGGTGAGCGAAGGACGCTTGCAAGTGGAGCTGCGCATGGAAAAGGAACGCGTGCGTGCGCCGCTCGCCAGCCTCTTCAAGGGCCGCGCGGCAGCGATTGCGGAACTATTGCGCACGAGCGGCGTGCCGTTGATGGCGTTATCGACCGCCGAACCGGTCGTCGATCAGGTGCGGCGCTTATTCGGCGAGCGCGTGCGTCGCGCGGCGCAAGGCGGCCTGTGACCACGCCGCTCATGCCCGCCGACACGCCCGCCGCGTTGCAGGCGCTGCGCGAGTTACCGTTGCCCGAGCCCGTGTCGTATATGCCACGGACCATCGGCTGGCTTTTCGTGCTTGTCTTGCTCGCGGCGTTGGCGGCGCTCGCCGGATGGTTCGCCTGGCGTCGGCATGAAAGGAGCCGCTACCGGCGCGAGGCGCTTGCCGAACTGGCGCGCATCGAAGCGAAGCTTGCCGACGAAGCAAGCCGTGCGGCCGCGCTTGCCGAGATCGCGCCGCTCATCAAACGTACCGCGCTTGCCGCCGCGCCGCGCGGGCAAGTGGCCGCGCTCACCGGCGCAACCTGGCTTGCATTTCTGCGCGCCACGCACGGTCACTTCGACGATGCGAGCGGCGCGCTGCTTTTCACCGCGACATATGCGCCGCAAGCGCGACTCGCCGCCATCACGCGACAGGACGCCGACCGTCTCGTTCACGCGGCGCGCGACTGGATCGAGCATCATCATGTGGAAGTTTGAGTACGTGTGGATGTTCGCGCTGCTGCCCTTGCCCCTCTTCGTGTGGTGGCTCGCGCCCGCGTATCGCACGACATCGACGGCCGTGCGCATGCCGTTCTTTCAGGAAATGGCCCATGCTGCCGGCGAGAAACCCGCGCCCGGCGGCGTGCGTCTGCGCCGCAACTGGCTGCAGCGCTTGCTCATGCCCGTGCTCTGGATTTTGCTGCTGGTTGCGGCGGCGCGGCCGGTGTTCCTCGAACCGCCCGTCGCGCACGAGTTGCCCGCGCGTGACTTGCTGCTTGCGATCGACCTGTCGCAATCGATGAGCGAGCGCGATTTCATCGATGGCGCGACCGGCGAACGGCTCGATCGCCTGAGCGCGGTCAAGCGCGTAGTCGCCGATTTCATTGCGAAGCGCAAGGGCGACCGCATCGGCCTGATCGTGTTCGGCGACGGTGCTTATCCGCAAGCGCCGCTCACGCTCGATCACGACAGCGTGCTGATGCTGCTCGACGCCATGCGCATTGGCATGGCGGGACCGCGCACGGCTATCGGCGACGCGATCGGGCTGGCGGTCAGACTCATGGAAAACACGCCCGCGCAGGAAAAGGTGCTGATTCTGCTCACCGATGGCAACGACACCGCAAGCGCCATCGCGCCCACGCAGGCCGCGCAGATTGCGAAGCATCACGGCATCGTGGTGCACACCATCGGTATCGGCGATCCGCAGACCGAAGGCGAGGACAAGGTCGATCTCGACGCGCTGACCCGCATTGCCCGGACGACTGGCGGGACGTCGTTCCATGCGATGGGCCGCGCGGAAGACATCGCGTCCGTGTACGCGCAGATCGACAAGATGACACCGGAAAAGATCACGCGCGAGGTGTACAGGCCGCGCCGGGAGTTCTACTGGCTGGCGCTCGCGCTCGCGGTGTCGCTCTTCACGCTGTATCACGGCATTGCCTGTCTCGTTGCGCTCTTGCGCGCGCCGCGTCGCGTGCCCGGGGAGATCGGAGCTTGATATGGCTATCGATCTGACGGCTTTTCACTTCCTCCGCCCGTTATGGCTCTTGCTGCTCATTCCAGCCGTGCTATTACCGTTTGCGTGGTTGCGTCGTAACGATGTGCGTTCACGCTGGCGCAACATCATCGCGCCGCATTTGCTGGAGCATCTGATCGTCGGCGAGCGTGCGAAGCGTGGTTTGCAGCCGATCCATTCGTTGGCCGCGCTGATCGCCTTATCCGCCATTGCCGTGGCGGGGCCGACGTGGCAACAGGAACGTCCGCCCTTCGATCGGGACAAGGCGCCGCTCATGATCGTCCTCGAACTCGCGCGTTCGATGGATGCAACCGATGTCGCGCCAAGCCGTATCGAACGGGCAAGGCAAAAGGTGCTCGATCTCGCGGCAGCGCGCAAAGGCGCGCGCACCGGGCTGCTGGTGTTCGCGGCGAGCGCGCATCTCGTCGTGCCGCCCACGGAAGATCCCGCCTTGCTCGGGCTTTATGTGCCTGCGCTCGCGCCCGAATTGATGCCGCATGACGGCAAGAACGCCGCTGCCGGCCTGGCGCTTGCGGAGCGTGTCTTGCAGAAGGCCGACGACGCAGCGGGCACGATCGTCTTCATGAGCGACGGTTTCGATGAAAGCCATACGGATGATTTCGTTCGGATGGCGAAAGAATCGCGCCACCAGTTGCTTTGGCTCGCGGTCGGCACGGAACGCGGCGGCGCGATCCGTGGAGCGCACGGCGAAATCGCGACTGACGAAGCGGGCCGCCCTCTCACCGGCACGTTCGATGCAGCCGCCATCCGCAAAGTCACGCAAGCGGCTTCGATTCCACTTGCAAGCATGCGCGCGGACGATGACGACGTGCAATGGGTGCAGCACCGTGCGCAGGTGTATCTCGAAGCGGCGCAGGATTCGAAGATCGTGCCGCGCTGGAAGGAATCGGGCTACTGGCTGCTCGCGCCGATTCTCGTCATCGCCTTGTATTGCTTCAGGCGCGGCTGGACGGTGAAGTGGCTGCCGATCATACTAGTTGCGCTTTCAATGGCTTACTTTCCCAGGCAGGCGCAAGCCGCGTCGTTCGAGTGGCTCGATCTCTTCGCAACGCATGATCAGCAGGGTCGCTACAGCTTCGAACATGGCGACTACAAGCGTGCCGCCGCGCGTTTCGACGATCCCATGTGGAAAGGCCGCGCACAGTATCTTGCCGGCGACTTTGCCGGCGCACTCGATACGTTCACCCGACTCGACACGCCGGACGCGTTGTTCTATGTCGGCAACACGCTCGCGCGGATGAAAGATTACGCGGGCGCGATGAAGGCTTACGACGCCGCGATTGCGCATCGCGCGGGGTTCGCGGAGGCGCGTGCAAATCGGAAGCTGGTACAGATGCTCATCGAGGACGACGAGCAGAGTGACGAATCGACCACGCAGAAGCCCGATCAGGTCGAGACGGACAAGAAGAAGATCAAAGGCGGCCAGCGCGTGCTGGTCGAGCAACAGCGTCCATCGGAGGAAACGTGGATGCGTAATCTGAATACATCGCCCGCGGCGTTTTTACATCAGCGCTTCGAACAGGAAGCAGGAGCGAGCCCGTGATGCGATTGCTCCTCGCGATAGGGTTCGTCATTCTCTCGAACGTGTTTTCGATCGCTCACGCGGACGATGCGCCCCGAACCATGTTGCGCGCGCATCTCGAACCGGCTGGCAAGGTGGTGGCGGGCAGCGCGGCGCAACTCGTCGTCGATGCGCTCACGACCACATGGTTCACGGCCGCGCCGGACTGGCCGCTGTTCGACGTGCACGATGCGTTCGTCACGTTGCCTGACGAGAGTGCGCAGAATCTTTCGGAGACCATGGACGGTGTGCGCTGGTTCGGGGTCCGGCGCGTCTATCGAATCGTGCCGCGCGCGGCGGGCACTTTCGATGTGCCGCCGTTCGCCATCACGCTGCATCCCGGCGGCGCCGACGGACCGGTCACGCTTACGACGCCCCGGCTGGAGTTGGTCGCAAGCGTGCCGGCGGGGGCCGAAGACATGGCGTCGTTTTTCCCCACGCCAAAGCTTACCGTGACGCAAAGGATCGAACCTTCGGACGGCAAGCTGGAAGTCGGCGGCACCTTGACGCGTGCCGTCACGGAGAGCGCGGAAGGCACCGAGTCGATGCTTATTCCACCGCTCGCTTTTGCGGACATCGCCGGATTGCGCCGTTATTCGAAGCCGCCGGTAACCCGCAATATCACGCAGGACCGTTCGGGATTCGTCGCGGGCGAGCGCACGGATACGGTCGCGTATCTCGTCGAGCGTCCCGGAACGTACACGCTGCCGGCAATCGATATCGAATGGTGGAACACGACCACTCGCGCGCGCGAAAAGATTCATCTTCCGGCGCTCAGCTTTCGCGCGCATGCAGCGAGCGAACGGCCGCTTTGGGACATTCCGGGCGGCCTGGTGCGGCATACGGTGATCTACCTCGATGAGAGAGACGTCATGTATGCGTGTGTCGCTCTGGCGGCTATGGCGCTCGCGATCTGGTTTTATCCGCGCATGCGTGTACTGATCGAGCGCGGCTGGCGCCGGTGGGCGGCGTGGCGCAAAGCACGCGCGGAAGGCGAGTTTGCCGCGTGGCACGCGCTTCGAAAGGCCGCGAGCGCGGGCAGCATGTCGCGCATCGTTCCGGCGCTCTACCGATGGATGGACGTCAATCCGCGTTATCCGCGTCCGGCGCGGCTTCGCAATATCGGCGAGTTCGAACCAAGCGACTTGAAGCGACTGGCGGATTCGGCCATCGTCCATTATCGGGGCACGGGTCGCGCCGATGAAGCGCCACCCACACGTCTGCGCCGTCACACGAAGTTTTGGCGAAGTTGGAGAACGAAGCGCCCGGCGCTGGCTCCGCTCAACGACAACGAAGATCGGTAGAACCGACTCTCACGCGACGTTCTCTTTGTTCGCGATCATCCCGTCGTCTTCGGCCTGCGCATCCTCCGCGCTCTTACTCGTCTCGCGAAGCGCGGCCGTGAGCTCGGCCGGTTTGATCGTATCGAGCACCACGAAGCTGTGTAGCGCCGCCTTGGCGTCGATCTCGAAGCAACGTTTGCCGGAAATTTTCGCCTTGGCGTCGCGAGCTTCGATCTCGGCAATCTCGGTTGCGAGCGGATGACCCTGTCTCTTGAGAATGGCGCCGAGGCGCGCGTCGACCATCACCCGGTCCATGCTCCAGTAGGCGCGATTCGAAAGCGCGTTTTCGCCGGCGAGGACGCTATCGGCGACGACTTCGAGACCCATCGCCCTGAGCTTTGCGACATCGGAGCGAAGGCTTTCCGTGTTGACGCGCGCCGTGCCGCGTTCGAGCCGCAGTTCGAGGCGGCTCGCGTCCACGCCGCTCTCTCGCAGCGCCAGCGTCAGCGTCTGGGCGAAGTCGCTGGTCAGGAGCTGCTTCGGATAGACCGGCACGCAAACGGTAATCTCGGGCAAGTCCGTGGCGAGCTTGCAGGCCTCGCGCAAGATCCAGTCGCCGAGAGGAACGACGAGACCGCTTTGTTCGGCGACGCGCAGGTAGGTTTCGGTGCCGAGGCGGCCGAGCGTCGGGTGGTTCCACCACGGCTGAATCTCGACGGCGATTGCGTCGTTTGCAGAAACACGCACGCTGCAGGCAAGATCGAACTCACGCGCCTTGATCGCGATCAGCATGTCGTGCGCCAGATGCCGCTCGGTCTCGGCGGAGGTTTCCGCATCCTCGGCGTAGAAGGTGAAGGTGCCACGCTGCTTGCCCTTGGAACGATAGAGCGCGACGTCGGCGAAGCGGAAAAGCTCGTCTTCCTCCAGCGTGTCTTGCGGCGTCAGCGCGATACCGATCGAAAGACCGACCTCCAGCCACCGCTCGCCATGAGCGATCGGCTGCGACACGGACTCGATGAGGCGCTCCGCGAGTTCGACGATCTGCGGCCGCGTGAGATTCGTGGCCGCGACGACGAACTCGTCTCCTCCGATTCGCGCGACGAGCTGCCCTTCCGTCAACTCGCCCGTCAGACGGGCGGCAACGGTGCGCAGGACGAGATCGCCGACTTCATGGCCGAACGTGTCGTTGATCGGCTTGAAGTGATCGAGATCGAGATAGAAGAGCGCGAGCTCGCTGTCGGTCGCCGAAAGCACTTGACGCATGAACTTGCGCAGGCCGAGCCGGTTCGGAAGGCCCGTCGCCGGGTCGTGCTGGACTTCTTTCTGGGCGCGCGAGAGATCGGCGGCGAGCGAGACGTCGGCGGTGATGTCGGCGGCGATCTTGACGATCTTGAAGGGCTTGCCGTTCAGGTCGTAGATCGGATTGTAGGACGCCTGAATCCACACTTCCGCCCCGTTCGCGGCGATGCGTTTGAACTTCGAGGACAGGAACTTGCCCGCGCGCAGATCGCTCCAGAAGCGTGCGTAATCGGCATGCGCGACGGTCTCCTTGTCGACGAACATGCGATGGTGCCGGCCGACGACTTCCGGGAGCGCGTAGCCCATCAGGGTAAGAAAGTTGTCGTTCGCCTCGAGCACATTGCCGTCCATGTCGAACGAGACGACGCTTTGCGACTTGTTGATGGCGGCGATCTGTCCTTCGTAATCACCTTGCCGCAGCTTTTGCCCGGTGACGTCGACGGCGTTCTTGACGACCTTGAAGGTACGCCCGTTCATGTCGAGGATCGGATTATAGGAAGCCTGCAGCCAGATCTCGCGGCCATCGCGGCCGAGCCGCTTGAACTCGCCTGCTTGATACTCACCCGCGGCGAGCGTCTGCCAGAACTTCCCATAAGCTTCGCTTTCGCGCTCCTCGGCCGAGACGAACATCGAATGATGGCGACCGATGACCTGGGACAGCCGATAGCCCGTCAGGTCCAGGAAGTTGTCGTTGGCGTCGAGGATCGTGCCGTCGACATTGAAGGCGACGACACTCTGCGACTTGTGGATCGCGGCGATCTGGCCTTGGTGGTCCGCCTGGCGAAGCTTTTCACGCGTGACCACCGTCGCGTATTTGACGATCTTGAAGGGCCGCCCGTCCTGGTCGAGCACCGGGCTGTAGATTGCCTGCAGCCAGATTTCGCGCTTGTCGCGGCCGATCCGCCGGAACTCGCCGCTGCGATGACGGCCGGCGGCCAGATCGCTCCAGAAGATCTCGTAGTCGAGACTGTGCGCGTACGCGGGATCGACGAACATGCGGTGATGACGGCCTTCGAGCTCCTCCATCGTGTAGCCGACCGCTTCCAGGAAGTTGCGGTTGGCGTCGAGAATGGTGCCGTCGGGCGAAAAGGTCACCATGCACTGCGACTTGTCGATGGCGGCGATCTGGCCTTCGAAATCGGCGTTCTGCTTCTTCTCCGACGTGACGTCGACCGCATACTTGACGATTTTGAACGGACGTCCTTCGAGGTCGAGGATCGGATTGTAGGTTGCCCGAAGCCAGACGGCCTTTTCGTCCTTGCGGAATCGCCGATATTCGCCGGAAGCGTGCAAACCCTGCCGCAACCGTTCCCAGAAGGCGGCATAGGACGGGTCCCTGGCCTCGTCGGCGGCGACGAACATTCGATGATGCTTGCCGACGAGTTCATCGAGCCGGTAGCCGGTGGCGTCCAGAAACTTCTCGTTGGCATGAAGGATGGTGCCGTCCATGGCGAAATGGATGACGGCCTGCGAAGTATTGATGGCGGCGATCTGGCCGGCGACGTCGGCGGCCGACATCATGCGGTCAGTGACGTCGCGCACCAGCATGACGGTCTCGCCGACCGCGCCGTCTTCGGCTGCGACCGGTATGCAGGAAACCTCGGTCCAGAAGGACGTGCCATCGCGCTTCAATTGCTGCATCTCGCCGAAGAAGGCTTTGGCGGTTGCGAAGACCGTATCGATCTCGTCCGGCGCGGTGGCGCCTGTCGCGAGCGGCCTGAAGATGCTGCGATTGCGTCCGACGAGCTCCCAGCCCTTGTAGTCGAAGAGCTCCAGGAAGCGCTCGTTGACACGAAGGATGCTGCCGTCCGGCGCGAAGGCGATCCGCCCGAGGCTTCTCTCCAGCGCTTCCTGATCGGCCGGAGTAAAGGAGAATTTCACCGGATTGTTATGCATTGTCACCCGCCAGTAGAAGTTGCGGCGATATGCGCTGATGGCAGGTTGGAACGAAGTTGTCTCATGGATCGAATTCGACGATCACTTAACCTTTTCCCTAAGCGCGAACTTTCTGGATTAACGGCACTGGAAGGAAAAAATTAAACAGGCGGTGAAGATCGATTTGATTGAGGCACGCGTAGTCGACGGGCGCATCTCATGGCGGAAGACGCTCAGGGGCAATGTTGGATATGCGTGCTGGCTACAGCGTCGGCTTGAACTCGATCCCAGGCGCTTGCAACGATTCCGGCGTGGTTGCGAGCGCGCTTTGGGGTTCGTCGTAGGTGCCGCAGCGTCTCGGCAGACTTGATCGACTCAAGCCGTAGTGGACACCTCAAATGGGTGCGTCAACCAATGACTGACGTCCCGCACACGAGGACTGGGGAATCCATGAGGTGGCCGCGCTTTGCGCCAGGATGCAAGATCCCGAGCCGAGGCGTATCCATTCGACGGGCGCTTGCCGCTCATGAGCGCGCCCTGCCGATTGGCGTTTTCGAGAGGGCGATGGGGTTTTCTTAGGTGATGTCGGCACCTAGGATGGTCCCCCCGGCAGGAATCGAACCTGCATCTAGCGCTTAGGAGGCACTCGTTCTATCCATTGAACTACGGGGAGAGAGACCATTCCGAGGGGACGACTCGGACTCAAGATAATCAGTCCTTAAGCCTTATCCAGCTTGCGTTTCCGGCCGTTCGAGCTTCTTCCTAAATGAAGCACCGTGACACGCAATGAGACCTCGTTTAAAACCATCTTTGCTACAATTTTGCTACAAAACCCACTTTTTGGGCTAGCAACTGATCTGGCACTGCTACAACTATGGAGATCACAGATGGCTTCTATTTTGCAAGTTGGTAGCCGCTGGCGCGCCCAGGTGCGCCGTCGCGGGCAGAGTATAACAAAGACATTCAAAACGAAAGGCGCGGCACAAGCTTGGGCACGCGAGCAGGAAACAGCGATCGACAAGGGACAAAACGCCGCCGACGCTCGCGCCGTCACTGTCGGACACCTGATTGACAAATATCGCGAGGCACGCGCTGCGTCCGGCCACCCAATCAAGCTTAAGTCGAATGAACATTACATTCTGCAACGGCTGGAAGATGCGTTTGGAGGTGGCTTAGCGGCGGAGCTGAACACGCAGCGTATTGTCAAATTTGCCCAAGCGCGCAAAACGGGCGGCGCTGGCGCCTACACGATCGACATGGATCTATCGAAGCTCGGCACCGTAATGCGCCACACTGCTTCACTGCTGGACATTGTTCTCCCCGATGCAGTTGCCACCGCGCGGCCCGCTCTTCACCACATGCATCTAATAGGACCAGGTAAAAAGCGAGAACGCCGCCCTTCGAAAGAAGAAATTGAAAAGATCTTCGCTTGGTTTGCGGAACACCCGGAACGTGAGCAGGCAATGCCCGACCTACTTCGCGTGGCCATGCAGTGTGCCTTCCGACGCGGGGAACTGTTCTCGCTACGCTGGGACGACATTGACGAGGAGAAACATCTGGCGCTTGTTCGAGACCGAAAGCATCCGAGGCAGAAGGTCGGCAACAACGAGTGGGTTCCGCTTATCGGCGACTCGTTCGAAGTCATTGCAAGACAACCGCGCTATCCGGTCCCAGAAGATTACGCACGCAAGCAGGCCGCTGATCCTTCCCTACCGCCGCATAAAAACGAATTTATTTTTCGTTTCAACAAAGGCACTGCGAGCAAGTACTTCAAGCAAGCCTGCGATGCAAAAGGAATCGTCGACCTCCGCCTGCACGATCTGCGACATGAAGCCACCAGCGCTCTTTTTGAAGCAGGCTGGGAAATTCCTGAAGTTGCGGCAGTCACCGGCCATAAGGACTGGCGTAACCTGAAGCGGTACACAAATCTAAGCGTCGCCAACATCGCAAGAAAGGGCCGCCTCAAAATCGACACGGCCGCCTAATCGATGGGCGACCGGAGGCCCCCACCGATACTCTCACTGCGCTTCAGTCATACACGCGCCATTCCCGCACGGCATCGTTTGCAATTGACGGTCCGCCGACTTAAGGAACTCAGTTCGTTAGGCTGTATCGGCATTAGGCCGTTTAGCCATTGCGACATATACGTGCGCGCGGTTCGCTCGAACAACGCTGATAGAACCACATTGGCTGCCCGCGAATCGACAAAACCGCGGTGGCAGGCCGGAGGGTATATTCATGCTGGACTCCTTGGCAGGCACGTCCCACGTAATCACAACGTCGGCGTTGTTGTCCGTTCCAAACTGTACTGCTTTCTCCCTTTCCTTACCTTCGTCACTTGTGACGAAAGCCGCCACGGCTACAACGACGTAGCCGTCAGCCAAAAAACTTTGGACCCGCCCTGAAAGATCTTCAGCTCGATAAAGAAGCAGCTCTGGCCCAGGATTTGTGGGCGATGCATCTGAGTTCGGGATAGAGCCTGCATAGCCGTGCTCGTGCAGATCTGTACAGCCCAACAGCCCGAAAGCAACGCAAAACAAAATAGCTGGGATGATCGATTGCCTATATCGGCTAACATTAAACAATCCGCTTACCCTTTGCATTGCGGACCACTAGTGATATAACGAAGCCCGGACTCAACAATCGCGAAATCTTGCTCAGAAAAGGCTCGGAATAACTCGGCGTCTGAATTGATTTGAAGCTTTCGCATCGCATTTTTCTTGTGTGTGCTCACTGTTTGCTTTGACCGGTAGAGCGTCAACGATATCTCCTTCACAGACAATCCGGCCAAGACCGATTTCAACACATTTATCTCGCACCGAGACAACGGCCTGACATCAGCAGTCGAGCTTTGGGCGATGTTAAAACCTGCAAGTTTTGGGGAAACATAAGTAGCCTTCGCGTGAGCAGCCAGAATAGCGACTGGTAGAAACTCGATTATGTCTTCTTTATCAAGTATCGCATGTACACCAAGCTGCGCTAAAGTCGATACATAAGCCAGATTGCGGACACAAGAATGTAGAACCACGCCGACCGCTGGATGGTCTTCAAGGATTATTTTTAGCAACGGTCTGAACGACTTTCCGGCCGCCTCACAAGCCGCCTCTTGATCTGTTACCACGACGTGAAAATCGTGCGCTGACGCCACATTCGAAAGTTCATCGCTTCTTCGAACGGCTGCCACCAAATCCATCCCTTCATAACGCTGGATAAGAGTTTTAACTCCGAGCGCGGTTAGCGGGTGGCTTTCAGCAGAAATAACTTTTATACACATTTTTAGCCAACTCATGGAACGTGAAGGTACGCCGCAGAAGATAGCGGATCACCGGACGGACAAAGGGCAGTCAGATTAGATGAACTGTCGGCCGCCCTCAATCTGACTCGTACGAATATGGCGCACGGCACGATGACGCGCCGTTGCGAAACTGCACCCATACTGAACTCAGGCTTCGATTCGGGTCGGACACATTCGAGATGCGAATACGAAAGGTCCGATTGTCTATGTCCGAAGTTCAGGCCAAACTAATCAGACGCGCAAAACTGGGTATCAGATGCTTAACAGGAAAACACACGAGGGAGAAAATAAGATGCCGACCCAATCGTTCACCGACAAACCACGATCGATAATCACGAAATTGCAACGCGGGAAGAAGCGCCTTCTGGACAAGGTGAGAATAGAGCCAGCTTGTAGAAGCACCGATTTGAACCACGAGTGTGAGAAAAGCTCGCTATTTGATTCGCTAGCCATCGGTGCGCGTGTGATAACGGTCGATACGGACGCGAAGCAAACAAAACTAGCGGTTCAAAACGTAGGCAGGTCTCGCATTGTAGTGTTACCGTCAGTTCACCGGTTCCCGGAGACGCAAGCGACATCGATCATGGTAATGCCCCTTATGATGAGTTTAGAAAGCGGGGAGTGTGGAACTATCGACTACGTTCTCCTCACGGGCGAAGCAGAGACAGAACAATTGTACCGAGCCCGTTTTGAATGGTTCCAATCCTATCCCAACGCTGCCACGCAGGAAGCAGAGACATCCATTCCTTTAATTGTTCGACCAACGGCACTAAAGTTTGAAGACGACCCATGCGAGTTGCTCTCGGCATCGATAAACAAATATGGCGACGTAATCATTGAGAATCGTAGCGCGCATATCGTCTTTCTTTCTCCGCTAGTCACCTTAGTCCCTTTCGGCCAAACGTTTGTGCTTTCGCAGCGCTACATCGCGCCACAGTCATGGCAGCTCTGCCGCGGAGTGGCGTCAGGCATGACACCATCCGCAATCGGTATCACCATCGAGACTCCGACTGGGATCACGACCTCTTCGCTTGATCTGCATCTGCGTCCGTGGACTGCAATCGAACGCTCATGGCATGGACCATTTGAATAACCCTGTGGTGTTAATCCAAGACAAACTTTGGGCCTTACCGTAACCGGGGTTGAAGTAGGCGGACCAGCCGCGCGGCAGCGATAACCAGAGCACTGTGACGCCTTCTTATGTTGAAGCTGCGTTTGAATCGCCGATTCTTTTCTAGAGCAGTTTTTAATTTTCTCGTTGATGACTTATAGATCACGGCACTGCGACGGCCTACTTTGGCCCAAATCAAACGATCCCGACGCTTTCATGGGGCTCGAATCGCTAAATAGTCTTTGCGCGCAGGCTTGGGTTGACGCCCAAACATGTCGAACCGAGGTGACGTTCGGCGAGCCAGCAGACACCCTCGCACTCGCGACGCGCCTCGAACGGGCATATACGTCGCAGGACCGGATTGTGATGTGTACGCGTCATGGCGACTGGGCATACAACACCTGGCAAGACAATGAGTATCCCCTAGGTATCTTAAGACGCACTGCCTGGCATGCATGGCTTGCTGGTGAACCGGTTTGGGAAACAGTTTTGGATGTTGGCGCGATTGACCTGAACGTGTCCGATATAGAAGACATCCATTGGACGCTGGCTAGCTACACTTTATTGCACCCCGACCACAACCGCGCCTTGATCAAGTTCTCTCGTGGCGGGTCCGACGCGTGCGTAGTACGCGAATTCGATGTTGAAGCAAATCGTTTCATAGATGACGGCTTCAATATTCCCAACGTCGGGAAACATTTCATTTCATGGATCAGTTGCGACGCTGTCTACGTAAGTTGGGATGACAGCCTCGATGACGCAGAAGACGCGGTCACAACTTCAGGCTTACCGCGACAATCGCGTCTCTGGACCCGCGGTACGCGTCTCGCCGATGCACCCGTCGCGTTTGAGGGCGCAAAAAGCGATATGGTTGCGGTTGCCTTCTATGACCCGGCTGCGAAGTTGCGTTTTGCATTTCGCAACTTGACGTTCTACGAAACGCTGCACTATTGGCTTGACGAAACAACAGGTTGCTGGAGGCAATATGACCTGCCGGCACACGCTGAAATTGATCATTGGAACCGCTGGCTTATCGTCACGCTGCGCAAACAATGGACCGTTAACGGGAAGCGCCATGATGCAGGTTCGCTGCTCGTCATCCTCCGAGACACTTTCCTTGCCGGAGGGCAAGACTTTACAGAGCTATTCGTACCGTCCGATCGCAGAGTGCTCGCCGGAATCGATCATACAAAACATTGGCTCGTCGTCTCCCAAAAGGACAATGGTAGGCCGCACATAACGTTGATGCGCCCGCCAGTCGACTGCAACGCTTCGTGGGAATGGCGCGATTTTTCCATACCAGAAGCGGGTCAGATGTCCGTGCGCGCAGTCGACGGCAAGCGGGACGATACGGTCTTAATTCAAGTCGAACATTTTTTGACACCTCCTACGCTCTACCATGCCGACGTCGCCAACAACGCGCCCTGCCAACTGCTAGCGCAGTCGCCCGCCCAGTTCAACGCGAACGGAATGTCAGCCGTGCGCCATCATGCTATTGCGCCGGACGGCGAACGCATCCCATACTGGCTGATCGGCCACAATGTGGAAACATACACCGCTGCCCGCCCTTGCCTGCTTTATGGCTACGGCGGCTTCGAAATAGCACTCGATCCGCAGTACGATGCGACGACAGGCATCGCGTGGCTTGAGCGCGGCGGCTTGTATGCGGTCGCCAACATTCGCGGCGGCGGCGAGTTTGGACCAGCCTGGCATCAGGCGGCGTTGCGCAAGAACCGACAAGTGGCATTCGACGATTTCATTGCGGTCGCGCAGGAGCTGATTCACTCGAATGTCACGTCGCCGAAGCAGCTTGCGATTCGCGGTGCCAGTAACGGCGGCCTACTGGTGGCGGCATGCATGGTGCAGCGACCCGATCTTTTCGGTGCTGTGCTGTCGGAAATGCCAGTACTCGACATGGCGCGTTTTCACTTGCTACTGCAAGGCGCATTGTGGATTGACGAATATGGGGATCCCAATAAAAATGACGACCTCAGCAATTTGTTGTCCTATTCGCCCTATCAAAATGTGAAAGCTGATGTCATATATCCGCCGGCACTGTTCACGTCATCGACGAGCGATGACCGCGTGCATCCGGCTCATGCGCGTAAGATGGTGGCAAAGATGCAGGCGCAAGGGCACAGCAACGTTTGGTATCGAGAAGTGGATGAAGGAGGACACGGCGCGGGAGTGACACCTGTACAGATCGCGCGCAGTGAAGCGATCAACTTTGAATTTTTTCGCAAAATGATTGGGCGTCTTGAGGGGTGATTCCACGCAGCATGGAGCCCTCCGCAAACAGGTTTTGGTGAGAGTCAATACTTTCCTGCCCAACAGTCCCTTTTGACGTAGATACCGTGGTCTAGCAAAGGCAGAACAATCGTCACTTCGAGGGAAAGGAGTCTTTGCTGTCGCCGACGATACTCTGTTCCTGCTGTAGCGCGCAGACATAGCGTTGCAACTATCTAACTGTCGCGCGAGCGCTATACTCGGCGTCATTTCCCATTTTGCAACCAGTTGCTCCACTTCTAGTGATAGCCCGGAATGCGCACCGGTTTCAACGCCAATGACGCCGACAGCAGGCCGACGGCTCCCATAAGAAGTCTGCTGCAACGCTGAGAGATATGACGATTTTAGGGCCTTGGGGCTGGGCTATACAAAGCCTTCTCAGCATTCCATCCGACAGTTCGACATTAACGGGCTGCAGTCCTCGATGACGTATTGGCGCTCTCGGACATTTCAATGACAAGTCCGAGAAGCGTCTGATTGATGTTATCGCCTTCATCGCGTAGCTTAGTTCCTTTAACTCGCAACAATATAGGCATGACAACCCACGATCTCATAACGACCATCTTGGCGTGGCTGATTCTCGGGCATGGGCCCGGCCATAATACCGGCTATGTAGAGCATTCCTTTGAGCAGTGCAGCATGTGCGGTAACTCTAACCCTTTTGCTATCCACGCTAAGGCGTTGGCGTCGAACGTCATACCTCCTGCACCCCGCAAAAGCGCAAGGTTTTCCGAAACAACATCCAACTTAATCAGTTCCACACTCTGGTCAAGCGCGGGAATAGCGTCAATGAGGATTTTTTCTGGGCCAGCGGAGTTGAGGCAAAACATCGAACCATGGACCAAGTTGCAATTTCAAGAGTTAGGCAGCACCTTGACGATTACGAATCCAACCGACTACCCAGTGAGGATGGCTCCATTCATTGTGCTACTTCCAAGTAGACGGATAGTTGTACTACCGAAGCCCTACATAAATGCGGGTGAGTCAATGCGCCTAAAAAATACAACCGCCGGCTTACGAACCGAGTTGGTTCTTATTCAACCAGAAACCCGCAAAGGCCCCCCGCATGCCCAATATGCAATGCCGGTAAAGCACACAGATTTGGACTGAGAGAACTCTTAGGCGAACTGTCGCCGCCGATTTATGAAGTCAGTTCGAATTGCAGATACACACACTTGCGTCAAAAAGCTTACTCGCAAAGCGGGCGCTCCGTGGCCCAACGCGTCACCAGACCGTCGAGTTTTCTACCGTGAGAAGTAATCCATCGTGGTCTTCCGACGCTCGCCTGTTCTTCGTCGGATATCCACCACGCCGGTCGCGCTCTTTGCTTGAACTCAACCAGTGGTCAAAAAAAAGCCGCCCAAGGCGGCTTAAGGAGGGCTTGCTTCGCCCTCAAGGTCGGGGATCACAAACTGCTCCGCAATTGCTTGACCGTTCAGATCAGGCATGCTGTTGATACAGACGCGAAGCGGATACTACTTTATGAATATTCTGCTTGGCGGACAATTGGACTCGTACGAATTTCAGCCTTGTCTGACACAAAGGTATTCCCAACAATTCATGTAATTGCTTTGCTGACGCTGAAAGTTCGTCGAAGCCTATGCGTTGATTTTCTCGCGCCAAATCATTACGTCGAATATTCGCCGTATCAAGAAGCGCCCGTTGGAAGCTCGCGCCCGCGGCTCCGATCGGAACATCTGCCCGCGATCACGCCCTGTTTCTGAAGCGCGCAGATGTATCGCTGGAGGTATTCGGCTTTTCTACGTGCGTCGTTGTCCGCATCGTCAACTATTCCGAAAAGAGCCGTTCCAACCGCTGGTGATAACTCGGCGTAGCGACGCGTTCCATCGCCCACGCCGCCGGCGGCACTGCTTGAATTTGCGGCACTGCTACGGCGTTCTGCGTCCGCGATTGCGATGCGCAACCGACGAGTGCCGTCAGCAACAGCATCGCGATTTTTGGCGTTATCATCTTCATGAGATGCAAGCTCCTTAGAGAAACGTTTGTCGAGTGCTGCGATTTGCGCGGCCGCTGCGTTATGCGCGGCGATCGATTCGCTTGCGGCCTTGGCCGCAACATCAGATACCGCACTGAGCTTTTGCGCATTCGCTTCGTTATCGCGTGCATGCGCAGCCTGCTCGAGAACGAGTTGAGCGTTGTCGGACGCGTGCATCGCCGTCGCACCGATTACGACGCCAAAGACCAGACGGAGAGTTACGTCGCTGAAAGTTGAGGACACGAGTCCTTTCCTCGCTTAAGAATTTCAATGCGATATCGACTGACGGGCTCCAACAGAGAAGCTCGCGTCAGTGAAGTTCAAGCGATAGCTGCATCCGCCGATCGGACGCGGCAATCAGCGGTTACATCACGCGTCTTTTGTGTACGACGCGCCAGCTATTGCGTCGATATCGAAAGGTAAGGCTGTATCGTCACTACAAACTGGCACCTGCCAGGTACGCTCCACAGCTTCCAGCCAAAGTTCACGCGCGACGCCCACGCTCCCCAACGCTTTACGGCATAAAACTGCCACGCGGTTGTACCGTCAAGATTTCCCGCCACCGCGAAGTACCATCCCGTACGCGGCGGAGCAACGTTCATCGGCAGCGTGCCGAACGTGGACAGAGTCGCGTCTTCTGTCGCGGTGAACCCAAGAACTTCAAGGTCGAACCCGTAAGAAGGATTGCGCCACAGCCAAACAACCCGGTTAACATACTGCCGCCAGCCCCGCTGTGGCCCAGGAAAGGGGGCAAGGTTTTTCTTAAAATTTTCGTCGCCGTCTAAGGAATTATCAGGTGTCTGGAACCATCGCAACCAACGCGGCAAAGTATTACTACCGAGGGCAAATAACGGTAGCACGGGTGCCATAAGGCACGCTATTAATACAACGCACAGGCTGACGAACGCAAGACCGAGCCAGCGCATGATCATCAAAGCAATACTGCGCGCCTCGCCGGAGCGATCGGCGGAAGGTCTGGGCATCCTCGACGTTGGAAGGCCTCGCCGCAACGTGCGCACTATCGACCGGATTCGATTCAGACTCCTCATTTACAGTTCCTTTTCACAAAGTGCACGCTCCTCAGCGCGCCGTTTTACAAGGCCAGGAAGCACCCGGCCTCTTGAACTCACCCATTGAGCGCGCCCGTCGTCTGATTCATTCATCGCCCGGCAAGCGCCCCTCCAGTCACGCTCATTGAATCGTTTCGCGGCTGTGCTTTTGCAGTAGGCTGTGCCGCCTATGTTGTAGGCAAAGCTGACCGCGGCTGCGAGTTGATTCGGATGGTCCTTCAATTCTGGCGTACACCGAAGCACATTATCGGCATGCTTCATGAGTTGGCGGTTCAACGACTCCCAGCACTCGGCCGAACTGTACGACTGACCGACAACGACGTTGTGCGTGTCGCCGCTGCATTTCGTCGCGATACCCACAGGATCGAGGTAACCGCGATGCACAACCCCTTCAAAGCGAGGCACGATGCAATACAGCGTCGTCGCGGCCACGGTGCCGGCTATGCCCGCGAGCGCTGCTCTCCCAAGGTTTGCCATTCAATGATCTCCAGAAACAACAAAGCCCCGACTGCCGATGGCAAGCGGGGCTCCGTTCATATTTATGCGAATCAGGCGTGAGCCGACTCGCGTTCGCGCGCGCGTTGGTCGCGCCGATCTTTTCTCCAGGCGAACACGAAACTAGCGCCAATGTAGGCAAGCGTCGCCACCGCTACCCACCAATTGATATCGTGATTATTCAGCCACAGCCAAAAGTTTCCACCAATGACGGGCATCGCTTTTGCCGCGCTTGCGGTTACATCGTCTTTCATTGCATCTCCACTAATCACCACATAAGTGTCGTCTGCGTGCTTTGATGTGCGATCCTTTCGCAGAGGCTTAATTGCTCCTCAATCGCGCTAGCCACTTCCTGGCGCGCGTGAATGGACGAAAAAAAAGCCGCACGAGGCGGCTTAAAGAGGGCTTGAAAATGGCCCTCAGGGTCGAGGATCACAAACTACTCCGCAATTGCCCGTCCATTCGGACGAGCAACGCCGTTACCAATACGTGCGGAGCGCTATCACTTTAAGCGTGTTGTGCTCCTTGAACAATGTGACGCGTACGAATTCTGAGCTTGCACGCCACACAGCAGACAGCCGACCGATCACACGCGATAGCTTTGCTATCGCTAAATCCGGTTGAAGCACGTAGCACGCAAATTCGTGCCTGCCAGATCGGCACCCTGAAGATTTGCCTTGTAAAGACACGCGCCATCCAGGTCCGCGCCGCTTAGGTCAGCTCCGCGCAAGTCAGCATCGGACAGATCCGCGCTGCGCAGACATGCTCCACTCAGATTCGCGCCCTCAAGCGCAGCTCGCACAAGAATCGCACCCCGCAAATCAGCCTCACGCAGGTCCGCGCATGTGAGCTTTGCTCCAGTGAAGTCGACATCGCAAAGCGAGGCGTTCGCGAGCTTCACATTCACGAGCGGCGCACTGCCCCGATGCTCGCCGCCAAGATCTGCGTGACTTAAATTCCTGTTCGCGGCTTGACTGAGATCGTCAGCAAGGTTGTCGCTCTGCGTGGTTAGAATCACCGCGCCGGTATGACGGTTTTTGATCTCAGTGCCACGCTTCCATGACGTGTCGCTGCGAATTGCGCCGTCGAGGTTCGCGCCCTCAAGCATCGCGCCGCTCAGGTTGCAATCGCGCAAATCAGCCCCTTTCAAGTCAGCTCCGTACAAGTTAGCGCCCATCAAATCCGCGCCACGCAATACAGCCCCAGCCATCTTGGCATTGACCAAATTAGCGCCGCACAGAACGGCACCGCTCAATTGCGCGCCAACGAGCACTGCCTCCTCTAGATCGGCACTGCGCATATCGGCTTGTTCAATCGTAGCTCGTTCCAGATTCGCCCCCACCAGATTTGCGTCGGCCAGGCGCGCTGCGCGCAACTGCGAATCTGATAGCGGAGCGCCACTAAATATTGTTGTTTTACCCAGGTCGATATGGCTGAGATCACGCTTTTTGGAAACAGCCTCACGCAGCGAATCTCGGAATTTATCGTCGGTTTGCGTGAGGACCAGTTCGCCCGTTCGGCGATTCTTATAGTCGAAACCTTTGTTCCAAGGTAGAAGTCCCCACTTGGTCTCGTTCGCTTGCATCCGCGTCAATCCTTTTCGTATCGCATGCCAGGCCCGGCTTCACTCGGAAACCAGGCGCTTGAATGACGGCTATTGAAGTCGCCAGATGGCGAGGGGATCGCATAGATCGCCCGGACCCAGCAATATCCTGAACGGCGCTCGGCTACCCGCATCCGTGCGGAGCCAATTTCGCCGTATAGGTTGCCCCTGGCGTCAGCGAACTTGTCCGTCTCACCTAGGCGAACCTCAACACGCCATTGCAGTGTGTTGGTTGCGCCTTCGAGCTCGCAGTCGATTATCAACGCTCTACGATCACGGCCCAGGCGCAGGTCCTTGATTGAGACCAATCCATTGAGCGTCCGGCTCACCTCAGCCACCTCCGACAAGCGACCGTCCCACACCTCGGCCTGAACGCGCGCTGTGTAGTTGCCGGGCTTTAAGTCGTGCACGACCCACTCGCACTTCGTGTTTGCAAGCCGCTCTTTCTTTACTTCGTGACCCGACTCATGCCATTCAATCAGATGCTGCTTGGCGCTGGCCACCGCGCCCCACGATATCTTGGCCGACATTCTGGCACCGTAGTCCGCGAATGCTTCAAGGCGTAGGGCGCTTGGCGCGGCAATCGGCACATAAGCTTGATCGGTCTTGTCAGTCGCCGCCGCATTGTCGACGAGCGCGAACTTTTCTGGCGCATGCCGCGTCGCCGTGATCGTGAAAGACGTTCCGTCATGCGATTCGGATACACCGACCACGCGATACAACTGCCGTACCTCGGCTGCCGGCTGAATCGTCCAAGCCGCACCCCGAACAGGCGTCTTTGGAAGCGGCCCGCTAGGCATTACCTCGGTACCGTGTACGCTCTCAATCCCCACGCGATGAATGCTCGCATCCGGCATCATCAACGTAAGGTAACTCCCAGGAAGGGCCTCGACCTCCCGGTCCAGGATCACACGGCCTGTATCCGTCACAGCCTTAATTCGCCCACCTATCGAACGCTGCGAGCGCAACGGATCGGCAATCTCGATCACCTGTCCTGGAAGCGCAAGCGCTCCATCCAGACCGACACCGAATGTCACGGTGTCGGTCTCCAAGCGCGAGGTCTCAAGAAGCCAATGCCCAGCCCGTTGCGCCTGCGATCGGCTGGTACAGCCAAACGCTGTGATTTCTGCCGTGTTGTAACCGTATAGAGCGATGCCATCAAGGTCCTCGACGCTTTCAACGGCCCGCTGAAATCCGTTGTTCGGGTCACACCATGTGACCATCACCGCCGTGTAACGTGACTTCAGCGCGCTCCCGGTGTACTTGAACACCCCTTCCACGACATTGCTCGGGTTGTAAATATATGCCGGATCGCACGGCATGTCGGCCGACGTCAGCACACTGCCCGCGCTCCAGTAGGCAATGCCGCGAAATACGCTCGCAAGCTGTTGCAACAAGGCGAACGCGTGCGAACGTGTCGTGATGTAGCAATTGCAGGTGAACCGCGGCTCTGTGCCGCCGCCACTACTTGGAACCTCCTCGTCGCAGTACTTCGCAATCGCATATAACGCGAAGCGATCGACATGGGAATCCCGCAGCCAGGCACCAGCGCCGTAGCGGCCATTGAGAAGGAGATCTCGAAAGATCCATGCCGGATTGTCTGTCCACGCGCGCTTAAACTTCCCGGTCCACTCCTTGCCGTACTTGCGGCCGACCGGATCGTAGTTGTCCGGTACTTCAACCAGCAACCCCTTCACGTCGTATGAGCGGACTGGAATTCGGTCGAATTTATCGGAGGTGATGCGCATCGCCGCCACTGCGCTAGCGGGATATTTGAACTCGCCGGTTCGCTTTTTTGTGTAGCTCACTACATGTGCCGTACCGTGCTTCTTGCCGACACTTTTATCTTGATCGATCTCGTCCGCACGCGAGATCTCCAGCACAAAGCGCGCACCTCCGACCAGCTCTACTGGAAACGTAAATGTCTTGCTATAGCTCTGGCAGATCCCCGTGATCTCTTTAGTCTCAACTTTGGGTGCCGGAACGTTCTTGCGTGCCGGATCGTACGACGGTGCAAACTGAAGTTTGATCGTCGCGTTGGTGTGCCCCTTATTCGAATCCCACCACAGATCATTCACCTGGACAGTAACATCCACCTCATCCACGTCCGGCTCTGCGACCTCGATCTTACAGGGCGTGAATTGCGTGACCTTGATTTTCTTTCCGTCCTTAAAAGCGTCGGCCAGACGACGTTGAAGCTCGACGCCCACTTGCACCTCACTTGAGGCCGCCGTGACCCACTTGATGGCGTCCTGCTGAGCCTTCCCCTCGACAAAATCAAATTTTTCAACTTCGAAATTCAAGCTCCCGTCGTCATTTTCGACTCGAACGCCGTCCAGATACACAGAGCGACGCTGAACAGCTTTAGCGGGAAATGGTCCAACGTTGTTGGCCAATCCCTCTATCTCTCCTTCCGAAATAAGATCGACAATGGTGCAGCAAAGGCGACTGTTGATAACCGTCTTCTCTTGCCCTTCAATGCCGCCTGACGTCTGCGTCGCGACCGGCGCAATGTCCTGCTCGGCCGCACGCGCCGGAGCATCGATGGCCTGGATGTCCGCACTGATCACTGTTGATCCAACGCGCATGCGCCCGTATAGCAAAGGCACCGGACCACCTTGAGCGACGACGTTCTGGATGCCTGGCATCCCGTGTTGACTTACCGGGCTCGGAGTCGGCGTCTGCGGCGAGAGCATCTGCGCAATTCCCCCCAGCGCCAAGGAGCCGCCCATGAGCATCATGTCGATGCCGAATTTATTGCTCGGGATGAGCCACATCGAGGCGGCCCCGGCGGCGGCAAGCGCCACGCCTGCGATCGTCTGGAATATCCCGCCGGCCTTACTGCCCGCAATCACCGGAGCGATGCGGATCGGCTCGCCACCCGAGGGCCAATCGAGCTGCGTCTTATCCACATTGCGCTGGCCCACGAACACCGCATAACGCACGCCCCGCTGACCGCTTTTGACGAGCTCCTGCCAGAATCCGGGAACCATCGTGCTGAGCGCTCGCACGGCATCGCGAGGAGAACGCACGACATAGGCGTGGTCGCGACCGAACTTGGCCCCCAGACTCCCATAGAGCCTGATTGGGCGGACTACATCTTCCAATTAATCGTCTCCCGGTGACGCAGCACATGCGTCACGTGTTTGCGGTAACGGGGCAGCGGCTCACGTCGCGAGAGCTGACCCCAAAGGTGATGCAGTATCTCGTCGTTCCCAAGATAGACTGCGGCGTGGTTGGGCACGCCGTATCGGCTCGCAATCGCCATAAGTAGGACGTCGCCCGTATGCAAGCTTGCACTGAGCTCAATGTTCGCGAAGCCCGCCGCTTCGTAGTTGTCCAGGTACAGCGAGCGGGCGGGATCGATCCACCACTTCCCGGAGCGTTCGAAGTCCGGCAGATCAAGATCGAGCGCTGCGCGGTAATAACGTCGCACGACGCCATAACAATCATGTGTGCCGTGCACGAAGCGCGCACCGATGAGCGGCGCGGTGGCAGTCGCTTGAGCGATTGCTTGCGCCGTAAATTGGTGAAGGCGGCCTGCCTGAGCGGCGCCGCCCTCGCCGCGTTCAACGCTTTGGATGAGCCACACCGGAACGCCTGACGTCCCACATGCAAACAGGTCATCAAGGCTTGGCAGAGCACTCGCATCAGGATGCGAATGAACGATGGCCTGCGCGCATCCCAAGTCTTCTGCGCAAGCGTACTCGGCCGCTGAAATGGAGAAGTGCTCGGACGGAAGATTTGAAACATTGGCGCACGGCAGGTAATCGCCGTTCACGATTAGCCCGCACGATTCGTTCGGATAACACGCGAGCGCGTGCTCCTGAATCGCCGCACGCGTCCGATCAGCAAGCATCACTTATCCGCCGCGCGTGAGCGCGCCATCCACGCCTGCAGCCGGAAAGCCACCAAAAGGCAGCGGGTTTTTCTTGAAGCGCGCACGGCAGTACGACAATCGCCCACCGCACATATCCTCTTCCGGCTTCTTCGTCTCGATGTTGTTGCGCGTGAAGTAAGGTGGTCCCGTGTACCCGCATTCAGCACCGCGATACTGCCATTGGCACACCGCACTGATAATCTGGCGTGCAGGCAGTTTGCGCCCCGACAGATCCAAGGGTGAACTCAAAGAGAATTCGACCACCGCCGCCGTTTCAAGCGTCTTTTGCTCAATTAGCCACACCTCGACGGGCATCTCGGCATGCGGGTCGGCTTGCGCGCTATCGTCAAGATACTGCGCAAGCGTTCTGCGCCGCCGCACCGGCGCGCCCACGAGATCGGCAAATCGCTCGCATAGTCTGGAAATCGCGCCGTCGAGATTGGCGACGCTCAGCGTAGGCGTGGGTTGTGCGGCGTCACCCGTTCGTCCAAAGCCCATAATCTGCACGGGAAATGCGTGATACTGCTGCCCTTGCCATTTAATTAGGCCACCGTGCTGATGCGCGTGAAACCGCAGAACTTCACCGCCTCGGCTTGTCAGATCGAGCTCGAATAAATTGATTAGCGCACCCGGCTCCAGCCGCTGCACGTCCGCACGTGCCGCATTGATCACTTCACTCATGCGTCAAAGACCTCCTTGAATGTCACGCTCAATGCGTAAAGATCGCCGGCGAGCGCGCGCGTTTGCACGCCCTGCTGAGCGTCGACCCTGAACAGACCACGCGTGCTTAATGGCGGTGTCCAGTAAAAGGCTTCGGTACCGCGCGTGGCATTGAGAAACGCGCGGATTGCGCCGATTTCTTGCCCGTCACCAACAAACCGAAGCGGCCACGACTCCGTGACGTTACGCACGCCGTCGGCCACCGCCTGGCTGTAGCCGTCGCCGAACTGCACCGTGCGCACTCGAAAGTGCGTGGTTCCCTCCGCATCAACAGAAGGTGACCAGGTAAAGGTGCGATGCATAGCTGAGACTCTCACGCGAGCAACCCCTGCGACATCAAATAACCGACTCCGCCCTGGCCGCCCATCTTGCGCGCAAGCTTCTGGTCGAAGAACACCCCCACCCATTCCTGCAGCGCACGAAGGTCGTGATCGCTTAGACTCGAGCCTCCATGATGGTGAACAGCCAGGTGAACCTGTGCGCCCTCCGATCGTGCCGCGACCGCGCTCGACCCACCCGCGAGGCCGCCCGAGGAGAAATGCGCCAAGTGATTGGAATTGATTGCCTCGAGCAGCGCATGATGCTGACGTGCCGAGGCGGCGTTCACCACGTACTCTCCGTCGGACAACATCGCAGGAATGCTGTCGCTTGTGCCCGTGCCCGGCCCGGAGATGGATCCGCCCTGTGCGCGGTGGGGCAGTAGCTTCAGAAGCTGCGCAATCACCTCTGTGGTCGGTGACCGATCTATGAGACTTGCAATAATTCCACCCATTGCCTGGTGCAATGCAAGCTTCGAGAGATCGGCGAGCGCACTGGCGACAAACTCTCTCACACCGAGCTTGCCCGTTGTCACGAACTTCGTCACCGCGTCTTCCATCCGGCTCATGACGTTGACCACCGCGTGGCGTGCAGTTTCCGCGTGAGCTTGCGTGTCCTTGAAGAACTCCGCCATGCCGCGGCTTGCACCTTCGAGCCAATCGGTTTGGCGACCCCTGAGCTCCGCGTAATACCGGTCATGGTTCGCGATCGATTCGACGAGACTCGCTTGAACATCAGCCACCGCTCGTCTATACCCATCGCTGTTTAATACCTCTGAGCTTGCGCTCATTCGCAACTCATCAAGCTCGCGTTGGTGCTTGCGCGTGATTTCGTTCAGATCAGCTTGCTCGTCTCGGCGCAATGGATCCGCGTCGCGCCCGATGAGCGCGCGCGCGTAACGGCCAGCTTGCTCCTCACCGTACTCGCGCAGGCTCTCACGCGCATGCAGCGCCTGCACGGCGATCTTCGCTGTCGCCTCGCGCAGCTTCAATTCTTTCTCCATGCCGATATTCCGCTCGAGCTGTAATCGAATCGCTGATTGGGCGTGCCCGAGACTTTGTTCTTCCCTATTCGCGGCGTGCGTCTTTAATGCGGCCATCTTCTCGTTGAATCGCGCCAGCTCCTTTTGCGCGTCGCTAAGCTTGTCGGTCGTCGACATCTGCGCCCGAAGCGCAGCAGCCTGCTCACGAAGCCGGTCGAGATAACGCCTTGCGGCATCATCTGTGTGCGACGCCCGGACCTGGGCCTTTGGCGCATGGTAGAGCGACTCATTGTGAGCAATCGTCTTCTTCAGATCTGCATCGAGCCGTGCCCCAAGCTCGCGAAGCTCCTGATGACTCTTGCCGGCCGCTCTGGCGACGCCCAGGATCGCATCTTTGGCTGCGCGTGCGCTGGCGTTCGCATCGTCAAGCTTTTCCTTCCACGAGCGCACTGACTTCATCACTTCGTCGTGATGCGCCATCATGGATGCCAACGTGTCGACACTCTTCTTGTGCGAGTCTGCTTTAGATGCTTGGTCAAGCAGAGCATGTTTGCGGCGCTCAAGCGCCGCGATCTCCCTTTCGATCGCCTCCGTGTTCGTCCCGAACGGATTAGCGTCGGCGTCATACAGCATGCCTCGCTGGGAAGCAATCGCATCCTGCAACTTCGCGAGCTCATCTACCTTGCCTGTGACGCCCCGCCAAAAACGCTCCCACCGTTGGCCAAGCGTCTCGTAGCTATCCGTCATTGCCTTGTTGTCGGACACGACGGCTTCTCGCGCGCGTTGGCTCGCCGCTTGTACGAACTGCGCCCATGCGCCCGCTTTGTCGCCGGATTGTTCGACTGTACGGATCTGCTCGATCTGCGCCTGGCTCAGGTCGTGGTGCGTGTCAGCCCAATTCCGCGCGGCTTGAGCAGCATGTCCATACGACTGCTCGAATTGACGCACTACGTCCTCTGTCGAGTGCCCCGAGACCTTTGCATAGGCCGCCACACCCTCGGCAACTTGCAAGAGATCTGCCGCAGCGACGCGCCCGGATTGCGCGAGACTCATCAACGCCTGGCGCGCGTCGTTCGTCGAAACACCTACACGACTCGAGAGGGTGTCGGAGTAGACCAGTAACTTGCCCTGGGTGAGCGCTGCATAGTTGCCAGAAAGAACCATCGCATGATCGAGCTTCTCTTGCTGCTCGCTCAGTGCGTGAATGGCATGATAGGCAACGTACGCGCTTGCACCCAGGGCGCCTAAGGCGATGCCAGCCGGCCCACACAGCATCGGCAAGACATCGATGCGCTCGCCGAGCACCATGAGCGAGCCCATGAAATTCTTCCAAGTGCCTTGCATGGCTTCGTGCCCAAGCACAAACAATTCGCGCCGAGCGGCGGCCGACCCGGCTCCCAGATGATGCATGGCGCGCGAGGCAGCTTCAGCCTTCGCAATCAATGGCTCCGCAGACGCAGCAATGCCAAGGTTTGCTGCCTTCAATCGCATTAAATCGAAACGCGTCTTGCCCGCGGTCTCGGCCACCTTTTGAAAGCCCTTCACCGCAGCGTTGACCTGACGCACGCTCGCCGCAGCGCCGTTACTGGCCGCCTCTTCTAACGCACGCGCAACCACCGAGCTGCTCACGGCCATGTCTTTCTGACAAGCCTCGAAGGTTCGCGCGCTTGCTTGTTGATCAGCGACGAAACCCTTGCTCGCGCGTTTCACTCGCTCCATGCCTGCTTCGAAACCAGACGCATCGGCGCTGATACGAGTGACGACCTCATTAGCCACAGCCTGCCTCCTTCAACTTCTGCTCAACGACCTCCGCCATCTTTCGAGCCGCCTCTGACTTCTTGGCGTCGAACGCGGGACGCATGAACGGCTGCGCAGGCGTTCGCGAACTACCAAACTCGATGTCGTGAATGCCGCGCGCGACTGTGCGCTTCGTCAACGGCACTGCGTTTCGCTTGCCCAGTTCCACAAAACGCCCATAAAAGGCGTCCGCGCTCCAGGTGACGATGTAGGAGGCAAGCTTGCCGGGCACTGATTCCTCTTGATCGTATGCAATAAGAAGATGGTCTCGCAGGAATCCAGGCGAATGGGGTCGGCCGAAACGCTTGCCGATGCGATCGCCTACTGGCGCGCGCCGTTTCGCTTCTTCATGAATCACGCGAGCGCCGCACACCGCCGCCTGGCGGAGCGTGCTTTCACTTACCGCGTCATCGAGCTTAGCGAACATGTCAGTCAACGCCTCAAGATTCTCAACACGATAGTTTTTACTCACCCTCGAGCACCTCCCCGTTGCGCACGACGAGGCGCTTTGCGCCAGAGCGTTTGGCTGCGTCCAGATTGACACCAAACGTGTCGGCCACAATCTCCTCGGCGCTGCGCCCACTAGGCTTTGAATGCTCGCGGCTCCAACCAGACCAAGGCGTAAACTCCGCCGCCGACGCGAGCGGTGCTTCCTTGCCACGATGGATGTTGTACAACAGACTCATAAGTGTGCCGGCCCGCAGATCTTCAATGTGGCCGCCCCATGGTTCGAGTTCGAACAGCGCCACCCAATCCGAATATTCGGCACTGAACACCTCGAGCTTGGCGCGCCGCACCGACATGCCCAATGCCATAGCAATGCGCATCCACATCAGTTTCCGCGGGCTGGCTTTCAGTTTTTTGTGGCTTCCTCCTGGGCGCGGTTACCGAGACCGTTCAGCCGCATCGCGATCTGCGCGAGTTCTTCGAGGAGCGGCTTGCGCCCCGCACGAAGCGCTTCAATGTCGTCTCCGCTGAACAGCGGCTCACCTCCTTCATCAACCACGGTGGCGGCGATCAGCGTCGCTTCAAATGCGCTGTTTCCAGCGCGATCTTTAACGCTGTCGTAAAGCGCGTCGCGCGCCGCGCCCGTGAGCTCGCGAAAGCGTACTCGCTCACCTCCGAGTGCCACGACGTTCTCATCGACGATATTGGGCTGAAGAGCCGATAAAATTTGTTCTCGTTGCATGTCAGGCCTCTTTAGATTGGTTCTGCGAATGAGATAAACTGACGTTAGATAGAGCCTTACCGTGAATTCGGCTTTTTACCGAACGTAATCTCGATCTCGCCGCTCACCTCCAGGTTGACGGAGCTGGTCAGCATCTGATCGACCTTCGCCGCGATCGGGAAATCCTTCACATGCGCATTAAACTTGATTTCCGTTCCTTCCGACAAAGTGAGCTTAAACTCAAGCAGCGTTCCGTTTTTCCTTGCGTTGAACAATGCCTGATGCGACTTCTCGGTCATATTCACGTGAAGCGCGAGCGTCACTTGCCCCCAATCCTGCATACCGCGCTTCTTCTCTCGACCGGTGCTATTCAAACGCGTAACGTCAACCAGGTTTGCCGAACCCGTGAAGCTTGAGATGTCGGTGAAGTTTGCTACTTCGGCAAACGAAGCGTTGTCACCGCTCGGGTCCTTGTACTCCAGCTTGGTGCCTTGCGATGGAACTGCGGTCGACTGCTGCTTATTCGAGTCGTTATCTGCGCCAAAAATATCTTCCGGCGTGGTTTTCTCTGCCATTGCTTTTACTCCGTTATTCAAAAATCGTCGCGGCGGTCCTACCATCACGTTCTACTAAAACTTGCTCCAGATACTCACATCAAGATGACTTCCAAAAAGCCGGGTCTCGCGCTCAAAGACATCCTCAGGTGCGCCTAGAGGCACCGCGCCAACCGTAGGGTTGACGATGGCCCACACGACTTGATGCATCAGCTTCGTGCGACCATCGGACGTGGTATCCCACACGGATATCTGCACTCGCGCACGGACAACGCCCAAAGGTTTGCCGCTCAGACCGACGGGAAAACGTCCGCCGGCCACCTGATAAACGATCCACGGAGGGCTAACATCGTCATCCACAACGTCTTCGAACACACGCCCGTCGGCCAGACGCGCGAGCGCATTACGAACGATTTTCCCGGCGCTCATCGGTGACGCAGATAAGTTGGATATACTCGCGCTGATCAACATCCGGCTGCACTTGCTCAATGCGCATGACGAGGCCATCAACCGTCAAGCGCATGCCCTGCCGGATGGCCTTGCAAGCTATCCGGCTATACCGAATACGCACGCTTGCTCGCGTAATGCTGATGGGCGCATCGGCCGCAATGATCTCCTTGCCGCTTTGCATAATCACAAACGCGCGCGTCTTGATTACAAGCTCCCACGCGATCGATTCACGATTTGGATCTCGTACACGGCGCTCGATGCGCACGGTCCGATTGAACACTCCTGCCGGCATCAGAATCTCGATGGCACGCAAATCGGCGCGAGCAGCACGTCGGCATAACCACCCGGCATCTCGCCGATGGCTTGTCCCCGTGCAAATAGTTCGCGATGGTCATATGCCCATGCGGCCGCCAGAAGCATCCACGAACGCACCGATGGATAGCGCGACAGGTCAATGCCCGCTTGGTAGGTGATCAAGACCGTGCTGGCATCGGGCCAGGCGCGATTGGCCTTGGGCGCGAGAAGCGTCTCACGACCCAGCTGCACAACCTCATAGGTATTGCTATCCAGCGTTGTCAACTCTTCCGAAGCAATGCGCGATTGCACGCTTTCGACGGTTAGGACCTGACCAATCGACAACGGGAATTCGCCCTGCGGAAAGCTAGCAAAACGCTCGACGTACCGCGCGTGGCGAATCGCAGCGCCGGACTTACTCTCTGCTGCCTGCCGCGCGCTTGGGATCACAATTCGCTCAATGAAATCGCGTTCATCCTCGTCATCGATTCGGCATTGCGCAGCGACATCTTCGAACGTCAGTGGTTCAGCGTCGTCCAGATATTGAACCAGCACGGTGGTCATTTAATTTATCGAGCGCCGAGCTCTTATACGCCCCAACGTACGCCAGTGAGCACGGCAATCGATTCGACGTGGCGCGGACCAAAGTCGTTCTTGGCGATCACTCGGATTAACGTCTGGTCACGTTGAAAAGCGCTGACTACCTGACCATCCGAATCTTTGTAGGTGGCCTCCTTGCTGTAGTCGATCTCAAGCGAATCTTCTTCGCCGATGAACAGGTCGCCGAAGTCAGCAAAGTAGATCTCCGACGCATTGGTCTTATCGGCCGACTTGCCATCAGGATCGCCATTAATCGGAACTTGCGTCGTCCGCCCGACCGGATAACCCTTTAACATGCCATTGTCGAGCTCCGGATAGACCTTATTACCGGTTTCGTTGCGCAAGCTCGTCAGAAACCGGAACACGCGGGGCGCCATGATCCATCCCGGCGTGATCATGTTTGCGTCCGCACCCTCGAGTGCCAGAATTACCTTATTCAAGTCGATGTCGACTTTCTGCACGGACGACCCGTCACTTGCGGCGATCTTGTTTGTCTGAACTGCCCAGTGACGGAGGCCCTTCGGCGTGTTCGAATTTCCGTCGTCGAGAATGAATGCTTTATCCTCTCGAGAGCCGATAGCACTGGTCAAGTCACTAACAACGATCTGGTCGACGTTTGGGTTCACGCCCGCATACTTGAGCAGATCGTTTGCGATCGGCACCAGCGCGGCAAGCTTCTTCGCCGTAAGCTTCAAGTCGTCAAACTGCTGTTGCGCGGCCGGGATATCCGTATCTGCGCCGATATAGCCGACTACAGCACCGCCCTTCAAGCGTGGAATCGTGATGTTGCCGTTCGACAGCGGCAGCGTACGTGCTCCGAGCTTACGAACGACGGACTTCGGACGCAGCAGCTCGATCACTTCGCTCGAGAGGTTTGTTGGCACGAGAACGCCGCCTGCGCTCGACGTGAGCGTGTTAAGCGACATGGCGACGTCTTCACCAAAGCCGCGCTCCACCGCCAACTTTGAAGCCAACTGTGTGTCGCCACGCGCAGCGGCCAACGCGCGCACCATACGCGCCACCTTCGCGCCTTTCACCTCTGGCATCTTCGGCTGCGCCGGAACGCTCGGTGCCCCACCGCTTGCCACCGCTGCTGGCGTCGGATCGATTGCAACTGCCGCCGCGGCCGCCATGCGCTCGGCCATCTCTGCGCGGTCGATCTGGGCGGTGATCTCGCTGAACTTCGTACTTAAACTATCAAATTCGGCATGTTGCTCGGCGGACAGCGCAACGCCTCCCGCTTCGATTGCGGCAAGCGCTTGGACCTGCTGGTTAACGTTCGCGCGTTCGCGGCGAAGTTCGTTGATATTCAAAATCGATCTCCAATAAAAAAACCGCCCGAAGGCGGCGGTACTCGTTCAGCCGCGAACGCGCTGACGTGAAAAACTCGTGTGTGTCAGTAGGTACTTCGCATGCTCATCGCAGCGGCCTGCGCGGCAACACTTCGCCGTGAAGCCGTGCTCACCTTGAGCTCGCCACGCGAGGCCCGTATCTCTGCGGCTATCCGATTCACAGCAGACTGAGGCGTTTCGATACTGTCGGCCAGTCCCGCCTCTACGCCCTGCTTGCCAAAGAAAATTCCCGCCTGCGTGTCTTTGACCGCCTGAGTGGCGAGGCCTCGGAAGTTCGCGATCGCATCGACGAACTGCGCGTAGTTTGTTTGCACTACGCTAGTTAGATGCTGGAGTGACTGGTCACTCAATGGCTCGTGGGGCGTGAGATCGTTCTTGCGGTCGCCAGCGAACACCGAGGTAACCTTGATGCCCTGCTGCTCGTCGCGCTTGGACATGTCCAAGTGCTTGGCGATTACGCCGATCGAACCGACGCCAGAGCTTTGACTGACGATCACGTTCGACGCGGCCGCCGCGATCAGGTAGCCGCCCGAGAACGCGGAGAAATTAACGATCGACGTGATCGGCTTCACTCTCGTGGCAGCACGGACGTCGTTGGCTAACTCGAACGCACCCGTCGCGCTGCCGCCGTTGCTGTCGATGTCAAGAATGATGTGCTCGACCGCGGGATCGCTGACAGCCTGGTTCAGCGACGCGCGCAGTCCTTCATAGCTCGTCATCGGCTCACAGGGGTTCATGTGCGCCGAGCGCGATACAAGGATGCCGGCGACCGGAATGATGTCCAGACCAGTATCGGCAACCACTGCGCGTCGGCGCTCGGATGCCGCCGCCATTTGCGCGCCGCCCCCAAAGTCGCCGTCTTCCGTGACTTTCGGCTGCGTACCGTGCACGCTCAAATTCACGATATTCAGATGCAGGGCCTGATTAGCCCATTGGACCGCCAGCGACATCATGTGATCACTAACGAGTTGCGGCTGATTGAAAATTAGGCTCGCGAGTTTGAGATGTGGCTTCAAGACAGAATCCTTTCGACGTCTGCAACTTGCGCTTTAGTGGGCTTAGCTTGGCTCGGTGGCATGGGCAGCGGCTTGGATGCGTCCACCATATTGAGCGGGCTCAAATAGGTATCTCCCCCGTCCACTGGCGGCATGTTCTCCAAGCGCCGGATGTCGTTGCTTGACAGCCAGCCCCATTGACGCCCGACCGCATAAGCTGCGTACCGCGACGCCTGATCACCCCGTAGCAGCCCTGCCAGGTTGTATTCGATGAAGTACCGCTTGCGCTCGGACGGCAGCAGCAAATCACGCGTTTTCGCCTGCTCGTGCCGCTTGACCCATGGCAACAAGGTATAGATCACAAACTGAATCTCCTGATGCTCGATGTTACTGAACGTGGCCCGCTCAAGTTCGTTCACCATGTGCGCCGGAATCTTATAGATCCGCGCGATGTCGAGCGCGGAAAGCCGCAACGCATCGATCAAAGCCGCGTCAACGTTAGTCATCGACAGCGGCTTAAAGGTCATGCCCTCCTGCAGGAGCGCGACCTTCTTGGCATTGCCTGAGCCTGCGAACTTCGCGTTCCAACTGTCGGTAATGCGATCGACACCTGCCTGATCCTTAATGGGCGGGCTTGCACTCGGTCGCTCAATCACGCCGGAGAGCACCGTGCCATTCAGAAACGACCTTCCCGCATACTGCTGTATCGCCTGAGAATGCCCAATCGCATTCGCATGGAGCATGATTGGGGACTGCCCTGTATAACTATCGAGCGTGATCCAGCGAACATGATGGATCAGGCGCTGGGGCATCGGCTCCCCGCCAAAGGCGATGTAAAAAGGCTTGAGATCCCCACCGCGCTTAACTACCACCGATTCGCTTGGCATCGGATAGAGCCCCCGAACGACCCCATCGCAGTCGCGATCAATAAAGCTATAACTATTGCCGCAAAGTCCGACGGCAAGCTGCGACTGCTCTTGGTACTCGAACGGGGTTTGCCACGGGTTCGGTTCGTACTTCAGTATTGAATACAACGGATGATTAACGGCCGGCTTCCTATCATCGCCAGATCGCTCATACAGCTCGATCGGCAACTGCGCAATGCTTTCGGCCAACAAGGTGACGCAGGCCTGCAGCACCGTGAGTGATAGCGCGCTTTGCTTGGTAACGGTCTGGCCCGACTCGGAGCGCACGCTACCCAGAAGCGACGAGATCCATCCGCCTAACCCTGTCTGCGAGAGACCAGCGCTAGGCAATAGATGCTTGCTAAAAAACACTACCTACTCCTTTGCCTGCGCCGCCTGCCCGATGCGAGCCGCGGCACGGTCGGCAAGGTATGCCCAGAACAAAAGGAGCAGTCCCGCCACGATAAATCCCGCTGGCACGCTTAAGAGTGCCACACCGATAACAAGCAGTCCGAAGCCGACCAATCCAGCGATCCAGCCAGCAAGTCCAATCACACTCAAACGCCTACCCCTTGGTCGTAAACGGAACCACCGTACAACGCTGGGGGATTAAGTGCCATCAGCGTCACGGCGTTAAACAGCGCCATCAACGGATCGATCTTTGCTGATCCGCTGGCTTGCTTCGTTATATTGACAGCGTTCCCGACCGGTACGACGCGCGCGTTACCTACACACCACGCCATTAACGGCTGACCGCCATGCATCAGCACGCCGTCAGGCACAACGTCATCTGCGCTCACTCTGGTGTTTCCCGCAACAGCGAGGCGCCGCTCAGCGGTTTTGATCGCGCCGGAGAGCTTCCAGCCCTGCGAGATACCAATCACCTTGTCTTCGGGAATACCGAGCTCGGCGAGTGCATCAAGCACGCTGCCTACACCGGCCGGGTCAGCGCCGACCTTGTCGAGCAGCCCGGCCTGATAGATCGTGGAAACGATGTCGGCAACATCTCGCACGTCATCGCCAATCTGCGAGACCATCGTCAAGTCACCCGCAGCCTCGAAATCGTGCAGCCGCGGCGCGATCTCCTTTCGACGATCGAGGACGGACGGATGCGCCCACGCGTGCGTCCAGGCAAGCCAGTTGCGCGTTTGTCTTTCGCGCCCGATCACAGCAAGCCCCAATAAGTCATCTAGTCCGCCGCCGTCAATTCCGACGTCGATCACCTCGCTTCGCTCGATCACCTCTTCAAGCGTGATGCCAGGCGCGCGCGCAGCGTTTTCCCAGAAATCCGCGCCCGCCCATCGATCGGAGCGCAAGTTCAGGCCTATCTCGACGTTCAGATGCTTCGCAACGAACTGCTGAAAGCTGCCGTCCGTCTTGTGCTGGATCTTGCGTAGCTGGTCCTTGAGCCACTCGGCGCTGACTGAGCGCCCAATGTTGGGGTTCGTGACATAGAAGTTCGCCGGGTCGAGATAGCCTTTCGATGCAATCAGTTTTGCGGGAAACTCATAAAGCACGCCCAACGACTTGCGATCAACTATCTTTCCGTCGCGCACGTCGCGGTAATAGTTGAGCTTTTCGCGAAACACACCCGCCGGCGGCTCGTCGCTCTGCGTGGTCAGGATGACGACCCATCCCTCGTCGCGCGAGATCTGACCGCCCGTCGCCTCCATAAACATGCTTTCAGCGTTCGACTTCTTGCCGAACAACCAGTGCTCGTCGATGAGGATGCGCCCCGATTTCTTGCCGGAAACCGTGTCAGTATCGGCAGCGACGACCTTCAACGACGCACGCGTCACGCGATGTGTGATGGTTCGAACATGGTCTTGCACGTGAAACAAGGCCGACAATTCATCATCGGCTCGAACCATGCCCGCGGCCGGTTTAAAGCTGTTGTCAGCGACTTCCTTCGTGGGCGCCAGGATCAGATGCTCTTCCTCTTCACGCCAGCAGCGAATAACGGCCGTCAACATGATCCCGGCAGCGATCGTCGACTTCGTGTTCTTTTTGCTGATAAGCAGAAAGAACTCGCGGATTAACTGCGCACCGCTCTGCGCGTCGTAGGCTCCGAAAATGGCAGAGACAAAGTCGAACACCCACTGCTCACTACATTCGCCGAACGTCGGTTTGCCCGGCAGATCGACAACGCGCAGCTCTTTGAAGATCGCCAGCGCCTGCTCTGCTTCATCAGGAAAGATCGGAGCCGGAATGATCGACCGCCCGTCGATCAAACGAGCTTCCCAATCGGGATAGGCTGTCGTCCACTCCATGCTCACACCTTCTTGCCGCCCGCCGCGACCAGCTTCGGCGGCGCTGCAGGTGCAAACTTGCTTGCTACCTTTTTAGCTGCTTCGTCACGCTGCTCCTTCTTGCCACCCTCGCCGAGCTTGTGGTGCACAAAAGGCATGAGTGCCTTCGCCGCGTCCACGCGCAATTTGAACTCGGTTTCACCATCGTTCATTGCTGCCATCAAGAAAGCTTTGGGATCACGAAATCTCATCAACTTGGCGATTTCGCAATCCGTCCGCGGCTTATCCGCCTGCTTCGCCGGCTCGCCGCCGCTCTGCTTCGCCCCATCCTCTACGCGGGCTGCCGCCAGATACAGCGCAACATCTTTGTCTTTGACAAGTCGCGCCCCAGCGGCGGATGCCGTTCTCGCGCTGTAGCCCGCGGCTACCGCCGCGTCCTTATTCGACCTGCCCGCCAACACGGCATCGGCGAACAGCCGCTTTTTGCCCGTCAGCGCCACAAATCACCTCCCCAGACCATCAGGCCAGCTTTAACATCTTTAACATCGTTTTAACATCGCTTTAACATCCCTCGAATTCGCTGGAAGGCCCGTCAGTCGGGAAGCTTCGCGATTTCAGCGCTTGTTAAAGCCTTTAACATTTTTCGTTGAAGGGCAATTTTTTCTGCGCGTGAGAGAACGCTCGGTGTCCGGACACAAAGATCCCAGACATTCAATACCCCCCACCCCTCGAGCCCTCACTTAACGTCCATACCGCCCTGCGGCTTCTGCCGCCGTCTTGCGCGCATGGCAGTCAACGCAGAGCAACTGCAGATTGGCGTCGTCGTTGCTGCCACCGGCTTCAAGTGGCACACGATGATCGACGTGATCGATATGCTCGTTCCACAATCGGCCGCAACGCGCGCAGCAAAAGCTGTCACGCGCGGCGATGCGCATGCGCGTCGTCATCCATCTGCGCCCGCGAATGCGCACCGTGGATCCAGCTTTCACGTCCAACAACGAGAGCCTATTGGCCTTCACGTTACTCAGTCGAGGCTTAAGGGTCCTCAGTCTCGCCATTCGCAGGTTGCAACACAGAGATGAATGAACTAGCCTCGAAGGAGGCTATCGCGCAAGACGCGCACCAATGCAAAGAGCCCACATGGTTTGAGCCATGCGGGCTTTGAAGACAGTGATACAGCCTATCGATTAAGGGCTGATTTTATATCAAAGTGTTCAATCAGCAGTAGAACTATTTTGTTCAATAATTCTTGAACACTTTTCGGACATGAAGCTCTCACTTGCACGGCGGATCGATTTGCTTAGCGATTCGGCGCGTGCCGCAAACCGCCGCGCGCGGTTGTAGATCGTGCCACGCGCACAGTTTTGCTCGCGTGCCAAAGCCTTAATGTTCGCGTTATACCAATAGATTCCAAGGAAGCACTCAGCGTCGTGAGCGTAATCGCCTTGTTCGCATAGTGCATGAATCGCCATATTGAAGAACGGCATCTCGGGATCTAAGAACGAGTCCGGCTCCTGCGCCACTGCCCGCCGCGTAGGTTGAAGACGTGCAAGCACGTTGGACTTCACATACGGCGCGAAAATGCGTCGCGTCAGGCACCACGCGACCCACCGATGGCTCTTGTCGTCAGCGGCGTTTCGCGCACCTTCATTCAAACCTTGTTCACTCATAGCCTCTCCACTGATTTCGCTATTGCTCAACGCCGTAAGAAATGTTCCAGTGATCTAGCCAAGCAACCAATTGCTCGCGCAATTCGCGATTGCGGGGATACGGCAGCTGGACCTCGCCTTCCTCTTCGATCCCTGCGAAAGGACAACCCGGAAATGAAATCCAACTTTGCCCGCAATCAACGCGTCGGACGGCCATCAGCAATATTGGCCCCGGGATGGCAGCCATCTGTATGTAGGTGAACGCGCTCATTCTCGGCTCGCACGCGGCAGCTTCTCGAAATCGATCGTGATGGTGACGACGGCCTCGTACTCTGTTCCGTAGCTTCCCATTCGACGGCTAAGTTGGACAACAACGCTCGTGCCATCACTCGCGTGAACGACGCCTGCGGCGTTACACACATGGTCCGCAAGGATGTGCTTGATCTGCTCTGCATGCAGTACCGCGCGGTGGGTTTCCGTGTTTGTACGTCCGGTGTGGATGTTAATCATACGGTGGCCCCTTTCGATCTTGGCGCGTCCGGCGCCATCCATGTGTGATCGCCGCTATCGCGAAACGCCTCAAGCGACTTCCAATTACTCGCATAAAGGCAATCGACCCATGCGTATTCGTGATTAACCCAATCAGATCTTTGGATCGAGCCGCGGTATCCCACAGGGATAAAAGCCAGCGCCTTCACCTTGTATTCCTCACCGCTGTGATCAAGATGCCGCACACGGCGCAAGCCATGCACCATCGTTTCTAATGGCGTCTTGTTCGTCATATAGGTGTATCGTCCGCGCATTCCTCTCTCAGTTACGAGACCAACTACGGGGATCTGTACGGTCAATACTATCGGCTGCATCGTCCTCATGCGCTTTCCTCTCTCAAACCCATCTTTACAGCGCGCACACGCTTCCATCGCGCGAATGCACGGTCCAACGTTGCAAACTTGACCTCGCGCGCCGCCGACCCTTGATCAATCCACGCACGACAGGCGTGGCGCTTGGCACAGTGAACTCGTGCTTCGCCTTGAGCCCCATTCCCTTGCCGTGCTTGCGTTGGTTTGAGTGGCAGGGCACGACCGACGCTGACGCGCCAAGGCAGACTCCTGCAAGCCGAATCCAGCATGATTCGCCGCAGCATGCAGCGAGATACTTGGAACCTTCGGCCACCGTCGGCTTCTTGATGCGCCGCTTTATCGCCGTGCGCCGCAGGGTGGTCAACCGGTCTGCCGTCTTTCTCAAAGGCGACGGCTTAAGTCGCGAGTTGATCACCGAATCTCCTCCACATCCCAACCGCCGCCGTCGCGCGCCTTTCTCGGATACACCACCTTGAAAACGAGGGGGAAGATCCATGCAGCGACCTTCATCTTGACCTTGGCGTCATCGCTGAAGATGGCACGAGCACCCTTCACGTCGTGCATCTCCAACACCCCTGACGCAGGCAACACCACGTAATCCACAGTCAGAAAGGTCCTCGGCGCGAGTTTTAGCTTGATGCCCTCAAACATGTACCACTGGATTTCGCCTGAGCGCCGTTGCTGTTCGAGATGCGCCTCGTAACGGCGCTCGGTTGCGTTCTGCTCGCCGTCGCGAAGCCGGCCCAGCGCCTGGAGTGCCTTTCTTGCGGCCTCGCCTGATGTCGCCGTGCCGCGCGCCGCAGTTGCTTGAGACACATCCAGATCGAAACCGGACATGATCTCGTCGACTTCGCTGTTTGGCTGTGTGCCGTACTGCTGCGCAAGTGCGCGCTGCTGCGAATCTCGACCGACAGTCATGTCCTCGCGTACGCGCGCCGTGCCGACGTTCTTCGTACCTGCAGGCACGTACACGGGCCAGGTTAAGCAGCGTTTCACCATGCTTGCGCTACCTCTCGTTTAACCAGCGTGAGGAAATAAGGGATGCCCAGGAATAGCGCAATGTAGGATTCGCGCTGCCACACGAGAATGCCGATGATTGCCATCGTGCTCACGAAATCGTAGAACGCGTTCACCGGATAACCATGCTCGTAGTCCCTTGCACGCACCAACAGCGCCGCGATCCACGTGATTTCGGCAACGATGCAGAGGTAGGCAATGGCGATTTCTCGCGCGTGTTCATAGCCGCACTCGATCCACAGATACAGGCAGATAATCAGCAAAATGTCGAAGAAGATGGCACGTACAAGCTTTTGAAGATTCATGATTTTTAGCTCCAGCAAAAAATGTCGATAAGACACGTCGACTGTCCCAACACGTAATGCCAGTCGGGCAAAATGCGCAGTTGCGAAAGCCCGGACGAAACACTGCTTTGCGGCCGGGGCTTCCACGACGCGTATGTGTTCCCACGGCTCAGGCGTGAAAATCTGCCGGCAACAGTGCATCGCCGAATATGTCGAGCACGCTTCGATAAAAGCGCTCGGACCCACTGCGCTGGGCGTCTTTCAGCACGTGGTCTATCCATGGCCCTTTGCCTGCGGCCTTCGCGACCAGCACGCGGTATTCGGGCAACGATTCGTCAGGGTCCTTAGGGCGCACACCGAGTCGCGCAGCCTCGCGGCAGACATCGGCTTCGCCGCCGAGCCACCATTCATCGCGGCGCGCACCCGAGCGAGCGCCGGGCGCTTCGGCAAGTACCTCGTCAACGAAGCGAGCCAGGAAGCCGACGTTCACGGCACGGCTGTCAATGTCCCGCTCGCGCGCTGCCACCGCTCGACGATGCGCCTCGCGAAGCTGATCGGCCGTGATCCCACGGCGCACCCATGCGAGCACATGCGCTCGGTCGGGACTACGATTGACAAGACAACGTTTGCGACGCGCCGCCTCCAAAGCGATTAGTAGCTCGGTGAGCTCGTGCTCGAAGTTTGGAATCCGGGGTTTTAGACAAGCAGCAGCGGCAGCATCGAAGTTATTCACAGGGTCGCGCGCGCGCGCGTTGCTGCTGCTCTCTGCTGTAATCTCTGCTGTAGTCTTAACACCGTTAACGACTTGGCCAAACCCTTCTCCCCGGACAAGGGTTTCACCGCTTCCCGGGCAAGGGTTCGACCGGTTGGCGGACTGGGGAAACTCCATCTCCCGAAATGGACTTTCCCCATTTCGGGAGATGGGGTTTTCCCATTCGGGCGACTGGTCATTCTCCCGTGCGTCGTTACCGCCTTCAACGACTCGTTCAAGCGCGTCTCCGTCGATCTGATAGTAGATCTTGTGCTCGAGGCGCTTCTCGGTCTCGATCAACACACCAGACTTCTTCAACGTGCGGCGCGCCGCCCGTTGCTCTTCGTAAGTAAGGCCCGTTTCGTCACGTAGTTCGTCGGCCGTTTTGTGCACTCCTAGCTCGCTTGTGGCACGGCTTTGCCAATAGAAGATTTGACAGAAAAAGACCGTCGCTTTCACGCCGCCGAGATGTCGCGCAAGGCCAGGGTAATAGGCGACTGGACGCCCAATATCGCGAAGTACGTCAGATACCCTCATGCGCCACCTCCGCGGTCACTTTGAGCGTCGGAAATAGCGCGCGAGCACAAGAGAACGGCTGAATGCTGATAAGTTGTGAATGCGAGGCCGTCGAGGTAGTGGCGCTCGACCAGTCTAAAAACGTAGCCGCTCATGAGCGTGCCTCCGGAGTTTTGCGGGAAGCCTTATCCCACGGTTGACGATCAGACGTGCCCGCGCTCGATGCAGCGTGTCTCGCAAGAATCGCGGAGATGGTGGACGCATAGAAGGAGACGTGTGCGAACGCGTCTTGATGCCGCGTGAGCGGGGACTCAAGCGCTTGCAGCGCAGGCAGTGCTTTGCGCCAGGCAGCTTGTGCGATCTTGAGGTGAATTAAGAGCGCGCCCAAGTGCTGGGCTTCGTCTTGCCTGATCGCGATCCAGCCCGTCGCTTCGCATTCGAGCAACTCCGCTATCCAACACCGAAATGCGGCCGCCTTCGACGTACGCGCAAGCGTGCCGAGCAAGTGCGCGCCTCGTAGAGAGAAAATGCGGACTTGCTCATCGCCACCTCTTGCAGGCAGCGTCACAACGCTGGTCATGCCGTTGCTGAATTTGGCAGCGTTGCGCTCGAATAGGTCGTTGATCGCCCGCCGACGATTTTTGTAGCCAAGGGCGTCAGCAATCTGCTGCGCCTGTAACCAAGGCTGACCGGAATGGTCGATAACGTCGAAGCAGTGAGTCTGAAAACGAAGAGATCGTGTTTGCTCAGGACGAGCGAGGGCATTGGCACGCATGGCGGCCTCCTTCTTTGGGTTCGACGACCCGCTCCTCAACGCCAATTGAGGTGGACGAGCACATGACGGAGTTGGCGTACCGGCAAAGAAGGAAACCGGCGAGCCCGAGGGCTCCCCCGCCAAGGCCCGCCCATTGAAGGCACGCAAAGGCGCGCGGACGAAAAAATAGCCGCTTTCGCGGCGGCTCGTCCGCCTTCTTTGATCCGGAACGCCAATCCCGATCGCTGTTGTTTCAGCGATGCTTGGAGTATATGCAGCGGCGCGGCGGGCAGTCAAGGCGATGAACAGTTGCAGTGACATAACAAATTTGTTACTATCAAAGGCATGGCATTCCGAATTGACTTTTACAACGACCGAGTCCAGAGAGACATTGCAGCACTGCCTAAAACCTTGCAGGCGCGGTTCTTTGCGTTGGCAGACCGGATTGAACAGCATGGTCCGAATTTGGGCGAACCCCATACCAAAGCTATGGGCGATGGCCTTTTCGAACTGCGCCTGAAAGGAGCCGAGGGGATAGCGCGGGTGTTTTATTGCACAGTCGTTGACAGGCGAGTTTTCATGCTTCACTGCATTGCGAAAAAGACGAAAAAAACTCCAGGAAAGGAACTTGAAATTGCGCGTGAGCGCCTGAAGGAGGTTCGGAATGGCAACGTATAAAGAAATGCGCGAGCGCGCCTTATCTGATTCAGATGTGCGCGCCGAGTACGACAGGCTTAATCGCGAAGAGTACGCGCTGCTCGATGAGATGCTAGCTGCCCGCCGAGAAGCCGGTCTCAGCCAAGCTGATGTTGCCGAACGCATGGGCACGAAGGCTCCTGCGGTCGCGAGATTGGAGGGGGCACTTGCGTCCGGCAAACACTCCCCATCGATTGATACGCTGAAGAAATACGCTGCTGCACTTGGAAAACGCGTTGAGATCCATCTCGTTTGAAATGACGAAATAATAAGTTGGCCTAGCAAATCGATGTCCCGAAAGCGCATCGACTGGCTGACAACCTCGACGAGGAATGAGCCTTGGAAAATGTAAGAACGAAGGCAAGGGATTCGGTCGAATATCTGAAGACCGAAGAAGGCATGGCGGGTTATCTGGAGGCGTGCTTCCAGGAAGCGGGGGACGATCCCGATTTCATCGCTCACGCATTGGGTGTGATTGCTCGCGCACGCGGCATGTCGCAAGTCGCCCGCAATACTGGCCTGACGCGGGACGGTCTCTACAAAGCGTTGTCGGAAGACGGTAACCCGAGCTTTGCAACTATCCTCAAAGTCATTCGCGCCCTCGGCCTGGATTTGCACGCAGCGGCAGCGCACGCTTACGCGATCGAAATGCCCAAAAGCGGAATGCGCCCGGTGCACCCAGGTGAAGTTCTGCGAGAGGACTACCTCGCGCCGCTTGGGATGAGCGCAAACGCTTTGGCGAGCGCCCTGCATGTCACGGCCGGGTGTATCAATGACATCGTGCGTGAGCGGCGCGGCATTACCCCTGACACACCGATGCGACTTGCGCGTTACTTCGGCGGCGACGCCCAAACCTGGATGAACCGTCAACTCATGTACGAAATGAAGATTGCCGAGCGTGACCTTGCTCGCGATATTGAGCGAGAGAATTCGCTTCGCGAAGCGGCCCATTGTTAAAAAACGATTTGTGCGCTGGTCCCGATATCGCCACAACGACGTGGGCGCGGCTGAGTATGCAAATTGTCGTGAAGACCACATGAGCCGAATGCATAATTCGCTCCACCCTGGCGAGGTCCTCAGGGAATGGATTGCAGAAGCAATCACCGTATCGCAGGCAGCCGAGGCGCTACAGATAAAACGTGTGACGTTGTCGAAGCTTTTAAATGGCAAGGCAAGCGCAACGGCCAATATTGCTTTGCGCTTAGCAGCTTGGCTTGGGACTAGTCCCGACCTATGGATGGGCATGCAAGCCCAGTAGGATCTTTGGCAAGCGCAGCAGCAACCAAGGCCAGACATCAAACCATTGGAAAGACACGCTGCTTGATTTGGTGCGCCCGCATGGCCATCGATATCTTTTATTTTTACGATGACACTCACAAAATCAAATCTTGCCGCAAAGGAAGCGAAGCGAAGTCTTTCTGGCGAGTTGCTGCAGGCGGTCCGCGAAATGAAGGAAGGCCGTGCAGCCCGCGTCACACACGTGGTGCCGTCCACAGCATCTATCGCTCGCGATAAGAGCGGTCTGTCACAAAGTGAATTCGCCAAGCTTATCGGCGTCTCACTGCGCACGTTGCAAGCGTGGGAGCAAGGCCGGCGCAAGCCGACGGGCGCTGCCCAAACTTTGCTGCGCGTGGCAGCGCTGCACCCGGAAGCGCTTCGCGATCTGCAAAGCAGTTGACTGGACCAAGCTTTGCTGCGGCGCTTGACGACGACTGACTTCAATCGCGAGAAGCGAGCCGGAGACAAACTTTGCTCAATGTGAACAAGCTTGTTATGCGGCTTATCACCAGACACACGTCGCACGGGAAAAGCGTTTTCTATAACCTGTTCGACGAAAGCGAAGCGGCAGAGCTCGAAATGCGCGCAATCTTGCTTCAGGGGCTCACGATCTGGTTGCACAACCAGAAGATGACGCAAGCCGCAGCCGCAAAAGTGCTTGGCACGACGCAGGCGCGTGTGTCTGACATCAAGCGAGGAAAGATCAATAAGTTCGGTCTCGACTTGCTTGTCAAGTTGGCTGCGCGGGCTGGTCTGCAGCCTCGCATGGAGCTCGAATCTAGTTGAGCGAGCGCGCTTCTGTTCGGGAACAGCAAGTACAAGTGGTGCATGGAACAACGATAAGTGCGTTGACGGCATGCTCCGCCCTCGCCGTCCATCGAACGCGTCATCCGATAGGCGCGCGAATTGAAGGAATAAGCAATGACTACGTTTGCCACGTTCGATGCTGCTGATTACCTCGATAGTGAGGAAGCGATTGCGGAATTCCTCGCTGCTGCGATGGAAGACCCGAACCCCGACGTCTTCTTGTCCGCTCTCGGCGCGGTAACCCGAGCACGAGGCGTAGATAGAATCGCTGCTGAAGCGGGACTCGGCCGCGAAAGCCTTTACAAAGCAATAGCACCAGGTGCGCATCCACGCTACGAGACGATTCAAAAGCTGTTGCGCGCGCTTGGCGTTCAAATGAGCGTCAGCCCGCGTCACGCTCATTAAGCGCTTAGCAGCGTTTTTAGACACACCTGGCGAAGTCCTTGAACTGACAAACGCGGGTGCGAAGGTTTTCAAGCCGGCTAGTGAAGCGCTGCTGGCAGCCTCGTGCAAGCGGATCGACTTGACGCTGCCACGAGAGAGTTCCGGGGCAGAATCAGCGGGATGTAGTAACCAGCGTCCGCGCAAAATCAACTGCCCAACCGACTTGAGCTGCGCCTTGCGCGTGAAGACGCGCTTCGCTAAAAGAACAGGAGGGCGTGAATGCCAAGAAGCTATGGGCAAGAAAAACGAGCCCGTCATGCCCTGCCCTCACCATCGTGCTCCATGCCCAGCACCCAGCGCAGCGCTTCCGCGCGGTCGCCCGATGACACTTCGAGCTCGCGCGTGATCTGCTTGCGGCTACGCAGCTTCGGCTTCGCGTCGCCGATTACTGCACGCTGCGCGCGAGCTCGTGCATGGCCAACGACATGCTGCCCCGCTGCGATTAGTTCCTGGACCTTCTTTCGCTGATCATCCGGCGGAAGCTTCGAAAGTTGGCGCGCGTGCGTGACATTGATGCGTAAGCTTTCTACCGCCTTGCGGACATCGGCACAGCAGTCGAGCAGCGCGACGGTGGCGCGAACAGTGCCTAATCCACATCCGAAGATCGTGCCGACTTCGGCTTCACTGTAGCCGAGCGCCATTACGCGCCTCATCTTCTCAGCACGGCCGAGCGGCATGTCCGCCTCACGAAGTTCGTTCTCGCCGATGATTGCAGTCAGCGTCGTGCGTCTGTCGCCTCGATACACCTGCGCCGGGACTTGAATAGGCGTCTCGCCACGTGCTCGCCGCCACTCGTTGACCAATCGGGCCGCTTTGATACGTTGCCGACCCACCGCAACCTCGGTCTCTCCGGTCTCGGTGTTTTTCACAACCGAGATCGGTTGCAAGACACCTTGAAAGTCGATGTTTCGAGCAAGATCCTCGTTGACCGGGAGGTCAGCGCGTGGATCATAAAGCGACGAATTCGGGTCCGTCACCAACACCAACTTGTCAGGATCGAAGAAGAGCAGGTTCGTCTTTCCCGATGCGCCATAAGCGTCAATTGAGTTCTTTGCCATAGTTCATGCCCATCAATTTCGCGTCTCAATTGATCCATGAGCGCAGGGGGTTTGCTGCCGTAATGCAATCCGGCGTATCGCATCTTTCGTAGTCGTACTAACCGCACAACGGGCGCCCGTTAATCGCGCCTTTTGTGTTACTGATTCGTCTGCTGCTGCGGGGCTTCTTGCGGAGCTGACGGTATGGCGTCTGCCCGTTCGTTCCGCGCGACGGTGAAAGCTGCCATTGGCAATGGCATCACAGGCTCATAGACAAAGCGCCGCTGTGAGAGTGTCTCGTTCTCGCCGGTCTCAACATGAAAGGCTTCAGGACATTCCGTTTTTACTTGCTCGACAATTGCCTCGAGTGTTTCGCTGGTAGCGTTTCTAAGCATTCGCTGGTGCCGCTCAGTAAGCATTCTTGCTTCTCCTCATGGTACGCATAACATGGCGCCTTCCGGCTTCATCCACTTGATTGACCGAACCAACGGCCGCCGCTCGTGAAATGCCGGAAACCTCTTCCCCAGTGATAGTCCGCATAAGTCCAAAGCCGTGACTGTCGGGTCGTGCCGAATGCTTCAAACACCACGGCTATTTTTGTTTCGCCGGATGTGACGTTGTGAAAAGAGGGGGCCGGAGCTCGCAAGTGAAGGCGAGACGCTTGCATTTTGTCGAATCGCTGCGGATTGTCTCGGACGCGTTGGGCACGGCCGATCCCTGGCGCTCAATTTTCCTCGCCGATACGGAAATCGTGCTCGTACAAATGCGCCCTGCTCTTCAGCGAGTTCCGGCCAGATCAGATGCCAGTCAGCCGGTCGTAGATCGCGGCGGCAACAAACCCCGCGTTTCTCCGCCAAGGGTGCAAGACGAATCAATTTGTCATCTGGAATGCCCCCTTTGCGCCACGCGTGAACGGACGGCGCGGTTATTCCCAACAGCCGCGCGACAGCTGTTGTGCCGCCTAGAGCGTCGATGAGTGCGGAAGGTCTCATAGGTCTAAATCCAGTCTTAAACTTCGTCATGTTAGGACTAGCTAAACGGATTGTCAATAGCGTCTCCTTTCTGTTAAAATGTTAGGATTAACTAATGCTCTCCGAACGACTACTTCTTGCGATGAAGGCTGAAGGCATCAGCCAAGCAGAGCTTGCGCGTGCCTGTGGCGTTCGGCCGCCCAGCGTCCACGGATGGCTTAGTGGCAAGTCAAAATTTCTTCGTGGCGAAAACCTGCTCTCAGCAGCACGCGCGCTGAAGGTTTCGCAAGAGTGGCTGGCTACTGGCAAGGGGCCGATGAAGGGCCAGCCCGTACGCATACAGGCCGATTCGAACACGCAACTCCTACCTCACGATCATCTGCCGCACGATGATTTCGTGCTAATTGCGCAACTAGATATTTCCGCAGCCTGCGGAGATGGGCGGCTCAATGAGCATGCCGAGGTGCAGGGCAATTTCGTTTTCAGGCGCTCAACTTTGAGAGCCCTCGGCGTCACCGAGGAAACGGCACGAATAATCAGTGCTGTCGGATGCAGCATGTGGCCGACTTTGCATGACGGTTGCTCAGTCTTAATCAACACGGCTGATGTAACGCCTAAAGACGGAAAAGTCTTTGCCATGTGCACACCCGAAGGGGGGCTTGTTCTAAAGCGGTTGATTTGGGATTACCACGCCGCAATAGGCGCACAGACTTGGATTATGCGCAGCGACAATCCTGACAAGGCTGCACATCCAGACAAAATTCTTCCGCCTGACGATCGGACAATGCTCGTTGGCCGCGCGCTTTGGAACGACAACTTCTTGTAGCCGCACCAAGGTAGTGCGCTCCGCATTACCTTTGCCTACCGAATCGGCAATTAGTCGTCTCCCTCCTCGAAAGTAACGTCACGGCGCTTTCAAAGCTATTGACTTTCCAATTAGCCTCTCCTAATATCTTCATACGTATCACCAGCGTGTGCTCGGCTAGCAGCTCAACCGCAATTGATCAAACAGCTTACGGGAAAGGTATCGCGCATACCCATCAGGTTTAGGTCACCGACGTTGATATGCGTAGCGGACATCGCATGGGCGACGCAGGACCAATTGATCGAACGCGGTGCCCTTAAATGTCTAAACTTGCAAAAACCCTAGGTCTACTAAGTGGAATCCATATGATTGAGACAGCCTTCGCACTATTGTCGTTCCCCAAAGCCGCTACGCCCCTTGGCTTTCCGTTCAAAGATGATCCACCAAAACCGTTTCATTCGGACAAATCGCTCTTGCTTTGCACATCTCGCGCTGACATGTCGACCGAATATGGCTACACATGGCCGAGTGTTGGCGAAACGGCAGAAGCTCCCATCTGGGAGCCGAACCTTCGCTTTGGCGGTCTTCGTGGTTGGCTCTACGGTCATGGCGAGTATGCCCTTGGCGGATGTATCGAGCCGACAGCGAAGTGGCTCGTTGTCGAGGCGGATACGAGCGACATCATCGAATTCGACGGTATCTGCAAGTTTCCGCGCGGTAAGGTGCTTTTTATTGGCCCGCGCAAGAAGGCTGCTGAATATCTCATTACGCATGAGCCCCGCGCTCGCGAGCTTCCCGTGATTGGTGAGCATCGCACCGTCGGCAATGGCAAGTCCGCTATCGTTGGCGCGCTTGGCACAGCATCCGCTGGAGATAACGGAACCGCTGTCGCGGGAAATCGTGGCGTTGCGTTAGTTGGAGCTCGCGGAGTAGCAACCACCGGCTTTCTCGGCACGTCCGTGGCGGGTCGCTGCGGAACAGCTGTCGCTGGCGATGGTGGAGTCGCTGCTGTAGACGATCATGGAACTGCGATCACCGGCTTTCAAGGCAAAGCAAGCGCTGGCAAGCTTGGTCAAATCAGCATTTGGTATTGGGATTTCATGGAAAGGCGTTACCTCATGAAGGTCGGATACATTGGAGAGGACGGCTTAGACCCATACACCATCTACACACTGAGCGATGATAATCGTTTCATCAAGGTTTAACCTTCCTGAACAACAGAGACGAAACGATGACTCTTCTAACCCGCGCCTTCATTTTGGAAAAATACGGTGTTCGCCTCACGATGAATCAGTTGGCAACGCTACTCGCGATGTCGGAGGGCACTATCCGCAACCAAGTCAGCGCTGAAACCTTCCCGATCGCAACTTACACGGAGGGCTCTAAGCGGTTTGCATCGTACGAGGCTGTTGCGGACTATTTGGATTCCATGTCAAAGAAGGCGCGTGCGCGAGCTGCGGCATGATATGACGCCTGGCGAATCTGAACCAATCCATGGCGCGATGCAGACGATCGCTCGCCGCATTCGAACGAGGCGTACCGCTTCCACCTCCCTATCTACCTTATCGGCGCCTATAAAAGATTTCAGTCGCTTTGCCGCACTAAAGGTGGCAAGCCGAGTCGGACATAAGATTGCTCGTAAGCTGCGATAAACCTAGGATCTCCGGTCCGTACACGCGCGAGCCAATACCCCAGTTCCTTTTGACAACCCTCGCTTTCAATTCTAGAGAAGCACGGGGAAGTCGCTGACATTTGCGTCGCTGCCCAGTAAGCCGCGAAGATGGTCTCCTGGTCCGGATACACAAGTCGTAGGTTAGTCTTATCGCCTTCATTCAGCCATCTTTGAATGGAGGAAGACAGAGTCTGCTCCGTTTCGTTTGGTGCATAATTGAAAACGCGAACGGCGCCGTGCCGTGTTTCACGGAAGTCACTGAGAGCAATGGACACGACAAACATGACTGCCCGATGCCTCGCTAATCTATCATTCAGCGATATACCTACTGCCGTTGCAACGCTAACCGACAATATCGCGAGCATGATGGCCGTTCGTATAAAGGGTCCAGCGAATATTCGTTGGGACATTTGATAAAGCGAGTTGAACATCAGCAAACTTTCCGCCCTCTCCGGCTGCAGGAAAATATCGATTACAGAGCATGAAGGCGAAGGCGTCCTGCCCACGCTTCAGGGACATTGCAGCCAACTTGCCACTTATAATGTGGTTGCAGTCCGCTCCTCCGGTGCAAACCTTAGCCAGGCGGTACCAATCAGTTGCTGGATTCCGTCAAGCCGATTGAGCATCGAATCTGCTCTGTCAGTTGCCTCAAAAATGTCGTGCGTCGGCCCCGGCGCGTGACGAATTCCTCATCGTCTCGCCCTTTTCTCGGCGTTTTTGCGCAACCCAAGATGAGCCATCCTCGCCACTGTCGCTTCGCACCGCATTCGATCGCTAAGGTTTGATAGTCCGCAGCGATGCGATACCTGAACGACGGATAACGCCAGCTCGCATAAACGTGGGAATCATTTGATACAATCAAAACGTTACGCGCGTTAATCTCACGAGCAATCTCCTGAACAAGGCGAACAGCTAGTTGCTTCGGTCGCCATCCATGCCATTTGTGAGTCAACGACCGGAATAGTTCTCGCCCGTTCCTCCCCTGTGCCGGACCTTGCACACCTCCTATCATCAGCCTTGGACGAAAAATTCGTCCTCCTAAGCTGGCTATTGAAAACGAGCATGAAACGACGGAATAGCCTTCTGCGTCTTTGATGGATAGCGTCCAATCTCCCTCCCTCTTAAATTGCTCTAGCACTTCAATTGCGACCTGCCAGCTTTCTTCACCTACTGAGAAGGTTGCGACAACCGCGACGCCTGACTTAGCAATTTCGCCTGCTATCGAAGGAAGCAGTTTGCATGCGAAAAGTTGATGCTCCAAACTCACTCGGAGAATGTCGTCTGGCTGGAGCGCATTGTGCAGGAACGGACGGTGAATACGCTCAAAGCATTGCGGCGCTCGGCTCACTAGCCCTGGAGTTTTTGCCGATAAGCAAGCGTCTAACCAACAAATAGTCGTCTTGTAGCAAATTAGAGTTCGGGTAACAAATCGGAATCTACGCCAGCGCGCGTACATGGTCTTGCCCGGATACACATGCAAGGCGCACTCCGCAACAAACCGCGAACGAGTTCGATTTATCGATGCTAGCTTCGTGATCCATTTCTGTTTATATTCTTTCAATTTCTTTGTTTAGAACGTGCACTCGGGTGAGACTTGGCGACACCCCTGAATTAATGTCGACCGTTCGCATGAGCCTCGCTTCGAAAGACGGTAAAGAAGATTAAGCCCAAAATCCCTTTAGTAATCGCGGCGACAATTCCCTCACGTGAAGGTGCGGGCATCAATTTAGGCTTGCTGTTTCTTCAAAGTCAGTAGGAGGTCAATTCCACGCCAACATCGCGACGCTGGGAGCGAGCGTGTTCATGTGTCTTGTCACGGCGAAGGGCCTTCCCCGTGCGGTTGCTCGGGTTCATCAACCAACTTTGTTGCTCGAATGACTTAGAGCGATGGTGCTTGCGTTTTTTCTTACCCTCTTTGGAGCCTCGCTTCAACCGGCTCTTTGCCGGTAAGTGTTCCGCATACGATCGTCCATTTGAGACGTTGGAAACTACAGCTGCATCTGCCGCGCTGTAGGATAAGCAAGCAGCGCCGATGCAAGACACCAAGACCATCACTTCGCCGACTTTTTTCATAGCCTTCAATTTCGACCCCTTCATTCATGTGTTCGCGAGAAAAGAGAGAGTAGCGTTGGCTCGTTAACGATGGAATCAGACGGGTACCAAAGTTCGAGGCCAAAGTCTGAACGAATTATGTTGAATCGAGAGATCGTTTCAGATGCCTGCCAGCGCTTGGCGCATTCGACAGAGGGATAACGTTGTCTAGGATATCGAAGCGCGTTGAGATCGACGTGAACGGTTTAGTCGGCTATGGGAAATGATGTGAACGGTGCTCAAAAGACCTTTTACTTAAACCGGCGCACCGGCCGCGTCCATTTGGGCGCCGGCGCGCTGATTGCTCCGCCGAAGCTTCTCAATGTCCGCGTGACGGTCGTGGAGCGCCCCATGACCATCGCCGCTATCATCCTGCGCGCTCAATTGGAGTATTTCGATATTCAAGTGCGGGAGACAATGAGAGTTGCGTCGATCGGCTTTCGTACGCCTGGCTGATTGTTGCCGAAATCCGGGTCAATCTAGTAGTGCTGAGCGCCCCAGACTGGCACAGCACGTCGTGTGGTGTGGCGATTGCACGAACAGAAGCCAAAACAGCTCCTTTACCGAGTCGTCAGGTTCGGAATAGTCATCTAATCTCAATCTTTATCGAGATGTGTTGTGCATTGCCACGGTAAAACCATCGGAATCAGCGGCATTTAGTCGGCCCGGCTTTGGGCTCTGGACGGCCTCCGGACATGCTCGACCGCGTCGCAGCAGCGCATCCCGAAATGTGACGTCCTTGATGGCTGATAACGGCGAAAGAACACGTGGTACGTTCGTAACGCCCCATGCTTTTTGGAGAGACAGATGGTCGACGACGAGGTTCCCTTCACCAAAGTGCAGCTCTTCGAGGCACTTCAGACACTTCAAACCGCTTTGGATGAGGTTTCGGATAACGTCGAAGTGCTGGCCCTAGCTGGGCGCAAGCATCTGATAAACGCGGAGTCGCGCCATGCTGTGTTTAGCATCGCAGCGACAATCAACAAAGCTCGGATGACTGCGGTTCACAGCCTTTGGCCCTGACGCGAGCTTGGAGCCGAGGTGAGTCGGCATCGATTGGAGCTACCTTTTCCCTATCGAGCAGTGGACCCCGCACGAGAGAAACGCAACAGTAATTTGACGAATTTTCGTCCAGGGTGTAAGTAGGAGCTTAAAGAGGTAGCGCGGCGGGACCTGTGGCGTCTCTTTTTTGTCATCGACGATTTGTGGCCGACAGGGAAAAGAGATGTTCGATGAAATAATACCGTTCACGAAACTTCAGATGCTCGACGCAATCCAGGCGCTTCAGGCCGGACTGTCAGAGATCTCGCAGCAAGCCGACGCCATGCTCGAAGTGGCCAACTCCCGTGGACTCGATCTTGAGGCGCATGTCTTCGTCGTTGAGACGATTCGCGCGGTGGCTGAGGCAAATCATGCCGCGAAAATAAGCCTGGGCCTGTGATTGGCGCGAAGCTATGATTCGGCTTTTGTTTTGCTTACAACGCTTTTATACAAAATGGCGGAAATATGAAAGACGACGATGTCGCCTGGACGAAGGTTCAGATGTTTAAGGCGATCCGGTCATACCAAGTTGGACTTGCTGATATTTCGTAAGCGCGCATTAGACGGCGTCCCTTGCGCATTGCCATGCGACATACGTCAGGCTATGGTTGGATTCAGTCGCCAG
>NZ_JALQDA010000007.1:0-153962 GCF_023631485.1 Caballeronia sp. GAFFF2 | reverse complement strand
CCACTGATTCGAAACAGTGGACATAGCCTGCACGCTCAGATCAAAGAGTTCCAGACGTCCATTTCTGCGCGCTTACGATATTTCGGCACGTGCGGACGATTTTTCCGAGCAACTGAAAGAGGCCGGACTCACTCCGGAAATACGCATGTTTCTTGATCAGATCGCAGGTTTAGTCGTCAGCACCACAGTTGAGGTGGCTGAAGTGCTCGACCGATAAGTGCTCTCCGTGATGTATCGCGCTGAGATTGAAACGAAATCGTCCGCGGCCGTCGCTTTCAGTCGCAGCCGACCGTCGCGAGCAGCTAGGAACACTTAGGCTATCGCAGCCGCGATGACGACGCCACTCGAAGGTTGAACGACGCTGTAAGGTTCGCCATCGGCTGACCGGCTCGTCGGTTAGGCAATACGCTTACAAGACGAATTTATTTGTAAGCGAATCTTTAAGAAAAGCACACCCATGCCGATATCATGGTGTGACTTCACATTCCGGCCCTCGCTTCGACGCGCGTGTCATTAACATGAATGATGGCGAGCTAGCACACCTTCAGGTCGCCGTGGCCATTGTCCTGCGCTCGCCAAATCAAGTTTTGCCGCCCGCGTACTGGCGGCGTCGCATCGTAGACTTGCTTGCCCGAGGTTCGCTTCTACAAAGCCAAGTCGCCGTGCTAAACGAGTTACTTCTCCGCCTCACCGGATCTGAGGGCAGATGAGGCGTCTATGCAAGTTACCGGTGAGTTGCTAACTCGCCATCCAACTCCGCGTCCGCCAGCGCGAACTCAATGTTGTCTCGGTTAGTATCGATTAGCCGGCGAGCCCATAGAAACGCAGCACGTTCGGCAGCTGACTTAGCCGGGAATAACGCAGGGACAGAATATTGCACTGCCGCCTCGCGACGGTGTGATGTCGGCCAATGGCGGAATAGCCGCAGAATAGCTCTCCATCCGTCCCGATATTCTTCTACCGAGCATTCCACGATGTAACCGCCGATCTTGTGCATGGCGACCTCCGTCCGAGATTCTTCATACAAGCAACTCGCGGGCCTAATTAACTGAACCATTGCAAGGGCAACGCGAGCCTCCTTCCCGAAGAATTTCTCTGCATGCTGCATTGGCTCGAACTGGAGCAGTTTGGTGCTTCTCCTTACGGCCAGCGCCGAATGGCGATGGTCCATTCAAAAATCGCGATGACGCGGCTAGCGGCCCGAAGTTCGAGTCGCTGCTTCACCCGTGATGATGGTGACGCTTTTGTCCGCGAACCCAAAGACTCGTGTGTGGGTCCAAGTGTAGCTAGCTCAACCGACAATAGCGGTCCGGCGTAGAACCGAATGCTCGCCTAGAGAGCATCAAGCAGCACGGCACGTCGTGATTGTCGCCCCCAACGATGTAACCGCCGATTCTGTACATAGCGACCTCCGGTTGATTTTTTCACATGAGCGATGAGCGGTCCCACGTGAGATATCCAAAAAAAATCGAGTAATGGGACAAATTGCAAACCCATACCGTTTCATCGGTTGTCCCTTGACCTATGTGATGCGGCATCTATACTCTAACCGGTCCTAGCTCAACTTCAGTCGTCCACGCGACTTGAGGTCAATCCCGCACCCACACTCCTTGGTGCGGGATTTTTTTGTTGTAAGCGACGCTTTAAGATTGGTCTGGCGATACCGACACATGAGGAATGGGTCAGATCTCCGCTTCGACGCGCGCACCATCTTGACGACCGACGCGAAACTGGCGCACCTGCGAGTCGCTGTCGCGGCAGTTCTGCGCAGGCCTCACATTTTCCTTGCTCGGCCTATTGGCGCCGCCGGATTTCGGACTTACTCGAAAGCGATTCGCTTACACCGCATCACTTCACGGCGCTTACTGATTTACTCTTACAAATAGATCAGTTGCTCGAAGATGGGGACTATGCTCTACATCGGTGAGAGGCTTCAAGTTCACTCACCAGTTCGGCATCCGAGAGGGCTAGCTCGATGTTGTCGCAATTTTGATCAATTAGCCAGACTGCGTACAAAAACGCCGCGCGCTCGTCCCAGCAGCAGTTGCCGAAACGGCCGGCATGGCGCACTGAACACTTGGGCCATGCCAGGGATATCGAAATAGCCTTTGCTAGTCCGGAAATACTCGTATATCCACGCCGTCAACTAAAAACGTTCGGGCGAAGCGAATTGCCTCCAGCTGAGAGGCTACGACAAACACAAACGGCGATTGGTCCATCTCGATGCGTGGCACTATTACCTGCCATCCTGCATCAGGATGCGGCATCACTTGGATCTCAATTTGCATGTCGATGCTGGAATGGGCGCGGTTCCCCTCGCGCGAAGGCAGTAGCTCGCCTATCTCAATCGCGGAAATCTCTTCTCTTGCCGCCGTCTCGAGATCAGCCAACGTCCGAGGGTCCAACACAACGCCATTGAAGCGCTGCTTTACGATGTTATGAATCGCCCGTCGACGACTTTCGCGCTTTTCGTCGGTCATGAGTGTGAGGACAGACTTTGATTTGCCCAGTTGCGTTGTACATGATTGCCGGGAGTGCGCCTCGTTCGCTTCGCAGGTTGGGCATCGCCTTCACCATAAGCAGCTTCACAGCGGAATGCGCCCAAGACGTACTGTACATCCATACAGTATATCCGTAAATCGCGGTTCCGCTGACCAACTAGTTGGTAGGCTTTACCTTGTGGATCAGGACATGTGCTCGTCAAGCTTGAACATTGCAACAATGCGCGCCAGTGCGGTGGCCTGATCCTGCATCGCGCCAGCCGCCGCAGCCGCTTCCTCAACCTGCGCTGCATTGCGCTGCGTATTCTGATCAATTAGCACAACCGCCTGGTTGACCTGCCCGATACCGACACTCTGCTCCGCACTCGCATTGGCGATTTCACTGATTATGTGGGTCACGCGTTCAACTGACGCCACGATTTCTGTCATTGACGTCTTCGCGATCGCGACCTGTCGGCTACCCTCATCGACATTTAAGGCCGATCCATCGATCAAATTCTTAATCTCCTTTGCAGCGCTGGCGCTGCGCTGTGCCAGAGAACGGACTTCCGACGCGACAACGGCGAAACCGCGTCCTTGTTCGCCCGCGCGGGCAGCTTCCACGGCAGCATTAAGCGAAAGGATATTAGTCTGAAAGGCAATGCCATCGATAACTGCAATGATCTCCGTGATTCGCCGCGAAGACTCACTGATCGCAGCCATTGAGGTCACTACATTAGCGACCACATCCCCCCCGCGTTGGGCACATCCCACGGCGGCGGCGACCAGGTCATTAGCTGCCCGCGCATTCGTGGCATTTTGCTGCACGGTAGTCGTGAGTTCTTCCATTGCCGCGGCAGTCTCTTGGAGGCTGGACGCTTGGGATTCGGTGCGGGCCGAAAGGTCCAAGTTTCCAGACGCTATCTCGCCAGAAACTGTAGTGATGGTCTGCGTGCTAGTGCGCACCTCCGCGATGATTCGATTCAACGACTCCACGAAACGATTGAAGGACTGTGCAAGCACCCCTACCTCGTCACTGCTTTCCACTTTCATGCGTCGCGTAAGATCTCCGTTGCCATTTGCGATGTCGCGCAGCATCAACGCCGCCCGCCCGAGCGGCCCGACAATGGTTTGACATACAACGATGATGATAAGCAAGCCGATGCCGCCACCAACTAAAGAAGCGACGATCGCAGCAATTGTCGAAGTTTGTGTGATCTTGCCAAGGACGTCCGCTTCAGGCACTTCGGCAAGTACATACAGGTTGAGCTCAGGCATGTACGAGGCCGCGACGAAGTTCTTCCCATTCGCTCCATCCACGCTCGTTATTGCGAACTTCTGGTTGGACAGCAGCGTCGCCACGGATTGTCCGTCGAAACCCGGTTGGTCTTTCAGGAAATGATGCCCATCCGCAAGCATGGTGTTGCGATGAATAACGTACGCTCCGTCCGGGCGCACGAGATAAACAAAGCCGTGTTCACCGATTCTATAACTGCGGATCGCATCCGCGAGTTGGCTTATAGACAACCCGAGCGATGCGACGCCGACCTTCCCGCCAGCATCAAAGCGAGAGTTAATGAAGAGGTTGTACTGCGACGAGGCCTTGTCTTTGTCGAGATCCAATTCATACGGCTTGCCGCTTGAAAGAAATTTGTATAGCCACTGATCTCCAGCGTCGCTGCGCGACACTGTCCGCGACAGACCCGTCTCGTTCAGATACTTTCCTGTTTCCGCAGATACCCAAGAAATCGTGGACGCGTTCGCTTGCCCTTTTAACGCTTGCGCGTAGTGCTTCCACGCGTCAATACCATCGTCGGGCAAGCCTTTGGCCTCCCAATCCAAAAGATAGGTGTTCGAAGCCATTCCTTCTGCAAGCGCAAGCGGCGCGCCAATCTGTCGCAACACGTCATTGCGAATTTCGCCTAAGGCAGCAGGTAATTCGACAGCAACCGCCCGCTGCTTAAGGCTGTTACCTGTCAAGGCGACGCTTAGCCCCGTCGAGACAAACACAAAACAAAGAATCGCAAAGCCCATTGCGACAAGAAGTTTTTGACGGACCGATAGACGATTGAGAAACTTCATTTTTTTCGCTGCGAGGTATAGAGGGAGTTGCAAACAGTATGTGCGTCGCCCCATTGCTCAAAGTGACTGTATCGAACAATGCGTCCGCTGCTTCATGGGTAACGGATTTTTCTTCAACAAATTAAGTGTTGAGGACAAGCATCGCCCATAAAGTCTTCGTGTTGCACAGGAAACCTTATAACTTTCTCGCAACAGCATCCACACTATATTGCGTCGATTCGTCGTGAGACAGACTTACCCATCGATTGCGCCCCTCATGTTTGGCGCGATACATTGCAGCGTCAGCAAGGTCGAGCATGCGAGCTCCATCCGCCACGTGCGTGGAATCGCAAAGCATTAGACCCAGGCTCACAGTTACGACACCGTACGCGCTGTCGGCATGCTTTATGGCGAGCTTGCGGACCTGCTGCACGACCGATTCGGCAAGCTCGCCCGCTGCAGCCGCGTCAAGCACTAAACATAAAATTGCAAACTCCTCGCCGCCAATGCGAGCAAAAGTCGATCCGACCGGCAGGACGTCGCTGATGGCAAGCGCGACCGCTCTCAAAACGCCGTCGCCGAATGCGTGGCCATAGCGATCGTTGAAACATTTAAACCAATCGACGTCGATGAACAGGATCGCGATTTGCCCGTCATCTAGATCTTTGACACGCGACACATCCATCAACGCTGCATCGAATCGGCGTCGATTTGCGAGCCCGGTCAGTGGATCTCGCCACGCCAAGGTTGCGAGTTCGTCGTTTGCGGCACGCAGTCTAGCTGCTAGATCAAGCTGTGTACGGCAAATTGTTTGGACTTGCGTCAGATATTGCCGACGGTCTGAAAGTACGGACGCCATCAAGTATGAAGCGAGTGCGCATGCAAGCGCAAAACCCTGGACCGCGAGAATGGCCTGCTCGGGACCTGCATATCTGCCGAGAGGACTAGTAAGCGGTTGTCCGACGGTGCAGATCACTGCAAGCGCAGTGGCAATGCAAGTTCCCGTGACCGCTACATAGCTGCCCGCCCAAAGAACGGCGAGCACCACCGATGGCAACACCCAATAGGCCGGTAACCAGTGCGATTGTTGAAATGCTGCGATGGTCACGACCAAGACGATTGCGTGCGCAAACACGCCTTGTCGGCACTTCCGCAGGATCTTCTCTAACGATCTTTGGCGGCTTCTTGCAACGGACAATTGACGCTGCGCACGTCGGAAAACATAGCCGAGCGGCATGAAAAGCAATAGACCGAGCGCATCGCTGACGAACCAACTGCGGCTGACAGACAGCGGAGGCCATCCTAGTGCGAGATGCGAGGCCACCCCGACCGTGACCGCCGACACTGTTACCGGAAAAAGCACCGCGCAGGTCAAAAACCAAAACAAACTGCGCGGATTCTTGACTGCTGATACGGAGGCATGAGAAACGGTGAACGAAATCCAAAGGACCACGAGTTCAATAACATTTCCGAATGTGAAAAGCGGCACGGCCGTGCGATCAGTCAGGAACGCCGCATTGGCGATAAAGCCGCCGATGGCGACAGCGCTGACAAGGTCGCTCCAGCGGGTATTACGGCCGTTATAAAACAGGCCGACAATCAGACCATTTGCAGGCCATATACTGCTGACGCCCCATGTCGTCCGGGTCAGGGCTATGCCTAAACATGCAAGCGCGCCATACGTCGACACTACTATCAAGAAATTTGTAAGGCGCTTCATTTGCAAAATGCTATGGGTCAAGCGTGAGACACCGCGCTTTCTGCTCTATGCACGGAACGGCGCGACAGCACGAAAGGTATAACGGCACATCCGCCATCTTCTATAGGTTCCGCAGCAGGAAAGGCGTGTTGCCGCCTTCCGCCAAGAGCTATAGATGTGTTAATTTCGGCGCTGGCTTTGATAGAGTTGCAAGAGAGTCAGGCGCACACCCGAGCGTAGTGGGCTCGGCCCCGAAGTAACGGCCCGGCGTCGTGCCGAACGTCCGCCGGAATAACGCGATAAATGCGCTCGCATTGTCGTACCCGAGCTGCAGGGCAATACTGGTAACTGGCTCTCCTGCCGCTAGCAACTCGAGTGCGCGCACAAGCCTAGCTCGCTGTCGCCACGCGGTGAACGTCATGCCAGTCTCTGAAACGAAGCGGCGACTTACCGTACGTGGTGCTGCATGCGCCCAGATGGACCAGTCTTCGAGCGATCGCGTGTCAGCGGGCGAATCGGCAAGTGCGGTCGCGATGCGTAATAGCCGAGCGTCGCTAGGCATCGGCAAGCTAAAAGCATCGGCGTGGCTGCCGGCGATCTCGTCGAGGATCACGGCGGCGATGTGCCGCTGTCGGTCGTCTAAAGGCGCGTACTCCCACTCGGCCGCACGCACGATCGCCTCTTTCAGCAAGCCCGTCATCTCGATAACGCGCGGCTCTTTGGGCAGCGCAGCGCACGCGTGCGCAGACACGTATGCCGCCCAACCCGAGAACGGACCGTGCGAACGTGCGGCGTGGACGGTTGATGGCGGGATCCACGCGGCCCGTGTCGTCGGAAATACCCAAGCGCCGCTATGAGTCCGAACGCTCAGCAGGCCTTGAAAGAGGCCCAGCAATTGACCCGTAGGGTGCTGATGGGCCCCTGACTCGCGCGGAGCGCTCTGCTTCCCCGCTAGCGCGATCAATGGTGGATCCACACCCGTTAACGTATGGACGAGGTCGAATTTGCTCTGCAGATGATTGAGTGAAGGCATGGCGGCTTCGCGCTATCGGTTGGCACCTATAGTCTACCGCTGCCAACGCTTATCGGATTATGCTTCGAGCATCCTCTTGCCGGAGCCGAACCATGTCATCTGCTGCACTCGACACGAGCGACCTCGACCGCTTGTATGACCAACCATCCGAATTCATTACAAAGGGCGTATTGCCGCGCCTGCTACCCTTCCACCGTGCCTACTTGCGTGTTGCGAGTTTTTTCTGTTTCGCCACAGGCAATGCTACAGGGCTAGATGCGTCACCTCGCGGAGGCCAACCCGGATTCGTGCACGCGCTCGACGAAAAGCACGTCGCCTTTGCGGACTGGCCGGGCAATAACCGCATAGCGTCGTTGCGAAATTTGACGGAAGACGATCGCGTTGGCATGTTGTTCCTGTTTCCCGGTCTCGAAGTATTCATGCGCATTAACGGACGCGCCACAATCACAGATGACCCGGCACTGCTGGGTCGTTTTGCCGAAGGCACAAAAACACCCAAGACGGCAATTGTCGTGACGATTGATGAGGTACTGTTTCACTGCGGCAAAGCAATTAATCGAGCAAAGCTCTGGAGCGACGCATCGCGACTTGATCGTTCGAGCGTTCCGTCGCCTGGAGAAATGAAAGCGGCAATGGCTGAACAGGATGCGAACATCGTACGCACGATCGACGATGCGTACTACCAGTCAGTCCGCAACAACCTGTATTGAGCGCCAAGGCTTGGGCAGGGACATAGGAGTCGATAGAGATGGCGCATGCAGTACGTAGATGAAAATTGCCGTAGGACCAGATCAGCGCCGCGCCCTAACGGCTCTCGTTTATTAGCGCCGGCATGATGACGGCGCGCTCGTATAGCATCGTTCTTCTTGGCTTGTCGATGGGACGACGAGGTGCTCCGGGATCGCAGTCAGAAACCACGCCTCCTAATCCGAACGTCTTAACGCGGCGCTTCCACCATAACTAGAAGGCGTGTAAATAACGTTAGAGCAGATCAAAAGAATTTATCGGGACGCCATTGATCCAAATGCGAGCGGCGAAAGCGCAGCCTGGTGGGCATCGGTCGCAGTGGATGGAAAAGGCCACGATTGGACGCTGATAAGGTAGTGAAAAGGAAAGCAAAAAACAAAATGCTGCAAACGAAAACCTGTCTAGCACCATGCCCCGAAGCAGCGAAATCACAAAGGCCGCCCCATGTGCCCGGTGTGACGACACCGATAAGACGATTCCGAGCAGTGGGAAGACCGCAAGCAGACCGCTCCACGCGGGGGGGCCGGCCCAACCGGATAACGAGGTAACCAGGAGCGTCAGGACTGCGCCAGCAACCATCCTGCTTATCAGGTCGGACCGCGTAAGCGGTGCGGCTGCTGCGATCGCAGGCTGCGCGGCAAGAACGACTGGCAGAAGCACACGGCGGCGAAGGCGGCGGTCGCGGTCCAGATAGGTGACGTTGGCAACATTGATAAGCCAAACGCGGAAATAGACCGCGTAATAAGCCCCTACAACTAGTGCCACGCGCCACGAACGCGAGCGGCGGGTCCATGCATATGCGAGATTGAATGCTTCTGACGCGAGAATTGCGGAAAGAGGCAGCGTGGCAGCGCGCGCGCCGAAGATCGGGCCATGCGCGAGCACAAGAATAAACAGATTCGGACCTGCAACCACGGGTAGACCAGCCAACCAGCCAGCAATAGATGCCCCCACCATTTAGCCGACATCGAAACGACAAGCAGGAACAGCGGGACTAGCGTTGGTTTGAGCGCGAGCATGCCGAATTCGAGCGGATTTTAAGTGCGATCATACCCTCGCCCCTATCGGGGTGCTACGGTACCTACCGGATGGCTGCTATGCGGACACCGCAATGAAGGACCGCTCATGGCCGCTTACATCCGCTCGGTGAATGCGGCCGACTTTCAACATTATCCGAATGCCCCTTTGCTCTTGGCGACTACGATAGCTGACCTACTCGCGATGTCATAACGCTTCGTGAGCAATTAAGTCAGTGGCGCGACGTTGTCAACGTTGACTAACACCGGCGGCGCAAAACGGTTTGCTGCTTACAATGGCATGGCCGCATATCAGATGCCATGTTCGAGATAGCGCGCAGTGACTCATCACGTAAATGAAACAGTCATGCAGGCCTTCCAAACCGGAGTTCTCAGGGCGGCCCGAAAGGAATTCGAAGAGACGAGGTCACAGGCAAGACCTATCGCGCAAATCTTGCTGTGACTCAATTGCCGTTCAACGTCAAGCATTGGGACAGCGTGAACAAGGAAGCCGAGCCTTTCAAACTGCCGGTGGACGCAAGCGACAATGCTGCATGGCGCCGCAATGCCCCAGACAGCGATGATCAGGCAGCGTAAAACGTTGCTTAGCGCCGTGAAGTTCACTGCCGGAGGCGCAGTGCAGCCTCATAAGAAAGTGGCCTGCTGACGAGTAATCTTAACTGCTACATTTTTGCTACAGCAAAGACCAAAAATACCATACAGCCATGCTCCCCGGGATCATTCCACCCCGTGAACTACGGGGAGCGCGCCAGCATCGAGGCGCACGGCTCGCCGTTGCGAGACGGCCAAGCGAGCGCAGAGTATAGCAAACGCCACTCGCGCTAATCGGGAGGTCGCGCGGAAAATTCATCACGCTGACGCCAACGGCGTACGTTCAGGGTTTATCCCTATCAAGCTGGATCAGAAACGGCCGCCATCGCAATAATGGACCCTATCCCCGATACCAAGCCACAAGGCGCGTTCTCGGCATTGCTGGCAGACCAGGACCTGACTCATCTCGAGCGGGTGTTGCGGCAGTCATTGTCGCGCGACGCGGGCGGGTACGCGCTGCCACCAGCGTATTGGCGCGAGCGTCTCGCGGCCATCACGCGGCAGGCGCATCTGTCTCACACGCAGTTGCAGACGGTGCATCGGTTGTATTTGTATGTCGACCGGTTCGAAGCCGCCGCAGAGGCACGCGAAGCCAAGCGCCTGGCCGATGCTGCCGATATCGAACCCGGCGCGCCGGTCAGTGCCGATGCCTGAGCCACCACTCCCGCAGCGGATGATGCGCCGCTTGTTCGAGCTCACGTCGCGCCATGCGCTCGCGCCGCGCATCGCGCCAATCGTCGGCCAGCAAGACGATGCTAATGGCGGCAAGCGCCGCGAGGCCCACTAGAAACATCGGTAAGTCGAACATGGCGCCCTCCTTTGAATTGCCGCCATGTCTTCATGATAGGACGTGCAGTCACGCACGGCCAGCCAATCATCCGCCCGCCGAAGCCGAAGTTGAAGCCCCCTGCCGCGCCCGCTGCTGCTGCGCATGCGCCGCGAGCCGCACGGCCGCATTCGCCGCGCCGTAACCATCGTAACCGCCGCGTCGTTCGATCACTTCCAGGAAGAAGCGCTGATCGAGCTGCTCGGTGTACGCATGGAAAAACTCGCCGCCACGCTCGTCGCGATCGTAAAGAATGTTGTGTTCGTGCATGGCGTCGATCAGTTCGTCGGCCAGGCCGTAGCGCGCAACCAGATCGTCGTAGTAGTTGCGCGGAATGCGCAGGAATTTGACGCCATCGGCTTCGAGTCGAGGAATGGCATCGAAGATATCGGACGTGCTGAACGCCACGTGATTCAAACCCGAACCGCGATAAGTCGTCAGCGACTCCACCACCGCCGTATGCCGGTCCATCGACGCATTCAGCGCAATGCGCACCGACCCGTCGCGGCTGCGTACCGCACGACTGCGCACGAGACCGTACGGGTCCGGCACGGTCACGCTCGCTTCGACCTCGAAGCCGAACGCGCTGCGGAAAAACAGCACCCAGGTGTCGAGCGCGTCCGCGGGCAGCGACAGACACACGTGGTCGATACGTTCGAGCGGACCCACTTCGTAAGGCCCGTCGATGTCCGTCAAAATGAAATCGGATTCCCACAGCGTGGGACCGCCCGGTTCCTCATCGACGAAATAATCGAGGCTGCCGTCCGGCGACTGCACGCCCGGCACCACGCGCTCGTTTGGTCCGACCTGCCCCGAAAACGGCTTCGACCCATAAGCGGCCGCGCGTTCGAACGCGAGCTTCGCGTCATCGACATGAAATGCGGACGCGCACAGCGACAAGCCGTGCTGCTCGAAGAACGCGCTCGCGAAGGAATCGGCTTCCGCGTTGAGCACGATCGACCCCGCGCCATGCCGGTACAGCGAGACATCCTTCGAGCGATGCTTGCCCGCCAGCCGAAAGCCCAACCTGCCGAGCCAGCCGGCGACATGTTCGCGCGTGGCGGCATCGACGGCGAATTCGAGGAACTGGAAGCCGATATGCGCGGGCGGCGCGGGCGGATCGAAGAGTTCGGCTGGCGCCTGGTCGCCCATCAATGCGCGCGTCTGCTCTTCCAGAAAGCGCAGCGAGCGATGCCCGTCCGCGGCGGTGATGGCCGTGGGCGCGGCGCGAAAACCATCGTTGAAGATTTCGAGCGAGAGCGGGCCGGTGTAACCCGCTTCGAACACGCGCGCCGTGAAGCCCGCGACATCGAACGCGCCTTGCCCCGGAAAGCAGCGATAGTGACGGCTCCATTCGAGCACGTCCATGGCGAGCACGGGCGCATCGGCGATTTGCACGAAGGTGATGCGGTCGCCCGGAATCCGCGCGATCTCCTCCACCGAATCGCGGATGGAAAGCGTATGGAAGCTGTCGAGCACGATACCGAGACTTGCGTGATTCACGGCATCGACGAGTTTCCACGCGTGCTTGTACGAGTTGACGTGACGCCCCCACGCAAGCGCTTCGTATCCGACGATCACGCCCGCTTCTTCCGCGAGGCGCGCGAGCTTGCCGAGTTGATCGACGATCAGCGCGTCGTCGCCGATGGTGTCCGGCGACACATTGCTGCACGCCAGCATGCGATCCGCGCCGAGCTCGTGCATTAGCTCGAACTTGCGCTTTGCGCGCTCGGCGTTCTTCGCGAGACGCTCGGCGCTCACGCCCTCGAAGTCGCGAAACGGCTGGAACAGATAGATGGCGAGGCCAAGATCCGCGCACATGCGGCGCACGTCGGCGGGCGTGCCGTCGAAGTACAGCAGATCGTTCTCGAAAATCTCGACGCCATCGAACCCTGCCGCGCGGATTGCCTTCAGCTTCTCGGGCAAGGTGCCGCTGATGGATACCGTCGCAATGGATGTCCGGATTGAACGCAGCATCGCTGCCTCCTCGTTGCATTCAGATGATGCGGGTGGATCGGTGCAGTCCCGTCAGTGTAGGACGTTCGCGGCGCTTGCGGGAAACGGAGCGGCGCGCACGCAATCCACGTCATTGTGCGCAAGCATAACAAACTAACTAGACCGTACAAATACGTGAAAACACCGAAGGACACGGCACCGAGCGCCCGTCACACTGCGCTTACATTATTTGCACTGGAGTATTGCGCATGACCAGCAAAGCGTCTCCCCGCTCCTATCTCGTCGGGCTGATCGGCTCGGGTATTGGCGGCTCGCTCACGCCCGCGATGCACGAGGAAGAAGGCGGCAAGCTCGGGCTCAACTATGTGTATCGACGGATCGACTTGCAGGCGCTCGCGCTCGAACCGTCCGCGCTGCCCGATCTGCTCGATGCCGCCGAACGCATGGGCTTCGACGGGCTCAATATCACGTATCCGTGCAAGCAGAGCGTGATCCCCTTGCTCGACGACCTCGACCCCGACGCCCGCGCGCTCGGCGCGGTCAATACGGTTGTCTTCAGGGATGGCAAGCGGATCGGCTACAACACCGATTGGTCGGGTTTCGCGCGGGCGTTCGAACGCGGTCTGCCGGGTGTGCCGATGGATCGCGTGGTGCAACTCGGCGCGGGCGGCGCGGGCGCGGCGGTGGCCCATGCCGCGCTGACCATGGGTGCGCGATCGCTCACGCTATTCGATTCGGACGACACTCGCGCGGCCGCGCTCGCAAGCGAACTCGCCGCGCGTTTTCCCGATCGCGAAGTCAAGAGCGGCGGCGATCTACGCGACGTATTGCAGAAGGCGAACGGCCTGATTCATGCGACGCCCACCGGGATGGCGAAACTGCCCGGCCTGCCCTTGCCCGCCGAGTTTCTGCACAAGGACTTGTGGGTGGCGGAAATCGTCTATTTCCCGCTCGAAACGGAGTTGCTGAAAGCAGCCCGCGCGCTCGGCTGCCGCACGGTGAGCGGCGGCGGCATGGCGGTGTGTCAGGCCGTGGATGCGTTGCGCATCTTTACCGGCCTCGAACCGGATGCCGAGCGCATGTTCGCGCATTTCCAGAGTTTGCTGGAACGCTGAGCCCTTCGGCGCCCTCGAAACCAAAACGGCGGCACTCGCAGAAGTGCCGCCGTTTTGTCTTGGCTCGTCTTAGCTTCAGTCTTCGCGGCGCACGAAGCGCAGCACCGCTTCGATGATCATCTCGCGATGCCGCGCCCGTGAACGCGGCCCGGATGGATCGCGCCCGAACGCCGCGCCCCACGTATGCCGATTCGCCACGCGATGAAAACAGAACGAGCTGATCATCAGATGTAGATCGATCGGGTCGATGTCCTCGCGAAAACGCCCCGCCGCGACACCGCGCGCAATCAGGTCTTCGATGGTCTTGATGACGGTCGAGTTACGCGCCTTGAAGGTCTTCGACTGCTCGATGTACTTCGCGCCATGCACGTTCTCGATAGTCACGAGACGCACGAAATCGCGATGCTTGTCGTGATAGTCGAACGTGAAGCCGATGAACTCGCGCATGGCCTCTTCCGGGTCCAGCTCTTCCAGCCTGAGCTCTTGTTCGAGCGCGCGGATGTCGCCATACACCTGCTCCAGCACGGCTTCATAGAGACCGTCCTTGCTGCCGAAGTAGTAATACAGCATGCGCTTCGTGGTGTTGGTGCGCTCCGCGATTGCGTCGACGCGCGCGCCGGTCAGACCCATTGCCGAGAATTCCTGCGTCGCGATGTCAAGGATGTTCCGCTTGGTCTCCTCAGGATCGTACTTGCGCCGCCCTTCCGAGGACGACGAGGGCGCAGCACTGGCGGCCTTGCTTCCTTTCTTCATTTTTCTGTCTGAGAACGGCATCGAAAATCGATTCTAGCATGGGGTTTCCAAGCGTCTTATGCGCTTCATCCCTATGCGCGGCATTTGTTTTCAAAGGCTTAACCTATAATTTTTCGGTCCCCAATGCGTGGTCCGCATCAATCAAACGAGAATCGAATGAAGCACCTTCAGGTACTTGCCGCATCCTTGCTGGGTCTTGGCGCCCTGCACGCGGCGGCGCAGACGCAACTGCCTCCCGGTCATCCCGCCACGCCGCAACTGCTTGCCGCCGAAGGCGTGATGACGAGCGCGAACATCGCGCGCGGCGCGGCCGACGTGTGTCATATCGACGCTGCCAAGGTGGCGCGTTTCAAGGACATGGCACGCAAGAACTTCCCCGATGCGCCCGACTTCGACGCCGAGTGGAAGCTCGGACTCGCGCAGGCGCAACCGACGGTGGATCGCATCAACAAGCTGCAGACGAGCAATCCGGCGCAATACCAAAAGCAGATCGACGAAGCCTGCCCGGCGCTGAACAAGGGTATCGATGAAGCGACGGCACAGGCTCAATAAGCCGTCGTCCGAAGCGCCCTATTTGCGTTGCGCGTTGGCGTAGTGCAGGCGCTTCTCGACATACATCGCGGCATCGGCGCGTTGCAGCATCGGCTCGATGCGCTCGCCTTCGTGCGCGGTCGCGGCGCCCATCGCGAAGCTGAGCGGCATGCCCGAGTAGAACTGATTGTTCACTTCGAGCAACTGGCGAATGCCGTCCATCAGCGCCTCGCCGCCGCGTTCGTCCGTGCCGGGCAGCAGCACCATGAATTCGTCGCCGCCTATCCGCGCCGCCTGGAACGGCTTCTCCACCGCCTTCGAGAGCACTTCGCCCGCGCGGCGCAGCAAGGCGTCGCCGGCCGCGTGGCCGAGCTGATCGTTGACGGTCTTGAGGCCATTCACATCGACCGCGATGGCCGTCACGGGGAACGGACCCTTGCGCTCCAGCCGATTGATTTCATCGGCATAGAACGAGCGATTCTTGAGCTTGGTGAGCACGTCGTGCTTGCCGAGAAACTCCAGATACGCCTCGGCCTTCTTGCGCGCGGTGATGTCCGTGAGCGCGACGAGCACGAGATCCCAGCGCTTCTCGTGCCCCGGAAACACCGAAAATTGCAGGTGCACGTGCACCTCGTTGCCATCGAGCGAATAGTTCAGCACCTCGCGCTGATGAAAGAGCTTGTGCTCCCATAGCTCGATCAACTGCTCCTGAAAGTGCTGCTGCATGTCGTCGCGGAACACTTCCGGCAGACGCGCGAGCAAGGTCGCCTTGTCGGGCGCGGCGAACATGCGCAAGGTGTGCTGATTCACGTCTAGGACGTGAATCTCTTGCATGCATCGTTCGACGAATTCGGGGTGCACGCTCGTAAAGGTACGGAAGTCGACGATACCCCGTTCGCGTACATCGTCGAGCAAGTCTTTCACGGAACTGAAGTCTTCCACCCACAGCGAAACCGGCGAATGCTCGAAAAGGCCGCGCGCATAAAGGCCGCTCGCCGCGGTCTGGCGGCGCATGGTTTCGAGTTCCGTGATGTCCTCGATGGTGACGAGCACACGGCTCCACGTATTCTCGTGCCCTGGCAAGATCGCGGCCTTGAGAAGCACGTCGAGACGCTTGCCGTCGAGCGTGTAGTTGACCGTCTGGCTTACGAAACGCGGTTCGCCGGACCAGAGTTGCTCCAGTTCGTCGATGTGCGTGGTCAGCATGTCGTCGCGAAACACGCGTTCGAGGTTTTGCACGAGATGATCGAGGTCTTTCGCGCCGAACAAGCCGAGCGTGCGCCGATTCACCTTCACCACCCGAATGCGTGAAGAGCATTCGACGATGCGCGCCGGGTCTTCTTCGAGGAACGCGCGCAAGTCGGTGACGCCCGCCGCGCGCCAGCGCTCGAACTGCTCGCGCACGGCGCTGAAGTCTTCGAGCCAGAGCGAGACCGGAGCGAGGTCGAACATGTCGGCATCGTCTTCCGGCACGCTCGCGGGTGTGAACTGTCCAATGATTGGGCGCGGATCGTTTGGCATAAAAATCCCTTCGGCTCGCGTCGGAGCGCTATTCATCGCACGATTTGTCTCAATATTGTAGCGCGCCGCTTTTACGTCCCATCCGCTGATAAGCAAGCAGATTCCGGGCGATTTTCCCGAATCAAGAGCGACGCCTGACTCAATTGAGGGGCGGATGCTACACTCGATCGAATAAAGCGCCGCAAGTTCAACTCTCGATCGTAGGCATGCTTGCTGCAATCGGTTGCGTGCTGCCATATTCAAGCGTGCATCGACACACGTCCGCGGACCCTTTCAGTCCGCCAACTCCCAACACGCGACAAGGAGGCATGACTCTCATGGCTGATTTCCGCATCTGGTCCGACGAATTTCCCGCCAACGGTTACTTGACGCGCGAGCACGAGTTCGATCAGCAGGCTTTCGGCGTCTCGGGCGACAACCTTTCCCCGGCACTGCAATGGGAAGACCCGCCCGCCGACACGCGAAGCCTCGCGCTTACCGTCTACGATCCCGACGCGCCCACCGGCAGCGGCTTCTGGCACTGGGTCGTGGTCAACATTCCCGCCGATGTCCGCTCGCTGCCGCGCAACGCGGGCAAGGCGGATGGCAGCCTCTTGCCAGCGGGCGCGCTGCAAATGCGCAACGACTACGGCACGGTTGGCTTCGGTGGCGCCGCGCCGCCGCGTGGCGACAAGCCGCATCGCTACATCTTCCGTATTCACGCGCTGAAGGCGGATCAACTGCCGCTCGACGCCAACGCGACCAATGCCGTTGCGCGCTTCATGACTCATCTCAACGAGATCGACTCGGCGACGTACACCGGTCTCTATCAGCTGAAATAAGCACCACGCTTCTTCTCCGGACGATGCGCGCATCGTCCGGCCGTTGAACGCGCCGCTCCTACCTCTCGCCTACCGATGGATTCCGAACAAGGTCTTCCCCTGCCGCAGCGTTATTGGGCCATCGCGGTGGTCGCGCTCGGCATTACGCTCGCGGTACTCGACGGCGCCATCGCCAACGTCGCGTTGCCGACCATCGCGCGCAATCTGCTGGCCTCGCCCGCGGATTCCATTTGGATCGTCAACGCGTATCAGCTCACCATCACCATCTCGCTTTTGCCGCTGGCTTCGCTCGGCGACCGCATCGGCTACCGTCGCGTGTATATGGCCGGCCTCGCGGTCTTCACTGTCTCGTCACTGGCCTGCGCGATGTCCGGTTCGCTGCTCACGTTGACGCTAGCGCGCATCGTGCAGGGATTCGGCGCGGCGGGAATCATGAGCGTGAACACCGCGATCGTGCGCATGATCTATCCGCAAAAGCATCTGGGGCGCGGCATCAGCATCAATGCAACCGTGGTGGCGATTTCATCGGTGATCGGTCCGACGGTCGCCTCGGGCGTGCTCTCGGTCGCCACCTGGCCGTGGCTCTTTGCCATCAACGTGCCGATAGGACTCGTAGCGCTTGCCATCGGCACGAAGGCGCTGCCGCGCATGGACGGGCATCGCCGGCCTTACGACTACATCAGCGCGCTGATGAACGCGCTTTTCTTCGGGCTGGCCATCGTCGCGGTCGACGGGCTCGGGCACGGCGAGCATCGGCCGTATGTGATCGGCGAGTTCATCGTGACGGCGGTCATCGGCTACTTTTTCGTGCGCCGGCAATTGCGTCAAAGCGCGCCGCTTTTGCCCGTCGATCTGTTGCGCATTCCGGTGTTCGCGCTATCGATTGGCGCGTCGGTGTGTTCGTTCTGCGCGCAGATGCTGGCGTTCGTGTCGCTGCCTTTTCTGCTGCAGAACGGCTTCGGCATGAGTCAGGTCGAAACTGGCTTCCTGATGACGCCGTGGCCGCTCGTGATCGTGTTCGTCGCGCCGCTCGCGGGCGTGCTCGCGGATCGTTATCCCGCTGGTCTGCTGGGCGGCATCGGGCTGGCGGTTCTGACCGTGGGTCTTGCGCTGCTCGCCACGACAGGCCCGCATCCGGATGCGTTCGATATCGGCTGGCGCATGGCGGTCTGTGGGCTTGGCTTCGGGCTGTTCCAGTCTCCGAACAACCGACAAATCATTTCTTCCGCGCCACGGCATCGCAGCGGCGGCGCGAGCGGCATGCTCGGCACGGCGCGGCTGACGGGGCAGACACTCGGCGCGGCTATCGTCGCGTTGATCTTTGGCGTCGAACCGCAGCACGGGCCGCTGATCGCGCTTGGCGTAGGCGCTGGTTTCGCGGCGACCGCGGCTTTGGTTAGTCTTTTGCGGCTGACGGGGAAGCGTAGCGTCGAGACCGTTTGATGGTTCGGCTTTAGCCATGGTTTGGCCGATCACCGACGCGCCCCAGCCCCCACTTGGGCACACCCCTTGCTCCTTTTCGAATCAGGTATCCGCCTCTTGCGGTGCGTCAATATTCGAGCAATGAAGGAGTGAAGCAATGGCAATTTCCCTTGACGGTTACAGGGTCGCGATTCTTGCATTGGACGGCTTCGAGCAAGCCGAACTAATCGAGCCGCAGCGCGCGCTCAAGGAAGCTGGCGCGCAGGTCGATGTCATTTCTCAAAAGCCCGGACAGATCCAGGGCTTCAAGCACGTCGACAAAGGTGACAAGGTCGATGTGGACCAAACCTTCGACGCCGCCAACGCATCCGATTACGACGCCGTCGTGCTGCCGGGCGGCGTGGTCAACGGCGACGCCATCCGCCTGGACGCCAAGGCGCAAAGCTTCGTGAAGGAAGCGGATCAGGCGAAGAAGCCCATCGCCGTGATCTGTCATGGCGGCTGGCTGCCGATCTCGGCGGGCATCATTGCAGGCCGCACGATGACGAGCTGGCCGAGCTTGCAGGACGACATCCGCAACGCGGGCGGCACTTGGGTCGATCAGGAAGTGCAGATCGACGGCAATCTCATCACGAGCCGCAAGCCCGACGACATTCCCGCTTTCAACAAGGCACTGATCGACGCGCTCGGCAAGACGCGCGCCGCCTGAAACAAGAAGCGACGGGGCCACCGTATTCAACAAGAATCAACGACCAAAACGGAGTCGAGCCGATGATGCCGCGATCGTTGTTCGCAGGCTGTGCAAGTGCGATAACGCTGGCCGTTGCCTGCGCTGCTTACGCGCAGATCGGCGACGCCGCAAGCGCCAAGCTGTCGAGCGTCGACCAGCAGTTCGTGCAAGACGCCGGCACCGCGGGCGCGACCGAAATCGCAGCCAGCAAGCTCGCGCTCACGCATGCAAGCGGCAAGCAGGTAAAGGACTTTGCACAGCGAATGATCGCGGATCATACGAAGCTCGCGCACAGCCTGGATGGAATCGCAAAACGCCACGGCATGAGCGAGCCACCGAGCGCGGATTCGTCGGTGATCGGCAGCCTGCAAAATCTTCAGGGCGATGCATTCGACGATGCCTATATCCAAAAGGTAGCCGTGGATGGGCATCGCAAGGCCATGGAGTTGTTCAAGCAAGAAAGCGAGCAAGGCAATGACGCCGCGTTGAAGGCAGTCGCGGCGAAGGCGTTGCCCGTTATCGGCCATCACTACGCCATGGCGCAACAACTGGCGAAGGCAAAGGCGGCGTCATGAGCGTCTTTCAATTCATGGAAGTCATCGATGTATCCGACAGCCCTGCAACACGGCTGACCCGCGCCGTAGCGGACGCGCATGCAAGACATCGTCCGGCCTATGAGGATTCGACCATGCATATCACCTTTGCAGATGAAAAACCCGTGTTCGATGGCGACGACCTCGCCCTTCACTTCACCGCGCTCGTCGACTCCGAACCCGTCGTGTGCTCTATCAGCGCCGAAGCGCTGGAAGATCATTTCGGCGCTCCATCCGCGCGCGAGGACGATCTGCTTCCCGCATTCGAGCGCGGCGAGGCGCGCATTCGCGCGGTATGCGCCGAAGTGCTCGATGACAACGGCGGCGTGCCCGTCGTGCTGCGCAGCGGCTTGTTCCGCGTCGCGGGACTCGAACCGGATTGAGCAGGACTTACATCGTTAATCCTTTGTCCCGCGAGCGCACGCGCCCGGGCCGAACCACGCAACACTGAAAAGAAGGAGGGAATATGTCCCTGATCATCGCGGGTCGCTTCCAGACTTTTCCCGCGGCCGAAGCCGCGGCACAGCGCCTCTTCGAACGCGGCTTCATCGAAGAAGACGTCACCCTGTTCTTCGTGAATCCGGGCGGTCAACATGCGCGGCATCCGCTGGGCGGCGATGTCGGCACCGACGTCGGCGCGCGCTCCTCGCCCAAGGGCGCGGGTAAGGGCGTGACCATCGGTGCGGTCGTGGGCGCTATCGTCGGCGCGGCGCTCTTCGCCATCTTCAAGGCGCCGCTGATCGTCTCGGCCATCGCAGCAGGCGTCGGCGCCTACGTTGGCTCGCTGGCGGGCGCGATGTCGCATACCAAGACCAAGGAATCGGCTCACACCGAAGCGGCGCCGCGTCATGCGGGCGTGCTGGTCGCGGTGCATGTGTCGCCGGAGAATTCGAACGATGCCGCCACCATCTTGCGCGATGCAGGCGGCGTCGATGTCGAACGCGCGTCGGGCCGCTGGCAGCAAGGCAAGTGGAGCGACTTCGATCCGTCCAAGCCGCCGAAGCCGGTGGAAAAGTTTGCGGAACATCGTGCCTGAAGCGAATGACCGCGGAAAGCGGTCTGCCGGGCACGCCGCGTGCGTCTACTCGTACCAGAGCCAACGTGCCGCACGTCGCACGATGGCAAGATCCAAACTAATAGGAGGTGTCATATGAGCACGAACGTCGTATCGGTACTCAACGATCTCATCGAAACGTCGAAGGACGGCGAAAAGGGTTTCCTCAAGGCCGCCGAAGAGACGCGTGACGCAAGCCTCAAGCTGCTATTCCAGGACCGCGCGCAAGCCTGCACGACCGGCGCACGCGAGTTGCAGGAAATCGTTCAGCGTCTGGGCGGCACGCCGGAAACGGGCGGCTCGGTTGCAGGCGCGCTGCATCGCGGCTGGGTCGATGTCAAATCGGCCGTCACCGGTCACGGCGATCACGCGATTCTCGCCGAATGCGAGCGCGGTGAAGATTCCGCCAAGAAGAACTATCGCGAAGCACTCGACAAGGATCTGCCCGCCGATGTGCGTGCCGTGGTCGAACGCCAGTATCAGGGCGTGCTCGAGAACCACGACCGTATCCGCGATCTGCGCGATCAGTACGCCGCAGCGAAGTCCTGATTCGGTTTAGCGTCGAAGCCGCGAGGTTGGCGGCTCGTGATGCGACAGTCGCCGCGCCAAGTGCGCGGCGATTTTTTATTGCGGCGCGCATGCATGGAAGCGAAAGCTCAAAGAGAAACGGCCGCTTGCGCGGCCGTTTCAGTGAAGCAGCAGGCAACGACGAAGGCTTAGTGCGGCTGACCCTTGTCGTTCGTCCCGAGCGCGGAAGCCGCAGCGGCCGCCGATGCGCCCTTCAGCTTGTGCGCCTTGTCTTGCTGATGCAGATACGTGCCTTTCTGCTTCTTCGCCGGAGCGGCAGCGGCGTCGGAAGCCGCTTGCGCGAATGCCGTCGTCGAGAATGCGAGTGCCAGCGCGCCAATCAAGGCCATCTTTTTCGTCTTCATAAGAGCTCCATTTGCCGTGGCCCTTGGATGCATCGCGAAGGAAGCATTCGCAGGCCGGCTTTGCGTAACGTCCTCGAACGGACGTACTTCGTTTTAAGGTAGCAAAGATGCTGCGAGGGTATTGCGTGTCATGCCTGTCTGCGACTTTCGCATGGCCGCGCGCACGTTCTCCACGCTGCTCATGCAAGAACCCGCGCTAGAAGCCTGGCTTCATCGTTCAAAAGAGCGATTCGCCGAACTTCCGCGCGGGTTCCGGTACTGCGACTGCTACGCCGCGACCCGCCGTGGCGAGCCGGGCATACGCACTATGCCATTAGTTGGCAGCGATTTTAAGATGGTTTTTCACGGAAGCAACACCGGAAACCTGCTTAACGGTTTCTTCGGCGGCGGTCTTGTCTTCCGCCGACGGCACCGTGCCGGTCAGCGAGACGACGCCGGCGCGCGTCTTGACGTGAATATGCGTCGACTTGACGTTCTTCGCTTGCAGCAGTTCGGCCTTGACCTTGGTCGTCACTGCGCTGTCATCGACCTTTTGGCCAACGGACGTGTCCGTCGAACCCGAGTTCGTCGTCGTGGTCTGCGCGTTCACGTTCAGCGCGAACACCACACATGCGATACCGCCAGCAGCTTTGAGAAATTGAGTCGTCTTCATGGCAATACTCCATTTTTTCGATTTTCGATACTGCGCGTCCGCGGCTTTGAGCCTGTTTGCGGAACGCCCCGTGGGTGCTGCTTTTAGTGATGCTCGATCACGTTCGCCGCGTGTTGCACGAATCGTGTCCCCCTACCGCAACTTGCGTGCCGTGCCCCGTCAAAAGTGCTTAGTGGGTCTCCGCACGCAGCAAAAAAGGCCGACGAATCAAAGGGCTTGGCGCTTCTCGAAGTCGTCCTCGGCAAGCGCGGCATCGACCGCTCAAGTCCGATCCATAAGCCCGGGAGGGCGCGGCGCTTTTGTCTGAGTGCGTGTAAAAAGTGCGCGAAAGCATCGCTTCGCCAAGTGAAAACAAGCCGTGGACAAAGATCGAAACGTAGATGCAGCAGGCATCCGATGCGCATTGGCATAACCATTGCTTAAGTCCTCGTCACGAACACCTCTCAGTCCAGAATAACGAGGATTAGCAAGCAATGCCGCCTACACTCGAACTTCGCACCAAGCAAAGCCTCGCACTCACCCCGCGCCTTCAGCAGTCGGTACGCCTGCTGCAGTTGTCGTCGCTGGAGTTCCAACAGGAGTTGCGTAACGCGCTGGACACGAATCCGTTTCTCGAATACGACGAGTCGCAAACCGAAGACAACGCCCTTTCCGCCGACAACGGCAATTCGATGAGCGACTCGCCGCTCTCGAATTCGTCCGACAATGCGACCGAAGCGCCGATGGCCTCAGAAAGCAGCATGGACAGCGACTCCGGCGGCGACAACAATTCGCGCGACGACTCCATGAGCGACTACTCGTCCGATCCGTTCGGCCGCAGTTCGACGCGCAACAGCGGCGACGGCGAAGGTTCCGATCCCGCCGACTGGGTACGCATCGAGCCGTCGCTGCATGAGACCTTGCACGATACGCTGCGCCTCTATCAACTCAGCCAGCGCGACCGCGCGATTGCCCAGCTCATCATTGAAGCATTGGATGACGACGGCTATCTGCGTCAGGAACTGAGCGAACTCGCCGATGTGGTCGATATCGAACCGGCGCTGACCGAAGACGAACTCACTATCGCACTCAAGCTCGTGCAGTCGCTCGACAAGCCGGGCGTCGGTGCGCGCAATCTCTCGGAATGCCTGACCCTGCAGCTCGATGCGATGCCCGAAGGCACGCCGGGCCGCGCCGTCGCACGCGAGATCGTGGGACATCATCTGGAACGGCTTGCACGCCGCGAGCAGGCCGAACTGCAAAAGAAGATCGGCTGCAGCGCGGAAGAACTGCGTATAGCGTGTGCGCTGGTGCGTCGTCTCGACCCGAAGCCCGGCGAGAACTACGGCGCGAGCGAAGACAACTACGTGGTGCCGGACGTCATCGTGCGTCAGGTCAAGAAGAGTTGGGTCGTCACGATCAATCCGGCCGTGCTGCCGCGCGCACGCATCCACCGCATGTACGCGGAATTGTTCGCGCAGTCCGCTGGCGCAAGCCGTTCGCCGCTCGCGCAACAGTTGCAGGAAGCGCGCTGGCTGATCCGCAACGCGCAGCAGCGCTTCACTACGATTCAACGCGTGGCCGAATGTATCGTCTCGCATCAGAAGGCGTTCTTCGATTACGGCGAAATCGCGCTCAAGCCGCTCGTCCTGCGCGATGTCGCCGACGAACTCGGCCTGCACGAATCGACCATCTCGCGCGCCACGGGCAACAAGTACATGTCGACGCCGCGCGGCATCTTCGAATTCAAACACTTCTTCCCGCGCGAACTCAGCACGGAAAGCGGCGGTACGTGCTCGGCTGCCGCCGTACGCGCGCTGCTCAAGGAAATGATCTCGAAGGAAAACTCGCGCGACCCGCTATCGGACGTGAGCCTTGCCAAGATGCTCGCGGATCAGGGCGTGATCGTCGCGCGCCGCACGGTGGCGAAATATCGTCATCTGATGAAGGTGCCGCCCGCCGAGTTGCGCCGCCAAGCCTGAACGCACGCAGATTTCACGCGCTGACGCATTGGGCGACGACCCGGTCAAGAGAGTCGCCTCGTAGCCTCAGCACGCAGCCGCCCTTTCAACGGGCGGTTTTTTTATGCGCGGCCGAATCGCCGCGTTTAGTCGACGCGCTAACGCCAGCCTGCTTCCCGATGCGTGCGCCTGCGTGCCGCCGTTGCCGCCAGCTCCGCGCCGAGCAGAAACACCGCCGCCGAGTAGTAGAGCCACATGAGGATGATCGCGAGCGACCCCGCCGCGCCGAACATGTTCGCCGTGCCCGCATGCGCGAGATAAAACGCAAACAGTCGCTTGCCCGCCTCGAACAACATGGCCGCCGCGGTTGCGCCTAACGCGGCGTCGCGCCACATCATGCGCGTGGTCGGCAAGAACTTGAGCAGAAGCGTGAACGCGAGCGTGAGCATGCCGAGTGAAATCGCGCGCTGCGTGACGCTCGACAGAATGATGAACGGATTGCCGTCGCCGAAAGCCCAATGGCCGAGCACTTCGACGAGCGCATCGAGCACGAGCAACGCAACCACCAGCAAGCCGGAGCCGACGACCAGGCCGAAGGACATCAGCCGAACGCGCAGCAGCGAGACGATGCTTTCCTTCGCGCTCACAATAGGCGTGGGCCAGATCACGTTCAGCGCGCTATGCAGCGATGAAAACGTCGCCGACGCGCCGATCAGCACGCCGCCCGCCGAAAGCAGCGCCGTGCTGCGCGCGATATCGGCGTGCCACGCGTTGGCGACGATGGCTTCGAGCGCGTGCGCCGCATCGGGGCCGACCACGCCGCTGATTTCATCGAAGAGTCTGCCTTGCACGGCATCCGCGCCGAAGAAAACGCTCGCGACCGCGATGACGATGACGAGCGTCGGCGCCAGCGAGAACGCCGCGAAAAACGAAATCGATGCGGAGAACATCAGGCAATGGTCCTGAATCCATTGCCTGACGGGATCGACGAACCACACAACCCAGCCGAAACGCGACGTGCGGCCGACAGCGACAGGCGTGGAAGAGGTCGGAACTTCTCGGGTCATCGGCGTGAGCTTGGCGGTTATCAATCGCCGATGTTAACGCCGCTTCGAAAGACGTGCGTAAAAACGGCGCGCCGCAAGTGCATCGCGGCACGCCGTATCGATCGTTAAATGCGTGCTCAGACCTTGTCTTCGTCGTCCGCGGGGTCGGCGTCTTCGTCGAGCAGGCCGCGCGTTTCGTCCTCGATGTCGTCCGGCAGAATGTCCGCGTCCGGTTCGAGATTGTGGTCGCCATCGGCGGATGCTGCCTCGCCCGTGCCGTAGCGGTCGGTATCGCTCGCGAGTTCGGCTTTGGACTGGCCGAGCGCGTGGGCATCGAGTTCGTCTTCGATGTCGCCCGGATGACGCATTTCGCCCTGCACGTCGGAACCGCTATCCGAGGAATCGCTCGGACCTAATGCGCCTGTGCCGTGCCCCTTACCGACTTCGATCTCGCCTTCTTCATTGGGATTCAGAGTGCTTCCGCTCATCGTGACCTCCTTCGTTTCGTGTCGAAGGTTGAAGCGCAAGGAGCGTTCCGCGAAAGCCTCTTGGCGTCCAATGGCGCGCACAAATAAAAACCCCGCGCCTTGTCGAGGCGCGGGGTCTTCTGGTTACACGTTCAAGCCTTGGCGGAGGGCCGTCTTGCCTGCGTCGATGTACTCGCGCCCTGGCGCACCGTCTTGACGGTCTGCTCGGTGACGGAAGTCGCGGTTGCGACGCTGCGCAGATCCGACAGGAACGAATCGCGCCACACGGACAGATTGTTCTCGCGCAGCGGCGCCATCATGTCGGCGTGACGCGCCTGGCGTTCGGCGAGCGGCATCGACAACGCACGTTCGAGCGCCTCGGACATCTGCGACAGATCGAACGGATTGACGACGAGCGCGCCCGGCAGTTGATCCGCCGCGCCGGCGAATTGAGACAGCACGAGCGCGCCCGGATCGGCCGGGTCTTGCGACGCGACATATTCCTTCGCCACGAGATTCATTCCGTCACGCAGCGGCGTGACATATCCAACCTGCGAAAGCCTGAAAAGCGCCATCAGCAGATTGCGTTCGTATTTGCGGTTGAGATATTGAATCGGCGTCCAGTCGAGTTGCGCAAAACGGCCATTGATACGCCCCGCTTCGCCTTCCAGGTTCTGGCGAATGCGCTGATATGTCTGCACGTCCGAGCGTGTCGGCGGCGCGATCTGCACGAGCGAAACGCGGCCATGCCAGCCCGGCGCGTTGAGCAAAAGGCGCTCGAAAGCCTGGAAGCGCTCGACGAGGCCCTTCGAATAATCCAGCCGATCGACGCTCATGATGAGCTTGCGGCCACGCATGCTGTCGCGCAGGCTCTTGACCTGCTTGCGGTTGGAGAACTGATCCGCTGCCTTGGCGATGGCGTCCGGATAGATGCCGATCGGATACGCGCCCACTTTCAGCATGCGGCCGAACGCCTGCAACATGCCGTCTTCGCTCAGATGACCACGCCCGCTACGTTCGACGTAATCGGTGAAGGACTGCTTGTCGGCATCGGTCTGAAAGCCCACGACGTCGTACTGACACATGCCGGCAATCAGTTCCTCGTGCGGTGGCACGGTCCGCATTACTTCCGGCACCGGAAACGGAATGTGCAGAAAGAAGCCAATCGGATTCTGGATGCCGATCTTGCGGCACTCCTGCGCGAACGGCAGCAAGTGATAGTCGTGTACCCAGATGATGTCATCCGGCTTGATGAGCGTCTTGAGCTTCGCGGCGAGTCCCGCGTTCACGCGCATATAGCCCGCGTATTCCTCGCGATCGAAACGCGACAGGTCGTTGCGATAGTGGAAAGTCGGCCACAGCGTGGCGTTCGAAAAACCACGGTAATACTGGTCGTAATCGCGGCGCGTCAGGCCGACGGTGGCATACGTCACATTGCCGTTTTTCTCGATGACAGGGTCAGCCGCTTCACCGACGATCTCGCCGCTCCAACCGAACCATACGCCGCCCGTCTCCTTGAGCGCATCCAGAACGCCGATGGCAAGGCCGCCCGCGCTGGGCTTGCCTTCCTGGATCGGCGCGACGCGATTCGAAACCACGATCAATCTGCTCATTACAGCATCACCTCTCAGTTGTCGTTGCTTGCTCGAATTGGCGGCTGAAGATATGCAAGAGCCGTGCCTTTTTAAGACACGGGCAGGATGAAAATTCGTATCCAAGTGTTACGAACGAAATCGGACACGCGGTAAGCCGCCGCCGCGTAGAAGTTTTTGCTCTTTCGTCGAAGGAAACAAAGGCGGTGAAATCAGGAATCCTGCTCCGAACCCAGGTCGCGCTGATAATCGATTCCCTCGCGGCGCACGCCGCCCTGATTGTGCTCGCCGTCGGGCGGAGCGTCAGGTGCGGGGCGGTTCTGGCTGGCGGGATCGTGTTCGATCGGCGGTGCCGGCGCGGCTTCGCCACCAGCGGTTTTAGCCGCCTCGGCGCGTGCTTCGCGCTTGGAAGAGTGACGCGCGGAGCGTCGGAGTGCGGGATGCCTCATCAATGCCTCCAGAGAAGAAGGCCGTCGAAAATGACGTCGGCGGCGTCGGACCGATCTTGTCGCAATGCATCTTTGTTTGAAAATCGACCGGACACTGATTGCAGCGCCGGTCATTGTTGCTGGCTACGTTGTAATCCCTACCTTCGAGATGGAAACTTATTCAAAGTCTGCACAGATTCAGTGAATGGTCGAAAGTCCGCCAATTCCCTTATTGCACGTGCGGCGCTTCGTTCGGTCCGGGCGGCGGGTCGCCAATGGGCTGCATCGGTTGTTCGGGCGGCTCGCGAGTCGGATCGGGATTCGTGTCGGGCGGGATCGGCGTGGGCGGCGGCTGATCGGGCGGCGTCACGGGCGGGTCCGGCGGCTGGGGCGTCTGCGCGCTGATTCGAGCGCTATCGGATGCGAAATCGGGCATGTCAGGCTCCTTGCGGTCTTGTGATCGTAATCGCCGCATCCACGCTCCTTTTTCCTGCGGTTTCCCGCGCGTGGATGGCAGTCAGAAGTCAGCAAGGCCTATGCCCTTGTTTCTTCCAAATTACGCCTACCTCACGCCAGGACTCCGCTTCATTATCGGCGCTGAATCCGCATGCGACAAATAAAAAAGCCCGCGCTTTGCGAGCAGCGGGCAATGTTTTGTCTAAAGATAAACGACGTTCAGGTATTTTCGCTATCCGCGTCAGAAAGGTCTCCGCCTTCTCCGACGGCTGCCTTGCCAGCAGCATCCTCGCCGTATTCGACGAGCCGGTTATACAGCGTCTTCAGGCTGATGCCGAGAATTTCCGCCGCCCGCGTCTTCACGCCGCCGCATTGTTCGAGCGTAGCGAGAATGAGCTGCCGATCAGCCTGCGCGAGCGACGTGCCGAAGGGAATCGTCACCGCCGTGCCCGCAGAAGGACGCGACAGTGAAATCTGCAGCGGCACGGTGGCCGTGCTATCCGAATCCGTACCCGACATGATGTACGCGCGCTGCACGTAGTTCTTCAACTCGCGCACGTTGCCGGGCCAGTTGTAGGACGCGAGCATTTCACGCACGGCGGCGGGAAACACCTTCTTCGTGTTGTAACGCGAGTTGAGTTCGTCGAGGAACGCCTGCCCGAGCAATTCGACGTCCGTGCCGCGTTCGCGCAGCGGCGGCAGGTTGATCGGAAACACGTTCAGGCGGTGATACAGGTCGAGCCGCAGTTTGCCTTCGAGCACAGCCTGCTCGGGATCGCGATTGGTCGCAGCAATCAGGCGCACGTCTGTTTCGAGTTCCTTCGTGGTCCCGACGCGCATGAACATGCCGGTTTCGAGCACGCGCAACAGCTTCACTTGAAGCTCGATAGGCATCTCGGTGATTTCGTCGAGGAACAGCGTGCCGCCGTTCGCGCGCTCGAAATAACCCTTGTGCTGCCGGTCCGCGCCTGTGAACGAGCCGCGTTCATGGCCGAACATTTCGGATTCGATCAGGTTCGGCGAAATGGCGCCGCAATTCACCGCGATGAACGCGTGCTTGCGTCGCAGGCTCAGCTCGTGCAGCGTCTGCGCGGCGACTTCCTTGCCGGTGCCGGACTCGCCGATCAACAGCACGGACGCTGCCGTCGGTGCCACGCGGCCGATCTGATCGTAGACCGTTTGCATGGCCGGCGAATTGCCGAGCATCAGCCCGAAGCGGCCCATGCGGCGCAACTCGCCACGCAAGGTGCCGATTTCCGCTTTCAGGTCGCCGGCGCGCGGCAGGCGCGAAAGGATCGCCTTCACGCGCTGCATGTTGATGGGTTTGACCAGATAATCCGCCGCACCCATCTTGAGTGCGCTGACCGCGGACTCGACGGTCGCATGGCCGGTAATGACGATGAACTCGACGCCCGAGCGCGGGTCCAGATCCTCGAACAGATCGACGCCGGTGCCGTCGGGCAGCTTGAGGTCGGTAAACACGACGTCCGGCGTCTGCCGCACGAGCTGGATGCGCGCCTCGCGCAAGTCGCCTGCCGTGGCTGTCGTCAGTCCGTCTTCGCCGATGATCGCGGCTAGCGCCTCGCGGGTACTGGGATCGTCATCGACAATCAATACATGTGGCATTGCGTCTCGATATTTCCAAAGCGTTTTCAGGGTCACACGCCAAGTGCGGCGTGGTCTTCTCCGGGCGATCACACGGTGGACTGCCCGGGCCGGTGCGGCTTTCGGTCATGCGCCCGTTGTGGCTCGAGCTTGAAGTGCATGACGCAAAAAGCGCGAGAAATAGAATAATTTCCGATGCGCTGTACGCTTGGGTCTCTCAGCCGTAAGTTTTTCCATTTAGGCAACTTATGGCGGATATTCGTTGATTATAAAGGTTTATCGACATAAAAACGCACGCCGGTCGGGCGTGCGTGGAGTTCGTTCAAACGCGGCGGTGATGAAAACGCCTTCCGGCAGCACTCCGTCGCTCGCAATTGAACGACGGTCGTGAACTACTGCGCGTCAGCTTCGCGGGAAATTCCAGGCGTCTGCCGTGCCGCCTACGCCGTGACCATTCACCTCATGCGGCGCGGGCAAGCGACTCGACGGCGTCAGCACCTTGCCGCCCTCGTCTTCCCAACGGTGCAGATCGCGGGCCGTGCGACGTGTGGCGGCATCGCGCGATTGCGCCCATTTCCATGCAAGCACGCTGCCCACCGCGAACAGCGCCCCGAAAATTCCGATTGAAGGACGTGCCATCTCGTTTTCTCCCTTGGTTATCTAAATCGCTGTTTGTGCCTTGATTTCGCCGATGCGCGCTCTTGACTACCCAGCGCGCTTCGATCAGCGGACAACCAGAAGCCCGATGAGAAAGCCCGCGCCCGCCGCGATACCCAGCGATTGCCACGGATTTTCGCGCACATAGTTTTCGGTGCACTCGACGCTGGTCTTGTAACGCGTCTGCGCGCTTGCTTGCGCGTCTTCGAGCGCGGAGCGCGCCGAATCGACGTGATCGCGAAGGCGCGTGCGCAAGGCATCGACGCCCTCGCCCGGCAGCGACGCCGAGAGCCGCAACAACTCTTCCGAGTCGTTGAGCAGCACCTTGATGTCTTCGATAATTTTCTGCTTGCCCAACGCAAGCTGGACAGTCGTCTCAGTCATGAAATCAGGTCCTTGCCTTAGAAATGTGGGGGTGAAGTCTGAAGCTTTGCGTATCTCAATGCGTTTCAGCGCCCGCGAGCGCCTTGGCCACACCGTGCATCGTGAAACGCATGCGCAGATTGCGCAGGACGCCGCCGGCCATCAACGCGACGCCAAGCACGCCGAACACGGCGCTCGTGACGTTCGCCGCACGCGAAAGTGCAGGCGTGCCCGCCGCGTAACCGAGCACGGCACACATGAGCGCGGTCACCAGCGCGACCAGAGCCCAATGGTAAATGTCGATCGGCTCGCGCACCGCGAGTTCCTGTCCGCCGCGCGTCGGCCGCACGGGCTTGCTGGCGTTGCCACCGAAGTTGCCGACCATATTCCCGTCGCGCGTGGCGGTGTCGAAGTCGAGCGTATCGTCCATGATGCGTGTTACCTCTCTCGCTGCCGTCCGCTCGCAGTTGCGATGCACACCGACCGCTTGTTGCGAGCTTGTTCGAATAAGGATGACTCCGTCCTTGCAGCTTTCATGCCAGCCATCTGTGACGACGTCCAGGAAATGTTCTGCCCGAAGTGGTCCGCGCAAGCCATCACGAAACCGGGTAAGTATTACGCTGTGGACGTGTAAATTCCCCGAGAGAAGCGAGAACCTTGCCGGAAGTCACGCGACGCACATGTGCCAATCAGACAAATTGGGCGATGCCGAACGCCGCACGTTGCCGCAAAGTCGTTGCGAATGGTTAAATAGCGTTTATGAGATGGACTTGTCCGTCTACGGAAAACATCGACCCGCCTGACGAGCGATCGTACGAATGGATCGCGAGCTTGCTTGCCGTCAAACCAAGCGACGTGTTGCTGCCAGGAAACGCCCGAAACTGGCGGCATCGAGCCGAAACTCAGCTAACGCGGCCGGTTCGCATGCTTGGCGCCGCTCTCGCGCATCGACATGCGCCACCACGCTTGACCGATGCCTGGCCGCCATCCGCTCAACCATATTGGCAGAACTCAGGACATATCAGCACACATGGCGACAACCGATCTGGACCCGCCCATCGCCGTCGGCGATACAGCCGCGCAGAAAAAGCGCAATGCGGGGGAAGTGCCGGGCTTGAGATCGTACGGACTGCTGTACGGCTCATCACCCGTGATGCAGGAGTTGTACACGCAGATCGAACGCGTCGCCGGCACCGATGCGACCGCGCTCATCATCGGCGAGTCGGGCACCGGCAAGGAGCTCGTCGCGCGCACCATCCACGATAAAAGCGCGCGCAAGGACGCACCGTTCATTGCCGTGAATTGCGGCGCGATTCCCGACAACCTCATCGAAGCGGAACTCTTCGGTCACGAAAAAGGCAGTTTCACGGGCGCGGTATCGGGACGTATCGGCTACTTCGAACACGCGAATGGCGGCACGCTTTTTCTCGACGAAGTGACGGAGATGTCGCCCGTGCGGCAGGTGAAGCTCTTGCGCGCGCTCGAAACCGGCACGTTCTTTCGGGTCGGCGGCAACGATCTCATCAGCTCCGACGTTCGAGTGATCGCCGCGACCAACCGCGATCCGATTGCCGCCGTGAAGGAAAACGGCTTGCGCGAGGACTTGATGTACCGGCTCGCCGTGTTTCCGCTGCGCGCGCCGCCTTTGCGCGAACGCGATTCGGACCGCGAACTGCTCGCCCAGCATTTTCTGTCCGAAATGAACGCGCAGGAGGGCACAAACAAGGCCTTCAGCAAGCGCGCGCTCGACGTGCTGCGCACGTACTCGTGGCCGGGCAACGTGCGCGAACTCAAGAACACGGTGTATCGCGCGTTCATTCTCGCGGAGAAGACCGTGGAGATCGCGCATCCGCATCTGGCATCGCGCGTGAAGAAGCCCGTCACTCAGGGCGATGCGATGAACGTCTGGGTCGGCACGCCGCTCGCGGATGCGCAGAAGCAGATCATCCTCGGCACGCTCAAGCATTGCGGCGGCGACAAGCGTCGTGCCGCGAAAGCGCTGGGCGTGAGTCTCAAGACGCTCTACAACCGCCTTGGCGCCTATGAAAACGAGGACACCGAATCAGGCGAAGCCCCTTCCGGCGGCAGCAACGAAAGTTGAGCGTCCGTTGGTCACGGACGAACAAAAGGCGAGTGCGTGAAAGCGTTCTCGCCTTTTTTATGGGGCGTTGAGCAACGCGTTCCCGCTGCTTGCAATTTCTTGCAATTTTCTCGAACCGGTAATTAGAAGCATGCTTCAAAATGCGCGAAGCTCGCGACATGCACGTGTCGCGCATTCTTACGTGGCGGGGCTTTGGCGGCGATTCCTCAAGGAGATTCGCAGCCTGGCTCACGGCGCCTGGGCAGACGAAGGAAACCAGCAACATGCAGATCAGGGTTGAATGGCGCGGGCCGCCCGCCGCCGCGCTTGCCGCGATCGTGTCGGGCGCTATCGCCTGCGTGAGTCTCAGCGGCTGCAATTCCCTCTATAGCGAAGGCGCGACGGCTGGCGCCGGTATCGCCGGCGCGGCTATCGCGGGCAAGGTGACGAGCAACGCCGCGGTCGCCACGGGTATCGGTCTTGGCGCGGTGGCGGCGGCGCGCGCGGGCGTGCAGTACTCGCAGCGCATCGTGCATACGGACACGCAGGACAAGATCGCGTCGGTCGCCGGCCCGCTCGACGTCGGCTCGGTGGCGCCGTGGATCTCGGTGCATTCGGTGCCTATCGAAGACGACGAGAAAGGCCGCGTGACAGTGAGCCGCCAGATCAGCAGCGGTACGCTCGACTGCAAGGAAATCGTCTTTTCCGTCGATCGCGACGCGACCAAAGACCGTGCCGCCGACAGCGCGTTCTACGTGGCATCCGTGTGCCGCGACGGCGACAGGTGGAAGTGGGCATCGGCCGAACCGGCGACGCCGCGTTGGGGCTCGCTGCAATGACGGAGCGCGTGGCGGTATCCATGGCGCTGCGCCTTGGCTGCATCGCGGCTTTCGCGGCGGCGTGCGTCGCGATGAGCGGCTGCGCGTCGATTGGCGCGGCAAGCGGTGCGCTCGCGGGCGTGGCGACGGGCGCGGTGACGACCAATCCGGCTATCGGCCTGGGCGTCGGCATTGCGGTGCAGGCCGCGACCGACGAAGTCGTGAAGCGCGTGACGAAGTCTCTGCATCAGGATCAACAGGTTGCCATTGCGGTGACGGCGGGCATGTCGGACATCGGCGAGACGCGACCCTGGAAGGTCAAGCACACCTTGCCGGTGGAAAATGGCCACGGCCAGGTGCGAGTGCTGCGCGAGGTCAAGAGCGCGCTTGCGAGCTGCAAGGAATTCGCGTTCTCCGTGGCGGATGGCGACGATCCGAGTTCGCATGAAGACTGGTTCATCGCGACGGCGTGTCAGCAAACCGAGGGATGGAAGTGGGCTTCGGCGGAACCGGCGGTCGAGCGGTGGGGAAATCTACAGTAGGCGGGAGACAGCCGAACCGCTTTTTTGCTTAGAGGCTTCGAACAAGAAGCGCGGCGAGTCCGCGCTTTTTTGTTGGCTTCCATTCTGGCGATGGCTTGATGTTGGCGGGCCAGTGCAGTGCGAGCCTGCCGCGCCGTTCGTTGACCGTTGCCGTGCGCCTGCTACTTTCGAAAACGGCGTGACGAGTACTCGCTTCTCCTTGCCTCGACCTTCAGCGTTCTCACTTGCCTCCAGCACGACGTCATGATCAAAGCCCCAAAGAAAAACGCGGCGTCCTGACCGGTCACCGCGCCTTTCCCGCAAAAACCACCGCCTCAAGCCTCCACGTCTTCCAGACTCAGCATCTCCGTTTGATCGTTGTAAGAGAAGATCTCGCCATAACGACCCCAGTCGATGACCGCATCCAGCGTTTCCTGCGCGGCCTTGTCGGAGAGGAAGTCTTCCAGTTCCTGCTCGAAGCGCACGCGCGGCGCGCGATGCCCCGGCCGCTCGTTCAACACCTTCTTGATCCGCGCCGCCAGCGGCACGTGCCGCAGCAGATGCTCGGCAAACATCATCTTGCGCTCCTGCGTGCCGAATTCGGCAAACACGCGCGCCTGCGGCGTCAGGAAAATATCGCCTTCGCGCACGTCGGCGAAACCGAGATGCTGCAGCACTTCGGCCACCGGAAAGAGTTCATCGACCTCCAGATGCAGCGTGCGCGCGATTTCCGGCATGTCCGCGCGACCGTGATACGGCTCCGCCGCGAGCGTTTCGATGAGACCCGCCATCAGATTGGTCGACACCGACGGCAGCCAGCTTCCGAGCTCGAGTCCCTTCTTCTTCGATTCATCCAGCTGCCGCGCGGTCATCTTCGCATAAATGTCGTCGACGAGACGCCGGAACGCCGGGTCCAGGCGATTGCGCGGATGCTTGAACGGCACCTTGATCTCGGCCATCACGCGGCCCGGATTCGACGACAGCACCAGAATGCGGTCGCACATGAACACCGCTTCTTCGATGTTGTGCGTGACGATCAGCACCGACTTGATCGGCATGCGCCCTTGCGTCCACAAGTCGAGCAAGTCGGTACGCAAGTTCTCGGCGGTCAGCACGTCGAGCGCGGAAAATGGCTCGTCCATGAGCAGCAAGGTCGGATCGACGACGAGCGCGCGCGCAAAACCCACGCGCTGCCGCATGCCGCCCGACAATTCGCGCGGATAGGCATTCTCGAAACCGTCCAGCCCGATCAGGTCGATGGCCGCCAACGCCCGTTCACGTCGCTCGCGCGCCGCCACGCCCTGCGCTTCCAGACCCGCTTCCACGTTTTGCATGACGGTCAGCCACGGGAACAGCGCGAACGTCTGGAACACCATCGCGACGCCCTTCGCCGGTCCGCGCAAGGGCTCGTTCAGATAAGTGACGTCGCCGGCAGTCGGCTCGATCAGTCCGGCGATGATGCGCAACAGCGTCGATTTACCCGAGCCCGAACGTCCGAGCAGACCGACGATCTCGCCTTCGCGCAGCGAGAGGTTGGCGTCGTCGAGCACGAGCAGTTCGCCCTGGGTCTTGTTGAATCCGCGGCTCACGTTCTGCACGCGCAGGATTTCCGCGCCCAGGCGCGGCGGCGTGCCGGGCACGCTGGGCGCCGGCGTGCCCGTCGTGCGCGATGCGCCCGGCGTGTTGGGGTTTTGCGTGTTCTTGGTGTTCTGCATCGGAACTCGTCCTCAATCCAGTCGAAGTCTTGCTTCGGCGTAGGCGTACAGCGGGCGCCACAACAATCGGTTGAACAGCGTGACGAAAAGCGACATCACGGCAATGCCCAGGATGATCTTCGGATAGTCGCCATCCGCAGTGGTCTGCGCGATATACGCGCCGAGCCCGTGCGCGACGACGCTCGTCTTGCCCCACGACACCGCCTCCGCGACGATGCTCGCGTTCCACGCGCCGCCCGATGCCGTGATCGCGCCGGTGATGTAGTACGGGAAGATGCCCGGCAGCATGGCCTTTTTCCACCATTGCCAACCGCGAATCTGAAAGTTGGCCGCGGCCTCGCGGTAATCGTTCGGATACGCCGATGCCCCGGCAATCACGTTGAAGAGGATATACCACTGCGTTCCGAGCACGATCAACGGCGAAAGCCAGATATCCGGGTTCAGATGCCAGCGCACGATGGCGACGACGAACACCGGAAACAGCAGGTTCGCCGGAAACGCCGCGAGAAACTGCGCGACGGGCTGCATCTTCTCGGCGAGCGCGGGGCGCAACCCGATCAGCACGCCGACCGGCACCCACACCACCGACGCAATGCCGATCAGCACGACCACGCGAATCAGCGTGATGAAGCCGAGCACGAACACGTGACCGACATCGCTCCAGCCGACGCCCGTCGACACGAACGAGACCACCTTCCACGTGACGAACGCCGTGACGAGCAGCACCGCCGCGCCCCAGGCGATATCGCCGGTGCGCGTGGACGGCACGGTGGCGCGCAACGGCAGCTTCACGCCTTGCAGCGACGGCAGACGAATCGGGAAGCGCGCGGCCTTCGCGAACAGCCATCCGGCCGGCACCAGCAACCGGTGGATCAGCCGCGTGCGGCGAATCAGATCGAGCAGCCACGATTCCGGCGCGTTGCCCGAGCTCGTGTTCTCCATGCGGAATTTGTCTGCCCACGCGACAAGCGGACGGAACATCAGTTGATCGTAGGCAAGGATAACGACGGTCATCGCCAGAATCACCCAACCGATCGCGGAGAGATTGCGCTCGCCGATCGCCGCGGCCAGATACGCGCCGATGCCCGGCAGCACGATGCTCCGGTTGCCCACCGTGATGGCCTCGGAGGCGACGACGAAGAACCAGCCGCCCGACATCGACATCATCATGTTCCAGATGAGGCCGGGCATGGAGAACGGCACTTCGAGCTTCCAGAAGCGCTGCCAGTTGGTGAGGTGAAAGCCGCGCGAGACCTCATCCAGATCGCGCGGCACCGTGCGCAGCGACTGGTAGAAGCTGAAGGTCATGTTCCACGCCTGGCTCGTGAAGATGGCGAAAATCGCGGCACACTCCGCGCCGATCACGCGCCCGGGAAAAAGCGCGAGAAAGAACGTGACGGTAAACGAGATGTAGCCGAGCACCGGCACCGATTGCAGGATGTCGAGCACCGGCACCAGCACGACCGACGCGCGCCGGCTCTTCGCCGCGAGCGTGCCATAAACCAGCGTGAAGATGAGCGAGGCGACCATGGCGAGCAGCATGCGCAAGGTCGTGCGCAGCGCGTATTCGGGGAGATTGCCGGGGTCGAGCGAGATCGCCTGCGTCTGCAGGGTGGAAATAGGCGCGAGCGTCTCGTGGAAACCGACAGCGGCAAGCGCGATGATGCAGATGATCATCGGGAACGCGACGAAGTCCCAGCGATTGGGCAAGATCCGCCATACCGACGCGTTCGCCGTGCGGTTCAGATTGAAACCAAATTCCATGCAACGCCCTCCCCGTAAGGCTTTGTTCCAACCGCGCAAGGCGCGGGATAGTGCTCATGACGGCAAGCCGTCGCGCGGGCAAGACGCCTTCGTGATCGATGACTGCCTGATCGTCGACTCTCGTGGAATCCGTCGCGCTACCCGCATGCTCAACGTATCTGCCCGTCCAAAAGCTGACAGACGACACAGAAAACCAGCAAATGGATAACGTCAGGCAGCCGTCACTCTTTAACCAGTGCGTACCGGCTGTGCGGAACCGAGCGACACTACACCAAGTTTCGTGACAGTCACAATCTTTCGGCGCTCAGGCACGTCATTCGTGTGATGTTTCTATTTGCTCTTCGGCGCCACGGAGGCAAAATAAAGGCTTGGCCGCCGTCGCATCCGCATTTTGAATGGTCTGGCTTTCTTTTGACTTAACCTCTGCCCCAAGCCGACGAGCAGGCCGACCAAAACCACGCCGGGAGTGCGTACGAGCAGCGACGAAGGCAACACATAACGCAAGAACCGAACCGCCCGTGCTTACCCTGTGTTGGGTAGACGCCGCCTGTGGAGACAAGGCGCTTGCTGGGCGGCGAAAAACATCGTCCAATCGTGGCTATCACTAACAATAATGAGCGCCGATGCAATGCACTACGCCGCCCCGAAGCCGAACGCCCGTCTGCCCGGCTGTTCTCGCTTGAATCCGCGCGCGGCGTGAGCCAGCGTAGCCGAGAACGCGATGAACAAGACCCTCCTGCACCGACTGATCGCGCTCCTCGGATTCGCGCTGCTCGGCCTTGCGTGCTGGATCGCGGCCGGCTTGCTGTCGGACCGAATGGTACAGCAGGAAATGACGGGCACGGTGCGCACCGAACGACAAATGGCGGCATCCATCGTCGACAACATGGCGCAGGTCATCGCAAGCGATCTCGCGATGTCGCGCGCCATTCCCGCCACGCTCGCACAGGTCGAACTCATGCAGCATGCGCTCGCGCAATCGCGGGATTATGCCTCGAACCCCGCGGGCTCGGAAAGCGAACGGCGCGCCGAATGGACCGCGCGTCCCAATCTCGCGAAGGTCAACCGGTTCCTCCATGACGCGCAGGGCTTCTCCGGCCTCGATTCCATCTGGCTCATCAACGACCAGGGCTACTGCATTGCATCGAGCAATTCGGCGGACGACAACAGTTTCATCGGCTACAAAATGAGCGCGCGCGGCTATGTCGCGCGGGCGCTGCTCGGCGGCTTCGTCGAGATGTACGGCGTCGGGCGGCTTTCGGGCGATCCGGGCATCTACATCGCCGCGCCGATCTACGACGACGGCATCCTCGTGGGCGCGGTGATCGCCAAGGTGAGCATCGACCGGTTGCGGCATTGGGTGTCGCGGGCCGGCACCTTCGTCACCGATGAAAACGGCGTCGTGGTGATGGCGCACGACGGCGCGCTCGAGTATCAGGCCATGCCCGATGCGCCCGTCGCCCAAATGACGCCGCGCGAGCGGCTCGAACATTACCGGCGCGAGGACTTTCCGCCGTTGCGCGTCGCGCATGTCGGCGATCAGATGCGCGCGGCCGAGCACTGGCTCGCGCCGACGCTCGCGGAAACCTTTTATGCGACCAACGGCAGCAGCGTGCCCGCGCTTTACGACGAGCGCACCGGGCTGAATTCGGGGCTGTCGGCGCACATCGTCCATCCGCTCACGAGCTGGCCTGAGATCAGCCGCAATCACAGCCGCGACCGCGTGCTGGTGTTCCTGACGATGCTCGGCGTCGTGACACTCGCTATCGTGATCGCCATCTCGTATTCACGCGAGCGCCGTCTGCATCGCGCGACGCGCGATCTCGCCGAGCAGTTGCAATCGGCCAATACGCTCTTGTCGGCCGAAGCGCGCCACGACGCGCTCACCGGCGCCCTCTCGCGCCGCTACTTTCTCGACACGCTGCGCCACGAAGTGGAACTCGCGCGCTCGGTCGGCACGCCGTTGTCGCTTGCCATCGCGGACCTCGACCACTTCAAGCAGATCAACGACCGTTACGGACACGCGTCCGGCGACCGCGCGCTCGAACACTTCGCCGAAGTGTGCCGCGCGCAGTTGCGTCCGAGCGATGCAGTCGGCCGGCTCGGCGGCGAGGAATTCGGCATCCTGCTGCCGCAGACCGCGCTGGCGGACGCGCAGGCCGTGCTGGAGCGGCTGCGCAAGCGCTTTCATCACGAGCATTGCGCGCATCTTCCCGACGAGGCGGTGTTGTCGGTAAGCATCGGGATTACCGAACTCGCTGCCGACGATGCGCTCGAATGGATTCTCTCTCGCGCCGATCTCGCGCTCTACGAGGCGAAATCGCGTGGTCGCGACCGCAGCGAAGTGCGCCCGGCCGATCCCCCGCCGCCCGCGCGCTATCCCGAGAACTCGCTGATGGGCAAGTAAGCGCGGCATGGCTTGGGAAGGCATCTCGTCGCGCTCGACGGCGGGCAGGTATCATCGACGTTCGATATCGAATGACGCCGCCGTCACGGGAGAAATGCATGAAGGGAAATCTGGTCATCGTGTGCCGCGATCAGGACGCTGAAACGTTCGACCAATTGCTGGCCGAGTACGGCTCGTTCCAGACGCGCCTTTCTTCGACCACGTGGTTTCTGAAGATCGCGCTTGCGCCGGAAGTCATTCAGGAGGAAATTCTCGCGCGGCTTGGCAAATACACCACGCATTACATCTTCGAGGCTTCGACGGTGACTTACAACACGGTGGATAGTGAAGCGGCCTCGGCGCTGGAAACGTTGTTTGATTGACGCGGGGCTTGGATTAATGCTGCCTCGCCTTGAAACGTCGTTCCATTGACGCGGGTTTAGTAAAGACGCCTCCGGACTTTGATTCGGAGGCGATTTTGGACGTTAGCACCGTGTGGCCTCCTTCGAGTTACACACGAACACGCCCGACACTGAAACATCGTTCCATTGACCATGACGCAAAACAAAACGCCTCCGTTCCGATGCGGAGGCGTTTTGCTTTCAGCGCGACGAAAGCCGACGCGCGCGGTTCAAAGAGAAGCACGCTCCTCATGCTGCGCTCCCACGCGCCTTTCGCTCATCGGCTGCGTGGCGACATCGAACGGGAACGTCATGACCACCTGCAACCCGCCCGCAGGCTGATTGCCGACCTCGCATTCCCCACCCGCGCGCCGTGCGAGCCGTTCGACGATAGCCAGTCCAAGGCCGCTATGTCCGCTGCCGCCGCGCGCCGGATCGAGCCGCACGAACGGCCGGCTCGCCTTGATGAGATCGTCCGGCGCGATGCCCTTGCCGTGATCCGAGACGGTTAGCACCCAGCCCTTTGCCGCGCGCCGGGTCGCAATGACGATGGGCGCCGCGCCGTAGGCATGCGCGTTATCGAGGAGATTCGACAAGAGCCGGTCGAGCGTTGCCGCGGGCAGCACGAAATTCGGCCCGGCTTCCAGGTCGAGCCGAACCGCTTCCGCGGTCGGCGACACCGCGCGATACGTCCGCGCGATCTTCTCGCACTGCTGATCGACCGAAACGGGCTCGCTGCCATCTGGCCGGTCGTGCGCGAACACCAGGAACTGATCGACGATATGCGCCATGGAATCGACATCGCGCACTACGCCATCACGCACCTTGGCGTCGTCCATCATCTCGGCGCGTAGACGCAAACGCGCGAGCGGTGTCTTCAGATCGTGCGCGACGCCTGCGAGCATCACCGCGCGATCGTTCTCGGTTTGCGAGACTTCACGCACCATCTGATTGAAGCCGTGCGTCAGTTGCCGCAACTCACGCGGGCCGCGTTCGGGAACGGGCGGCGTCGGCTGACCGCGACCGAAACGCCCGACCGCTTGCGCCAGCGAGCGCAACGGATATTGCAACTGCCATGCGCCGAAGAGCGCGGCGAGCACGGCGGTCGAGAAAATAAGCGCGAGCCACAGCAGCATGCGGTCGCGCGAGCGCGGCGGCCGCAACGGCTGCACCGGCACGACGATCCAGCCGGCGTCCTTCGCGCCATGCACCCACACGCTGGGCGGCGCGCCGGGTTCGTTCAGGCGAACGTCGGTGCCATCCGGCAGACGGTCTTTCAGGTCTTCGATGAAATGAGCGAGCGGCGGCGGCGTGTCTTCGTCGGGCGTTCGGGGCACTTCCGGGCTGTTGAGCGGAAAGATGCGCACGCGCGGCGGCAAGGGTTGATCGGGTGTGTTGGCCATGTGCTGACGCACGGCATCGACGAGAAATGCGGTTTCCTCGACGGCAAAACGCATCTGCACGTTGTCGCGCTCGAAGCGGATGATGGCGAACCAAGCGACATGTGACAGCACCAGCATGCCGATGACGATGACGACCAGCCGCCCGAACAGCGTGTCAATTGCCCGGCGCATTTTGCTCGCCGTCCGGCACGAACACGTAGCCGCGCCCGCGCACCGTCTGAATGAAACGCGGCGCGGATGGATCGCTTTCCAGAATGCGCCGCAGACGCCACACCTGCACGTCGATACCACGGTCGGTGCCGTCGTATTCCGGCCCGTGCAGCAGTTCGAGCAGACGCTCGCGCGTCAGCGTGCGCATAGGGTTGTTGACGAAAATCTTCAGAAGCGCGAATTCGCTGCCGGATAAGGTGATCGGCCTGTCGTCCTGTTGCAGCGTGCGCGACTGGAAGTCGAGCCTGAAGCGCCCGAACGAATACGGCTCGCGCTGTTCCGGCGCGGCCGATGGAATGGTGCGGCGGCGGCGCAGCACGGCTTGCACGCGGGCAAGCAATTCGCGCGGATTGAACGGCTTGCCGAGGTAATCGTCCGCGCCGAGTTCGAGACCGACGATGCGGTCCACGTCGTCCGCGCGCGCGGTCAGCATGATGACGGGGATATCGTCGCCCGATGCGCGCAGCTTTCTGAGCGCGGTCAGGCCGTCGACGCCCGGCATCATCAGGTCGAGCACGATCAGATCGGGGCGCTCGCGCTCCAGCCGGCGTTCCAGCGAACCGGCGTCGTGCAGCACCGAAACCTCGATGCCCTGCCGGACCAGATAGTCGCGCAGAAGGTCGCGCAGTTCGGCGTCGTCGTCGACGACAAGTATTTGCGTAGTCATGGCTGAAGTTTAGCGCGTGAGACGTAACCGTTTGCCCGCAAGGATGCCGTAAAGGGTTACGGGGTGTTACCGCGAAAGCATCGCGTAAACCTGCGTAATAAGCAGCGACCGTGTCGTAACACGCCACGCGGCGCAAGCCTCTACGCTGTGTCTCACCGACAAGCGCAAAAGCCTGGACGACCTTCTCGGAAATACCGTCGCAAGCGGCTTCGACGTTTCGGCATCGACAATCAATCAGGGAGTCTCACAATGGGCAAGCAATATCGCATTCTTACTGCCGCCGCCACTGCAATTGCACTGACATTCGGCGCCACGGCTTATGCCGCCACCAGCGACGCGCCTTCCGCGCCGCCGCCCGGCGGTCCCGCCATGATGGGTGGCCCCGGCGGTCCTGGTGGCCCTGGCGGTCATCGCATGGAAGAGCGCATGAAGAAGCAGATGGAGCAGCTTCATAGCCAGCTCAAGCTCAACGCAGATCAGGAAAAGCTCTGGCAGACCGCGCAGGACACCATGAAGCAGAACCGTCAGGCGATGCGCGAGAGCCACCGTCAGATGCACGAGCAGATGAAGTCGCTGGAGCAGCAGCCGATTCTCGACCTGAACGCCATGAACGCGGCGCATCAGAAGATCGAGCAGCAGAACCAGCAGTTGCGCGAAGGCACCACGACCGCATGGCTCAACTTCTATAACTCGCTGAACGATCAGCAGAAGACCACTGTGAGCACGGCGCTTAAGAAGCACTTTGCGAAGATGCGCGAGCACGAGCACAAGATGCACGAACGCTGGGGCAAGCGTGATGGTCAGCACGGCGGCCCGGGCGCCGGCGCGCCGGCTGGCGCTTCGGGTACGACGAAGCCCTGAGTTTCGTGGAGCGATGCCCGCCGTCGTGATACGGACGGCGGGCGTTTATGTTCAAGCTCTGCGTTCGCGCGAGCTGGTAGCATCATGCTGCTCTTAGCTTGAGACGCGATGTTGCGCGTCAAAAAAAACCGCGAAGCGCTTTGGGCGCTTCGCGGCTTTGCGTTGCATGGATCTTCTAATCTACGGCTCTCCGGCACTCAACGTCCGCGCGAAGCATCCGCAGCGCCCGATCACCCTTCGTCGACCTCAAGCCAGATCGAACAACAGCACTTCCGCGCCTTCACCGCCTTCGACCGTGACTTTCGACACATCCTCGATCTTCGCGGCATCGCCGGCTTTCAGCGCTTCGCCGTTCACCAAAACCGCGCCGCGCGCCACGTGCACGTACACGCGCCGGCCAGCGGGAACATCGAAGTCCGCGCGCTCGGCGCCGTCGAAAAGGCCCGCGAAGATGCGCGCGTCGGCGCCGATTTTCACCGAGCCTTCATCGCCTTGCGGCGAGGCGATCACACGCAGACGGCCGCGCTTTTCCTCATCGCCGAAACGCTTTTCTTCGTAGCCCGGTGCGTTGCCTTGTGCATCCGGAATGATCCAGATTTGCAGAAAGTGGGCCGTCTCGCTGGGCGAACCGTTGTACTCGCTATGCCGCACGCCCGTTCCCGCACTCATGCGTTGCACGTCGCCCGGGCGGATGGTCGAACCGTTGCCCATGCTGTCGCGGTGCGCCAGCGCGCCTTCCAGCACGTAGCTCACGATCTCCATATCCCGATGCCCGTGCGTCCCGAAACCCTGTCCGCCCGCGACGCGATCTTCGTTGATCACGCGCAACGCGCCGAAGTGGACGTGCTCTGGATCGTGGTAGTCGGCGAAGGAGAAGCTGTGGTACGAGTCGAGCCAGCCGTGGTTGGCGTGACCGCGTTCGCTGCTGCGGCGAATCTCGAACATGATGTGTGCTCCCGTTGAATACGTTGAAATGCGATGGACAGAATGTAAGGGTGTCCACCCCGTCAAACAACGGGCACGCGGGCACTACACCGTCTCGCGCATGAGGGTAATCGGATGCCTCCGCTTCTCACCCGCGCATCTTCCGGCTTCGGGTAAAATACCGCGCTTTTCAGGCGGCCCTGTGGCCAGAGCCGGTCGGGAAAGCCCGTGAAGGCGCGTCTTTCGGCGTCCGCCAACGGCGACCGCCAATTTTGGCCACCTAGAATACGCGCACCAAAGGCGTCATCTCCCGGAGCCCGAACCCCGCGCGCGGCGCGCGTCACGTTCGCAGTTTCCGGCACGTCGGGCACCTTTACAAGGAACCACCATGTTGCAAGGCTACGGTCCGCTGATCCTCGCGGGCACCTGGCAGACCGTCAAGCTGGCGGTGTTGTCGCTCGCGTTCGCCTTCGTGATCGGGCTGATCGGCGCGGCGGCGAAGCTGTCGAAGAATCGAATCGCCTCGGGCGTCGGCACCGTCTACACGACCTTGATTCGTGGCGTGCCCGATCTCGTGCTCATGCTGCTGCTCTTCTACAGCATCCAGATCTGGCTGAATCTGCTGACGGATGCCCTCGGCTGGGATCAAATCGATATCGATCCATTCCTGGCCGGCATTCTCGTGCTCGGGTTCATCTACGGCGCGTATTTCACGGAGACGTTTCGCGGCGCGTTTCTCTCGGTGCCGCGCGGCCAGCTCGAAGCGGGTGCGGCTTACGGCATGACGCCCTGGCAGACGTTCACGCGCATCATGTTTCCGCAGATGATGCGCTTCGCCCTGCCCGGCATCGGCAATAACTGGCAGGTGATGGTCAAGGCGACTGCGCTCGTGTCGATCATCGGTCTCGCGGATGTCGTCAAGGCCTCGCAGGACGCCGGCAAGGGCACGATGCGTTTCTTCTTCTTCACGCTGCTCGCCGGCGCGATCTACTTGGCCATCACCACGATCTCCAATTTCGTGCTGATCTGGCTCGAACGGCGGTATTCCATCGGCGTGCGCAAGGCTGACCTCTGATAGAGCCTGTCGGTTAAAAAAGAACGGCGGAATCCATGATCCAAATCATCCAGGAATACTGGAAGAACTACCTCTTCACAGACGGCTACCGCATCACCGGTCTCGCGATCACGATGTGGCTGCTGGTCATCTCCATCGGCCTCGGCTTTTGTCTTTCGATACCGCTGTCGGTTGCGCGCGTCTCGAAGAACAAATTGCTCTCGCGTTCGGTGTGGCTGTATACGTACGTGTTTCGCGGCACGCCGCTCTATGTGCAGTTGCTGCTCTGCTACACGGGCTTATACAGCCTGCAGGTCGTGCGCGATCACATGCTGCTCGCCGACTTTTTCAAGAGCGGCATGAACTGCACGCTGCTCGCCTTCACGCTCAATACCTGCGCGTACACCACGGAAATCTTCGCCGGCGCGATCAAGGCGACGCCCTACGGTGAGATCGAGGCCGCGCGCGCGTATGGCATGTCGTCGTTCACGCTGTATCGGCGAGTGATTCTGCCTTCGGCGCTGCGCCGCGCGCTGCCGTACTACAGCAACGAGGTGATCCTCATGCTGCACGCGACCACCGTCGCGTTCACGGCGACCGTGCCGGACATTCTCAAGATTGCCCGCGATGTGAACTCGGCGACGTATCAGTCGTTCGAGGCGTTCGGCATTGCGGCCCTGCTCTACCTCGTCATTTCGTTCGCGCTCGTGTGGCTCTTTCGCCGCGCCGAGTATCGCTGGCTCGCGTACCTGCGGCCTCAAGGCAAATAAGTGGGCTGTTGAGCCGCAAGGACCCGTTCATGAATTCCAAGATGCACAAGCTTTTCGTCGACGACATCCACAAGCAGTACGGCAGCAATGAAGTGCTCAAAGGCGTTTCCCTCAAGGCGAATGCGGGCGATGTCATCAGCATCATCGGCTCGTCGGGTTCCGGCAAGAGCACGATGCTGCGCTGTATCAACTTCCTTGAACAGCCAAACCAAGGGCGCATTTTCGTCGATGGGGCCGAGCTGCGCACGCTGAAGGACAAGCACGGCGCGCTGAAGGTAGCCGACCAGAATCAATTGCGCGAAATGCGCTCCAAGCTGTCGATGGTGTTTCAGCACTTCAACCTGTGGTCGCACATGAACGTGCTCGAGAACGTCATGGAAGCGCCGGTGCACGTGCTCGGGCTCACGAAGAAGGAAGCGGAGGATCGCGCGCGGACTTATCTGGAGAAGGTCGGCCTCGCGCCGCGCGTGGAGAAGCAGTATCCGTCGCATTTGTCGGGCGGCCAGCAGCAGCGTGTGGCGATTGCGCGGGCGCTTGCCATGCATCCCGATGTCATGCTCTTCGACGAACCCACTTCCGCGCTCGATCCGGAACTCGTAGGCGAAGTGTTGAAGGTGATGCAGACGCTTGCCGAGGAAGGCCGCACGATGGTCGTCGTAACGCACGAAATGGCTTTCGCGCGCAATGTGTCGAATCACGTGGTGTTTCTGCATCAAGGGCGCATCGAGGAGGAAGGCCAGCCGGATATCGTGTTCGGCAGCCCGAAGAGCGAGCGGCTCAAGCAGTTTCTATCTGGCAGTCTCAAGTAAGTCCTTTCCCCTTCCCTTCCTTTCTAAAAGCGCCCGTGAGGCGCTTTTTTTTCGCCCTCGCCAAGCGGGTCATGCCTTATCGGTAAGCTTTTCTCGCACTAGCGCTGCCGTGCACGTCCGTCAATAGGCGTGAAACCCGACTCCAGACGCGCTCCGCAACTGAAGCCTTATGCCACAAGGCTTTGCGGGCGATTTCCCAAGCTATGGGTAGTACACCTACCACATTGGCATTGCGTTTTTGACACAATCCTTTGCAAAACGTCAATTTTCTTTGGCGCTCATGACGTATTTTGATAGATTGCTACTCAAAGTAACAAAACGAACCGCAAAAAAAGTAGTTTTACTTCAAAAGATAAGAAAACGGAGGCAGACGCCCATCGACGGATCGGCGTCGGCATCGCGCACACGAAGCGCGACTCGCCCACGAGGATCATCGCCCTTGCGTGTCCTTCCTCCAAAAACGATTTCCGGTTGGATGCGCTCGCATCGAACCACACGGCAGCACTTGGGTTCCATTTATTGACAGGGTTGGAGGAGATGATGAAGAAAGCTTTGCTCGCGGCAGCAGCACTGCTGACGTTCAGCGCGGTGGCTCAGGCTCAAAGCAGCGTGACGCTGTATGGTCGCCTGGACGCAGGGCTTGAATATATGAACGGCGTGCCGACAGGCACAGGTCCCGGAGGCCAGGCCACCGGTTCCACCCACCGTTTCCGCGCGGAAAGCGGCGACTGGGGCACGAGCTTGTGGGGTATGAAGGGCGTCGAAGATCTGGGTGGCGGCTATCGCGCCGTGTTCCAGTTGGAAGGCAGCTTCAACACCATGACGGGTCAGGGCCCGGGCAACAACGGCATCTTCAATCGCTGGGCAACCGTCGGTGTCGCCAACAACCAGTTCGGTACGCTGTTGCTGGGCCGCGAACTGTTCATCGCGAACGGCGTGTGGGACTTCGATCCGTTCGGCCAGTCGAACTGGTCGTCGGCATCGCTGGTGCGTGGTCGTAACTGGCCGCAATCGAGCAACAACATTTCGTACCAATCGCCGAAGTTCGCGGGCTTTGACTTCTACGGTCAGTACGCGCTGTCGAACGCGACGAACTTCAACGGTAACGGCACGACGCCGCAAGGCCGCGAAGGTGGTGCTTACATCACCTACACGACGCCTCTGTTCCAGATTCGCGGTATGTACGATGAAATCCGCAACCCGGGCAACGGTCTGCTCGGCGGTGCGTACAACGCGGTCAACGGCGGCGCGGCAAACGCGGATCAGAGCAACGGCAACGGCGTCTACGCTTACTCGCGCGAGTACACGGCGATGTTCAACGTGTTCCTCGGTCAGTTCAAGATCCAGGGCGCTTACCAAGCTATCCGCTCGTCCGGCATGACGGGTCAGTTGCCCGGCCAGCCGACCACGCTCGACCACGAATGGGGTGGCGTGACGTGGCAAGCCACGCCGGCTGCAGCCCTTATCGCGGCGGTGTATCACGTGAACGGCAACAACGGCGCCGGCAACGCGAACATCTACACGATCGGCGGCTCGTACAACCTGTCCAAGCGCACCTTGCTGGACATCCAGGTGGCAACGGCGCAAAACAGCAAGGCCGCGAACTACGGTCTGAATGCCAACAACTACGGCACGGGAACGGCAACGGACAATCCGCTGCCGGGACACAGCCAGACTGGCGTGTATGCAGGCATCCAGCACTCGTTCTAAGCAACGAGGCTGAACAAAGAAAAAAGCTTTATCGAGTTTTCACGCTGCTGCGAGAGGCGCGTATCGGTGCGGTGCCCGAAAGGGTATCGCACCGTTTTTTATTTGGGCGATGAATGCGCTCGCCTTCGCGACATTAAGTATCAGATTGACAAACAAAACGACAAAAAGCTGGATTCGAAAAAAGTAGTTCTCCTTCAAAATTCAAACATCTGACGATTGATCTTCATGCAACAGGTGAGGATCGGTTGCTCGGTTTTGTAGTTTGAATTCAAAAAGGAGTGTTGGGGGATGATGAAGAAGTCTTTGATCGCGGCTGCCGCCTTGTTGTCATTTAGCGCCGTGAGTTTCGCGCAGAGCAGTGTCACGCTGTTTGGCCGTCTGGACGCGGGCCTCGAATATATGAACGGCGTGCAAAACGCCGCCGGAACGGGATCGGCCGATCGCTTCAGGGCCGAAAGCGGCGACTGGGGCACGAGCCTGTGGGGTATGAAGGGCGCAGAGGATCTCGGCGGCGGCAATCGCGCCGTGTTCCATCTGGAAGGCAGCTTCAACACCATGAACGGGTCGGGTTCGACCGCCGGCATCTTCAATCGCTGGGCGACGATCGGCGTCGAGAACGATCGATACGGCACCTTCCTGCTCGGCCGCGAACTGTTCATCTCGAACAGCGTGTGGGACTTCGATCCGTTCGGCCAGTCGAACTGGTCGTCGGCATCGTTGGTGCGCAGTCGCAACTGGCCGCAATCGAGCAACAACGTTTCGTATCAGTCGCCGAAGATCGCGGGGTTCGACTTTTACGGCCAGTACGCGCTGTCGAACGCCACTAGCTGGAACGGCAACGGTTCGACGAAGCAGGGACGTGAGGCCGGTGCCGCGATCACCTATACGGCCCCCCTCTTCCAGATTCGCGGTCTGTACGATGAAATCCGCAATCCGGCTAACGGCACGCTTGGCGGAAGTTACGCGGACAGCAACGGCGTCTACTCCTACTCGCGCGAGTACACGGCGATGGTCAACGTGTTCCTCGGCCAGTTCAAGATTCAGGGCGCGTATCAGGCAATCCGTTCGTCGGGCATGACGGACCAGTTGCCCGGTCAGCCGACCACGCTCGATCACGAATGGGGCGGTGTGACGTGGCAAGCCACGCCAGCCGCGGCGTTGATCGCGGCGGTGTATCACGTGAACGGCAACAACGGTGCGGGCAATGCGACCATGTATTCGCTGGGCGGCTCGTATAGCTTGTCCAAACGCACGTTGCTCGATCTGCAAGTGGCCACCGTGCGCAACAGTAAGACAGCGAACTACGGCTTGAATGCCAACGACTTCGGGTCGTCGCCTGGAACGGACAACCCGCTGCCCGGGCGCAGTCAAACTGGCGTGTATGCGGGGATTCAGCACTCGTTCTGAGTGAAAAGCTGAGATGCGGTGCCGTAAAAAAGCATCGCATCGTCCTGAAGAGGCGAGCTAGCCTGGCATCGTCTTGTATGTGAGACCGCGTTGCGAGCGCTTCGGCTAGCCTCGCGACGCTTTTGAAAACGGAGTTCGCAGCGTCAAGCCGACAAAGCCGCATACGAAGAAGCGCCTCCATGAAAAACACCCCAAAGGCTGGATCGATGTCCAACTTTTGGGGTGCAGTTCATTCTTCGGCACCTTTTTTCAATCGAACAAGACGCACCCTACTCCCGCGCCGCGCCCGATGCCCCGTGGCTCAACCAATCCAGCACGGCCGCCGCATCGTCATCACTCGATTCACGCGCCTTCGCCACCGTCTCGCTCAGCGTCGCGCCCGGTTGCGGCGCGGCACGGCGAATAGCCACGCCGACAGCGAGAATATCGATGATCACGAGATGCAGAATGCGCGAGATCATCGAGAGTTGCGACTCGCGTATCTCGATGTGATCCGTCTCCAGCGCCACCGTCGCGCGCTTGGCGAGCGGCGTGTTGCTCGACGTGATCGCAATGACGGTCGCGCCTTGCTGCATCGCCACTTCCAGCACGCGCAGCAGTTCGGGCGCGCGGCCCGATTTCGACACGGCCACGATCACATCGCCCTTGCCGAGCAATGCAGCCGACGCCGCCTGCATGTACAGATCGCCATAAGCGATAGTCGGGATGCCGAAACGGAAAAACTTGTAGTGCGCGTCCTGCGCGACGATATTCGAATTGCCGAGCCCGTAGAACTCGATACGCCGCGCGCCGTTCAGAATCTCGATTGCGCGCTCCACGTTCTCGAAGTTCAGATGCTCGCGCAGCTGCAAAATGGCCGACACGGTGTTGTCGAGCACCTTCGCGCCGAAATCGGTGGCGGTGTCGCCGAGATGCACCTGGCTGTGGCTCATCGGAATGGTGCCAGTCAGCCCGGTCGCAAGCTTGAGCTTGAAATCCGACAGCCCCTGGCAGCCGAGCGAGCGGCAAAAACGAATCACCGTGGGCTGGCTCACGTCCGCCTTGCGCGCGATATCGATGATCGGATCGCTGATGATCGAACGCGGATGGTTCAGCGCGAGATCCGCCACGCGCCGCTCGGCCGGCGTGAGCGCGTCGCGCATCTGGCGGATGCGCTCGAACACCGCCGACGAACCGCTATTCGCACGGTTCGACAACTGCTCGGACAAAATAGCCGAGACGCCGAGAAACGCCGGATATTCCGCCGTGATGATGTAAGTCGGAATGCTCGACAGATACTGCGAGAAACGCCCTTTCGACTCGAAGCGCGCGCGAAACGGCGACTTGTGAAAGAGTTCGCCGAGTTTGAGCACCACGCCGCCGCCAATGTAGATGCCGCCGAGCGCGCCCAACGTCACCGCGATATTGCCCGAGAACGTGCCGAGAATGCTGCAAAAGCAGTTGACCGCTTCGAGCGCGAGCGCTTCGCCGGCATGCGCGCGATTCGTGACTTCGGCGCTCGTGAAATCCTCGGCGACATCTATCTCATCGCGCTCCGCGAACGCGCGGTAAATCAGCTCCAGCCCCGGCCCCGCCGACACGCGCTCGAACGAGACATGCGCAAACTTGCGGCGCGCATAGCGCATGACGAGGTCTTCGTTCTCGTCGAACGGAGAAAACGTGGCGTGACCGCCTTCGCTGCCGAGCGCGATCCAGCGGTCATCGGCGGGAATGAGGCCCGACACGCCCAAGCCCGTGCCCGGCCCGAGCAGACCGATCACGCTGTTTTGCCGGCGCGAACCGCCGCCGACCTGTTCGCGCTGCGCATCGGTGAGACCGGGCAGCGCCATGGCCAGCGCGGTGAAGTCGTTCACGACGAGCAAGGTATCGAAACCGAGCGCGCGGCGCGTCGCTTCGATCGAAAAGCTCCAGTCGTGATTGGTCATCTTCACGTGATCGCCGTCGACCGGATTGGCGATCGCAATCGCCGCGTGATTCACGCGTGCGACCTTCGTGTCCTTCAGATACTGCTGCATCACTTCCGCGATGCCCGGGTAATCCGCGCCCGGATACACGCGAATCTGCCCGATCTCGCCGGGGCCCGTCTCCAGCGCGAAGCGCGCGTTGGTGCCACCGATGTCGGCGAGCAATCTCGGTCCGTCGGCGTGCTGGTTCGCGGCGGGCGCGGCCTTGCTATGCACACCAGTAGACATCGAGCTTCACTCCTTCTGCGTTGGCCAGGGTCGAGATGGCGTTCTTTTGCGGCGCGGCAAGCGCCGCGTTCAAGACGTCGAGTTTTTTCTGGCCGGAGATGAAGAGATACAACTGCTTCACCTGCTTGAGCGCGGACATCGACAGGCTCACGCGCGCGTGCGGCGCCTTGCCCGGATGCACCGCGACGAAGCGGTCCTGCGTCGAAATGGCGAAGTCCCATTCGGGCGCGTCGGCGAAGATGGATGCCGTGTGGCCGTCCTCGCCCATGCCGAGCACGACGACATCGGGCAGATGGCGGCGCGGGTCGGCGTTGAGTTCGGCGACATGCGCTTCGAGCGGCTTCGAAACATCCACGAGCGGCAGAAAATACGCCGCCGCCGCCGCGTTCTGCAGCACTGTTTCGTGCGCGAAGCGCGAATTGCTGTCGGGATCGGTGTCGGGCACCCAGCGGTCGTCGACGAGCGTCACGTCGATATGCGCCCAGTCGAGCGGCTCGTGCGAAAGCGCCGCGAGAAACGGGCGCGGGCTCGAACCGCCGGAAACGGCGAGCGTTGCGTGAGGGGTTTGCGTGGCCGCGGTTGCCGCGAGCGTTGCCTTCAGCGCGTCGCTGACGGCGTTCGCCAGCGCGTCCGAATGGGCGCGCGGATCGTCGAAAGTGCGAAGCTCGATCACTGCTCCTCCTGCTTGTCTGGTTTGTCGACCCGCTCTTTTTCGATGCCCCGAGCGGTTGCTTATAGCTTGCTTATGTTGTTTCGCGCTGCCGCCAGGCGACCGCGCGACGCCATCAATTCTCTTCTTCGAGCCAGCACGTGCCATGTTGCGCTAGCATCGCGCTCGATGCCGCCGGTCCCCACGTGCCAGCCGCGTAAGGCTTTGGCTTGCTCATCGGCTGGGCCCACGCGTTCAGGATCGGTTCGACCCAGCGCCAGGCCGCTTCCTGCTCGTCGCGCCGCACGAAGAGCGCGAGGCGACCGTGGATCACATCGAGCAAAAGACGCTGATACGCCTCCATCTGCCCTTCCTTGAAGAACTGATCGAAGGCGAGGTCGAGGTGAACGCTCGCGAGATTCATGCCTTCGCCGGGCTGCTTGGCAAGGCAATATAGTCTGATGGTTTCGTTCGGCTGCAAGCGGATGACGAGACGGTTCGCGCCCGCGCGTAAGGCGTTCGTGCCGAGCGCCGAATGCGGCACCGCGCGAAAGTTGACGACGATCTCCGCGACGCGGTCCGCGAGCCGCTTGCCCGTGCGCAGGAAGAACGGCACGCCTGCCCAGCGCCAGTTCTCAATTTCAACTTTCAGCGCGACGAAGGTCTCCGTCGTGCTGTCCGGGCGCACACCCTTTTCCGTTGCATACGCCGGCACGGCAGCACCGCGTATCACGCCCGCGTGATACTGACCGCGCACCGCGACGCGGCTGATGTCGCGTTCATCCACGGGCTTGAGTGCGCGCAGCACACGCAGCTTTTCGTCGCGCACGGAGTCGGAATCCATCGAGTGCGGCGGTTCCATCGTCACGATGGAAAGCAGTTGCAGCAAGTGGTTCTGCACCATGTCGCGCAGCGCGCCGGTGTTGTCGTAGAAGTCGCCGCGCGCCTCCACGCCTAGTTCTTCCGCAATGGTGATCTGAATGCTTTCGACCCATTCGCGCCGCCACAGCGGCTCGAAGAGCGCATTGCCGAAGCGCAGCGCGAGCAGATTCTGCACCGGTTCCTTGCCGAGGTAATGGTCGATCCGGTAGATCTGCTCTTCCTGGAAGATTTCGCCGACGGCGTCGTTGATCGCGTTCGACGACTCGAGGTCGTAGCCAAGCGGCTTTTCGAGCACGATGCGCGCGTTCTGGTTCAGGCCGACGTCCGCGAGCGCGCGGCAGATCGGCACGAACAGCGACGGTCCGGTGGCCAGATAAAACACGCGCGTGCCTTCGTACTGGGCCATGACATCGCGCAATACGACGAAGTCTTCCGCGCGCCCGAGGTCGAGCTGCACGTATTGAATGCGCTCGAGAAAACTGCGCCACGCGGCTTCGTCCAGACCGTTCTTCGATACATGCGGCTTCACGTGCTCTTCGACCCAGGCGAGATATTCGCCCGGTTCCTGCGCGCCGCGCGCCACCGCGACGATTCTGCCGGCGGGCGCAAGCATGTTCGCGCGATGCGCCTCGAAGAGCGCGGGGAGAATCTTGCGCATCGACAAGTCGCCGGTCCCGCCGAAGAGAACGAAAGTGAAATTCGAGTCGCTTTGCATGAGTCTCCAGGCCGGTCACTGATGTCGGTGAGGAAGCGCACGAAGGCGCCCGTAGTCCGATAAAATTTTTTTTGACACTGAATTGTAGTTTAACTACAATTCAAATCAAGAGGAAATGTCATCCGGGAAAAAAATGGCTTGTCAATCAGAAGATGAGTGTTTTCCCTAGGGCGTCTCTGAGCGCATGTTAACGGACTCCGCGCATCGCTGCTTTCAATGGCCCGAGTGCGTTTTGTCTGTCAGCAAAAATCAAAAGAGGAGACTGTCGTTGCGATTCAACCCACTCGTCTCTTGAGAGCCGTGCGGCCGTCAATCGGTACCGCCGGCTTTCGCGCGTCCTCGTTCACCGCTGCACGCGCGTTCTTCTGCGACACCGCCGATTCCCCGGTCATCCACGTTTTGCCCGTTTTTCCAACCGCGCTTCCTGGCGACATCAGGAGCCAATCGTTTCTTGTTAGGTGTCTGGAGGAGATAAACAATGAAAGTCCGTAAGCTCATGGGCGCGCTGTGCGCCGCAGGTCTTCTGTGCGGCGCGACGGCGTCGGCGGTTCAAGCTGCCGAAGCGGTTTCCGTGCTGCACTGGTGGACGTCGGGCGGCGAATCCAAGGCAGTCGGCGTGCTCAAGGACGACATGACGAAGCAGGGTTACACCTGGAAGGACTTCGCCGTCGCAGGCGGCGCGGGCGCTGCCGCGATGACCGCGCTCAAGACTCAGGTGATCTCGGGCAACGCGCCGTCGGCGGCACAGATCAAGGGTCCGTTGATCCAGGAATGGTCGGAGCAAGGCGTGCTCGTGCCGATCGATTCCATCGCCGGCGACTGGAAGAAGAACCTGCCGCCTGAAATCGACAAGATCATCCACGCAGACGGCCACTATGTCGCCGCGCCCTTCTCGGTGCACCGCGTGAACTGGCTCTACATCAACAAGGCTGCGCTGGACAAGGCGGGCGGCAAGGTGCCGACCACCTGGGCCGAGTTCTTCCAGGTCGCCGACAAGATGAAGGCCGCGGGCATCATGCCGATCGCCATGGGCGGTCAGCCGTGGCAAGACCTGACCTTGTGGGAAGACGTCGTGCTGTCGCAAGGCTCGGACTTCTACAAGAAGGCCATCGTCGATCTGGATCAGAAGACGCTGACCTCGGACAAGATGGTTCAGGTGTTCGACACCGTGCGCAAGATTCAGGGTTACTTCGATAACGGCCGCACCGGCCGCGACTGGAACCTCGCCACGGCCATGGTCATCAACGGCAAGGCGGGCATGCAGTTCATGGGCGACTGGGCGAAGGGCGAATTCGCCGGCGCCAACAAGAAGTCGGGTACGGACTACATCTGCGCCGCGGTGCCGGGCACGGAGAAGGCCTACACCTTCAACGTCGACTCGTTCGTGTTCTTCCAGCAGAAGGGCCAGAAGACCGCGACGCCGGGCCAGCTCGCGCTCGCGAAGACCATCATGACGCCGGAGTTCCAGGAGCAGTTCAGCCTGAACAAGGGTTCCATTCCGGTTCGTCTCGGCGTGAACATGGACAAGTTCGACGACTGCGCGAAGAAGTCGTACTCGGATGAACAAGCGGCGATCAAGGGTGGCGGCTACGTGCCGTCGCTGGCTCACGGCATGGCTCAGGGCGATGCCACCGCCGGCGCCATCACCGACGTCGTCACGAAGTTCATGAACTCGTCGCAAGACTCGAAGAGCGCGGTGCAAGCGCTTTCGAACGCAGCGAAGACGAAGTAAGCAAGCCGTAACGGCGGCCCGTGGCGCACCTGCGCGCGGGCCGCTTCAAGCATTCGAACGCGCTCAAACGCCATACGAAGCAAAGCCATTGGCTCACGCGCACAAACAAGCGTATCCAAACGCCGGCGCATTACCAGGAGTCGAGTTGTGACTGCCTCCCTAAGCGGTACCGCGGAAAAACGTCCGCATCAGCCTCGCCGCGCGTCCGCGACGGCGGCGCTTGCCGATCGATGGATTCCGAAGCTGGTGCTTGCTCCCAGCATCTTGATCGCGCTGATCTTCGTGTACGGGTTCATCCTCATCACGGGCTATCTGTCGCTCACGAATTCGCGGCTCATGCCGCGCTACGAGTTCTCCGGCCTCGACCGATACCGGCAACTCTTCGACAACGACGTCTGGTGGACGTCCGCCGCCAATCTCGGCTGGTTCGGCATTCCGTTCATCGCAATCTGCGTCGGACTCGGTCTCTTTCTGGCCATCCTGCTCGACCAGAGAATCCGCAACGAAGGCGCGCTGCGCGCGATCTTTCTCTATCCGATGGCGCTCTCGTTCATCGTGACGGGCACGGCGTGGCAGTGGATTCTCAATCCGAGCCTCGGCATCGAGAAAGTGCTGCACGACTGGGGCTGGACGAGCTTTTCGTTCGACTGGCTCGGCAATCCGGACAAGGCGATCTTTTGCGTCGTCATCGCGGCGGTGTGGCAGTCGAGCGGCTTCGTGATGGCGCTTTTCCTCGCCGGCCTGCGCGGCGTGGACAGCGAAATCTTCAAGGCCGCGCAGATGGACGGCGCGGGCTTGCCGACCATCTACCGCAAGATCGTGATTCCGAGCATGCGCCCGGTGTTCTTCTCCGTGCTGCTGATTCTCTGCCACATCACCATCAAGACGTTCGACCTGGTCGTCGCGTTGACGGCGGGCGGTCCTGGCACGTCGTCGTCGCTGCCCGCCATCTTCATGTACACGTTCTCGTTCAATCGCGGCCAGCTCGGCGTAGGCGCCGCTTCGTCGATGATGATGCTCGCCACCGTCGTCGCCGTGCTCGTGCCGCTCATGTATCTGGAATCGAGGAGCACCCGCAATGCAGCCTAAGATGACGATCAGCCGCACCGTCATTTATGCGGTGCTGATTCTGTTTGCGCTTTACTTCCTGTTCCCGATCTACGTCATGCTCTCGACGTCCTTCAAGGACCTCGATCAGCTTCGTACCGGCAACCTGCTCACGCCGCCCACGCACTTCACGTTCGCGCCGTGGGTCAAGGCGTGGCAGGAAGCCTGTACCGGCGTGCGTTGTGACGGCATGCAGCCGTTCTTCATGAACTCGGTGCGCATGGTGATTCCGGCCGTGCTGCTCTCGTCGATCATCGGCGCGTTCAACGGCTACGTGCTCACGCACTGGCGTTTCCGTGGCGCGGATGCGTTCTTCACCATGCTGCTCGTGGGCTGCTTCATCCCGTTCCAGGCCATTCTTCTGCCGATGGCGCGGCTGCAAGGCATGCTCGGCCTCTCGAACACGACCTCGGGCCTCGTGCTCGTGCACGTGATCTACGGCATTGCGTTCACGACCATGTTCTTCCGCAACTTCTACGTCAGCATTCCGGCTGAACTGGTGAAGGCGGCGCGCATCGACGGCGCGGGTTTCTTCACCATCTTCACGAAGATCCTGCTGCCGGTGTCGTTGCCCATTTTCATGGTGTGCCTGATCTGGCAATTCACGCAGATTTGGAACGACTTCCTGTTCGGCATCGTGTTTTCGGGCGTCGATTCGATGCCGATCACGGTGGCGCTCAACAACCTCGTGAACACATCCACGGGCGTGAAGGAATACAACGTCGACATGGCGGGCGCGATCATCGCGGCCTTGCCGACGATTCTCGTCTACATGATCGCGGGACGCTATTTCGTGCGCGGCCTGACAGCCGGCGCGGTGAAGGGTTGATCGCCATTTTCGCGGTCCCTTTCCGGCCAAGACAAACATAGAGGATTCACATGGCAAGCCTTTCCATCCGTGACGTGTATAAGACCTACCCGAACGGGGTGCCGGTTCTCAAGGGCGTCAACATCGACATCGAGGACGGACAGTTCCTGATTCTCGTCGGCGGCTCGGGTTGCGGCAAATCGACCTTGCTCAACATGATCGCGGGTCTCGAAACCGTGACGCGCGGCGACATCATGATCGACGGCAAGACGGTCAACAATCTCTCGCCGAAGGACCGCGACATCGCGATGGTGTTCCAGTCCTACGCGCTCTACCCTTCCATGAGCGTGCGCGAGAACATCTCGTTCGGCCTCAATATCCGCAAGGTGCCGAAGGACGAGCAGAAGAAGATCGTCGACCGCGTGTCGGAGACGCTGCAGATCGGTCATCTGCTCGACCGCAAGCCCGGTCAGTTGTCGGGCGGTCAGCGTCAGCGCGTGGCAATGGGCCGTGCGCTCGCACGCGATCCCGTCATGTTCCTGTTCGACGAGCCGCTGTCCAACCTCGACGCGAAGCTGCGTATCGAGATGCGCTCGGAAATCAAGCTGCTGCATCAGCGTCTGGGCACGACCATCGTCTACGTCACGCACGATCAGATCGAAGCGATGACGCTTGGCGACCGTATCGCGGTGATGAAGGACGGCATCGTGCAGCAGTTCGGCGCGCCGCAGGAAATCTACGACTCGCCCTCGAACCTGTTCGTCGCGGGCTTTATCGGCGCTCCTCCGATGAACTTCATCACCGGCAAACTGGTGGAAGCGGGTTCGGGCGTCGGCCTGCAGATCGACACGGGCGTGACGAAGAAGGTGCTGAACCTGCCGTTCGAAGCGAGCCGTTTGCGCGGCAAGGTCGGCCAGGACGTGATTCTTGGGCTGCGCCCGGAGCGTATCACCGACGCGCGTAACGCCCACAACGCGGACGACGCGCGCATGCAGCCCATCGACGTGCTGGTGGACGTGATCGAGCCGACCGGTCCGGACACGCTGCTCTTCGCGCAAGTGAACGGCAAGCGTATCGTGGCGCGCGTGCACCCGGCGTCGAACCCGCAACCGGCTTCGAACATGACTTTGCTGTTCGATGTGTCGAAGGCTGTGTTGTTCGACCCGCAGACGGAAGACCGGCTGGCCTGAGTTTCAGGCTTCGTCTGCGTTCGTGGAGAGCCGCGCGACATGCGCGGCTTTTTTGTTTTTGCTGATTTTTCAGCCCGATTTCCATGGGCGATGCCAGAAGCAGGCACAATCGGCATATGAAAACCTCTCTGCACCGTACATGAGTCTGCTTTCGTCGCAACCCGCTCTCGCCTGGCCTTCGGGTCAGCAATCCGATCCGTTCATCGGTCTCGAATCGCTCGACGATCCCAAGGTGCAAATCTGGGTCGATGCCCAGAACCGCCGCACCGAAGCCGCATTCGGCAACACGCCCGAGGCGCGCGCCCTCGCCTCGCAGCTCGAAAAGTCGTACACCTCGAAGGACCGCATCGTCACATGCTCGCGCTATGGCGAGTGGGGCTACAACACGTGGCAGGACGAAGCGCATCCGCTTGGCATCGTGCGGCGCACGCCGTGGAGCGCGTGGCTCGCGGGCACGCCCGAGTGGCAGATCATCCTCGACGTCGATGCGCTCGATCTCAATACCGACGAAACCGACGACACGCGCTGGGCGCTCGCCGACTTCGACATGCTCTACCCGACTTACGACCGCGCGCTCGTCAGCTTGTCGCCCGGCGGCTCGGACGCGTGCATGGTCCGCGAGTTCGATATCGAAGCACGCAGCTTTATCGACGATGGCTTCGTGCTGCCGGATGTCGGCAAGCACGACATTTCGTGGATCGATCACGATACCTGCTACGTCGGCTGGGACGACAGCAAGCACAACAAGAAACCCGCGTTGACGACATCGGGTTTTCCGCGCCAGGCGCGTCGCTGGAAGCGCGGCACGCCGCTCGCGGATGCACCCGTGGTGTTCGAGGGCCAGCGTCGCGATGTCTCGGCGGGCGCGGATTACGATCCGCTCGAAAAGCTGCATCTCGCCTCGCGCGCGGTCACGTTCTACGACACGCTGCACTTCTGGCTCGATGAAACCGCCAACGCGTGGCGTCAATACGATCTGCCGACGCACGTCGAAGTCGAGCACTGGAACGGCTGGCTGTTCGTCACGCCGCGCGAAGCGTGGAAGACGGGCGGCGTGCGTCACGAAGGCGGGACCTTGCTCGTCATCCGCCGTGACGCGTTTCTCGAAGGCGCGCGCGATTTCACGGTGCTGTTCAAGCCGTCGGACAGGCGCGTGCTCGCGGGCATCGACTTCACGAAACATTGGCTGATCGCAAGCCAAATGGACGACGGCACGCCGCGCGTCACGCTCCTCGCGCCGCCCGCCGATTACAAGACGGCGTGGAACGCGCGCGATTTCGCGCTGCCCGAAGCGAGCCAGTCTTACGTCGATTCCATCGACAGCGAACGGGACGACACGGTGCTCATTCACGTCGAGCATTTTCTGATGCCGCCGTCGCTCTACTTCGCGGATCTTGCGAGCGACGCGCCCTGGCAACTGCTCGCACGTTTGCCCGCGCAGTTCGACGCGAGCGGCATGTCGGCGGTGCGTCATCACGCGATCGCGAAAGATGGCGAGCGCATTCCGTACTGGCTGATCGGCCGTGGCGCGGATGTGTCGACCGATGCGCGGCCTTGCCTGCTCTACGGCTATGGCGGCTTCGAAGTCGCGCTCGATCCGCATTACGATTCGACCACTGGCATTGCGTGGCTCGCGCGCGGCGGGCTGTTGGCCATCGCGAACATTCGCGGCGGCGGCGAGTTCGGGCCGCAATGGCATCAGGCGGCGCTGCGCGAAAAGCGGCAAGTCTCGTTCGACGACTTCATCGCGGTGGCTAAAGCGCTGATCGCGAGCGGCGTGACCACTGCCAGGCAGCTCGGCATTCGCGGCGGCAGTAACGGCGGTTTGCTCACCGGCGCGTGCATGGTGCAGCGGCCCGAGCTTTTTGGCGCGGTGCTGTCGGAAGTGCCGCTGCTCGACATGGCGCGTTTTCATTTGCTGCTGCAAGGCGCATCGTGGATCGACGAATACGGCGACCCCGACGATGCCGACGACCTGCGTCATCTGCTGGCGTATTCGCCGTATCAGAACGTGAAGGCGGATGTCGATTATCCAGCGTCGTTGTTCACGTCATCGACGGCGGATGACCGCGTGCATCCCGGTCACGCGCGCAAGATGGCCGCGAAGATGCAGGCGCAAGGGCACGAAAACGTCTGGTATCAGGAAACCGGCGAAGGCGGACACGGCGCGGGCGTGGAGCCGGAAGCCGTGGCGCAGGCGGAAGCGGCGGCATTTACGTTCCTGGCGGTGAAGCTTGGGCCGCTCGGGTGACAGGTCGAACCGTTGACGCGCGAACGAAGTCCGAAAAACCTCGCCAGGCGGCGAGGTTTTTTCATTGCGCAATGCGCCTCAAACCTTGACCGGCGCGGCATGCGAACGAAGCACCAACGTACGTCCGAGAAAAGTCAGCACGCCGCAAACCCCGATCACGATGCCCATGCCATGCGGCGACACATCGTGGAACAACCCGACCGCAAGACTCGATAGCGCGCCGAGCGCAAGCTGCATCGCACCGAAGACAGCGGCGGCCGCGCCCGCGTTGCGCGGATAGCGGTGCATCAGTTCCGTCGTGCAGTTCGCCGCGAGCAGGCCAACCACGCCGACCACGAAGAACAGACACACGACGATCGACCACAGCCCGCCCCAACCCGTCAGCGAAACGAGCGCGACGGCAAGCGCCGCGATCACGCTGACGAAGGCCGCGCCGGAGATCATCTTCATCGCGCCGAGGCGGCCGACGAGCTTCGTATTCAACACGTTTCCGCCAATGATGCCGACGATATTCAGCCCGAACAGCAGCCCGTAATACTGCGGCTTCACATGGAAATAGTCGATGTAGACGAAGGGCGTCGCCGTGATGTACGCGAACATCGACGCGAACGCCATGCCGCCGCACATCATGTGGCCCCAGGTGACGGGGTCGCGCAACAAGTGCCCGTAAGCCGCGAACGAAGCGCCGAGCGCGGAGCCCGCGCGCTTTTCCTTCGGCCAGGTTTCGGGTACGCGCAGAAAAGCGGTGATGGAGCACGCCACGCCGAAGAGCGTGAGCGCGGCAAAGACCACGCGCCAACCGCCCAACAGCAGCAATTGCCCGCCGATCAACGGCGCGAGCAGCGGACCAATGGACGTAACGATGGACAGCATCGACAGCACGCGGGCGGCATCGGCGGGCGCGTGGGCGTCGCGGGCGATGGCGCGCGCGAGCACGGAAGCCGCGCCCGCACCGAGCGCCTGCAGGAAGCGCACGAAAACGAGGGCGTCGATGGACCACGCCACCGCGCACGCGACGCTCGCAAGCGCGTACAGCGCAATGCCGCCGAGCAGCACCGGCCGGCGTCCATAGGCGTCGGAAAGCGGGCCATAGAGCAACATGCCGAACGAGAAGCCGAACATGAAACTCGTGAGCGTGCTTTGCGCGGCGGCAGGCGTCGTGCCGAACGCGGCGGCGAGCGACGGCAGACTCGGCAGATACATGTCGATCGACAAGGGACCGCAGGCGGCGAGCGCGCCGAGCAACAGAATCAGCCGGCCATCGGGCCGGCGGGCAGTGGTGTCAGGCATTGGACTCGGAAAAGACGAAGGTGCAGAGCGGATGCCGCGCGCGTGCTGCATCGGCGCCGGGCGAGGCCATTGTACGCGTCGATCCGCTAAGCTCCGGCTTTAAGCCATCCACTTATTCTCGTCAAACCCATGACCGCGTTTCTCCTGATCTGGAGCCCGAAGAAATGGCCGTGGCCCGAACTGCCCGACTGTGCGCGACGCGTGGCCGCAGGCGAAGCCGTCGCCGACGTCTGGGGCTGCGGCACCGCGCGCGGCCTCTTGCCGGGTGACCGCGTATTCGTGCATCGCGTGACGCAGCAGCCGAAGGGCGTGTTCGCATCGGGCTATGTGACGCGCGCGCCTTACGAAGTGCCGGATGCGCACTCGAAGCGCGGATACCGGCTGTGCATCGATTTCGTGTACGACTGGCTCGTCGATGCGAACGAGCAAGTCGTCGTCACGCGCGACGAACTGCGCGCGCATCCGCTTTCCGTGCAGACGTGGGACGCGCAGAGTTCCGGCACGATCATCAAGCCGATGGCGGAAGGCGCGCTCGAAAAGCTGTGGGCTGCGCGCACCGGGCGACGCGGGCGGCCGAACCCGCTCGAATATGACGACTCCGGTACAATTTGAAGCATGTTTTTCGCACCGGACCGCGCGTCGGCATCAACCGCGCGCCGCGCTTTTGCTACTTTGAACGGAGCGTCGAGTCCCTTGCGTATTTCGCATCCACAACCGTGCAGGCCTCATCCATGTCCAAGAATCAAGCCCTCTTCGAACGCGCTCAGCAAACCATTCCCGGCGGCGTGAATTCGCCGGTGCGCGCGTTCCGCTCGGTCGGCGGCACGCCGCGCTTCATCGAGCGCGCGGAAGGCCCGTACTTCTGGGACGCCGAGGGCAAGCGCTATATCGACTACATCGGCTCGTGGGGCCCGATGATTCTCGGCCACGTGCATCCCGAAGTGCTCGACGCCGTGCAGCGCGTGCTCGCCCACGGCTTCTCCTTCGGCGCGCCGACCGAGGCGGAAATCGAGATCGCCGAGGAAATCTGCAAGCTCGTGCCGTCGATCGAACAGGTGCGCATGGTGTCGAGCGGCACCGAAGCGACCATGAGCGCGCTGCGTCTCGCGCGCGGCTTCACGGACCGCAGCCGCATCGTCAAGTTCGAGGGTTGCTATCACGGTCACGCGGACAGTTTGCTCGTGAAGGCGGGTTCGGGCCTGCTCACGTTCGGCAATCCGACTTCGGCGGGCGTGCCCGCGGATATCGCGAAGCACACCACCGTGCTCGAGTACAACAATGTCGAGCAACTGAACGAAGCCTTCGCGGCGTTCGGCGCGGAGATCGCCTCGGTGATCGTGGAGCCGGTCGCGGGCAACATGAATCTCGTGCGCGCAACGCCCGAGTTCCTGAACGCACTGCGCGCGCGTTGCGACGAGTACGGCTCGGTCCTGATTTTCGACGAAGTGATGTGCGGCTTTCGCGTCGCGCTCGGCGGCGCGCAGCAGGTCTATGGCATCAAGCCCGACCTGACCTGCCTCGGCAAGGTGATCGGCGGCGGCATGCCGGCCGCGGCCTTTGGCGGGCGCCGGGACATCATGGCGCATCTCGCGCCGCTCGGCGGTGTGTATCAGGCAGGCACGCTGTCCGGCAATCCTATCGCGGTCGCGGCCGGGCTCATGACCTTGCAACTGATCCAGCGCCCCGGCTTCTACGACGACCTCGCGAAGCAGACGCGCAAGCTCGTCGATGGCCTGAGCGCCGCCGCGCGCGATGCCAAGGTGCCCTTCTCGGCCGACTCCATCGGCGGCATGTTCGGCCTTTACTTCGCCGAGCAGGTGCCGGTGAGCTTTGCCGAAGTCACGCAGGGCGACACGCGGCGCTTCAACACGTTCTTCCACGCCATGCTCGATGCCGGCGTGTACTTCGCGCCATCGGCATTCGAAGCCGGTTTCGTCTCCAGCGCGCACGACGACGCCGTGATCGACGCAACCCTCGAAGCGGCGCGCGGCGCATTCGCGTCGCTCGCGGCTTAAACCTCGGGCGCGGCGACCGAGATGTTTTCGCAAACCGACTTCACGCACATGGAGCGCGCGCTCGCGCTCGCCTCGCGCGGCATGTACACGACGACGCCCAATCCGCGCGTCGGCTGCGTGCTGGTCAAGAACGGCGAAGTAATCGGCACGGGCTTCACGCAGCCGGCCGGTCTGGATCACGCCGAAGTCCGCGCGCTCAAGGACGCGCGATCGCGCGGCAAGGACCCGCGTGGCGCAACCGCTTACGTCACGCTCGAACCGTGCAGCCATTTCGGGCGCACGCCGCCGTGCGCGCAGGCGCTCATCGACGCGCGCGTGGAAAAAGTGATCGCCGCGATGGAAGATCCGAACCCGACCGTCTCCGGGCGCGGTCTCGTGATGTTGCGCGATGCGGGCATCGACGTGCGCTGCGGTCTGCTCGCGCACGAGGCGCACGAGATGAACATCGGCTTCGTGTCGCGCATGACGCGGCGGCGGCCGTGGGTGCGCATGAAAGTGGCCGCGACGCTCGATGGCCGCACGGGTTTGCCCTCGGGCGAAAGCCAGTGGATCACGGGTGAGGACGCGCGTGCCGACGGCCACGCATGGCGCGCACGCGCCTGCGCCATCCTCACGGGCATAGGCACGGTGCGCGAGGACAACCCGCAACTGACCGTGCGCGCGGTCGAAACACCGCGCCAGCCGCAGCGCGTTCTGATCGACAGCCGTCTGGACGTGCCGCTCGATGCACGCATGCTGGAAGGCCCGCCAGCGTGGATCTTCCATTCGGCCAACGCCGATCCCGCGCGCGTCGCGGCGTTGCGTGCGAAGGGCGCGGAGCTGATCGAACTGCCCAACGAACAGGGCAAGGTCGATCTGCCCGCCGTGCTCATCGCGCTTGCGGATCGCGGCATCAACGAATTGCATGTCGAAGCCGGGCACAAGCTCAATGGCTCGCTATTGCGCGAAGGCTGTGTCGATGAACTGCTGGTGTATCTCGCGCCAAGCCTTCTCGGCAGCGCGCCCGGCATGTTCGACTTCGCGCCGCCCGCCACGCTGGATGCGCGCGCGCATCTCAAGTTTCATCGTATAGACCGGCTCGGCGACGACTTGCGCATTCTTGCGCGTTTCGCCGAGGCAAATGTCACTACCGACGCGTGCTGATCAGCGTGGGTCCGGCCAAGTCAGCTCGTCAAGTTAAAGGAAGCAGTCGATGTTCACAGGAATTGTCAGCGCGGTAGGCCGTATCGACCAAGTCACGCCGCTTGGCGCGGAGCCGGAAGCGGGCGTGCGCCTGACGGTCACGGCAGGCGGTCTCGATCTCGCGGATGTCGAGCTGGGCGACAGCATCGCCATTCAGGGCGCGTGCATGACGGTCATCGAAAAGACCGCGAATGCCTTCGATGTCGATGTTTCGCGCGAGAGCCTCAACAAGACGGTCGGACTCGGCCACGCGGGCGACGAAGTGAATCTGGAAAAGGCGTTGCGCGCGCATGACCGGCTGGGCGGTCACTTGGTTTCGGGCCATGTGGATGGCCTTGGCGAAGTGTCGCGCTTCGAACGCGTGGGCGAATCGCACGAATTGCGCGTCGTCGCGCCGAAGGAGATCGGCAAGTACCTGGCCTACAAGGGTTCGGTTACGGTAAATGGCGTGAGCCTCACGGTCAACTCGGTCAGCGACCGCGCCGATGGCTGCGAATTCTCCATCAACCTCATTCCGCATACCGTCGAAGTCACGACGCTCAAGGCGCTCAAGCCGGGCGCGAAGGTCAATCTGGAGATCGACCTGATCGCGCGCTATGTCGAGCGGATGATGAACGCGTCGTGATGCTTTCCGGTCTTGGCGCTTTGGCGCGGCGCGGCTCAGCGCTCGGGGCCCCAGATGTGATCGAAGTCGAAGGAGACTTCCTTGGTGTGGCGAATGGACGTGAGCAGCACCGTGTCGCCAATCAGAAGGTACAGAAGCACGTAGTCTTCGAACACGTGTTCGCGTAGTTCGGCGCGCTTCTTGGCTTCCTCGGTTTCTTCGATAAGTTCTTCGCAGGCCAGTATTGCCTGATAGGTATCGGGGTCGGTGTTGAGGAAGACTCGGCCAATTGCCGGAAAGCGCTCGAGCAGAGGTTTTGCCTTTGTCTCCAGCGCTTCGAACATTCGCTCGAAGCTCTCAGGCAGGTCCAAACGAATCCAGTAGCGTTCGATATCCGCGATTCGAGTCTTGAATTTGCTCGAGATGCGGACCGTCGCACGCCTGCGTCCATCATTCGGCATCGGCATTGCCCCCTTCCTGCGCTTTTCTTTCGCGTTCCTCGCGCTCCGCGCGCAAGCGCGCCCGAGTGCGTGCGAAATACTCGCCCGCATCCTCCGTCGGCTCCCCTGCCTTCCACGCCGCGATCGCTTCCTTGGCGTCTTCCAGCAACAGCAAATGAATCCGCGCCCGCTCCGCGCGATAGTAGTGCTCCAGCTTCTCCGTGCTGATCAACGCGACGCTAGCTTCGCCGTTCTTCGTGATGATCTTGTCCGTGCCCTTCTGCACTTCGTCGATGAGCTCCGACAAATTCGCACGCGCCTGCGAAAGGGAGATGACGTCTTTGGGGGTAAAAGCCATTTTAGGCTCCGTGCTATTTAACGTACTCAACATGGTACAGAATTCACACTCGCAAAGGATAAGGAATTCGTATCATCTCAGGCCGCATGAAGCCGCGCCAGTCGTCCGGAAGGAAGAGGAAAAATCGCCTGTGCAGGCGACGCCGCGATTTCACCGACTGTCCATCATCGGTGGCGTAAAATACGCCCTTTCCCAATCCGGACCCCTTCGGGACGCCATCATGCCGATCGCCACCACTCCAGAGATCATCGCTGAACTGAAAGCCGGGCGGATGGTGATCCTCGTCGACGAGGAAGACCGCGAAAACGAAGGCGACCTCCTCGTCGCAGCCGATTTCGTCACGCCAGAAGCGATCAATTTCATGGCGAAGCACGGTCGCGGCCTGATCTGCCTGACGCTCACGCAAGAGCGCTGCAAGCAACTGAATCTGCCGCTCATGACCCACCGCAACGGCACGCAGTACGGCACCGCGTTCACGGTCAGCATCGAGGCGGCCGAAGGCGTGACCACCGGCATTTCGGCTTCCGACCGCGCGCGCACGGTCGCGGCGGCGGTCGCGCACGACGCGCGCGCCGAGCACATCGTGCAGCCGGGCCACGTGTTCCCGATCATGGCGCAGCCAGGCGGCGTGCTCGTGCGTGCCGGCCACACGGAAGCCGGCTGCGATCTCACCGCGCTAGCGGGCCTCACGCCCGCATCCGTCATCTGCGAAATCATCAAGGACGACGGCGAGATGGCGCGGCTGCCCGACCTCATGGAATTCGCGGATCAGCACGGGCTCAAGATCGGCACCATCGCCGACCTGATCCACTACCGCAGCCGGACGGAATCCATCATCGAAAAGGTCGGCGAGCGCATCATGCAGACCGCTCACGGTTCGTTTCGCGCGGTGCTCTATCGCGACGAGCCGACGCGTTCGCCGCATATCGCGCTCGTGCGCGGCACGCCCTCGCCCGACCGCGAAACGCCGGTGCGCGTGCACGAGCCGCTTTCGGTGCTCGACTTGCTCGAGATCGATTCTTCCACGCATTCATGGACCATCGACGCGGCCATGAAGGAAATCGCCGCGCGCGATCTCGGCGCCATCGTCATGCTCAATTGCGGCGACACCAAGGAACAACTCGTGGACGTGTTCCGCGCGTTCGACGAGAAGGACAAGGCGCTCGAACTGAAGCGCCGTCCCATCGACTTCAAGACTTATGGCATCGGCGCGCAGATCTTGCGCGACCTGGGCGTCGGCAAGATGCAGGTGCTCGCGAATCCGCGCAAGCTCGGCAGCATGTCGGGCTACGGGCTCGAAGTGACCGGCTTCATCGCCATGCCCGGCTGCCCCGCGACCGCCGCGCCCGCGGACACGCCGGTCTCGCATCTGCGCTCTGCCTGAACGCATCAACTCATTCCAAACCAACGGAACTCATTCATGGAAATCGGACAATACCAGCCGAATCTCGACGGTGACGGTCTGCGCATCGGCATCGTGCAGTCGCGCTTCAACGAACCCGTGTGCAATGGCCTTGCCGATGCATGCATCGAAGAGCTGGAACGCCTCGGCGTGATCGGCGAAGACGTGCTGCTCGTCACCGTGCCGGGCGCGCTCGAAATTCCGCTGGCGCTGCAAAAACTCGCGGAATCCGGCCAGTTCGACGCGCTGATCGCGCTCGGCGCCGTGGTGCGCGGCGAGACGTATCACTTCGAACTGGTTTCGAACGAAAGCGGCTCGGGCATTTCGCGCATTGCGCTCGACTTCGGCGTGCCGGTGGCGAACGCCGTGCTGACGACCGAAAACGACGAACAAGCCGTCGCGCGCATGACGGAAAAAGGCCGCGATGCGGCACGCGTGGCAGTTGAAATGGCGAATCTTTCCGTCGCGCTGGAACAGCTCGGCGGCGACGACGAAGAAGACGAAGACGAGGACCGCGCATGAAGAGCGCTCGACGCCGCTCGCGTGAACTCGCGACGCAAGGGCTTTATCAATGGCTGCTGTCGGGTGCGCCCGGCGGCGAGATCGACGCGCAGTTGCGCAATGCGCAGGGCTTCGACAAGGCCGACCATGAGCATCTGGATGCCATTCTGCACGGCGTGATCAAGGAAGCCGACGTGCTCTCCGAGCAGTTGCAGCCGTGTCTCGACCGGCCGATCGAGCAACTGTCGCCGGTGGAGCGCGCGGTTCTGCTGGTCGCCGCGTTCGAATTCAAGCATCACCTGGACATTCCGTATCGCGTGGTGATTAACGAGGCGGTCGAGCTGACCAAGACGTTCGGCGGTTCGGATGGCTACAAGTACGTGAACGGCGTGCTCGACAAGCTCGCGGTCGCCTTGCGTCCGACCGAGGCGCAGGCGCGCAGATGAATACCGCCACCGAGCCGCTGGTGCGGCTTGCGTCACGGGTCGACGCGATCGAGCCGTTCTACGTGATGGAGTTGATGAAGGACGCGCAGGCGCTGGAACGCGCGGGGCGCGACATCATCCATATGGGTATCGGCGAGCCGGATTTCACGGCGCCCGAACCGGTCACGCGCGCCGCCGCGGATGCCTTGCAGCGCGGCGTCACGCAATACACGAATGCGCTCGGCGTGACCGCGTTGCGCGAGGCGATCTCGCAGCACTATCGCGATGCGTTCGGCCTCACGGTCGACCCGCAGCGCATCGTGGTGACGGCGGGTGCATCGGCGGCGCTGTTGCTCGCGTGCATGACGCTCATCGATCACGGCGACGAAGTGCTGATGCCCGACCCGTGCTATCCGTGCAACCGGCATTTCGTGTCGGCGGCGGACGGCAAGCCCGTGCTGATCCCAAGCGGCCCGGCCGAGCGCTTTCAGTTGACGGCGGCTCACGTCGAGGAATACTGGCGGCCGCAAACGCGCGGCGTATTGCTGGCGTCGCCGTCGAACCCGACGGGCACGTCCATCGCGCCGGATGAACTGAAGCGCATCGTGAATGCGGTGCGTGCGCGCGGCGGCTTTACGATCGTCGACGAGATCTATCAGGGCTTGAGCTACGACGCGAAGCCCATCTCGGCGCTCTCCTTCGGCGATGATGTCGTCACCGTAAACAGCTTTTCGAAATATTTCAGCATGACCGGCTGGCGGCTCGGCTGGCTGGTCGTGCCGCACGCAATGGTTCCGGCAGTCGAGAAGCTCTCGCAGAACCTTTTCATCTGCGCATCGGCGCTGGCGCAGCACGCGGCGCTCGCCTGCTTCGAGCCGGAGACAATCGCGATCTACGAAGCGCGCCGCCTCGAATTCAAGCGCCGGCGCGATTACATCGTGCCGGCGTTGCGTTCGCTGGGCTTTGGCGTGCCGGTTACGCCCGACGGCGCCTTCTACGTCTATGCGGACACGATGAGCGTCGCGCACCCCGCAGCCGGCCACAGCGGCGCGCTCACGCAATCGATGCTTCACGATGCAGGCGTCGTGCTCGTACCAGGCGCCGATTTCGGCTTTCATGCGCCCGAGCGCTATATCCGGGTTTCATACGCAACGGCGTACGCAAAGCTGGAGGAAGCGGTTCATCGCCTGGGCTCGCTTTTCAGCCGATAAATTTGCAGCGAAGAAAAGCAAAAGGGCACCCGAGGGTGCCCTTTTTTACGACTCGACGAAAAAAACTCAGGCGCCGAACTCGGCCGAAGCAACATGCTTCGCTTCACTATCGGTTTCGTCCTGCGATTCCGCTTTCTTCTGATTGTCGATGGTCGCATGCACGCGCTTGCTGCCATCCGCCGTGGCGGCCGACGTAGAAGCGAGAACCTGCTTCGGCGCCGCCTGCACAGGCGCTTGGGGCGAGTTGATCGGCACATTGCGGCCACGCGCGACATCGCGCAGACGCGAACGCTCGGCCAGCACCTTCGCGCCGTACCCGCCATCGTCCTGCGTCGACGAACCCACGTAATAACGCAGACCGCCCGCGACCGAACCACCACGCGCGATACAGTCCTTCAGCACCAGCGCCCCGACCTTGATATTCGCGAGCGGATCGAGCGCCGCGTGCGAACCGCCGAAGTACTGGAACTTGTCGGAATGAACCTTCGACATCACCTGCATCAGACCCTGCGCACCCACGCCGCTTTCGGCATACGGATTGAAGCCGGACTCGATCGCCATTACCGAAAGCAACAGCAACGGATCGAGGCCCACTTCGCGGCCGGTATCGAAGGCCGCGCGCACGAGCTCGCTGACCGGGTCCTGCGCCACGCGATATCGCCGCGCAATGAAGCTGGCGACGAGTTGCTGCTCACGCGTCGAGATGAGGACGCGGTCGTCGCGGGCATCGGCGACGACGCGTTGGGCGGGAATCAGACTCGCGAGCATGCCGACGGAGGGCATGGTGCGCGGATCGAGCCCGTTAGGCGATACGGCGAGGCTGATGCCGCCCGTAAGCTGGCGGGCGCTGGCGTCGTCGTAGGTCGCGGCGCCGAGCGACGGAGCGGCGGTTGCGGGCACTTCGCGCGCATCCGCGGCCCGTGCTTTCGACACGAGATTGACAGCCAGATTCGACTCGACCGGCGGCCGATGCACCGCCGCGAACGGCGGCAGCGGCTGCCCCGCGAGCAAGCGAGCCGGACCGGCCTGCACGGCCGCCGAAACGAACGGCATGATTCGTGCGGCGAAGGTCGTACGCCAGGAAGGCAGGAGCCAAAGTGCGAAAGCCGTGATGACGGCGGCGCCGCCGACGAGGCTGAAGAGATGCTGACTCAAACGGCGTCCGCGACGCAGCGCAATGCGCACGATCTGCGCTGCGCGGGTGTCGGAACCCCAGAAAACCGAAGCGTTCATCTATGCTCCCAATGTTGCTTGATTTAACGCAGATGAATACGAATAAAACGCGAATTCAATGCGTAAATCAGACACCGCTCGCTCTCGGCAAGCACAAACGGCATCGGGGAAACGGCATGGAGCCGTCTGGAAAGCCGCCGGTTAAAAAGTTGACCGGAGTGCGCGGCACGAACTGCATGCCATGAATGCGCAGAGGCTTTCCACGCGAAAAACCGGCGCTGGTAACGCCGGCCGTGACAACCAACAGCCATGAATCGCCGGGCATGTTCGGCGCAGGCGACGCATGTGCGTCTGAAAGACCTGAGGCAGCGGTAAAAAGTTTCAAAACCCGCAAAGGATGGCAAAGGATTCTAGCAGGCTTTAATCATCCGTCAATGCTATAGACTTCCGTTTCAATTACTTAAAGTAATAACGAACAGTGTTCAGTTGCCGAAAACCGCGCCAGTTGGGGCATTGGAAGCGGAATTTGCTGAATGTCTCCGAACGCACCGACGCGAGCGCATGTAAAATCGACAATCGTCTGGCGCGCAGCCGTCCCGCCCTTCTGGGCCGTCCTCGAGTCCCTTTCTGATCATCGATGAAATACAAAGATCTGCGCGACTTCACCGCCCGCCTCGAAGCGCTAGGTGAACTGCGCCGTGTTCGGCAGCCCGTTTCCCCCGTTCTCGAAATCACCGAAATTTCCGATCGCGTATTGCGCGCGGGCGGCCCCGCCCTGTTGTTCGAAACGCCAACGGGACATTCCATGCCCGTGCTTGCGAACCTCTTCGGCACGACGCGCCGGGTGGCGCTCGGCATGGGTATCGAAACGCAAGCGCAGAGCGGCAACGATACGGCCCTCGGCAGCGACACCGCCGCGCTCGGCTCGCTGCGCGATGTCGGCCGGCTGCTCTCGGCGCTCAAGGAGCCCGAGCCGCCCAAGGGTTTGAAGGACGCGGGCAAGCTGTTGTCGCTTGCCAAGGCCGTTTGGGACATGGCGCCGAAATCGGTGAATTCGCCGCCTTGCCAGGAAATAGTTTGGGAAGGCAACGATGTCGATCTCGCGCGCTTGCCGATCCAAACCTGCTGGCCCGGCGACGCCGGCCCGCTGCTCACCTGGGGCCTCACCGTCACGCGCGGCCCCAACAAGTCGCGGCAGAATCTCGGCATTTATCGGCAACAGCTGATCGGGCGCAACAAACTCATCATGCGATGGCTCGCTCATCGCGGCGGCGCGCTCGACTTTCGCGAATTCGCGCTTGCCAATCCCGGCAAGCCGTATCCCGTGGCGGTCGTGCTCGGCGCCGATCCCGCGACGATCCTCGGCGCCGTCACGCCGGTGCCCGATTCGTTGTCCGAGTATCAGTTCGCGGGGCTGCTGCGCGGCTCGCGCACTGAACTGGCGAAGTGCCTGACGCCTGGCGTCGACACGCTGCAAGTACCGGCGCGCGCGGAGATCGTGCTCGAAGGCTTCATCCATCCGCAAGACGGCGTGCCGCCGCCTGCGCCCGCGGGCGCGCCGCCGCGTCCGTCCGCGGGGGCATCCGCGAAATACGAACACGCGCTCGAAGGTCCATACGGCGATCACACCGGCTACTACAACGAACAGGAGTGGTTCCCGGTCTTCACCGTCGAAAAGATCACCATGCGGCGCGACGCCCTCTTCCATTCGACCTATACCGGCAAGCCGCCCGACGAACCGGCCGTGCTCGGCGTCGCGCTCAACGAAGTCTTCGTGCCGCTCCTCCAGAAGCAGTTCACCGAGATCACGGACTTCTATCTGCCGCCAGAAGGCTGCAGTTATCGCATGGCCATCGTGCAGATGAAGAAGAGCTATCCCGGCCACGCCAAGCGCGTGATGTTCGGCGTATGGAGTTTCCTGCGGCAGTTCATGTACACGAAGTTCATCGTCGTGGTCGACGAAGACGTGAACGTGCGCGACTGGAAGGAAGTCATCTGGGCGATCACGACGCGAGTGGACCCCGTGCGCGATACCGTGCTCGTGGACAACACGCCGATCGACTATCTCGACTTCGCGTCGCCCGTGGCGGGGCTCGGCTCGAAGATGGGACTCGACGCGACCAACAAATGGCCCGGCGAGACCACGCGCGAATGGGGCCGCCCGATTGTCATGGACGAAGCCGTCAAGCGCCGCGTCGATACGTTGTGGAGCGAACTCGGCCTCGACACGTCGCCATCGGCGAGAAAAGCATGATCGGGGCGACGGTTTTTCGTGGCGATGTCATCGAGAATACGCATGCGGCGCATGTCGCGGTGGTCGATGCATCCGGGCGCGTGCTGCATTCGTTCGGCGATCCATATCGCGTGACCTTGCCGCGCTCGGCGGCGAAACCCGCGCAGGCGTTGGCCGTGCTCGAAACCGGCGCGCTCGAACGCTTCGGCTTCAGCGAAGAAGATCTGGCGCTGATGTGCGCGTCGCATAACAGCGAAGCGCGTCATATCGAGCGCGCGCGGGCGATGCTCGCGAAAGCCGAAGCAAACGAAGCCGATCTTCGCTGCGGCGGCCATCCGCCCATTTCCGATGCCGTCTTCCGCGACTGGATCAAACGCGATTTCATGCCGACGCCCGTGTGCAGCAATTGTTCCGGCAAGCACGCCGGCATGCTGGCCGGCGCGCGCGCCATGAATGCGCCGCTCGACGGTTATCATCTGCCCGCGCATCCGCTGCAGGCGTGGGTCAAGCGGACGATGGCGCGCGTCGTTGATCTCGCCGACGACGAAGTGCAATGGGCCATCGACGGCTGCAATCTGCCGACGCCCGCCTTCCCGCTCGATCGCCTCGCGCGGCTCTTCGCAAAAATCGCCGATGCGCCGGACGGTACGCCGCTCGCGCGTATCTACGAGGCGATGACGGCGCATCCCGAACTCGTCGCCGGCGAAGGCCGCTTCTGTACGCTGCTGATGCAAACCTTCGGCGGCACGCTCGTCGGCAAGACCGGCGCGGACGCGTGCTACGCCATTGGCGTCCGGCGCCCCGAAGGCACACTCGGCATCGCGGTGAAGGTGGAAGACGGCAACACCGGCGTGCTCAACGCGGTCGTCGTGCATGTACTCGAACGGCTTGGCATAGGCACGGACGAGCAGCTTGGCGCGCTCGCACGCTTTCGCCACCCGCCAATGCGCAACACGGTCGGCGTATCGACCGGCCGCCTCGACATCCACTTCGCGCTACGCGATCACTAAAAAAAAGACGATGCACTCGTGGTCCCTGCTGTCCGACGGCTTCTTTTTGTCGTTGTCGCTGTGTCTGGATATTGGCATTGCCAATGTCGCGATCATTTCGCTCGTGCTGTCGCACGGCTTCAAACCAGGATTCGTGCTCGGCCTCGGGACCTGTTTCGGCGATCTCTTCTACGCGGCGCTCGCGCTGGCCGGCATGTCGGCGCTTCTGCAATTCGCGGCCGTGCGATGGGTCGTGTGGATCGGCGGGGCGATCGTGCTTCTGTTCCTCACGTGGAAGATGGCACGCGAGGCGCTGAATCCCGCATCCGCGCCGCCTGTCGAAGGCGAAGCCGACGACCGTCTGCCACGCCAAAGTCATGCGAAGAGTTTCGTGCGTGGCTGTTTGCTCGCGGTGTCGTCGCCAAGTGCGATTCTCTGGTTCGCGGCCGTGGGCGGCGCGTTGATCGCCAAAGCCGGCGCGACCAGCGCGATGAGCGCGTCCGTGTTCCTGATCGGCTTCTTTTGCGGCGGGCTCGGCTGGACGCTCTTCGTCTGCACGCTGGCGAGCCACGGCCGCAAGCGCGCGGGCACGAGCCTGCTGCGCGCGTGTCATGTGCTTTCGGCCGTGCTATTCGCTTATTTCGCGTACAGCGTGACCGTCAATGGTTACCGCGATCTGATCGTGCACGCGCCGGTTTGAGCGGCGCGTGCCTTTCGCGCGATGAGCGAGCCCACGTCAGGCGACGAACTCCGCCAGACGCGCCAGATCGACGTTGCCGCCGCTCACGATCACACCCACGCGCTTGCCTTCCACCGGCACCACTTTCTGCAGCACCGCCGCGGCGGCCAGACAGCCGGTCGGCTCGACGACCATCTTCATGCGTTGCGCGAAAAAGCGCAGCGTGTCGATCAACTGGGCGTCGCTCACGGTGACGATGCTGTCCACATGACGCTGGATGATCGGGAAGTTGTATTCGCCAACGTGCGTGGAAGCGGCGCCATCGGCGATCGTGCGCGGCACTTCGATATGCACGATCTCGCCGCGCGCGAGTGACTGCTGCGCGTCGTTGCCCGCTTCCGGCTCAACGCCGATCACCTTGCACGACGGGCTGAGCGCGGCAGCGGCGAGAGCGCATCCGCCGATCAGCCCGCCGCCGCCGAGGCAGACGAACAGGTAATCCAGCGGTCCGGTTTCTTCGATCAATTCCTTTGCCGCCGTGCCCTGCCCCGCGATCACATGTGGATGATCGTATGGCGGGATCAGGGTCATGCCGCGTTCCTCTGCGAGCGCGCGGCCGATTTCCTCGCGGTTCTGCGTATAGCGATCGTAGGTGATCACTTCGCCGCCATAGCCGCGCGTCGCGGCCATCTTCGCGGCAGGCGCGTCTTCGGGCATGACGATGGTCGCGCGGATGCCCGCGAGCTTCGCCGACAACGCGATGGCCTGCGCATGATTGCCCGACGAGTACGTGATAACGCCGGCTTTGCGCTGGGCATCGTCGAAATGGGACAACGCGTTATAGGCGCCGCGAAACTTGAACGCGCCCATGCGCTGGAAGTTTTCGCATTTGAAGAAGAGCGACGCGCCCGACATGGCGTCGGCCGTGGTGGACGTGAGAACCGGCGTGCGATGCGCGACGCCTTCGATGCGGCGAGCGGCATCGGCGACGTCTTCGAAGGTAGGTGCGGGAAGTGAGGACATGGGACGAGGACGAGGGGTGAGGAGAGCCGTCATTGTCCCAGTTATGACGCGCTTCTGAAAAGCGATGCCGCAACGAAAAAAGCGATGCAGGTCCGCTTGGGGACATGCATCGCCAGAAGATTCGACAGCCGAATTGTCGATTAGCGGTGCCAGTAGCCCGGACCGCCCCGATAGTAGCCGGGACCGCCCCGGTAGTAGCCGTGATGATAGTAAGGGCGACCGTAGTAGCCGTAACCATAACTTCCGACGACGACCGGAGGCGGCGGCGCATAGACCACGGGCGGCGGCGGCGCAACATACACCGGCTGCTGCGGCGCTACGTACACCGGCGCGGGCGGCGCGACATAAACCGGCGGCGGCGGCGCCTGATAAACCGGATAAGCGGGAACCCCGATCCCGATGCCCACCGAAACATGCGCCTGTGCAGCGCCAACAATGCCGACACCCAGCGCCCCTGCAACCATCCAATAAGCGAGCCTATTCACCTTCGTTCTCCTCGCCGCCTGCTGCCGATCCGTACGGCACGACAAACGACGGTATGGCTTCAATCTATCGAAAAAGGCCAAACGCCGCTGGAACCATATGTTGCAAATTGCAAGTTTTCTTACGCTTCTGGAAAGGCTAGAACGCGTGCGCCCACGCGAGTCGGCCGTCCGGCGTGCCTTTCGATCAGCAAAAGTTCTGCGACCGGACTTCCGCCGCCCAGCAAGTAACGACATTTACAAATGCAAAGAAAAGCCCCGCCGGGCAATCGATCAGGCGGGGCTTTGCAAACACAAAGTTCGAAACGCGACGACGCTTCAACCCACCTTCACATAAGCGAATTCGCGCGAAACATTCGGCGGCACGTATGCCCCGCTGATGACCACCCGAGGCGTTAGACGCTTTTTCTGATCCCACCAGCGACGCCGCTGGGCCTGGCTCAAGAATCGCAAATGTTTTCGATAAGAGAATATGCTCACAGCGACCTCCGAACGTAGCGATTAAACCTCACGGAAAACCGTGCGCTTTTTCGCGCCACCGTTTTCCCTGTTGATCCGTCTTTTCTTTAGTATTCGCGCCCTGTCCGTGCATCAATGTGCGGGATAGAACCCAAGCCTTTCGATCGGTGTGTGTTGAACCACATTCGGCGTTAAGACTCGCGGGCTTTCAGACAAAAGCGGGAAATGGTTCCGAAGGCCTCGGCTACTTGTGCTTTTTCGACCACCTTTACGCCTCGTTGCCAGATAAATCCCCAACTTTTCTATATAACCCGTTTCGCTTTTCGTTCCCTATCCTGCCAGTTTTACGTAAAACGCGCCTTTTGCGATCGTCTCGAATTGACAACACTAGGGTTTTCCGTCGCGAGAATCTCTTTCCTACCGGTTCGTGAACGCTCCTTGCATGCGCCTTTCAAGCCGCGGAACCTCAAACGGCCGCGCCTTGTGCGACAACGCGCCCAAGCCGCCGTCAAGCCATGTTAAGGTGACGTCCGGCGCCCCACCGAGCTTATCCGGTGGGCGGGGAAGCAAGGCGCAGAAAAGCCGCCGTGTCCGCAGGACGAGTCAGTCGAGAACGAACGACGATCAAGGTCGGCATCGAAGCTTCGCTTGTTGGCGGGTTATCGCGCGGCGCAAGACTTATCGATTACGCACCTGCGCATCTTTTCGCGGCGAGTGGCCCGGCCGTCGCCTTCCCTTAGCTTCGCTCACCCTATCCAGCGCAGGTTCGAACCCTGTGCGGCTTCATCGAGGAACCGAGATGTTCGGCGAGATCGCCCGTTTTCTGCTTAATACCGTCTTCACTCTGTTCGGCGCGGCGCTTTTGCTGCGCGCATGGATGCAGGTCGTGCGCATGCCGCCCTATAACCCGGTCTCGAACGGCGTGATGCAGGCAACCAACTGGATCGTGTTGCCGCTGCGCAAGATCCTGCCCGGCGGCAAGATCGACTGGGCGAGCATTCTCGCCGCGTTCATCGCCTCGCTCGTCTACGTGACGTTGATGGTCGTGCTGGCCAACGTCGATCCGACGCTTATGATGCCGATGATCCTTCTCGTCGCCCTCCTCACCGTCGTGAAGTGGGCGCTGAACCTCATCATCTGGATGACGATTCTGATGGCGCTGCTTTCGTGGCTCAATCCGCAATCGCCGGCCATGCCGCTTTTGTTTCAGATCACCGCGCCGTTTCTCGATCCACTGCGACGCATTTTGCCGCGCTTGGGCGGCATCGATTTGTCACCAATCCTGCTGTTCGTCATCGTGCAGGTATTGTTGATGGTGGTCACGCGTCTCGCCGTTTCGATGACCTTGTTCGGCATCTGAACGAAGCGCGCATGGTGGCCGGCGCCGGGGCAGCAATTGCGCTGCGCCGCGCCGCCGCTTAAAATAGCGGGCTCACGCGGGCGTCGTATAATGGCCATTACCGTAGCTTCCCAAGCTACAGACGTGGGTTCGATTCCCATCGCCCGCTCCAGCATCGCCGAGAAAGCCGCCTGTCGTTGTCCGGGCGGCTTTTTAGTTTCCACGCTCTGCACGCGTGCGGATTCGCCAGCCGCGCCGCGTTAGTCACGCACTCTGCTCTCGCCATGAATCACGATTCCCAGGACGACGCCACGTCGTCCAGCGCTCCCGCCGACGAAACCTCCACGCTGCGCCATCGCCGTATCCGCAGCTTCGTGACGCGCGCGGGCCGCGTGTCGCCGGGCCAGCAGCGCGCCATCGATCAACTCGGACCACGTTACATCGTGCCGTATGACGCGCAAGTCGCCGACTGGTCAGCCGTGTTCGGACGCGAAGCGCCGCGCGTGCTGGAAATCGGCTTCGGCATGGGCGGGACAACAGCGGAAATCGCGGCCAAGCGTCCGGGCGACGACTTCATCGGCGTGGAAGTGCACGAGCCGGGCGTGGGCGCCTTGCTGAAGCTGATTGGCGAACAAGGGCTCGGCAACCTGCGAATTCTTCAGCACGACGCCGTGGAAGTGCTCGAACACATGATCGCGCCGGCTAGTCTGGATGGCGTACACATTTATTTCCCCGATCCGTGGCACAAGGCGCGGCATCACAAGCGGCGGCTGATTCAACCGAAATTCGTGGCTTTGCTCGTGTCGCGCTTGAAACCGGGCGGTTATGTGCATCTTGCGACCGACTGGCAAAACTATGCCGAACAAATGCTCGAAGTGCTGTCCGCCGAACCCGCGCTTCAAAATACCGCCGATGGTTATGCTCCGCGCCCGGATTATCGTCCGGTGACCAAGTTCGAGAAACGCGGATTAAATCTCGGTCATGGCGTTTGGGACTTGCTGTTCCGCCGTGTTTGAAGACGATCAATCTGCCTTTGAATCGAGACGCGGACATTTAGTCACGTCCAAAAAACAAAACCCCACGCTTCGAAAAGACGTGGGGTTTAACTCCCGCCAGAAAGCGTGCGTGACTTTCAGTCAGCCCAACTCAAACCGCCGCTATAACCGACAATCAGAATCAACAAGCCAAAACCGATGCGATACCACGCGAACGCCGAGAAATCGTGCGAGGCGACGTAACGCAGCAGCCACCGAATACAAATGAACGCGCTCACGAACGCCGCCACGAGCCCGATTGCAAAGAGCCCGAGATCGTTCACGGTCAGCGTGCGCCAGTACTTCGCCATTTCGTAGAGCGTTGCGCCGAAGATGATCGGAATCGCCAGAAAGAATGAGAACTCCGTGGCCACGCGGCGTTCGAGTCCGAACAGCATGCCGCCGATGATCGTCGCTCCCGAGCGCGACGTGCCCGGAATCAGCGCGAAACATTGCGCTAATCCGACCTTGAGGGCGTCGGAGTAAGAGAGGTCGTCGATGGAAGTCACGCGCGGCGCGGCGGCGCGGTCACGCTGACGCGCTTCCGCCCACAATATGACGATGCCGCCCACAATCAGCGCCACCGAAACCGGCACCGGCGAGAACAACACCGCCTTGATGCTTTTCTCGAACAAAAGACCGAGGGCGATGGCCGGAATGGTCGCGATGATCACGTTGAGCGTGAAGCGCCGCGCGTCCGGCCGTGACGGCAAACCGGTGACTACGGAGCCGATTTTTTTGCGATATTCCCAGCAGATGGCGAGAATCGCGCCGAACTGAATGACGACATCGAAGGTTTTAGCCTGCGCGTCGGTGAAATTCAGGAGACTGCCTGCGACGATCAGATGTCCGGTGCTCGAGACCGGCAGAAATTCGGTCAACCCTTCCACGACGCCCAGAACGAGCGCCTTCACCATCAATATCCAGTCCATCCGTCAGCCCTTTTTCGCTGTTATCGCCGTTCGTGTGGAGCACCCCGCGCCAAGATTTCGACTTATTTTTCGACGATCTGAACACGTATGCCGTTTGTAAGGACTGTGATTGTACCGGGTTCGTAAGAAACGCCGGCGAACTGCAATTCTTCGGGCTTGAAGGTGTGGATGGGATACCGTTCGAGCAATTGCGCCGCGAGCATGGCACCGGCGGCAGCGATCTGCTGGTTGTATTGCGCGGCGTCCCCTGAGAACTGCGAATCATCGACGCTTGGCGAGACGAGGATCACCGAGCGGCTTTGCGCGTCATAGCCGAGTTGCGTCGAGAGCGTGAATGCGCCGTTGACGGGGTTGGGCATGAAGGGCGTGGTGAAGCGCGCATCGACATGCACGGTTACGCGATTACGATCAGGCGCCATGCCGATGACGGGATTGCTCAACACGACATCGACGATCTGCGAGATCGTGCGTTGCAAGGGAAACTTGCGCGCGACGGCTTCCTGGACTTGCTGCTGAGAGAACGTGTAGTGATCCGGAATGAACGGGAAGATGGAATTCGAAGCTGCTTGCGTCACCGATGACGCGCCAAGCGCCGGCAAGGCGATGAGCGTGGCAAGCAGAAACCGGCGCCGGGTTAGCGCGACGGGGTTGGACATGCGGGAGTCTCCGGGGGCTGAACTGTGAAATGCGGTGAGGCTAAAAACCGGTCATTGGACCACTGAACTTCAATGCGGTTGCGTGGCGACCTCAAGTTTGGCGATCCACGCGAGCGCATACTCCCGCGTCTCCCCACACATCTCCGCCGAAGCTTGCAACCCGCCGCAACAAGCCGGTCTGCGCGGATCGCCGAAAATCGCGCAACGCAGATCATCGCCGAGTTGCACGCAGCGTTCGCCGGCCGGCTTGCCGTTTGGCATCCCCGGAATCGGACTCGTGATGGAAGGCGCGATGCAGCACGCACCGCACCCTTCGCGGCACGCATGCGGCGCGCTCGAAGCAGTCGACATGACTTAGGCTCAAAAGCGTAAAACCGCATTGTCCCACGCCTGAAGTTTGCGTTCCGTCAAACCCGGGAAGCCGTACTGCGACCTTATCTCGCAATTGCCGCGCGCCTCGCGCTTTTACACTCGTGCGCAAGCCCAAGGTCCGTTATGACATCCTCGAATACCTTCTTCCGCCCCGATCTCCTCGAACGTTACGACGCGCACGGTCCGCGCTACACGTCCTATCCGACCGCCGTCCAGTTCATCGATTCCTTCGACCCGAAGCATTACTGCGAGGCGGCAATGAAAGCCGATCCGGCCGCCGATTTATCGCTCTACTTCCACATTCCGTTTTGCGACACCGTCTGCTTCTATTGCGGCTGCAACAAGGTCGCGACGAAGAATCGCGCGCACGCGCGGCCGTATCTCGACCGCATGAAGCGCGAACTTGCGATGCACGCCGCGCTCGTCGATACCCGCCGTCCCGTGACGCAACTGCATTGGGGCGGCGGCACGCCCACGTTTCTCTCGCACGCCGAGATGACGGAGTTGATGGCCGCGACCGCCGAGCACTTCAACCTCGTATCCGACGATCGCGCCGAGTATTCGATCGAAGTCGATCCGCGCGAGGCATCGGCGGAAACGATCGGCGTGTTGCGTAAGCTTGGCTTTAATCGGTTGAGTCTGGGCGTGCAGGATTTCGATGAACGCGTGCAGCAAGCGATCAACCGCGTGCAGCCTTATGCGATGACCGAAGGCGTCATGCAGGCGGCGCGGCGAAATGGCTTCAAGTCGATTAGCGTCGATTTGATTTATGGCTTGCCTCATCAGAGCGTCGAGAGTTTTACGCGCACGCTCGATGCGATGATCGCGCTCGCGCCGGATCGTGTCTCGGTGTTTGGTTATGCGCATATGCCGGCGCTGTTCAAGATGCAGCGGCAGATGGATGAATCCGCGCTGCCCTCGCCTGCCGTGCGGCTTGCGATTCTCGGGCGCGTGATCGAGCGCATGAGCGACGCGGGGTATGTTTATATCGGCATGGATCATTTTGCCTTACCCGGTGATGAACTTTCTCTCGCGCTCGCGGACGGGACGCTTCAGCGGAATTTTCAGGGATACAGCACGCGTGGGGATTGTGATTTGATTGGGATCGGGGCTTCGGCGATTGGAAAGATCGGCGATGTCTACGCACAGAATGCGCGTGATGTGGGTGAGTACGCGGCTGCTATCGACGATGGACGGCTTGCCATTGCGCGTGGGGTGCGATTGTCGGCCGATGATCTTCTGCGGCGCGATGTCATCATGCGGTTGATGTGCGGTGGTGGGCTGTGGTTCGATGAGATCGAGCGGGTGCATGGCATTGCGTTTGAGAGCACTTTCGCCGATGAACTCGCGCGGCTTGAGGCTATGGTCGATGATGAGCTTGTTGAGATTGGACGCGACGGGATTCGGGTGTTGCCTGCGGGACGCATGCTGGTGCGGAACGTGGCTTCTGTGTTTGATGCTTATCTCGGGCAGGCGAGTGTGAAGCGGTTTTCGCGGATGGTTTGAGTGGGCATTGTCGGCAATCGAAAACGAGAATCCAGAACAAGCAATTCAGGAAAACGGCCGTGTTCTTGCGAACCTCGCATGTTTGAATCCCGGTTTGACTATGCGGGATCGACTGGATGATTTAGCAAACGGCCAGATGCGGCCACTGACCCGTCGAACGTTGAGGTTGCTCGAACAACAGCTACAGCTTCGGAGCCGACGCCAACCTACCCGCCCGTCACTGAATCGGACGCAAAGCTTCGTCCTGCCGCAGACTCACTGCATTACCTCTACTTCAAATCACTACTCCCAAAACACGGCGTTTTGTGCAGTTTGGATGTTGTTTGGTTCTCAGCCCTGTTTGGCGGACTTCTGACATTGGAAGTCCGGGTGGCGAATGTCGATTTCTCGATCGCCGGTCAGGGGATGCGTCGAGATTCGATCACGTTGATCTTAATTCTTTCATCACTGACCTTCCATGTGCTTGCCGCATTCAGTGACGCATCGTCAGCAGGTTTCCAACTTGCTTTGATCGGCCGATGATTCCGTGCATCTCGTCTTCGCGGTCGGGCCGTGCCTTATGACAAAATATCAGGTGAAAAGATATTGGGGTAGGCCATGCCTGGAGAAATGCGCGTTCGGATTTGGAACGTTGAGCACGGCGCTTGCGCCATGGTCCAGCACGTCATGCAGATCGGATTGGGGGCATATGGCGGCCGGTTGGCGATGATCGACTCGGGACACGGCTCCGGCTTCCGCCCCAGCAACTATATTTCCAGAACGCTCGGCCGCAACAGGCTTGACTATCTGTTCATCACCAACGCCGACCAAGACCATATGAGCGACCTGCAGGGGTTGTGGGACGCGCGCATTGTTGTGCCGGTCGTGTATCGCAATCCCACCACCTCCGCCGGCGCGATTCGCGCAATCAAAGAGGAGTGCGGGCCGTTGACTCGCGACGCTGAGCGGTTTGCGCACATTTGCGAAGGATTCAATGGGGTGGTCGGCGAGCCCTTCGACCAGAACATGGGTGGCATCACCGCGTCGGCCTTCTGGAATCCCTATCCGTTGTTCACGGATACGAACAATCTGAGTTTGGCGGTCTTTATAAAATACCGGAACATCAAAATGCTGTTTCCTGGTGATCTTGAGAAGGCAGGTTGGCGCGCGTTGTTGCAGCAAGCGGCCTTTCGCGCCGAATTGACCGGCACTGACGTGCTCGTAGCATCGCACCATGGGCGGGAAAACGGTTTTTGTGAAGATATCTTCGCGTATTTCACGCCGAGTTGCGTACTGGTGTCAGACAAGGCAAAAATGCACGCAACGCAAGAGACAGTGCCCGACTATCGCGCCGTCGTTCGCGCTCAGGGCGTGCGGGTGCGCACGACCATGAAAGATAGGCATGTCTTGACTACCCGCCGGGACGGCTGGATTCAGTTCACCGTCGATGACGACAACTTCTATATCGATACCGAGTTCCAGGGATGAGAAATGCGCAACGATCGTCGAAGGCCGGAAACATGACTTGGCTGGTGGCGCTTGGGTTGCTTGATACCGGGCTGCCACTGGTCTTTGCGTTTCCGGCGGTGCTCGACGCGGCGCCGACGCAGTTGGTGGCCGCGCGAGCGGCGTTGATGACGGTCTTGCCAGTTGTCGTCCTGCTGCTGTCGTGGCTGATTCCTTCCAACGTCAAAGCGATGCTGGTCTATTGGAAACGCAGAAACGTGCTCCCTGGCCACGAAGCCTTTTCGAAATATGGCCCGGCGGACCCGCGGGTTGACATGGCGGCGTTGAGAAAAAATGTCGGGGCGTTGCCGGAGGAACCGGGCGAGCAAAACGCGTTCTGGTACAAGCTCTACCGGCGCGTCGAATTGGAGACTGCTGTGGTGGACGCGCACAAGATGTTTCTACTGTGGCGCGACGCGTCGGCACTCTCGCTGCCCCTTGTCATTGCCGTACCGCTTTTGCTCTGGTGGAACGGCGCAGGCGGAAAGGCCGCCTGGATCGCCTGTGCGGTTTTTGCCGGACAGTTTCTTCTGACTGCGCTGGCTGCACAACACGCCGGCACGCGGTTTGTGTGCAACGTGCTCGCTATTCACTCAACCAAACGCATCACTACACCTGCGAAGGTCACTTCGCGAGCCACATAGAAAATGCAAACTATATTGGAAGCGCGCTAGCCGGCAGGACGCAGCTTCCTACACGGCCGCGCCGTGGTTATGCACCGTGCGTCAGAAGGGCGGTAACTGCCCCTGTGATACCGGATGCCACGATGTTCCCTGCGGCGCCTTCGCATATCGTTCTCAAAGAACACAACGCGCCCCGCAGCTTCCCGAGGTCGGGTGCGGCTTTGCGGGACTCAACTGTAAGCTCGTCGAGCACGCCACCTGCCGCGGCCGCAAGAGGCAAAGGCAAAGCGGGCAGGGATGTTTTCGCTTGTTCAACTAGGTCGCGGACGCGCTCAACGGACAACGAGCCGTGTACGCTTTGATTGTTGGTCACGTTTGCCTCATCCGACACGTGACCAACTACCCCCGCATTCTGGATGAAAAACTGTTGAGTCACAGGTCGCGCTTCCTTTTGTTCGGTGAGCGTGAACGTCATGTTCTCGCCACGCACGCCCGCCTGTTCCAGTTCAAGGCTCCAGTTAAGCGTCAGGTTTCGGACGGAGTCAAAAATTCCGGCGAGGTGCCCTTTCGACAGACGTATGGCAAAGCGTGTCTGCTCTTGAAACATGCGTTGCAGCGTCTGCTCGATCTCAAACGGGTAGTGCAGAAGGGCATGGTCACGGTCATCGTTAAGCAACGGCTGGATCGATCCGAGGGACTGTCCAATCCTCGCCTCGGTGCAAATTTCATCGAGTTGAGCATCGGGGAACTGCACCGGTATCCACCCTCGAAAAGGGTTTATCGCGCGACATTCCCCTCGGAGTATTCGATAGCTCGGAAGCGTCTTCAGGTCGGTGTACCCGTTTAACTCGCCGTTGATCCAGTCCATCGCGTCTGGGAGTTTGAGCTTGGCCGCGACCAACTTCGCTGTCCGGACCAGTTGAAGGACTGAGGTGCCCTCGTTAAGGGCGAGACATTGCAGTTCAAGTACTAGCGGTAGGCTCATAGAACAGGCGGCGAAATTAGGGCGATTATATCGGATTGAGGGCACCCCCCAACCGAGTCATGTGGCCCCGTCCAACGCCGGGAGGCCAGAACCGCGTTGGCGCAGCGAGGTCAATGCAACGCTGATGCTAGGCCCAGCGAACACTTCTCGCCATCGTCATTATATTTTTATAGCTGACTGTCGCCACCATGATCCAAATCATGGTGCTTTTGTCGTTCGTAGCTGCCGACTGAAGCGAGGAATCAAAGCTCAAGTGTCTCATGCTCCCGATTTAAGACAATGACAAGGAAATCATTGAGTGCGCGAGTTGGCTCGCAAAGGGACTCTCGCAAAGCGCCAATCAAAAGACACCTCGAATTTCAAACACCCTCCACAAAATCTCCAACTTCCACGCCCACATCCATCTATCGAGCACCTACCATCAAACCACCTGCCCGCGCCTCAACAAACCATCCCCCAAGTATTTCCCCCCACCCTGGCTTAGAATGACACCCACCCCGGGCCCCCACCGCCCATCCATTCACTCGCCGATGGACCTCCGCACAAGAAGCCCATCATCGCGCCGCCCGAGTGCCTCAAGCGCGCATCGCACGTCACGCGCGTTTCGCATTCGGCAATGCCACTGCCCGACGCCATGCCAACCACTTCGCCGCAGTTTGCCCCGCTAGCCCATCTCGCCGCCGATCTGAAAAGCGGTCGCACCACCAGTCGCGCACTCGTCGAATCCGCGCTCGAACGTATCGCCAATCCGGCCGGTCAAGGTTCCATCGTTTTCACGCATGTCGATGCCGCCCACGCCCGCGCCGCCGCCGATGCCCTCGACGCGCTGCGCCGCGCCGGCACCGTGCTTTCGCCGCTCGCGGGCATCCCCGTTTCCGTGAAAGATCTCTTCGATATCGAAGGGCAAGTCACGCGCGCCGGCTCCCGCGCGCTCGCCAGCACCGCACCCGCCCAAGCCGATGCCGTGAGCGTCGCGCGCCTGCGCCGCGCAGGCGGCGTGATCGTCGGGCGCACCAACATGAGCGAGTTCGCGTTCTCCGGGCTTGGCCTGAATCCGCACTTCGGCACGCCGCACTCGCCGTATCGCGCAAACGTGCCGGGCGACGAACGCATCGCGGGCGGCTCGTCGTCAGGCGCGGCGGCATCGGTGGCGGACGGCATGGCGGCCATCGCGCTCGGCACCGACACCGGCGGCTCCATCCGCATCCCCGCCACGATGTGCGGCCTCACCGGCTTCAAACCCACCGCCAGCCGCATTCCGAGGCAAGGCGGCGTGCCGCTGTCCAAATCGCTCGATTCGTTCGGGCCGATAGGCGTCTCGGTCGCGTGTTGCGCGCTAGTCGATCGCATTCTCGCTGGCCGCGAACCCGATGTGCCCGCCACGCGTCCGCTCGAAGGCGTGCGCCTCGGTGTACTCACCAATTACGTGACGGACGGCCTCGATCCCGGCGTTACCAGCGCCGTCGATGCGGCCATCAATCATCTGTCGGCGGCGGGCGCGCTCGTGGAAGACGTGCGCTTCGGGCCGCTCGATCGTCTGCCGGACATCAGCCGCTTCAGTCTCGTCGCCATCGAAGCATATGCGTGGCATCGCAAGCTGCTCGCCGATCACGCCGCCGAGTACGATCCGCGCGTGCTCGCTCGTCTGCTGCGCGCCGAGTCGGCGAGCGCGGCGGATTACATCGACCTGTGCGAAGCGCGCGCCACGATGATCGACGAAGCGCGCACGACACTGTGGCAGCGTTTCGACGCAATTCTTTGCCCGACGGTGCCGGTTCTGCCGCCGCGTATCGCCGAGCTGGAACAGGACGACGATCTCTTCACGCGCACGAATGCGCTCATTCTGCGCAATCCCACGACCTTCAATTTTTTGGATGCCTGCGGGCTGTCGCTGCCCTGTCATCGGCGTGGCGAGGCGCCCGTGGGGCTCATGCTCGCGGGCGCGCCGCACGCGGACGACACGCTGCTCTCCATCGGCCGGGCAGTCGAAGCGGTGCTCGATACGACGCGCTAATGTTTCGCGCCGGACGTTCGCGCTAGAATTCCTCCGCGATCTCCCGCAACTCAGGTGCTTCTTTCTCGAATCGTTGCGAAACAAATGAACAACCATCTAAATCACTTTACGATGCATCAGGACGACCGCTCCCTCGGCCGCGAGAAGCGCTTGCTCGTGTTGCTCGGGTTCGTGAGTCTCGCGCTCGTTGGCGGAGCGTTGTATCTGCAGTTCTTCCAGGGCGAAGACCCTTGCCCGCTTTGCATCATTCAGCGCTACTTCTTCGTGCTAATCGCCGTGTTCGCCTTTCTCGGCGCGGGAATGCGCGGCTGGCGCGGCGTCGCGCTGCTCGAATTGCTTGTGGTGATCTCCGCGCTCGGCGGCGTCGCGACGGCGCTGCGCCATGTCTACGTGCAGTCGCATCCCGGCTTCAGTTGCGGTTTCGACGCGCTTCAGCCCATCGTCGACAACCTGCCGCCCGCACGCTGGCTGCCGCAAGTGTTCAAGGTCGCAGGCCTGTGCGAGACGCCTTATCCGCCCATTCTCGGGATCTCGCTGCCGCAATGGTCGCTGATCGCCTTCGGGGTGATTTTCCTGCTCGTCGGCGGCAGTCTGCGTCTGAAACGCAAGCTGCGCGCCGCCGCGCGCTGATTCCCCCACGTTTCATCCCCCTTCCCCGGCGCGGGCTTTTACACGGCCCGCGCGTCTTGCCTCTTCCTCGCATCAGCACATCCGCATAATCTGGATACGGTCCCGACAATCTTTTTGAGATATTGGGATGTTAAGGTCGTGACTGGATGGCGATCTACGTGCGCGCAGTCCGTTTGTTCAAAGGCAGCCAGCGTCGAATTCGACGGCAACCCATGAAGCAGGCGGAAACCGCGTAACGCGCGCCCGGTCCGCAATGTCCCCGAGTCGCTCATGACAACGCAAACCATCCGCTTCCTTCACCACGGCGCCGTTCGTGAAATCGGCGACGCGCCCGCCACGCGCACGGTGCTTCAGCATCTGCGCGAGGGAGACCTTTGCACCGGCACCAAGGAAGGCTGTGCCGAGGGCGATTGCGGCGCCTGCACGGTCGTCGTGGGCGAGCTGGACGCCAGCGGCGAACTCGCGCTCAAGGCGGTCAACGCCTGCATTCAATTCCTGCCGACGCTCGATTCGCGCGCGCTCTTCACCGTCGAAAACCTGCGCGCCGAAGACGGCGCGCTGCATCCCGTGCAGCAGGCGCTCGTCGATTGCCACGGCTCGCAGTGCGGCTTCTGCACGCCGGGCTTCGCCATGTCGCTGTGGGCGCTGTATCACGCGCATCCGCCCGAAGCCGGGCCGCCTTCGCGCGATGAGATCAACGCCGCGCTCTCGGGCAATCTGTGCCGCTGCACGGGGTATCGGCCGATCGTGGATGCCGCCGAACGCATGTTCGACTATCCGCGTCCCGCCTTCGATCGTGCCGCGCTCAAAGACGCGCTGGCGTCGCTGCGCCGTTCGGCTACGTTCGAATATCGCGCGCCGGACGCACGCGGCGCGGCTTTTGGCACGCCCGCGTTCACCGCGCCCGTCACGCGCGCTGAATTCGCGCGCCTGCGTGCAGCGAATCCGAATGCACGTCTGCTTGCGGGCAGCACGGATGTCGGCTTGTGGGTCACGAAGCAATTTCGCGATCTCGGCGACGTGCTGTTTATCGGCAACGTCGATGAACTGAAGCACATCGAGCGTGACGCCGAGACGCTGACCATCGGCGCGGCCGTATCGCTCGAAGAGGCTTACGCCGCGCTAACCGCCGATTACCCCGAACTCGCGGAACTGTGGACGCGCTTCGCCTCGCGGCCTATCCGCAATGCGGGCACGCTCGGCGGCAACGTCGCGAACGGCTCGCCGATCGGCGATTCCATGCCCGCGCTCATCGCGCTGAATACCGAAATCGTGCTGCAAAAAGGCGAGCGTACGCGCACGATGCCGCTCGATACCTTCTACCTCGGCTATCAAAAGACCGCGCTCGAAGCGGGCGAATTCGTCGCGGCGATTCGCGTGCCGCGGGCATCGGCCGACTTGCGGTTTCGCACGTACAAGGTCAGCAAGCGTTACGACCAGGACATCTGCGCCGTGTGCGCGGCGTTCGCCATTCGTTTGGCCGACGACAACCGCGTTGCAAGCGCGCGCATCGCGTTCGGCGGGATGGCCGCGACGCCCAGGCGCGCGGCCGCCGCCGAAGCCGCGCTGACCGGCCGCGAATGGTCCGAAGCCAGCGTCCGCGCCGCGATGGCCGCGCTCGATACCGACTTCCAGCCGCTCAGCGACATGCGCGCGTCGAGCGCGTATCGGGCGAAGGTGGCGCGCAACGTGCTGTGGCGCTTCTATCTGGAAACGCGCCGCGACGCGCCGCTCGCGCTCGCGGAACTCAACGCGTTTGCGTTCGGCGCACACGGGATCGAGGCGTCATGACGCGGCCCTTCCCGATCCCGATCCCGATCGCCGCGATCACGCCACTGCGCGTCAGCGTCCAAAAGGACCCGCGATGAACAAGGCCAGCGAACCTATCCAGCTCGATACCGCGCTCGACGCCGCCGGCGCCTCGCTGCCGCACGAGTCGGCGGCGCTGCATGTGAGCGGCGAAGCCATTTACACCGACGACATCGCCGAATTGCGCGGCACGCTGCACGCGGCGCTCGGCTTGTCGCGTCATGCGCACGCGCGCATCGTCTCGCTCGATCTCGACGCGGTGCGCGCCGCGCCCGGCGTCGTCGCCGTACTCACCGCCGCCGACATTCCCGGCGAGAACAATTGCGGCCCCGTTCTGCACGACGACCCAATCCTCGCGGTCGACGAAGTGCAGTATCTCGGCCAACCGGTCTTCGCCGTCATTGCCGAGACGCACGATCTCGCGCGCCGCGCCGCCGCGCTCGCGAAAAGCGAAGACGTCGTGCGCTATGAGCCGCTCGAAGCCGTGCTCACGCCGCGCGAAGCGAAAGCGCGCAAGGAGTTCGTGCTGCCGCCGCTGCATCTGCGGCGCGGCGACCCGGACGGACGCATCGCCGCGGCCAAACATCGGTTGTCTGGCGAATTCGAAGTCGGCGGACAGGAACAGTTCTATCTCGAAGGACAAGTCGCTTACGCCATCCCGAAAGAACAGCACGGCATGCTCGTGCATAGTTCGACGCAGCATCCGAGCGAGATGCAGCAAGTCGTCGCGCACATGCTCGCCTGGCCGACCAACGCCGTGTTGTGCGAATGCCGGCGCATGGGCGGCGGCTTCGGCGGGAAGGAATCGCAGTCGGCCCTCTTCGCGTGCGTCGCCTCGCTCGCGGCGCATCTGCTCAAGCGTCCGGTGAAGTTGCGCGCCGATCGCGACGACGACTTCATGATCACCGGCAAGCGCCACGACGCGGTCTACGAATATGAGTGCGGCTTCGACGACGACGGCCGCATCACCGGCGCGCGCGTGGAAATCGCGCTGCGGGCGGGTTATTCGGCGGACCTGTCGGGCGCGGTCGCGACGCGCGCCGTCTGTCATTTCGACAACGCCTACTTTCTCGGCGATGTCGATATCCGCGCCTTCTGCTGCAAGACCAATACGCAGTCGAACACGGCGTTTCGCGGCTTCGGCGGCCCGCAAGGCGCGCTCGTCATGGAAGTCATGCTCGACGAAGTCGCATATGCGTTGAAGCGCGATCCGCTCGACGTGCGGCGCGCGAATTACTACGGCATCGACGAGCGCAATGTCACGCCGTATGGTCAGCCGGTCGCGGATAACGTGATTGCGCCGCTCACGGACGAACTCATCGCAACGAGCGAATACGAATCGCGCCGCGCGCAAATCGCCGCGTTCAACGCCAAAAGCGCGGTGCTCAAGCGCGGTATCGCGTTCACGCCGGTCAAGTTCGGCATCTCGTTCAACGTGCCGTTTCTGAACCAGGCGGGCGCGCTCGTGCACGTCTACAAGGACGGCTCCGTGCTCGTGAATCACGGCGGCACGGAAATGGGCCAGGGGCTCAACACCAAGGTCGCGCAGGTGGTGGCGAGCGTGCTCGGCATCGGCTTGCAGCGCGTGCGCGTGACAGCGACGGATACATCGAAGATCGCGAATACATCGGCGACGGCGGCATCGACGGGAAGCGATCTGAACGGCAAGGCGGCGGAAGCGGCGGCGCTCATCATCCGCGCGCGTCTGGCGGAACTCGTGGTGAAGCAGCTCGGCGGCGCGGCCGCGGACGTGCGCTTTCATGGCGGCGTGGTGCAGGTCAACGGCGGGCAGATGCCGTTCGAGCAACTCGTGTCGGCCGCGTATCTCGCACGGGTGCAGTTGTGGTCGGACGGCTTCTATGCCACGCCCAAAGTCCATTGGGACGCGCGGACGCTGCAAGGCCATCCGTTCTATTACTTCGCGTATGGCGCGGCGGTGTCCGAAGTCGTCATCGATACGCTCACCGGCGAATGGAAGCTTCTGCGCGCCGATCTGCTGCACGACGCCGGGCGCTCGATCAATCCGGCTATCGACGTCGGTCAGGTGGAAGGCGGCTTCATTCAGGGCATGGGCTGGCTCACGACCGAGGAGCTCTGGTGGAACCGCGACGGACGCCTGATGACGCACGCGCCTTCCACTTACAAGATCCCGGCGATCAGCGACACGCCGCCCGTGTTCAACACCACGCTTTATCGCAACGACAACGCCGAGCCGACGATTTTCCGGTCGAAAGCGGTCGGCGAACCGCCCTTGCTGCTGGCGTTTTCGGTGCTGCTGGCAATCCGCGCGGCCATCGCCGCCAATACGGCCGATGCCGCTCACGCACCGCCGTTGCGCGCGCCCGCGACGCCCGAAGCGATCCTCGACGCGCTCGATGCATCCGTAACACAAAGCGCGGCCGCCGCCCCGGTAAACTAACGCCTGCGACAACGCAAAAGACTCTGGAGCCCCTCGATGCAAGTTTGGCTGACCGACCTGCAACACCTGCTCGCGCACGGCGATGCCGTCGTGCTCGTGACGGTCGCGCGTGTCGAAGGCTCCGCGCCGCGCGAGCCGGGCACGAAAATGATCGTCACGCGCGAAGAAGCCCGCTATACCATCGGCGGCGGCCATCTCGAATGGAAGGCGATCGAAACCGCCCGGCAAGTGCTGAAGGACGGCCAGCGCCGTCCGCACATGCGGCGGCTCGAGCGTTTCGCGCTCGGTCCGAGCCTCGGCCAGTGCTGCGGCGGTGCGGTCGTTCTGTCGTTCGAGCGGCTCGATGTCGGCGATCTCAACTGGGTGACGTCGCTCGCGAAGCGCACGGCGCAGGGTCTTTCGACCGTGCGCAGCGTTTCGTTCGCGCCGATGCCCGATGCCGTCATGCTCTCCGACCCCGAACCGGGCGCCGAAGACACCGACTGTCTGCTGTGGGACGGCGCGGGCTTCGACGAAAGCGGCGCGCTGCTCACCGAGACCATCGCGCCGCGCGACTTCCAGGTCGTGCTGTTCGGCGCGGGCCATGTCGGGGCCGCGCTCGTGCGCGTGCTCGCGACCTTGCCGTGTCACGTCACCTGGGTCGACGAACGCGACGCGGCCTTCCCCGCCGCGCAGTTCGTGCCGGATAACGTAAGCATCGAGCCGAACGACGCGCCGGACGAAGCCATCGACCAGGCGCGGCCCGGTACGTACTTCATCGTGATGACGCACAACCATACGGTGGATCTCGAACTCGCCGCACGAATTCTCGCGCGTGGCGATTTCGCGTTCTTCGGCATGATCGGCTCGCATACCAAGCGCAAGCAGTTCGAGCACCGGCTCGCGGCGCGCGGGATCGACCCCGCGCGTATCGGCCGGATGGTGTGTCCGATCGGTATCGACGGCATCGTCGACAAAGCGCCCGAAGTGATCGCCGTTGCAGCGGCAGCCCAACTGCTGCAAGCGGTCGAAGCCAACGCCAGCACTTCTGCGTCGTCGCAGCAGACCGCCTGACTAGCCGCAGGCGGAAGTCCCAGCCCCAACAAAGACAAGCCCATGAATCCCACACTCGCCGACAAGATTGCGCGCGCGCCCAAGGCGGAGTTGCATATCCATATCGAAGGATCGCTCGAACCCGAGCTGATTTTCGCGCTGGCGAAACGCAATGGCGTGACGCTCGCCTACGATTCCATCGACGCCTTGCGCGCGGCCTACGCCTTCACCGATCTGCAGTCGTTCCTCGACATCTACTACGCCGGCGCGAGCGTGCTGCTGCACGAGGAAGACTTCTACGACATGACGATGGCCTACGTCGAGCGCGCGCTCGCGGACCACGTCACGCATACGGAAATCTTCTTCGATCCGCAAACGCACACCGAACGCGGCGTTTCCATCGACACGGCGGTGGCCGGTATCGAGCGCGCGCTCGCCGAAGGCGAAAAGCGTGGTCTCACGTCGAAAATCATCCTGTGCTTCCTGCGCCATCTTTCCGAGGAAGACGCGCTCGCCACCTTCGATGCCGCGTTGCCGCTGTTCGACCAGTACGCGCATCGGCTGATCGGTGTCGGGCTGGATTCGTCGGAGCGCGGCCATCCGCCGTCGAAGTTCGAGCGCGTGTTCGCGAGAGCGCGCGAACGCGGCCTCAAGCTCGTCGCGCACGCGGGCGAGGAAGGCCCGCCGTCGTATGTCTACGAAGCGCTGGATCTGCTCAAGGTGGATCGCGTCGATCACGGCGTGCGCAGCATCGAAGACGCGGCGCTCGTCGCGCGTCTCGCCGACTCGCGCATTGCGCTCACGGTCTGCCCGCTCTCGAACATCAAGCTTTGCGTGTTCGACGACATGGCCAAGCACACGCTCAAGGACCTGCTCGATCAGGGCGTCGCGGTCATGGTGAATTCGGACGATCCCGCCTACTTCGGCGGCTACGTCAACGCGAACTATTTCGCCATCGTCGATGCCCTGAAGCTCTCGGATCACGAGGTCTACACGCTCTTGCGCAACAGCCTCGAAGCCTCGTTCGTCACCGATGAAGAACGCGCCGCGATGATCGCGCGCCTGGACACGCACTGGAAGCAGTAAGAAATGGAAAGCACGGCAACAACTCAACGCGACGCCACCGCGCTCGAACGCTTCTTCGGCGTGCGCGCGGCGGGCTCGCTCGTCAAGACCGAAGTCGTCGCGGGCATCACGACGTTTCTAACGGCGATGTACATCATCGTCGTCAATCCGGGCATTCTCTCGCAGGCGGGCGTGCCGTTTCCGGCGGCGCTCACGGCCACCGTCATCGTCAGTTTTCTCGGCAGTTGCGCGATGGGCCTTTACGCGCGCAATCCGGTGCTCGTCGCGCCGGGCATGGGCATGAACGCGCTCTTTGCGTTCGTCATGGTTCACGGCGGCAAGATGCCGTGGCAGACCGCGCTCGGCTGCGTGTTCTGGGCCGGCGTGATCTTCGCGGTGCTCGCGATCTTCAACGCGCGCAAGCTCGTGGTCGACGCCATTCCCGACAATCTGCGGCACGCGGTTTCGTGCGGCATCGGCTTGTTCATCAGCCTCATCGGGCTCGTGAACGCGAAGTTCGTGGTGGGCGATCCGGTGACCATCGTGCATTCGGCATCGCTCAATCCGGTGGTCATCACGTTCCTGATCGGGCTTGCCGTGACGACCATATTGGTGGCGCGCAAGACCACCGGCGCGCTCATGCTCGGCATCGTGTTCACGACGATCATCGCGATTCCCATCGGCCGCTATTGGGGCGACGGCACCGCTTACTGGCCCGCCGCCATCGCCACGAAAACGCTCGTCAACTGGAACGGGTTCGTGTCCGCGCCGGACTTTTCCGCGCTCGGCCAGCTCGATTTGATCGGCGCGCTGAAGGTGGCCTACTGGCCATTCATCTTCGTGATGCTGTTCACGTCCTTCTTCGACGCGCTCTCCACTTTCATGGCGATCTCCGAAGCCGGCAAGCTCTACGATAAGGACGGCAACCCGCGCAACATCCGCCAGTCGATGATGGTCGACGCCTTCTCCGCGCTCGTTTCCGCGCCGCTCGGCACGAGTCCGGCGAACGCGTATATCGAGTCGGCGGCGGGCATTTCGGCGGGCGGGCGCACGGGACTCGTCGCCGTCGTCGCGGGCCTGTGCTTCCTGCCGTTCCTGTTTCTCTCGCCGCTTCTGTCGCTCGTGCCCGCCATCGCCACCGCGCCCGCGCTGGTGCTCGTCGGCGTGTTCATGATGGAAGCCATCACCAAGATCGAATGGCAGCGCTTCGACGAAGCCATCCCCGCGTTCCTCGCGATGATCCTCATCCCGCTCACGTATTCGATCACGGACGGTGTCGCGTATGGCTTTCTCGCGTTCGTCGTGCTCAAGTCGGCGACAGGACGCGCGAAGGAAATCAAGCCGGCGATGTGGATCATCGCGGGCTTTTCGTTAGTGCTGCTTTCACAGCTTTGAAAACCACGAGATTGGAGACGTTGCATCATGACTCAAACCGCCTACCGCGCCCAGCTGCTCACCTTCCGGGAAGATCCCGCGCATGCCGCCGACGGCGCGGTCCATGAGGCCGATGGCCTCTTGATCGTCGAAGATGGCAAGGTGGTCGCGGCGGGTTCGTATGCGTCGGTGCGCGACAAGCTCGCCGCGGACGCCACCGTGCATACGCTGCGCGACAAGCTGATCGTGCCGGGCTTCATCGACTCGCACATCCACTATCCGCAGACGGACATGATCGCGTCGCCCGCGCCGGGCCTCTTGCCGTGGCTCAACACGTACACGTTTCCGACGGAACGCGGCTTCGAGAATCCGGCGGTCGCGCGCGAAACGGCGAGCTTCTTCATCGACGAACTGCTGGCCAGCGGCACGACCACCGCGCTCGTCTATTGCACGGTCCACAAGCAATCCGCCGATGCCTTCTTTACCGAAAGCGAAGCGCGCAACCTGCGCATGGTCGCGGGCAAGGTGCTGATGGACCGCAATTGTCCCGAGTTCCTGCGCGACACCGCGCAGTCGGGCTACGACGACAGCGACGAACTGATCGGGCGTTGGCATGGCCGCGGGCGTCAGCAATATGCGCTCACGCCGCGCTTCGCGCCGACCTCGACGGAAGCGCAGCTCGAAGCCTGCGGCGTGCTCGCGCAGAAGCATCGGGACGTGTTCATCCAGAGTCACGTGGCGGAGAACACCGACGAGATCAAGTGGGTCGAGAGCCTGTTTCCGGGACACCGCAGCTATCTCGACATCTACGATCACTACGGTCTGTTGCGACGCCGCGCGGTGTACGGCCACTGCATCTATCTCGACGATGCCGACCGTCAGCGCATGGCCGAAACGGGCGCGGTGGCGTCACACTGTCCCACGTCGAACCTGTTTCTCGGCAGCGGCCTCTTCGACTTCGACAAGGCCGGCGCCTCGAACATGCCGGTTGCGCTCGCAACGGACGTCGGCGGCGGCACCTCGTTCTCCATGCTGCAGACCATGAACGAAGCGCACAAGGTCGCGCGTCTGACGGGGCATCATCTGACGGCGACGCGCATGTTCTGGCTCGCGACGACGGGCGCGGCGCAAGTGCTCGAACTCGACGACAAGATCGGCACGCTCGCGCCCGGCAGCGAAGCGGATTTCGTCGTACTCGACCCGGCTGCGACGCCGCTGCTCGCACGCCGCACGCAGCGCGTGAATACGCTTGAGGAACTGCTGTTCGCGTTCGCGCTTCTCGGCGACGATCGCGCGGTGTACGAGACGTATGCGGCCGGCAAGCGCGTGCATTCGCGCGAGCGTCGGCAGACGGCGGCGCTGGAACTGGCGGCGTAGTCGAGCATTACGCTGCGGAGTTCCGCGAAGTTCGGGTTACTGATTGCCAACCGGCAGCCAGTAGCCCGTTTCTTTTTAGAACGATGGCCGCCATTCGAGCATGGCGTGTGCATAGCGGATAAAGTGGAGCCTCCGCGTTCAACCATTCGTTCGCAATGGCCTCCATGAAGCACACCGCGCGCACTTCCCACATCGCCGTCAAGACCGCTCTCGTTTCATTGCTCGCGTTGCCGGCGCTCTGTCAGGCTTTTGGAATCGAAGGCCCGCTCGACTGCCATTCCAACGCGCATGATTTCATCGCGCCGCTCCTGGAAACCAATCTCATCGAAACCAAGCCCATGCGCGTCGAGCCGAATTCGATCAACGCGTTCCGGCCGGTCAAGGGCGTGAATCTCACGGCTTACGGATTCAAGATTTACGCGGTGGTGGGATATCAGAAGAACGATCCGATCTTCAAGGAAGGCAAGGGCGACCCGATCGGCGATTCATCCTACGGCGCCGTCGTTTGGGGCGGCGACGACGAAGTGCTGAAGAAGGTGCGCGATGCGGGCAGCGACGCGGTCGTGCACCACGTCGCGCCCTTCATCACGGCGATTTTTTGCAAGCGTTCCTAGCGCAGCAATTCCGCAACCGACGAAAGCAGGCGCTGCATGTCGTTGGAATCCAGCGCGCCCATCGTCGAGATACGGAACAGTTCCTTCGACAAGCCGCCCTGCCCTGCGTAAATGACGAAACCTTTCGCCTTCAACGCGTCGTGCATCTTCTCGTAATTCACGCCAGCAGGCAGGCGATACGCCCGCAATACCACCGACGACTCCTGCGCCGGCAACGCGCTCTCGATGCCGAGCGCAGCCAAACCCGCGCGCACCTGCTCGGCGAGCGTCGCGTAACGCCGATGCCGCGCGCGCCAGCCGCCTTCTTCCTCGAACTCGCGCAGTGCTTCGACGAGGGCGTAATACGCATGCACCGATGGCGTGAACGGCGTATTGCGCTCGTCCTGCAGTTTGGCCAGACGCGCGATGCCAAGGTAGTACGTGCGGCTCGCGGCGTTCTGCAAGGCATCGCGCCGCGCGATGACGAACGCCGCGCCCGGCACGCCGTGCAGGCATTTGTTGGCTGTCGCCGCCACCGCGACGATGCCGCCGCCGTCGAAGTCGATCGCCTCGGCGCCGAAGCTGCTGACGGCATCGACGAGCAACCCGATGCCGCGTTCGGCGCACGCGCGTGACAGCGTGTCGAGCGGGTTCAGGCGCCCCGTCGTGGTCTCGTGATGGATGATCGCGACATGCGAGAAGCCATCGAGACGCGCGATGATCGCATCGGTATCCGGCGCCTGCATCCACTCGTATTTCACGACTTCATGGTCGATGCGGTACTGCTTCGCGATCTGCGCGATGCGCTCGCCATACACGCCGTTCTCGACGATCAGAAGCCGCCCGCCTTCCGGCACGATGCCCGCAATCATGCTCTCGACGGCCGCCGTGCCCGAGCCGGTCATCAACACGGCGCTCCACTTCGCGGGATCGAGTTCGTAAGCGGCGACGAGACGCTTGCGCGCTTCGTCCTGAAGGTCGAAGAACTCCGGCTCGCGATGGCACAAGTCGGTCTGTAAAAGGCTCTTGCGCACGCGTTCGGACAGCGTGACGGGACCAGGATTGAGCAGCAGCATCAGCGGTCTCCAATGTGTCGTTGCAGACGCGCGCGCACGTCTTCGGGCGTGATCTTAGGACGCGGCAAGTCGCCCGGCGTGCCGGCGCGAATCGACAGCCGGGCAAAGCGCGCGCCATTCACGTCGCGCGCTTGCAGCAGGCGGTCGATCACGCCGATGTCGTCGCCATCGAGCGCGAGCGCGTAGCCGCAGGCGGAAGCGATCGACGCGAAATCGACACCGCGCGAAACCGTCGCCTGACCGCCGGTGGATTCGTGTGCGCCGTTGTCGAGCAGCAAGTGCACGAGGTTCGGCGGCCCGTAAGCGCCGAGCGTGGCGAACACGCCCATGCGCATGAGCGCGGCGCCGTCGCCGTCGAGCGCGACCACGGTCAGGTCCGGGCGCGACAGCGCAAGCCCGAGCGCCATCGGCGTGACGCAGCCCATCGAGCCGACGAGATAGAGCTGGTTCGCGCGGTCATCGATTGCGTAGAGTTCGCGGCCGCAAAATCCCGTCGATGCCAGCACGACCGTTTCGCCGGCAGGCGTGTTCGCGATCACGCGTTCGAGCGCCGCATGACGCGTCACGCGCTCGCCTTCGAAGCGCTGCACGGCGGCAGGCGTGGCGTTCGACTTGACGCCCGACAAGCCGGTTTTCTTGAGCTCGTAAGGCGCGACGCTGCCCTTTTGCATGACGAGCGCATACGGGCGGCCCGTCTTGTCCATATACGCCGTCGCGCGGTCGAGCGCCGGACCGATGGCTTCGCTTTCCGTCGGAAACAGTTCCCACGGAATCTCCATCGTTTCGAGCATCTGCGGCGTCACGGGACCCATGAGCGCGTGTTGCGGCTCATCGGCGACGCCTGGCTGGCCGCGCCACGTCACGATCAGCAACTGCGGCAGGCGAAACGTCCACGTGAGCGACGTCAGGGGACTCACCGCATTGCCCAAGCCGGAGTTCTGCATCATGGCGATGCCGCGACGTTTGCCCGCGCCGCCGAGCGCGACGCCCGCGATCAGCGCGACGGCGTCGCCTTCATTCGCCGCCGAGACGTAATGCAGTGAGTCGTCCTGCAGCACGTAGTTGATGAACGGCGTGAGATACGAGCAAGGCACGCCCGCGTACCAGTCGAAGCCACGCGCGCGCGCCGCTTCGACGAACCCGGCAGCTTCAATCACGCTCGTTCTCCGTGCCGACCGGCATTTGACCGTGCGCGAAATCGCCGGCGCGACGGAAGTCGTCGAGGTCGTTCACGCCGCGCCAGTGGCCGTGCACGTATTGCACTTCGACCTTCTTGCCCGCCGCGACCAGTGCATTGAGCAGCGCGGCCATGTCGAGCTTGTCGAAGTCGGCGCGTTGCTGCAATTGCTTGAGCGTGGTTTGCAATGCTTCTCGCGCGTTGGCGCGCACGTTGATGAGGCCGATCCAGCGGCCTTGCGGTGCGCGGCCATCGGTCAGATTCTGGCCCGCGCCGACCACGCTTTGCAGCCAGACTTTCTGGCCGAAGAGCGAGCGGTCGTCGGCGTGCGAGCAATACGCGAAGTCGGTGCCGCTCGCGCCCGCTTGCGGCGCCTGCGACGAATCCACCACCACGCAGAAGTCGCTATCCGATTCCACCAGATCGCGCAGGATATAGCTGCGGAACAAAAGATCGCCGTACGAAAGCACGGTGTCGCCGCTCATATGCTTCACGGCACACGCGAGCGATGCCAGCTCGCCCGTCGTCTCGTGCTCCGCGTTGACGACGAGACGGATACCGGACGCATCGATCGCATCGGCGCGATAACCGCCGACCACCGTGATGTCGTTGATGCCTTCCTTTTTGAACGCTTCGGCCAGATGGCGCAAGAGCGGCTTGCCCGCGACCGGCAGCATGACTTTCGGACGCTCGGCGGTCAGCGCTTCGAGGCCCGCGCCACGGCTTGCCGCCAGCACCACGGCGCTGCGTTGCGCGTTGGCCGAACTCAGATAGATGTTCTCGGCGGCCGAGTATTCGTCGGCATCCTGCAGACGGAAAATTTCGTTGACCGACGCAATGCGGTCTTCCACGTTGATAAGCGTCTCGCTATCGTGGATTTCCTTCGCGATGGCCTGCATGGCCGAGACCGCGCCGCGAATCAGATGGTTCGCCCAGATCACCGTGCTGATGCCCGCCTGACGGAACACATCGGTCGGCGTGCTGTAGTACTTCGTCGGCACGATGACGAGCGGCCCGCGCCCGGCCCATTCGCGCGCGAAGGTCAGGATTTCGTCGGGCTTCGAGAGCTTGCTGTGAATCAGGATGGCGTCCGCGCCCGCCTGGCGATACGCCTCGGCGCGCTTCAACGCTTCTTCCATGCCCCAGCCCGCGATCAGCGCTTCCACGCGCGCGACGATGGAGAAGTTCGGGTCGCTCTGCGAGTCCTTGCCGGCTTTGATCTTGCCGCAGAATTCGTCGATATCGGCGAGCGGCTGCGCTTCGCCGTTGATGAAGCTGTTGGTCTTCGGAAACTGCTTGTCTTCGATACACACGCCCGCGATGCCACGCTGCTCCAGCTTCTTGACGAGCCGGCGCACGTTGTTGAAGTTGCCGTAGCCGGTGTCGCCGTCGAGGAGAATGGGCAAGTCGCTGGCGTCCGCCATGAATTCGAGGTTGTCGACGACCTGCGTCCAGCTTGCTTCGTTGTTGTCGCGCACGCCGAACTGCGCGGAGATCGACAGGCCCGAGCCCCAAATCGCCTTGAAGCCCGCTTCCTTGGCGATGCGCGCGGAAATGCCGTTGTGCGCCTCCATCAGGAATTCGAGGCGATTGCTTTGCAGCATCTCGCGCAGGCGCAGCGTGCGCGAAAAACCGACGGGAAGTTGCGAGGGTGCGTTCATTTCAGGGCTCCGGCAAACTGACTGAGGGCGTTCAATTGCGGCAGCACGTCGAGAGCCGCGCGCGTCACGTCGTTTTGAAAGTCGATTTCGATCCACGGTGCGCCGGTGACATCGGCGATATCGAACACGTGGCGCTTTTCCAGCAACAGGTCGCGCACCGCTTCTTCATGCGGCAAGTTCGCACGCCCGGTTCCCACGTAATCCGCGACGATTTCGGCCAGGCGCTGCGCCGTCTTCTGATCGAAGCGAAAGAATCCCACCGATTCGCCGATCGTGTCGTAATCCAAGCCCGCCGCCACTTGCTTGCGCAGTTCGACCGGCACGCCGTGCGCCACGCACAGCTTCACCGGCTCGTCGCCGGCTTCGAAGTCGCGGTCGATCAAAAGACGGTTCGCCGAGCCGCCCGCCACCAGCGGCGCGAGAATGCGTTCGTCGTAGAGCACGTCGGCGTCCATCAGGAGGACATCGCCGCCGCGTGTCATGGCGTCGCGCGCGGTATGCACGGAGAGCACGCTGCCAAGCGAGAAGTCGGCGTTGATCACCGTTTCCGTCTTGGGCTTCCAGTCGATGCCCGCCAGTTCCGCGTCGATCTGTTCGTGCTTGAAGCCCGTCACGAAGACGACTTCATCGACACCGGCTGCCTTCAGCAAGTGCAGATGGCGCTCAAGGAGCGACGCGTCGCCGAAACGCAAGAGACACTTCGGCTTTTGCTGGCCTTCGGGCTGCACGAGGCGCAAGCCCATCCCGGCCGCAAGGATAATTGCGCGCATGGTGTGATTCCCTTCGAGGGTGGTTCAGTCGATTTCCGGCACACGCGCGAGACGGCGGCGCTGCCAGCCCTTTTCAACGAAATGCAGATAGACGATGCCCGGCACGCCAAGCAGCAACTCGCGCGCACGTTTCACAAGCGACAGCGCGAGCGCCGCTTCGGGCGGCAGGCCGACCAGACGTGCGAGCAGCAGATAGCCGCCTTCCTGCACGCCGAGCGAACCGGGAATGGCGAACGCCGCGCCGCGAATGGCCTGGCCGAGACTTTCGAGCAGCAGCGCTTCGGTCCAGCCGACCGGGTGGCCGAGCAGACTCAGCGCGAGCCACACTTCGCCCGTGCCAACCACCCAGCCGACCAGGCTCAAGCCGAAGCTCGCCGCCACCTTGCCGCGTTCGCGATACATCTCGTGGACGGCGGTATCGACCGCTTCGGCGCGTGTGACGAGCGAAGACCAGTCGTGCTTCTTCGAGAAGCGCGCCGCGATGCCGGAGGCGAAGCGCATGGCGCGACCGAAAAGACCGCGCCGCTGCGCCAGATAGAAGCCGAGAATCATCGCGCCGATCACGCCGATGACCGCGAGCACCGCGATCCGTACGGTGGAAGCGGAGCCGCCCGTCGCGTAACCGGTGAGGAGCACGACGCCGACCAGCGCGAAAAGCAATTGCGCGACCGTCTGCATGGTCGTGCTGACGGTAATGACCGCGGCGGCGTCGCGGGCGCGCATGCCGCGCTGCGTGAGATAGCGGACCATGAGCATCGGTCCGCCGATCTGCCCGGCGGGCATCAGGCTGTTGACCGATTCACCCGTCCAGCGCGCGAGCAAGGCATCGCGCAAGGAGACGTCGCGTTCCTTGTTCGAGAAGAGAGTGCTGATAGCGATTGCATCGATGAAAAGCGGCACGAAATGGAACGCCGCGACGGCGACGAGTCCCCAGCCCGCCGCGGCGAGCGTCGAGGCCACGGAGCCGAAGCCTTGCCAGCCGAGCAGCGCGACGAACAGAACCACGCCGGCCGACAGCAGGAAAGTGCCAGCGCGACTCATGCGGCGCCGTTCTTGCCGCCCTTGCGGCGAAAGACCTGCTTGAAACCGAAGTACGCGATCGAATCTTTCATGTTCGAGATGAAGCGCTGAAACGGCTTCATGTTCGGGTCGGTCACGTATTCGAACGTAAGCGAGACGCGCATTTCATTTTCGCCGAGCGGCGTGATGCGATGACGCAGCTTGTCGCCGTCGAAGAAGACGAGCGCGCCCGGCGGATACTGCACCGAGCCCGGCTGATCGGGAATCCCGGGCGTGCGCGTGTGCAGTTCGTAGTCGAGACGGCAGGAGGAGTCGTCGATGACACCGAGCAACAGCGTGTAACGGCGGCCGTTGTAATACGAAGTGTCGTAGTGCCAGCCGATGTGATCGCCTGGCCGCGTATAGAAATACAGCGCGTAGGCGTGCGCGTCGTCTTCGGGCGAGAGTTGCAGTTTGTCGCCCGTCAGCGTTTCGAGCCACTCGATGAGGGCTTCCGAGCGGTACAGGTCCGCGATGAACGGCGCGAGCTTGTCGAGCGTATGACGGCTCACGCTGCCGCCCGCCTTGTGCCCCGGCAAGTAATTGCGATTCACGGCGGGCAGGACATCGTGCACGGCGGCGATCAGGCGTTCGGTGTAATCGCGCGGCAGAAAGTCTTCGAGGTAGAGAAACGCGCCCTGCTTGTCGTAGTCCTGGCGCAATTGCGGCGTCGGCAGCGTCGAGATGCGCGCGGACAACGTCGTGTCGATGTCGCGCGCGCTCGGCGTGGCTTTGCTGGTCCCGTTGCTCGTTTCGTTGAGCTTGTCGTGAAGTGGGGTTGCCGTATCGCTCATCTCACCGCCTGGAAGTCCTTGCCGTTCTCGCTACGCGTTTGCGCCTGGCTCGCGCTCGAGCTCTTTGCGCGACGCTCGCGACGCATCACGCGTTGATAATCCACCGCCACGTAGATCGCGAAAAGCGGCGCGCCGATGGCCGCGGCGATCAGAAACGGCGTCATGCCGTTCAGGATGGTAATCACCGGCAGCAGGTAAAGCACGTCCTCGGTTTCGAAGCCTGCCATCGACGCCTGCTTCGTGGCGGCCTTGCCGACCGTCGACTCGATCCGCATGCGCAGGAAAAAGATCAACGCAACAGCAATGCCCGCGATGCCGCCGAGCCACTGCGCCGAAACGAGCCACGCCGGATGATGCACGCTCACGTAAAAGCCGATGCCCGCGAACAGCAGCACGGTGACGAGCGCATCGCACGCGAGGTCGTACAGGTGGCCGATCCTGCTCGACTGACCGCTGATACGCGCGAGCTCGCCGTCGGTGTGATCGACGAAATTCGACAGTGCGATCAGCAACGCGCCGAGCGTGCAAAGCCAGAACGAACCGAGCGACAAATAGTACGCGCCGCCAAGACCGATGGCGAGCCGTAGTGTCGTAAGGTGATTGGGCGTTACCGGCGTTCCGACGAGTGGCGTGACGAGACGGCGGGCAATGCGCGCGTCCCATGTCGATGGTTCGGGAACGGCTTTCGGGCTGGGCGGACACGATTTTGTCATCACGCGAATATATCGCTATTTCGCGCAAGCTGCATATATTGCGACTCATTCCGACGGCGTCGGAACCTTGTTTAGCGGGGCCGGACGCGTGTTTTGATCCATGCCCGCTCGCCGCAAACGATTGTCGCGATTCGTCCCGAAGCAAATATTTCCGATTCGTTTTGACGGAACAGGCGCCCCGTTTCGATTCGGGGCGCTTGCGGATCACTGAATGGTCGCGGGCGGCGGCGCGTTGCGCGGCGGCGGAGGCGGTGGCGCATTGGGCGGTGGGATGGGTACGCTGCGCTCGTTGCCGATGGATGCCGTGGTTTCGCTCGACATGCCGCCGTTCTTGTCGACAGGAATGGTGACCGTGCGAACCGTGCCGTTGCCGAGCGGGAAGTCGGCCAGCGCGCTGCGCGTGAGATACGGCATTGCGTGATAGAGCGACGGATCTTCCGTGGAATTGACCGCCGTCACCTTATAGACTTCACGCCCGGAAGCACGCTCGTTCATGCGAATCTGCAGCGCGTGGATATAAACCGGGAAGCTTTGATCGACGTAACCCGTCGGCCCCCACGGGCCACCGCCGTAGCCATAGCCGCCCCAGCCGCCGCCCCATGGTCCGAAGCCCGGGCGCCCCCACGGACCGTACATCGGCCAGGGATCGTAATAGACGGGCTGGCGCACCGTCATCAAATCGCCGCGTACCGAATAATTGAGCGCCACCCTGTAGTTCGCGCTCGCTTCCGGCGCCTGACGGAACGAATACTTCGAAAGCTCGGTGGCGACGAGCGTCTCGTAAGTCGTCTGCTCGATGCTGTTCTGCTGATCGTTGTTGCGCGCGAAAGCGTAGGTACGGGTGGCGTCGCTGCCGCCGCTCCAATCCGAGAACGCGGTGACCTGCGTCTGCACGTAGGTCGTGCAGCCGGCAAGCCAGAGCACGCCAAGCGCGAGCGCCGCGCGGGCCAGCATGCGCCACGGGCCGCTGCCTTCGATCCGGGAAATCATGGTCTTCCTCGCTTCGTTCAATGTCGTTCCGGTTTGAGCCGCTCTTGCTGTGGCCGCGGACGCCTTGCTGACCGTCCGGCTTCACGATCGGCGGTCGTTCAGTACAATGGTTCGACATGCCGCGCCCGCTTTTGTGCCCGAAACCACCCGGCTCACGAGCGCGACCGCGCCGCTCAACTCACTCAAGATCTTGCCATGTCCACCACGACCGAAACGACCGCATCCACCGTGATCCGCCGCCAGGACTACACGCCACCCGCGTTCCTGATCGATTCCGTCGCGCTCGAGTTCGATCTCGTGCCCTCGCGGACCGTCGTCAGAAACACCATGCGTCTGCATCGCAACCCGGACGCGGCGGACAACACCGCGCGGCTCGAACTGATCGGCGAGCAACTCGAATTCGTTAGCGCGACCATCGACGGCAAGCCGCATACGGACGTCCGTGTAAGCGATAACGGTCTGTCCATCGGCAATATTCCGGGCGACGCGTTCGAACTCGTCATTGAAAGCGTCTGCAATCCTGCCGCGAACACCACGCTGTCCGGGCTTTATGTGTCGAGCGGCAACTTCTTCACGCAGTGCGAGGCGGAAGGTTTCCGGCGCATCACCTATTTCCTCGACCGTCCGGACGTGATGGCAACCTACACCGTGACCCTGCGCGCCGACAAGACCGCGTATCCGGTGCTGCTCTCGAACGGCAATCTGATCGATGAAGGCGATCTGCCCGACGGCCGCCACTTCGCCGTCTGGGAAGACCCGTTCAAGAAGCCGAGCTATCTCTTCGCGCTGGTCGCCGGCAAGCTGGTGAGGATAGAAGAGCGCATTCAGTCCGGTTCGCGAGAGAAGCTGCTGCAGGTCTGGGTCGAGCCGCACGATCTCGACAAGACGCGCCACGCCATGGATTCGCTCATCCACTCCATTCGCTGGGACGAGAAGCGCTTCGGGCTGGAACTGGATCTGGACCGCTTCATGATCGTCGCGGTCAGCGACTTCAACATGGGCGCAATGGAGAACAAGGGCCTCAATATCTTCAACACGAAGTACGTGCTGGCCAATCCGGAAACCGCGACCGATATCGACTTCTCCAACATCGAAGCGGTCGTCGGACACGAGTACTTCCATAACTGGACCGGCAACCGCGTGACCTGCCGCGACTGGTTCCAGTTGAGCCTGAAAGAAGGCCTCACTGTCTTCCGCGACCAGGAATTTTCCGCCGATATGGCCGCGGGCGACGTGGATGGCGCGGCGAGCGCGGCCGCGCGCGCGACCAAGCGGATCGAGGACGTGCGCGTCTTGCGTCAGATGCAGTTCGCCGAGGACGCCGGCCCGATGGCGCATCCGGTGCGCCCGGAAAGCTACGTCGAGATCAATAATTTCTACACGATGACCGTCTACGAGAAAGGCTCGGAAGTCGTGCGGATGTATCAGACACTCTTTGGCCGCGAGGGTTTTCGCAAAGGCATGGACCTGTACTTCCAGCGCCACGACGGTCAGGCCGTGACTTGCGACGACTTCCGTCACGCCATGGCCGACGCTAATAACCGCGACCTCGCGCAATACGAGCGCTGGTACAGCCAGGCGGGCACGCCGCGTGTGTCGGTGCGCGCTTCCTACGACGCCGCCGCCAAGCGCTACACGCTGACGCTCGCGCAAGGCTACGCCGAGGGCAACGAAGCCGCGCGCGCCACGCAACAAGGTCCGCTCCTGATTCCGTTCGCGGTCGGTCTGATCGGCGCGAATGGCGCGGATTTGCCGCTTCGTCTCGAAGGCGAAAAAGAGCCGAACGGCACGACGCGCGTGCTCGAATTCACGGAGCGCGAACAGTCGTTCACTTTCGTCGATGTGAGCGAAGCGCCGCTGCCCTCGCTGCTGCGCAATTTCTCGGCACCGGTGATCGTCGAATTCGACTACACGAACGAACAACTGGCGTTTCTGCTGGCCCACGACAGCGATCCCTTCAATCGCTGGGAAGCCGGTCAGCGGCTCGCCACGCGCGAACTGCTGGCGCTCGCAGCGCGCGCGGCCAAGGGCGAAACGCTCACGCTCGATAGCGACATCATCGCGGCATTTTCCCGCGTGCTCGACGACACCACGCTCACGCCCGCTTTCCGCGAACTCGCAATGATGCTGCCATCGGAAAGCTATCTCGCCGAGCAGATGTCCGTCTCCGACCCCGCCGCCGTGCACGAGGCGCGCGTGTTCATGAGCCGCCAGCTCGCGGCAGGACTGCGCGACAAGTGGCTCGCCGCTTACGAAGCGAACCGCACGCCGGGCGAATATTCTCCGACGCCGGAAGATGCGGGCAAGCGCGGCCTGAAGAACCTCGCCCTTGCCTACCTCAGCCAGCTCGACGACCCGAGCGAAGCCATCAGGCTTGCCGAGGCTCAATACGATTCGGCCGACAACATGACGGATCGTTCGGCGGCGCTTTCCGCGCTGCTCCTGGCAAGCGCGACAGCGGGCGCCGATCCCACCGTCGCCGACACCGCGCTCGACGACTTTTATCGCCGCTTCGAGCACGAGGCGCTCGTCATCGACAAGTGGTTCGCGCTGCAGGCGACGCAGCGTGGCGGGCCGGACCGCAAGATCATCGAGATCGTGCGCCAGTTGATGCAGCATCAGGCGTTCACGCTGAAGAACCCGAATCGCGCGCGCTCGCTGATTTTCAGTTTCTGCAGCGGCAACCCGGCGCAATTCCACGCGCCCGACGGTTCCGGCTACGCGTTCTGGGCCGAACAGGTCATCGCGCTCGATGCGCTCAATCCGCAAGTCGCCGCCCGCCTCGCGCGCGGCCTCGAATTGTGGCGCCGCTTCACGCCGCAGTTGCGCGAGAAGATGCATGCGGCGTTGACCGAAGTAGCGTCGAAAGCGAAATCGCGCGATGTGCGCGAAGTCGTCGAAAAGGCGCTCGCCGCTTAATCACTGATTCATCACACTTTTTTACTGTTTAGCGGCCACTGCGTGTTGTTTAGCGCGGTGGCCGTTCTTGCTTATGTCGGGCATCAGCGGCCTCTGTCATACGGAGCGCATGGGGCAAGCGGTTAGAATCATGGGATTCGTCAAACGCTCACGGAGCCCAGCATGTCCATCTCCAGCCGCACTACGCTCACGAAATATCTGATCGAGCAGCAGCGCGAACACCAGAATCTGCCGGCCGACTTGCGTCTTCTGATCGAAGTCGTCGCGCGTGCATGCAAGCAAATCGGTTATCAGGTGAGCAAGGGCGCACTCGGCGACGCGCTCGGTACGGCCGGCAGCGAAAACGTGCAGGGCGAAGTGCAGAAGAAGCTCGACGTGCTGTCCAACGAAATTCTGCTCGAAGCCAACGAATGGGGCGGCAACCTGGCCGCAATGGCATCGGAAGAGATGGAGAAGATCTTCCCGATCCCGAATCGTTATCCGAAAGGCAACTATCTGCTGACCTTCGATCCGCTCGATGGATCGTCGAACATCGACGTGAACGTGTCGATCGGCACCATTTTTTCGGTGCTGCGCTGTCCGGACGGCGCGGAGCCGAGCGAGGAAGCGTTCATGCAGCCGGGTTCGGCGCAGGTCGCCGCGGGCTATGCCGTGTACGGCCCGCAAACCGTGCTCGTGCTTACGACCGGCAACGGCGTTAACTGCTTCACGCTGGACCGCGAGCTGGGCTCGTGGGTGCTGACGCAGAGCGACATGCGCATTCCAACCGAAACGCGCGAGTATGCGATCAACGCGTCCAACAGCCGTCACTGGTATGAGCCGGTGCAGCGGTATATCGGCGAGTTGAACGACGGCAAGGACGGCCCGCGCAAGGACGACTTCAACATGCGCTGGATCGCGTCGATGGTGGCGGATGTGCATCGCATCTTGAATCGCGGCGGCATCTTCATGTATCCCGCCGACAAGCGCACGCCGGACCGCCCGGGCAAGCTGCGTCTGATGTACGAAGCGAACCCGATGGCGCTGATCGTCGAGCAGGCTGGCGGCGCCGCGACGGATGGCGAGCAACGCATTCTGGATATCGTTCCAACGAGCCTGCACCAGCGCGTGCCGGTGTTTCTCGGCTCGAAGAGCGAGGTCGATCGCGTGACGCGTTATCACTCGGAAAAGAAAGTTTGATTCAGGGTCTTGCCAAATTGGGAAAGGAGTCTCTATAATCTCGTTTCTCTGATGCCGGAATAGCTCAGACGGTAGAGCAGCGCATTCGTAATGCGAAGGTCGGGGGTTCGATTCCTCTTTCCGGCACCAAACGTATCAAGCAAAAAGCCCAGTCAGGTTGACTGGGCTTTTTGCGTTGTGGGGTCTTCCCAATAAACGCAGGCCAACCGAGTCCATATCAGCGATCAGATGGCACCGAAACACCGCGCACACGTAACGCCATGAAAACAAGCCATACGTTGCCTCCGCCACGGTCCTCGAAACGCGCTTCATGCAAACGCCGGTCGCAGAGTCTCGAAGCGCGGCAATCAAGCAACCACAAAACTCAGTGCGTCTAAGTTTTCCGAAGCACCGCTGAGAATGGCGAACTGCTGAACGCGCCGCGAAGCAAGTTCAGCCTCCCTCCTCCGCGCTCGTCGCAGAACATGAGTCGCAAGCCGCGCTGACTCATCCGCTCATCGACATGAACTACCCCGGTAGACATCCGCCCATATCCTCGACCCACGACGACATTCGTCACGAGATAAAACCGTATATACTGTTTTCTCCACATCAAGAGGAGAAAAAATGAGCACACCCAAAATCGATGCCCCCGCCACCAAGGCTGTCGATGCTCCCAAGAACGCCGTCGCAAAAGACGAGAAGCCGGCCACGAAGACCGCAACGAAAACCCGGTCGAAGGCTGCGGCGCCCGCATCGGGTGGAGTGAAAAGGCCCGCGAAGAAAGCAGTTGCCAAGCCCATAGCCGGCGCATCCTCGGCTCCCGCGACGAAGTCGAAAACGAAGCCGAAGACGAAGGCAACCGAAGCCAGGGAAAAGAAACCGACCGCGCGCGCCCCTGCCGATACAGCCAAACCCGCCGCGACGACCAAACCCGCGGCGAAAGCCAAGCGAGCGAAGAAGGAAAAAGTCGTGCGCGACAGCTTCACCATGCCAAAAGCGGACTACGCGAAGATTGCATCGCTCAAGCAGAAGTGTCTCGACAACGGCATCCGCGTAAAGAAGAGCGAACTGCTGCGCGCCGCACTCGCCGTGCTCGACGCCGCGCCGGAAAAGCGCATCGTCGCCGCGATCAAGGCGCTCGAAACCGTCAAGACCGGCCGTCCTGCAAACGCCTGACCGCCGCTCGATCGCGAAACTCCTAACAACGTCGAAGAACGCTCCGCTGCCAGTGCAATCGCCGCTGGCAGCGTCATCGACATTGAAGACGCTCAAGGCACCTACGACGCGCATCTGCTCAATGAAACTTTTGTGTCAAGCCGCCGATTTTCTCATTCGTGTGTTTTTATGAAATCGATCACAAAAGGCCGCTTTCTTGTAATAGCATTAGCGCACGTTTCTGCCCCGTCAGCGGCTCTTCACAGCTGACGCCAAGAGCCGAAGCCATTCGACGACAAAGGTGGATGAGATATGAGCCATCACATCCAAAAGAACAAAGTGGAGTTCAATTGAAGAAGCGCGCCACTGTTATCTGTCGAAAGGGAAAACGCATTCTTCTAGTGGCACGTCGCCAATCGAAATGGGCCCTGCCAGGCGGAATCCTCAAGCGCGGGGAGCATCTCCCTGACGCCGCGCTTCGAGAACTCAAGGAGGAAACACAACTCTCCGGCAAGTCGGCCAAGTATCTCTTCGACTTCAGAGGCAAGCAAAAGCACCATCACGTCTTCTATTGCGATATCTCCGCTCGCGCCAAGCCGCGTCCGAGCAATGAAATTTCGCGATGCCGCTGGGTGAATCTCGAAGACATTCCACGGCTCATGACGAGCACGCCAACGAACGATATCGTGAAGCTCGTCAGTCATAAGCGTAAGAACGGCCGCGGAAAATAAAGCCGAACCGCGACACGGACGAGCTCGTCAATCCCGAAAGACGTCACGCCTCGGCCGCACATCGACCGTGGCACTTCGCTCGGCTTATCGCGCATATCGACCGGCTCATTGGCATGGCGTCGCGTTCGTGGCCTGCCATGCCGATCTCGAGCACTGCAAGCCCTTCAACCATCGCTTCGGCTACTGGCAGGGCGACACCGTGCTGAAGGCGGCGGCGCATACGCGGGCATCGGTCTCATTTACGACCTGCATCGCGCGCGGCCAAGCTGCGAAACCGACACCTACGCGGCCCGCATCGTCCCCATACCATCTCCCCGCAGCTTGAAAATCGCCACCACGTCACGCAACGACCTCGCCTGCTCCGCCAGCGCCTGAGCCGCCGCCGATGCCTGCTCGACCAGCGCGGCGTTTTGCTGCGTCACCTCGTCCATCTGCGTGACGGCCATGTTGACCTGTTCGATGCCCGTGGTCTGTTCCTTCGACGCCGACGAAATCGCGCCGACCACATCGGTCACGCGCTCGACCGAGCCGACGATATCCGCAATGATGCTACCCGCGTCCCGCACGAGCGACGAGCCCGTCTCTACGCGGCCGGCCGACTGCTCGATCAGCTCCTTGATCTCCTTCGCGGCCGTCGCGCTGCGTTGAGCGAGCGAGCGGACTTCCGATGCCACGACCGCAAAACCGCGCCCTTCCTCGCCCGCGCGCGCCGCTTCGACGGCCGCGTTCAGCGCAAGGATGTTCGTCTGGAACGCGATGGCGTCGATCACGGCGATGATCTCGCCCACCTTGCCCGCGCTCTCGGAAATGCCGTGCATGGTCTCGACGACCTTTTCCATCATCTGGCCGCCGCGCGTGGCGGTCTGCGATGCATTCTCCGCAAGCGACGAAGCCGCGACCGCGTTATCCGCGTTCTGACGCACCGTCGCGGTGATCTCTTCCATGCTTGCCGCCGTTTCCTCGAGCGACGCCGCCTGCTCCTCGGTACGCGAAGACAGATTCAGATTGCCCGATGCGATTTCCGCGCTCGCGGTCGCCACGCCTTCCGCGTTCTGGCGCACCTTGCTCACGACCGTCGCGAGACTCGTCTGCATATGCTTGAGCGCCACCAGCAACTCGGCGATTTCGTCCTTGCCGTCGGTTTCGAACTCGTGCGAGAGATCGCCCTTCGCCACGGCGCGCGCGCAACCGAGCGCACGGACGAGCGGACCGGACACCGTGCGGCTGAAGAGATATCCGCCAATCAACGAGAGCGCCAGCACGAAGAGCATCAACGTGACGCTGATGAACGACGCTTGCCGCGCGGCGTGATCGGCGTGCGCGGACACTTCGGCGCTATCGGCGGCAATCTTCTGGGCCGCCTGTTCGAGCAGCGCGGCCGGTTCGCGGTCGACGCCCGCTACGGCGTTATCGCCAGCGGACGGTTCGAAGCCCGCGGCCTTGAACGCATCGAAGCCGCGCCGGTAGCCATCGCCCATTGCGGCGTGTGCGGAAGCGAAGCGGTCGATCAAATCGCGGCTCTCGCCCGCGGGAAGCGTGCGCTTGAGTTCATCGGCCAGTTTGTGCACGGTCGCTTCGCGAGTCTGGAAAGCCGACCAGTACTTCTGCAGTTTCTCGGGGTCCTTGCCGCGCAAGAGCGTGTCTTTCCACTCCTGCACTTGCAACTTGAAGGCGACCAGCGTCGCGGACACCATGCGTTCGCTCGCGACGTTATCCGCGACCACTGTCCGATAGGTGTCGATGGATTGATTGAGGGCAAAAATACCGTACAACGCGCCCGCGAACATGAAAAAGAGCGCGGCGGCAAAAGCGAGCGGAATCTTGAGGCTGAGCTTCATCGAGAGTCTTCAATTCGAGGGTTTACGCGCAATGTGCGCCGATCGCTTTTTTATCGGCTGTCTCGCGGGAAAACTGAAGGCGATGAAACAGGGAACGCATCACGTTGGCGTCGCTTTACGCACGGATAAAGCGCGCTTCGTCTAGCCACGTCGCGGCGTTCAACGCGTTCAGACTAGCTTCGCGATGCCTTCGGTCGCTGGCCGTCCGTCGATGCTCGCTAAAAGCCGCGTCACCGCCGTTTCGAACTCCAAAGACACCGGCTACGTAGGCTCCGCGACACATTCCGCTTCATCGACGACTCGGTTCGCGAGCCTGCGCGCGAAGCATGGATTGCCTCCGGCATCACGATCCAATTTGGTGTGGAATAAACTTTGAAATTGGAATACTATTCCGGAATAGCTTCGAGTTCGCGGTAACAGGATATTGCGTGCCGTCAAACGCTTCACGCAACACGCGCGGCGCGAGACACCACAACAGGAGACACGAATGAGCAGGACGACCCTCGCCCTCATCGGCGCCGGCGCGATCGGGCGCATGCATGTGGAACGCGCGCGGCTGCATCCCGATTGCGAGATCGTGGCCGTGGCCGATCCGTCGCCGGCGGCCGAAGCGTTCGCACGCGCCGAAGGCCTGCGCTGGTTCGCCGACTACACCGCCATGCTCGACGAGGTCAAACCGCGAGGCGCGATCGTCGCGACGCCGAACGCGACGCACCTGCAAGTCGGACTGGCGTGCATCGATCGGGGCGTCGCGGTGCTGATGGAAAAGCCTATCGCCGATACCGTCGAGCAAGCCGAACAACTGACCCGCGCGGCGTCGCAAGCGCAAGTGCCGCTCATCGTCGGACATCATCGGCGGCATAACCCGATCCTGCGGCGCGCGCGCGAGATCGTCCAATCCGGCCGCCTCGGCACGCCGGTTGCGGCCATGGCGCTTGCCACGTTCTATAAACCCGACAGCTACTTCGAGATGGCGTGGCGCCGCGAAAAAGGCGGCGGTCCGGTGCTCATCAACCTGATCCACGACATCGACATCATGCGGTTTCTGCTCGGCGAAGTGATCGAAGTTCAAGCGCAGACATCCAACGCGGTGCGCGGCTTCGAAGTGGAGGACACGGCCGCCGTGCTGCTGCGGTTTGCGAGCGGTGCGCTCGGCACGCTCGCGGTCTCGGATTGCGCGGCATCGCCCTGGAACTGGGATCTCGCGGCGGGCGAAGCGGCGCACTACCCGCGTCAGAACGTCAACACGCATTTTCTGACGGGCACCGATGGATCGCTCACGCTGCCCTTGCTCGATGTCTGGGATTACCGCAGCGGCAAAGGCTGGCATGACCCGCTGACCGTCGAACGAAGCACACCGCATCGCGGCGATCCGTATCACGAGCAGCTGCGGCATTTCTCGGCGGTGATCGACGGCAAGGAAGCGCCGGTCTGTTCAGGCGAGGACGCAACGCGCACGCTCGCGACGACTTTCGCGGTGCATCGCGCGGCCGCATCGAGAGCGCCGGTGGCGGTCGCAACAACGGCCGAAGCGAGCATCGGCCGCACGGCATGAGACAGGAGACAAAGCGCATGAATTCGATGACTCAACCCTGGGACGAAGAAGTCGATCTGCTCGTGTTCGGCGCGGGCGCGGGCGGCATGACCGCGGCGCTCGTCGCGCATCACGAAGGTCTGAAGGTGCTCATCTGCGAGAAGACCGACGCGGTCGGCGGCATTACCTCGACCTCCGGCGGCACGACCTGGGTGCCCGGCACGAGCGACAGCGTGCGCGCGGGCGTTCCCGATAAAACCGACGACGCGCGGCGCTTCCTCGCGTCGGTGGTCGGCGATCGCGGCGGCGACGATGCACGCGAGGCGTTCCTGGCGAGCGGCCCGCAGGCCATCGAGGAAATTCAGCGCATCAGCGAGGTCAAATTCGTGGCCGCGGCGGCACATCCCGATTACGTCAGCGGTCCCGGCGCGGCGTTCGGCGGACGCGCGCTCGCGCCCGTGGCCTTCGATGGCCGGCTGCTCGGCGATGACTTCGCCCGCGTAAGGCCGCCGCGCCCCGAGTTCATGGGCTTAGGCGGGATGATGGTCGCGCGCACGGACCTCGATGCGCTGCTCGAACCGTTCGCGTCGAAGAAAAATTTCACACGCACGTTGTCGGTGGTCGGACGTTATGTCGCCGACCGTCTGCGCCACAAGCGAGGCACGAATCTCGTCATGGGCAACGCGCTCGCCGCGCGTCTCTTCTACAGCCTGCGCAAGCAAAACGTGGAAGTGCGTTTCGAGACACCGTTGCTGGAACTCGTCGTCGAGCACGGCATGGTGACGGGCGCCGTGGTCGGACAGAAAGGCGGCTCGAAGAAGCGCATCGGCGCGCGCCGGGGCGTGGTGCTCGCAACGGGCGGCATCACGCGCAACCCGGCGTTGCGCAAGCAGTTGTTCCCCGCTGCCGCACAACCGTTGTCGCTTTCGCCGCAAACGCACACGGGCGATGGCATCGAGCGCGCGCTCACTCTCGATGCCAGGCTCGACGATGGCTGCGAAAGCCCCGGCCTGTGGATGCCCTGCTCCATCCTGCGTCGCGAAGGCAAGCCCGATAGCGTCTGGCCGCACATTCTTCTCGATCGCGCGAAGCCGGGACTCATCGCCGTGAACGCGCGTGGCGAGCGCTTCGTCAACGAATCGGATTCTTATCACGACTTCGTGATGGGCATGCTGCGCGACAATGGCCAGGGCACGAGCGTGCCGGCGCATCTGATCGTCGATGCCGCGTTCCTGCGCGATTACGGCCTCGGACTCGTGATGAAGAAACGCAGCCAGGCGCGCATTGCCAGCTTCGTGAAGGCGGGATATCTCATCAAGGGCGACACGTTGGCCGAACTGGCGACGAAGCTCAAGGTCGATGCCAGCGGCTTGGAGCGCACGGTCGCCGCGTACAACCGCGACGCGGCGCGCGGCGAAGACCCGCAGTTCAAGCGCGGCGCAAGCGCGATGAACCGCTTCAATGGCGATGCATCGCAGAAGCCCAATCCCTGCGTGCGGCCCATCGGCGCGGGACCGTATTACGCCGTCACGGTGTGGCCCGCCGATCTGGCATGCAGCGCGGGGCTGTCCGGCAACGCCGACGGTCAGGTGCTCGATAACCACGGCAACGCCGTTCCCGGACTCTTCGCATGCGGCAACGACCTCGCATCGATCTTTCGTGGCACTTATCCGGGGCCGGGAACGACGCTCGGACCCGCACTCGTGTTCGGATGGCGTGTCGCGAAATTCGCGGCGCGCGCCGTGCCCGTCGCCGATCCTGAATTCGTGGTCGGGCTGCGGGACATTCCGGTGCGCGTCAGGGTTTGATGCGCTGTCGACGAAACTGAAGCAGCCACAATCGAACACCACGAACCGGCCTGGCACATGAATACTCCGAATCAAATCGACTGCGACCTGCTGGTCGTGGGCTCCGGCGCCTCGGGTCTCGCTGCCGCCGTCACCGCGGCGTGGCACGGGCTCAAAGTGGTCGTCGTGGAGAAGGACGACGTCTTCGGCGGCGCCACGGCATGGTCGGGCGGCTGGATGTGGGTGCCGGGCAATCCGCTCGCACGACGCGCGGGCATCATCGAAGATCCGCAACAGCCGCGCACGTATCTCAGGAACGAGTTGGGAGATCGTTACGATCCCGAACGCGTCGATGCCTTTCTGGACAATTGTCCGCACATGGTCGGCTTCTTTCACGAGCACACCGCGCTCCGGTTCGTGGACGGAAATCAGATTCCCGATGTGCATGGCCACGTCGAAGGCGCCGCGACGCAAGGGCATCAGGTGATCGCCGCGCCCTACGATGCGCGCGAAATCGGTCCGCTCAACAAGCGCCTGCGCAAGACCATGCGCGAAACTTCGTTCATGGGCATGCCGATCATGGCGGGCGCCGACCTCATGGCCTTTCTGAGCATGACACGCTCGTTCGGCTCGTTCATCCACGTGACGAAGCGCTTCACGCGTCATTTGCGCGACCTCGCTTTTCACGGCCGCGCAATGCATCTCGTGAATGGCGTGGCGCTCGTCGGGCGTCTTGCCAAGTCCGCCGACGATCTCGGCGTGACCTTGATGGAGTCCGCGCCCGCGAAGCGTCTGATCGTCGAGGATGGCGCGGTGCATGGTGCTGTCGTATCGACGAAGAGAGGCGAAGTCACGATTCGCGCGGCGAAGGGCGTGGTGCTCGCCGCCGGCGGCTTTCCGAATGACCTCACGCGCCGCAAGGCGCTTTTCCCGCGCACGCCGACAGGCCGCGAGCATCTGGCGCTGCCGCCTGAAAGCTGCTCGGGCGATGGCATCAGCCTGGGTGAATCGGCGGGCGGCTCGCTCGTGACGGATGTCGCCTCGCCCGCCGCATGGGCGCCGGTATCGCGCGTCACGCATTCGGATGGCAGCATCGGGCACTTTCCGCACATCATCGATCGCGGCAAGCCCGGCGTGATCGGCGTGCTGTCGAACGGCAAGCGCTTCGTCAACGAAGCCGATGGCTATTACGACTACACCGCCGCTATGGTCGCGGGCGCGCCCGACGGTCAGGATGTCGCGTCATGGCTGATTTGCGATCACCAATTCTTGCGCCGATACGGCCTGGGCTACGTGCGGCCCTTCCCGGTTCCGATGCGCCGCTTCATCCGCAACGGCTACCTGCAACGCGGTTATTCGCTGGAAGAGCTGGCCGCCCGCTGCGGTATCGATTCCGATGCGCTGGTTAAAAGCGTCATCGCGTTCAATGACCACGCGCGGCGCGGCGAGGACCCGGAATTCGGACGCGGTTCGACGCCCTATAACCGCAAGATGGGCGACCCGTTGCATCAGGGGCCGAACCCGTGTGTGGCGCCTATCGAACACGGTCCGTTCTACGCGGTGAAGGTGTACCCGGGCAGCTTCGGCACCTTCGCGGGATTAAAGACGAACGGCTCGGCGCAAGTGCTCGATTTGCACGACCAGGCGATCGCCGGCCTTTACGCCGTGGGCACGGACATGGCGAGCGTGATGGGCGGATTCTATCCGTCAGGCGGAATCAATCTTGGTCCCGCGATGACCTTCGGCTATGTCGCGGGCCGGCATGCGGCGGGCATTCATCGTTACGAAGACGAAGACGCGGTGCAGGAGGATCTCGTTTTGCCGCTCGACCTGAACCGCGTGCCGACGCCGACGCATTGAAGCGTCAGTAAGTCGCCCGCCCGCCCGATGCATCGAACACCGCGCCTGTGGAAAACGAGCTCTCCTCGCTACTCAACCAGCGAATCAGGGCGGCGATTTCCTGCACGGTGCCGGGACGTCCCATCGGAATCTTGGCTTGCAGCATCTTCATCTGCTCGGGCGGCATCTGCGCGAGCAACTCGCTTTGCACGGATGCCGGCGCAATTGCATTGACGGTGATATTGCGCTGAGCCAGTTCCTTGCCGAGCGACTTCGTAAGGCCGATCACGCCCGCCTTCGAAGCCGAATACGCCGATTGGTTCGCGTTGCCTTCCTTGCCCGCAATCGACGCCATGTTGACCACGCGTCCATAACCGTTTCTGAGCAGATACGGCACGGCCGCCTTGCAGACGATGAACGTTGCGGTCAGGTTCAGCAGCAGCACCTTGTTCCACGCATCGAGCGGCATCTCCCACACCGACGCACTCGATCCGACGATCCCCGCGCTATTGACCACGATATCGAGCTTGCCCGTCTGCGCCACCGCCGCTTCGAGCGCGGCGCGTACTTCATCCTCGTTCGTGACGTCGACGCGTTGCGCAATCGCGCGCTCGCCCAGACGTTCCTGGCACGCGGTGAGCCGCTTCTGGTCGATGTCCCATAGGACCACCGTCGCGCCTTCCGACATCAAGCGCTCCGTGCACGCGAGCCCAATTCCCGATGCAGCGCCCGTCACGAGGGCGACGCGTCCTTCGAATGCCTGGCTGATCGTCATGTTCAACCTCGCTGGCTTGCGCGCCGCGCGAAGAAACGACGCGCGGCATCGGTGCAATGGGCTACCTTGCGTGCATCGGATAGATCGGCATCCGCCGCAACCGGCGTCTCGATCACGAGTTGCGCGCCGGCGGGCAAGCGGTCGAGAATCGCATCGAGCGGAATCACGCCATCGCCTAGATGCAGGCGCGCGGTGCGGGCTTCGTTGGCGAGCCCGTCGAGCGACGGACTTCGTTCGATGGCATCGCACAACTGCACGTAGGCAATACGTTCGGCCGGCACCGCGTCGAGTTCTTCCGGGCGCGCGCCGCTGCGATGAAAATGCAGCACGTCGAGAATCACGCCCGCGTTGGCGCGCCCCGCCGCATTCAGCCACTCGAGCGTTTCACCAAGCGTGCGCACGTCGCGATACAGCATGAATTCGACGCCCACATGCAGGCCGTATTCGGCGGCGGCATCGCACAAGCGGCCGAACAGTTCGATGCGTTCCGGCGCCGATAAAAACGCGTCGTTGGTCAGCAGTTCCGTGCCGACCGCCGAGATATGCGTCGCGCCCAGTTCCGCCCCGGTGGCGAGCGCCGCGCGATAAGTGTCGATATCGGCGGCGGGCGAAAGAATGAACGCTTCCACGTCGAACACGCGGATGTCGTTCGCACGGCACGCCGCCTTGATCTCGCGCACCACGTCTGGCCGGCCGATGACTTCGTGCGCGAGCGGCTTGGGCGTCGCCGTGCGCAAAAGCAAGCCGACCTTGCCGAGTCCCGCCGCCGCGGCGGCCTCGATCAGTGCAACGGGCGCGCCGCCCGCCACGGTCAGGTTCGCCACCGACACGTCATGCAAATTCACTTCCTCGATCATCGTTTCTCCTCAACGCGTATTGAAACCGGTGCTCGCCGACCACCACTTGAGGATCGTGTCGCGATCCTTCAGCGCCTGCGGCAAATCGAGCTTGAGCAGCTTGACGTTCGTAAGCGCGGGCAAGCCCTTCGGCGCGGCAACGTCCTTGCGCACCGGATACGCGCCCGCCGCCGCGAGCCGCGTCTGCGTCTCCGCGCTCAATGCGTAATCCAGAAAGAGCTTCGACGCGTTCGGATGCGGCGCCGTCTTGCTGATCGCCACCGCGTTGAACTGCGCCACCGCGCCCGATGCCGGCACTCTCACTTCAACCGGCACACCTTGCGTGATGAGACCCGTCGCGGCCGTCGTGTTGGTGAAAAAATCGAGCGGACGTTCGCCGGTTTGCAGCTTGGTCGTCATCACGCCCATGGAGGCCACCAGTTCCGCGTTGGTCTTGCGCACGCCCTTGAGGATCGCGCCGCCGGCTTCGGGTCCGTAATGCTGATAAAGACTCGCGATCACCGCGAAGGTCGCGGAAGACGACGCCGGATTCGTCGTCGCCACGAGTCCGTCCCATTCGTCCTTCGGCTTCGCGTAGTCCTGCCAGTCGGCGGGAATGGGCGCAGAACCGATCGACTGCTTGTTGTAGGCGAAGAGGCACAGCTGGCCGTTGCCGCGCAGATACGTCGTGCCCTGTGCGGGCGTGGCGATGGGCAAGAGCACGCCCTTGTCGCCGTACGACACATCGGCGAGCGTGCCCGACGCGCCCGCCGTGATGATGGTGTCCTCGGCCTGATAGAACACGTCCATCACCGGACGTCCCGCCTGCTGTTCGCCGATGAAGCGGTTATAGATCTGCCAGGCGTCGCCGGTCGCGGTCGTCACGTCGATGCCCGGATACTTCGCGGTGAATCCCTTGACGATGATCTGCACCGTGAAGAGATCGCCATACACCACGAGCTTGCCTTCCTTCTTCGCATCCGCGATCAGCGTGCTGTCGGGCTCGGCGTGCGCGATCAGCGGCGAGATGCCAAGCGCGAGCGCCGCGCTTCCGAGCGAGAGTGTCTGGACGAGGCGGCGCCGTTTTATCGAAGTGGTCATGTTGTCTCCTGATGATTTGTAGTCGTTCGGCTATTTCAGGTCGAAGCGTTCGGTGATGAGCGCGTCGTCGCGACGGAAGTGTTCGAGATGCGCAAGCTCGTCATAGTCCAGCCGGTACGCCTGCGCGTAATGCCCGGCTGAACGCACGCGTCCCGCGACGCCGCTTGCCACGAGTTGCTCGCGCACGTCCTCGAGACACGCGGCCAGTTCGTATCGATCGAAACCTTCGAGGATCACCACGCCCACCGCTTCGTTGCCCTCGCGCCCGGCCGGCAATGCTTCGCCGACGCGGATCGGCACGTTCCATTCGGGCGCGGCGAGATGCGCGCCGACCACGGGCGACAAACGCGTGAGGTCATCCACGAGCGCCGCGAGACGCGGCGCATCCTGCCGTGCATCGTCGGCGAAGTCGATCAAGAGCGTCGCCACCGTGCCGCCCGTGCCGCCGCCCGCGCTTGCCAGCACCCAGCAGTGATACGCAATGCGGTCGCGGTAATGCGGGCGCATCTTCAGAAACCAGGCGGTCTCCGTCACCTTGCACTTCGCGTGCTTCTCGTCGGTGAGCACGTCAAGACTCGTCAGCCCGTAAAACGTGAAGAAGCGCGGCATGTCGCCTTGTCCGTCGATACAGCGCCGCGCCCAGCGGATGCCGTCATCGCCGAGATAGGCCATGTGCTCGGGCACGTGGTCGCGCGTGTGCATCAGCGCAAACTCGCGGCCGTAGGCGGGCGGGATGTCGTTCCACATGGTAAAGAGACCGGTGCCGACAGCGATCATTGAAGCTCTCCTCTCATCAGGTGCAAATGCTGGGGCGCGACGCTCAGGGTGATTTCATCGCCGTTGGCGTAGCGTTCGAAGCCGGGCGTCACCACGGTCTGATCGCCGAGCGGCGTTTCCACGCGCAACTCGCGCCGGTCGCCGACGAACGAACTTTCACGCACGCGGCCCGGCACGCCCGCGTGCGAGCGCGCCTGCACGCGCCACGCTTCGGGCCGCACCATGCAGAGCGCTTCGTTGCCGTTGGCGGCGCCCGTCACATCGCCCTTCACGACGATCTGCCCGGATTGCGCCACGACTTCCGTTTCGCCCGCGTGCGAACGCAGCGCAACCGGAAAGAGATTGGCCTTGCCGAGAAACTCCGCGACATAGCGCACCGCCGGCCGGAAATACAGTTCCTCGGGCGCGCCGCGCTGCACGATACGTCCGCGATCGAATAGAAAGATTTCATCGGCGAGCGACATGGCTTCTTCCTGATCGTGCGTGACGAACAAGATGGTCGCGCCGATGCGCCGCTGCAGATTGCGAATCTCGTGACGCATCTCCACGCGCAGTTTCGCGTCGAGATTGCTGAGCGGCTCGTCCATCAGGATGAGACGCGGATCGGCCACGAGACAGCGCGCAATCGATACGCGCTGCTGCTGGCCGCCCGAGAGTTGCATCGCGCTGCGATCCACTTGCTGACCGAGCCCCACCGAAGCGAGCGTGTCGCGCACGCGCGTGTCGATGGCCGCATGCGCCGTGCCGCGCGCCCGCAGCGGCAGCGCGACGTTTTCCATCACGCTCAAATGCGGCCAGATGGCATACGACTGAAACACCATGCCGAGTTCGCGTTTCTCGGGCGGCAGGTCGATGTTGCGCGTCGATGAATACACGGTGCGCCCGTCGATCTCGATCTCGCCGCTCGTCGGCTGCTCCAGCCCGGCGATGCAGCGCAAGGTCGTGGTCTTGCCGCAGCCGCTCGCGCCCAGCAGCACCGTGATGGCGTTCGGGCGGAACTGCACCGTGAGATCGTCGATGGCGTGCACGCCGCCGAAGCGCTTGGTGAGGGACTGAATGGCAACGGTCATGGCGTGGACTCTCGTATCGGGTGAACGTATGGCGCGCGTCAGACAATCGAACTCTCGCGGCGGCGCGTGATGACGGCGACCGCCGCCATGACACCCACGCCCATCATCAGTTGCAGCAGCGAAAGCGCGGCCACTTGCGAGAATTGGCCGATCGACCAGGTATCGAAGCTGAGGATGGAAAGCGTGCGCGTCTCGGCGGTATAAAGCGGCAGCACGATGGAAAGCTCGGACACGAAGATGCTGTAGATCATCACCCAGCTCGAAATCACGCTCGGCATGATGAGCGGCAACGTGATGCGTGACAGCGCGCGCGTCCAGCCGTAGCCCGAGATGCGCGCGCTCTCTTCGAGTTCGGGATGAATCTGCACGAGACTGCTGGAAATGGCGCGCACCGAGTAGCTGATGTAGCGCCCCACCAGCGCGATGATGATGATCCACACCGTGCCGTACACGCCGACCCACTTCGGCATGGCGACCCAGAAGAAGAACACGCCGAGCGCGAAGGCGAGACTCGGCACCGACATCGGCAAAAGGACGATGGCTTCGATCCATTGACGGCCGCGCATCTTCGAGCGGGTCGTGAACCACGACACCGCGACGCCCAGAACCGTCGTCGCGCTCGCCGCGATGATCGTGATGAGAAGGCTGTTGACGAAGGTCGTGCGCACGTCCACCGTGGTCCAGAGAAAGCGCAGGTTGTTCCAGGTGAAGTGTCCCGACCACGCGTAGGTCGAAAACGCCGCCGCCGCGATGATCGCAATCGGCGCGAAGACCGTGAGCGCGAGATAGCACCAGATCGCGGCGGCGATCGCATGACGGCTCGCGCCGAGCTTCATCAGGCGCGGCCTGAATCCCTTGCCGGTGACGGTGACGAAGGAACGGCCGCGCAGCATCCATTGCTGCACGAGATTGGCCGCGACCGAAAGCACCATGAGATAGATCGCCAGCACGGCAACGATGCCCGCATCGGGCGGAAACTGCTGCAATTCGAGGTAGATGCGCGTAGTGACGAGATAAATCTCCTTCGCCATGCCAAGCAGCACAGGCGTGCCGAAGAGCCCGAGACTGATGACGAACGCGAGCACCGCGCCCGACAGAATGGACGGACCGACCACCGGCAGCGTGATGACGCGCATCGTGCGAAAGCGGCTGAGGCCGGCCACTTGCCCGGCTTCCTCGAGACTCGGGTCCATGTTCCGCAGCGCGCCGGCGACGATCATCATCACGTAAGGCGCGATGTAGATGCCCATCACCCAGACGATGCCGAGATACGAGTACACGTTGAACGGCTGGCCGATGCTCATCCACTTCGCCGCCACGTTGAAGATGCCGATGCGCGGCGCGCCGAACAGAATCCACGCAAACGCGCCGATGAACGGCGGAATGAAGATCGGCATGGCGGCGGCGCGTTCGAGAAAGCCGCGCCACGGCACGTTGGTGCGCACGAGACACCACGCGAGCATGACGCCGAGCGCGGTCGCGAGCAGCATGGAACCGAGCGCGATGACGAGCGTGTTGCCCATCGCGATCCAGTAGCTCATATCGCCGAATACCTTGCCGAAAGCGGCAAGCGATGCGCTGGCATGACCATTGTCGATACGCACGAAGCCGCGCAGGATCAACGCGCCGAGCGGCAGGACGATCAGCACGGCGAGCGCCGCGATGAGCAGCGCGAACATGCCGATCTGGTTCAGGCGGCGCGTGGAGATGCCTGCGCGCGCTGCGGGCGCGCGGTCGGCGGCAAGCGGCTGTACGTGATGTGGATTCAAACTTCGCTCCCGAAGTCGACGTGTCAGGACCGGCGGCGCATCTCGTCGATTTCCGCCTGATAGGGTGCGGCTTCGCCATCGATCACCTCGGCGAGGCTCACGCTGCGGCCGAGCCTGCCCGATTCGATCGGCGCATACGCGAGCGCGACATCGGCAAGCGCTTCCTCGCCGGTCACTTCGGGCGCTTTGCCGTGCATCACACAATCGGCGAGTTCGTGAAGCTGAAGCGCGAGAATGCGCTGGTCCACTTCGTCGAAGGCAAACGAATAGGTCCACGGACGCGCATCGCCGAAAAGCGCGGCAGCAACCGGCCCCAGGCGATAGCTCGGCGCGTGCTCGAGAATGCGCGCATCGGCGATGACGGAGCCATCGTCGAGATGAAGCGTGACAGGACGGCCATTGCGGTCGCCCGGCGCCACGATGGAGCCTTTCGAGCCGTGAATGACGCGGCTCTCGCGATGCTCGCCATGTCCCGCGCGATCGTTCACCCACTGGCCGATGGCGCCCGAAGCAAAGCGCAGTTGCGAATACGTGGCGTCGTCGCCGCTCGCTTCGAATTCCGTTGGCATGCCGCCCGGCGCGCGCCACCACTTGTCCGTCTCGGATGCCGAACCGCCTGCGCGCGCGGCCACGCGGCGCGTCTTCTCGTGCAGCCGGCTTTCGCCGTAGACGCTCGCCACGCCGCCCATGTAGAAGCGGATGATGTCCGCGTTGTGCACGCCCGAATCGAGTACCACCATGCCCGATGGCTTTTGATGCCGCCACGGCGTCTGCACCATCACATCGCGCCCGCCGATACTCGTTTCCAGCATCAGACGCGGCGTGCCGATGGCGCCATCGTCGAGCAGCGCCTTCACGAGCCGGTTGATCGGATCGCGCCGGAAATTTTCCGCGACCGAGAGCACGCGCCCGGCATCCCTCGCCGCATTCACGATCCTGCGGCACTCTGACACCGTGATGCCGAGCGGCTTTTCGCACAGCACGTGAAGGCCGGCCGCGAAGCACTGCAACGCGACGCTCATGTGCGAGCCGGCGTCCGTGGCGATATCGGCGGCAACGATCTCCGGATTTTCGCGCGCCATTTGGCCAATGTCCGCGTACACGGCGGGCCGCGCGCCGAAGAGCGCGGCGGCTTCGTCGGCCATGCTGCGCGCGCTCTCGGCGTTGAGATCGCAGACGGCCGCAAGCTCGATGTTCGCAAGTCCGCTGCGCTTCAGTTGCGCGAGACCGTGCAGATGTCGTCGTCCCATGCCGCTGCAGCCGATTGCGGCGTATCTGATGAAAGCCATGTGTCTCTCTCCGATGCCAGTTCGCTCGATGCAGCCGTCTGATCGCGGCCGTCTACGTACTTAGAAAGCGTATCGATTTTGGAAAGGTATTTCAATCGGTAATTGCATTACGGCAATGACGCGCGCATGCTCGTGATTCGACGACTTCTTCCACGGGGAACGCTCATGACGACGCGCACGCAGGCCATGGTCGTTATCCGCCACGACGTGGACGCGGACACGGTCGATGAATATCTGCGCTGGCATTCGTTCGAGCATCTGCCAGAACGGCTCGCCCTGCCCGGCTTCCGGCATGCGGAGCGATGGGAACGTATCAGTGGCGACGGGCCGCGCTATCTGTGCGTGATCGACGTCGATTCCGCGCGCGATCTCGAATCGCCGGCCTATCTCGCGAGACTCGACGCACCGACCGAGTGGACCCGCAAGCTGATGCCGCATTACCGGAATGTTCAGCGCGCGTTGTGCGAGACGCTCGTGGATGTGGGCGGCGGCCTGGCGCCTTTTCAATGGTGCATGCGCTTCGATCTCGAGCAAGGCGTCGATATCGGCGACACCATTCGCGAGCTTCGCGACGCACATGCGCTCACGCGCGTGCGGCTCGGCCGCGTCCACGACGCGCTCAGCGGCCGGCAGACCGAGGAAAAGCGCATGCGTGGAACGGAGGATACGGGCGGCTTCGGTCATCTGCTTTTCGCGGGCGCATTGACGCGCAATGCGCTGGAATGCGGCGCGGCGGCCATGCAAGACGCGCTCGGAGTATCGGCGGCGGATTGCGACCGCGCGCTCTTCCGGTTTTCCTACGCAAGCACCGCTTAGAACGCGGCGCTTCACTGTCCGGTCCAGTTCGGCTTGCGCTTCTCGGCAAACGCCTTCGGTCCTTCGCGGGCATCGTCGCTATCGAGCATGCGCCGCGCGAGCGGATAGTCTTCGTGCAGGGTCGCGGCAAGATTCGCTTGCGCAAGGCTTTGCAGCATCACTTGCTTGGATGCCTGAACAGCCAGCGGCGCACACGCGAGAATGTCTTCTGCCAGGGCGCGCGCGCGCTTCATCAGTTCAGCCGCCGGCACGACTTCATTGAGCAGACCGATGCGGCGCGCCTCATCGGCCGAGATGCGATTGCCGGTCAACACGAGGCCCATTGCGTCCTTCATGCCGATCTGCCTTGGCAAGCGCTGCAAGAGACCGCCGCCCAGCGCGGCCAGTCCGACGCGCGGCTCGGGCAAACCGAATTGCGCGTGATCGGAGGCGACACCCAGGTCGCATGCCGCGAGAATCTCCATGCCGCCGCCAAGACACAGGCCGTTCACCGCCGCGATCAATGGCTTGTAAAGATCGAAGCGATGCGTGATGCCCGCGAAACCCGTCGCGGGCTTCGTATGGTCGCCGCTCGCCGCCAGCGCCTTGAGGTCGGTGCCGACGCAGAATGCGCGCTCGCCGGCACCGGTCACGATGGCGACGCGTAATGAAGCATCGGCGGCGTATCGATCGAACGCTTCGGCCAGTTCCCGATGCGCCTGCGGATGCAGCGCGTTGAGCACCTCGGGACGATCGATCGTCAAGATGAGGAGCGGGCCTTCGACTTCGTAGCGGCAAAATCGAACCGTTTCGGGTGTCATGGATGCCTCGTCAGTCGAGCGGAACGGTGAGCCGATCGATTACCGCGCGCGTCCGCGGACGCACGCCGCGCCACCATTCGAAGGCTTCCGCTGCCTGTTCCACCAGCATGCCGACGCCATCGGCTATTTCCCTTACGCCGGCATTGCGCGCGAGCCGAAGGAACGGGGTCAACCGTTTGCCGTAGACGAGTTCGTAGGCAGCGCCGTCGGGATCGAACACGCTTGGCGGCACGGGCGGCAAGTCACCCGTGAGACTCGCGGAGGTCGCGTTGACCACGAGATCGAAGCCGCCCATGGCTTCGAGCGCGTCGTATCCGCAGGCCGTCAACGACGCTTGCGCGCCGACTTCGCGCACCAGCGCTTCGGCTTTCGGCACGGTTCGGTTCGCAATGACGAGTTCGGCGGGCCGCGCATCGAGAAACGGCAGCAGCGCCCCGCGCACCGCGCCGCCCGCGCCGAGCAGAAGCACGCGTTTGCCGGCCATCGGCAAACCGAGATTCATCTCGATGTCGCGCACCAGGCCGACGCCATCGAAGTTCTCGGCGACGACCTTGCCGTCTTCGAAGCTCATCGCGTTGGCGGCGCCCGCAAGGGTTGCGCGCTCGCTGCGTTCATCGGCCATGGCGAACGCCTTGAGCTTGAACGGCGCGGTCACGTTCATGCCCTTGCCACCGTCCGCGATGAACGCGCGCACCGTATCGGCAAAGGCGTCGTGCGGTTCGAGCGGTCCTTCGATTGCCGTGTAGCGCATGTCCTGCCGCGTTTCTTCCGCGAACAGGCCGTGGATCAAAGGAGATTTCGTGTGGCCGATCGGGTTGCCGATCACCGCGTACCGATCGCTCATCGCGGCCTCGCTTTCGAATACAGCACGCCGTCGGTCTGCATGGCGTCGATCTGCGCCGCGTCGAACCCCAGCGACTGCGCGACTTCCGCGTTGTGCTGACCGAGGTCCGGCCCGACTTCGCGAATGGTCGTATCGCAATCGGAGAAACGGAACGGCAGGTTCGGCAGACGCAGCTTGCCGAAGCGCGGATGCTCCTGCTCGATCACCATGCCACGCGCGATGATCTGCGGGTCCGCAAGCACTTCGTCGATCCGCTGCACCTTCGCGCACGGCACGTCGATGCTGTCGAGCAACGCAAGCACGTCGGCAACGGGCCGCGATGCGACCCAGGGCTTGACCACCGCGAGAATGTCGAGCCGATTCGCATTGCGCCCGTTGAGCGTGTGAAAGCGCGCGTCGGCGCCAAAGCCCGCCGGTGCGCCGTGCGCTTCGAGCAGCGCGGCGAAGCGCTTCCATGCATCGTCCACTTGCGCCGCGATCACGAGGTCGCCGTCGGCGGCGCGAAACACGCCATAGAGCGTCGATGTCGGCATGTCATGACCGGTTTGCTCGGGCACGACGCCTTGCATCGTGTAGCACTGGACCGCGTATTCGTGCATCGACACGAGCGTGTCGTAGAGCGCCATGTCGATATGCTGCCCGCGCCCGCTCTTCACGCGGCCGAGCAGCGCCGCATTGATCGCCGCGACCGCGTGAATGCCGGTGTACATGTCGCCGAGCGAAATACGCATCAGGGGCGGCGGCTCGCCGGGATTGCCGATCATCTGCATGATGCCGCTCTTCGCTTCCGCGATCAGCCCGAAGCCCGCGCGATGCGCGTCCGGTCCCGTGTGACCGTAAGCCGAGATCGAGCAATAGACGAGACCCGGATTGCGCGCGGACAGCTCTTCGTAACCGAGGCCGAGCTTGTTGAGCGCGCCCGGCCGGTAGTTCTCGACGAACACGTCCGCCGAGTCGCACAGGCGCTGCATGAATTCCTTGCCGCGCGCATCGCGCATGTTGACGCTGACGCCGCGCTTGCCCATGTTGAGTTGCAGGAAGTAGGCGCTTTGTTCGTCGTCGAGCACGGTTGCATGCTGCCGGCCCGCATCGCCGCTGACCGGACGTTCGACCTTGATGACTTCCGCGCCGAGCGCCGCGAGACAGCGTCCGACATAGGGACCAGCCAGAAAGTGGCTGTAATCGACGACGCGCATGCCTTCCAGAGGACGTGCCTGCATTACTTTGCTCCCGGTCGGCGCGGCACCATCAGACGATGCTCGCCATGCTGGACGACCTGCCCGTGCTGATTGATCAACTCCGACGGCAAGATGACGATGCCCCAGTCCGGACGGCTCTTGCTGGCACGCATCGAGCCGATGCGAAACCTCACATGCAGCACGTCGTCGACCTTGATCGGCAGGTTGAAGTCCCACGTCCAGCCAAGCGACATGCCCGGCAGGAAGCGGTAGTCGCTCTGCGTCTTGAGGCCGTCCGCGATGGACAAGCCGAAGAGTCCATGCGCGACGATCGAACCGAAGTGGCTCGCGTTGGCGTAGTCCTCATCGACGTGGACCGGCGTGTGGTCGCCCGTGAGGTCGGCGTAAGCGAGGATGCGCGCTTTCGTGACCGTATAGGTTGGGCTCGTGCACTCGTCGCCTTCGTGGGCGTCGTCCCAGTATTTATCGACAATCGTCATCTCATGCCTCCGAACGCGGATCGATGGAAAGCGCCCGTGCCACGCACGACGCGGGCTTGGCCTGAATCAGCTCGACGGCAAGGCCGTCCGGCAGGCGAATCCAGTTGCGTCCCTGCGGCATTTCAGTGACTTCGTGGCGCTGCGCGGCTCGAAGCGCCGCTTCCAGGTCCTCGCACATCACGCCCAGATGGCCGAGCCGGCCTTCGGGCGCGTCATGGTCCGGTTTGTGGATGAACTGCAGACCGCCGAGCGCCCAGTACTGGCGCGGTTCGTCGATCGTGCCGTCGACTTCGCGCATGGTCATGCCGAGCACGTCCTCGAAAAAACGGATGTGCCAGTGGATGTCCTTCACCCAGATGGCGACGTGTTCCAGATACGCCTTGCTGCCGTTCATGCGGTTGTCTCCTTATTCTTTTCGGTCGGTCATGGCCCGCTCGATGCCCTTGATGCAGGCGACGAGCGTCGCGTTGACGGGAGTCGGCACGCCGTGCCGCTCGCCCCAGCGCACGACCGCGCCGTTGATGAAATCGATCTCGGTAGCGGAGCCTTTTTCCAGGCTTTGCAGCATCGACGTCTTGAAGGCGGGCGAGAGCCCTTCGCCTGCGAGAATCCACGGCCGTTCCAGATCGGTGCCGGAGAGCGCGACGCCCGCCGCTTTCGCCACGGCCATCGCTTCGGCAACCGCCGCGAGAGACGTGGCCTTGAGATGCGCGTCTTCATAGAACTGGCCGTAAGTCAGGCCCGTGATGCCCGTGAGCGCGCCGGTGGCGACGTTGACGAGGAGCTTGTCCCACATCGTCCCGAGGATGTTGTCGCTGACCGTCGTGGCGAGCCCGGACGCGTTGAAGGTGTCGGCGATGGCCGCGACGCGCGCGGTAACGCGGCCGTCGAGTTCGCCCACGATGGTCGCCTTGCCGGCCACGCCCGACTCGATATGTCCCGCGCCACGCATGACGCCGCCGACGTATGTCTTGCCGGCCAGCACGCGTTCGCGTCCGACGATTCCCGCCAGCACGTCTTCATGCCCGAGACCGTTCTGCAGCGACAGCACCACCGTTTCGGGACCGATCAGTTCGAGCGCGCCGCGCATGGCGGCATCGGTATGAAAAGATTTGACCAGCACGATGATGAGATCGGCCGCGCCGGCATCGGCGGCTTGCGTCGTGGCGCGCACTGTGACGCGACGCGAGCCGGTGGCGTCGTCGACGAGCAGGCCGTCGCGGCGCATGGCGTCCACGTGCGCGACGGAGCGGTTCAGCAACCACACCTCGTTGCCGCCTTCGGTCAGCGCCGCACCGATGGCGCAGCCGAGCGCACCGGCACCCAGAATCGCGATTTTCACAGCCGTCCCCCTGATCTGCGACCAAGATACGGCTCACGGGTCATATCGGCAATGCAATGAATTCAATGACCACATTGCGTTTGGCAATATCACTCGCGCGGCTTGTTCCGTGACAATGGGCCGATGGAACCGATCGAACTTCCCGACCTCAAGCTGCTGCAACTCTTCGATTTGCTCTACGACGTGCGCAGCGTGACGCGCGTCGCAGAGCAGCTCGGACAAAGCCAGCCGACCATCAGCATCTGGCTCGGACGCTTGCGAACGCATCTGCAAGACCCGCTTTTCATTCGTACGCCGAGCGGCATGGCGCCCACGCCGCAGGCCGACGCGCTGATCGGTCCATGCCGGGAAATTCTCGAATCGCTGCGGCGCTTTGCTGCATGGGAAATTGCGTTCGATCCATCGACCGCCAAGCGGCGGTTTCGAATCTGCATGACCGACGCCAGTCACATCACGCTGCTCCCGCGGATGCTGGCGCATGTGCGCGCGCAGGCGCCCGGCGTGCGTCTCGATGCGGCGCGAATCGACGGCAACACGGAACGCGCCCTGGAATCCGGCGAGGCGGATCTGGCGATCGGACATGTGCCCTGGCTTGGCGGAGGAATCTACCAGCAGCAGTTATATATGCAGGATTGGGTTTGCCTGACCAACCGCAGCCACCCGAGGCTGCGCGCGAAGCTCAGCCGAAAGCAATATTGCGCCGAGGGACATGTGGCGATCGCAGCCGGCACGGGCGCGCAGTTGCTTGAGCAGGCGCTGCTGCGCGAGCATATCGAGCGCGATGTCGTGCTTGAACTGCCGGGCTTTCTCGGCCTCGGATCGATCATCAAGACCACCGACCTCATCGCCACGCTGCCGCGCAATATCGGCGAGACGCTGGCGCGAGTCAACGACGTCGCCGTTCACCCGTGCCCTTTTCCCGTCGATCGATTTGCCGTGCGTCAGCACTGGCATGCGCGATATCACCACGAAGCAGGAAACCGCTGGCTGCGATCCGTCGTGGCGCAGCTATTCGGCAGCGCAAGCTGATTTGCGTGACGCCATGAAGACGCTTTCAGTGTGCGATTACAACAGTACGGTTTCGATCCGAAACGCTTGCGTATTAACAGCGAAATCACCACACCGATTTCACATTCGGGCGTCACACTTCGATGATTGATTCTTTATGTGCGCTTTCGTACAACAACGAGCTATTTTCCGCTGCGCACAATCGAGCGTCAACGCTGGTTTCCCGGTATCGTTATATCCATAGAGGAATCGCTAAACTATTAGTGCGCGATGGCCTCACGGTCGCCGAGCCAAGCTGGGCGCGGCTTCCGGAGCTACCGATTATCTGGCTTTTTAAGTAATTTTTGCGTTGGACGATTTTTAAATTCGGTAATTCGTGACCACATGCTTATTTAAAACCGTTCGTACTGGATAAATCGCTCAAGTCGGACTGCCGGCGTACCGATAACGCATTCACACAGAACGCAGTAATGAATTCGCAAGGCCGCATGCGGCGCTGCAAAAGCCATGAAACGGGCTTGCGTCGCGGAATGGCTAGTAAGTAATCGTTGTCGACACAGAGGAGAGCATCATGGACGCCAGACCGACGAAAATCCCGACCCCCGACAAAGTGAACAGTCCGGACCCGGACCCGGTTGCCGTCGAATTTCTCGCCACCGAGTTGCCCGAGCATGTTCGCGCGTTCTTCGACGAACAGCGCAACTCGACCGGCTCGAAATAGGCGGGCGCGCTGATCGTCACGCCGTCGTCGTGAAAACGACGCCCAGTGCGCACGGCGCGCACGGACCTCACGGTCTCTTCATGGCAGAAGCCAGGCGAAGTCGCGCCTTATCCTTTTGACGGCAGCCGGGAGTCGTGCGGCAAGACTCGCCTATCCGGGATGAACTCTCACAGCGGTGCGTTATGCTGGCACTTTTGCATCGAGCCCATGCGCAGCCGATCTTTGACTTCTCTCCTCGCTTCATCTCGCGTGCTCGCGGTGACTGGCGTCGCCGCTCTGCTCTTCACGTTGTCGGCGCCCGTTAGCGCCGATGGCGACGACACCGCCTTCACCAATCTCATTGCTCTCGTCTCGCAACGGCTTGCGCTTGCCGAACCCGTCGCGCGCTGGAAGTGGGCGCGTCACGAACCGATCACCGATGAACCGCGCGAAGCCGCGCTCCTGAAGCAAGTCGAAGACAAAGCCAGCGCCGCGCAGGTCGATCCCGCGTTCGCGCGCCAGTTCTTTCGCGATCAGATCGATGCCAGCAAGGACGTGCAGAACGCGCTCTTCGCCAACTGGCGCGCGGCGAAGGCTGCGCCAGAAGGCACGCCGCCCGATCTCGCGCATGACACGCGCCCGAAGCTCGATCGCCTGACGCAGTCGCTCATGACCGCGCTCGCGCGCGTCGAACCGCTACGTCAAGCCGACGATTGTCCGCTGCGTCTTGCACAAAGCGTGGCGCGCTGGAAGCATCTGACGCGCTATGACTCGTCGATGAACGATCCGCTCTCACACGCGTTGTCGCATGTGTGCGCGGCGGGCGGCGTGGGCGCGGTTGGCTAGCTGGTGACCTGATTCGCGAAAGCTGCTGGCGCGCATTCGAGTGCGACGAACCCCAGTCCGCGCGCGAGGCGCTCGCCGAGGATGCGATAGGTAGCGAGTTCGAAGACGGGCGCCGAAGCAATCGCCGACAAGGCGCGCGCGTCGACGATGCTCCGAGCCGAACCGAGATATTGCCATCGGTCGATGACATGCCAGACGCGTTCGGCCATCGCCGGATCACGTTCTTCGATTGCGATTGGACCCGCATAGGGCCACGGCGCGCCACGCATGTCGCCGGTACGCGCCTTTGGCACGCGGTTATGCGCCGGCCGCAGTGCCGCCACCAGTTGCGCTTCGGCAAGCAACGCACCGATTTCTCCACCGGTCGCGCGCCACTCGACGCGCCGCACGAGCGCGGACAACCGCAAATCCTTCGCGGAACGGCGTGGCCCGACCAGATGCGAACGCACACGTTGACGCAAGCGCACGCTTCGGCCGACATATAGCGGGGCATCGTCGTCGCCGCGAAAGACGTAGACGCCGCAGCCAACCGGTATGCGCTCGATCGTGTCTTCATCGATATGAGCCGCGATCTGAAAGCGCCGCGTCACGCGTTCGACGTGCGCGCCCAGTAAATCGGCCGCGTGCGAGCGATGCAGATGCTGCCAGAACTGCCAAAGCAGATCCGCATCGGCGAGAGCACGGTGACGCGCGGACGGCACGAGCGCGTGACGCTCGACGAGCGCATCGAGTCCGTGGCGGCTTTCGGCGGGATACACGGCGCGCGAAAGTTGCACGGTGCACAGCACATCCGGCGTAAAGCGCAGGTCGAGCCGCCGGAATTCGCCCTTCAGGAAACCGTGATCGAAGTGGGCGTTGTGCGCGATGAAAAGCCGCCCGTTCATGCGTTCGAGCAGGTCTTGCGCGAGCGCTTCGAAGGTGGGCGCGTCGCGCACCATGGCATCGGTGATGCCCGTCAATTGCTGGATGAAGCCAGGAATCGGCTTCTGCGGGTTGACGAGCGTGGTCCACTGCGACACGCCGCTTGGCCCGACCTCGACGATGCCGATCTCCGTGATGCGATCGATGCCGAACGTGCCGCCCGTCGTCTCGAGATCGACGAAGACGATGGGATCGGTGGGAAGCTTGAATTCGGCGGGTGGATCGAAATGCATTATCGGACGGCGGGAGATTGCGGGATTCGCGGGAGTAAGCGATGGGACGAGATTGCCCATTCTAACGCAGCGGGGGTGACCGGGGCTTTGGTCGCCGAGCCGCGGTAATCGGTAAGTAATTCTCGTTAAGGGAATATATTGTCGGTTTACGTAATTACCCGGATTTACGATTTACGACGCTTGAGCCGTTGCAATTAATTTTTTTCGGCGACAATGTTGAACACGAATTTTGACACAATGGCGGATAACCCTGGTTACTTATGGGTTTTGGTGATGGTCGCTCAGTCAGCGTCCATACGCCGCCCGAGGCCGCTTCAGCTGGCCGTCAACCGGCGATGGGCGCGCCGCGAGCTACCGCGATGGGGTGCATCCTGCGAATCTCCGGTCTCACAAGTCAGAGGTCGATAATCGTTATCGAGCCCGGAAGATAATACGGCGACCGCTGTTGCACATTAACCAATCCGTAATTCAGACTAATCCTGATTACTGCTTTCCGTCATCGTTATTCCAAGCAACAGGCAGTGACGCATTGATTAAGTGAAAAAATTACCACGCCCGTAACCGATTTATTAAAATCGTAAGTGTTTACTCGTCTTGCCCAATTCTCTGCAATTAAGGATTATGGAAACTGACTCGCAACCAGTTGTAAAGGAGGACGCTGTGATAATCCGATTCAAGCGTATTGCGCATTGGTTGAAACTGGCATTCGCTCCGACCATTGCGCCGGAAACGTCATCGGCCGGCTTGCTCCAAATCGATCCTTCCTGGCACGGCGATCATTGGCAAAACCTGCTCGCATCGCCCATGGACGCCCGCCGCTACGTGATGGAGGATTGGGCAGTGCCGCTCGGCGCGGACGTCGTCGAGCGGGAAGAGGAGAAAGCCACGGCCTAGATTGCGGCCCGTGAGTTCGCGAAGTTTCAAGCAAAAAAAAGCGCGACCCGAAGATCGCGCTGACAAAGTTTGGAGATCTTTTCCGTCAACGAAAAAGTCTGCTTCGGAAAGCAGAGCCCTCAGTATAGCTACGGCTGCAGCAATAATTACCCTCGAAAAAAGCAATCTTCTGTTTCACTTGGCTCAACAATCCGTATTTTCGGAAAGCGCCTGTTGCTTTGCGCCAACTTATATGTAGCGCTTGCGCAACGCGAGTTGGTTGACACTTCCGCCCTTACGACTTTATTCGCGCTTAAAGCGTTGTATTAAAAGAAGAATAAGCGGTTCATCGATCATTGCTGTTAGAAGAATGATTTATTGCGGAAATTGGAACGCCCCGCTTGTAACGCCGTCTTTACACTTCGTCTGGTCCGGAAACACATGTGTCTCTTCGTGACGCATGACTCCTCCGACAGCGCCTCTCGCAGCGCGCCGGAACGAGGTTTCCTCAAAGCCTGGGTCTAGGGCCCAATCTGCTCTCGGAGTTACAAAGATGAAAAAGACTCTCATCGTCGCAGCCCTCTCGGGTGTCTTCGCCACTGCAGCTCACGCCCAAAGCAGCGTCACGCTGTACGGCTTGATCGATGCAGGCATCACCTACACGAACAATCAGAACGGCCACAGCAACTTCAAGGAAACCAGCGGTTCGGTGAACGGCAGCCGTTGGGGCTTGCGCGGCGCTGAGGACCTCGGCGGCGGCCTGAAGGCAATCTTCACGTTGGAAAACGGCTTCAACATCGCTAACGGCACGCTGGGCCAGGGTGGCCGCGAATTCGGCCGTCAAGCGTACGTTGGTCTGTCGAGCGAACAATTCGGCACGGTCACGCTCGGTCGTCAATATGACTCCGTGGTCGACTTCCTCGGGCCTCTGGCTCTGACGGGCACGCAATACGGCGGCACGCAGTTCGCCCACCCGTTCGACAACGACAACCTCGACAACACGTTCCGCGTGAACAACTCGGTCAAGTACACGAGCGCGAACTACGCCGGCTTCAAGCTTGGCGCGCAGTATGGCTTCTCGAACGAAGCAGGCGGTTTCTCGGACAACCGTCAATACAGCGTCGGCGCATCGTACAACTACGGCCCGTTGAACATCGCTGGCGCGTACATGCAACTGAACAACGCCGGTTCGCTGAACACCGGTGGCGCGATCAGCGGCGACAACCCGTTCGTGGCTGGCCGTCAACGCATCTTCGGCGGCGGCGTGAACTACGCTTTCGGCCCGGCAACGGTTGGCTTCGTGTTCACGCAGACGATGCTGGACAACGCAACGGCCATCAGCAACACGGGTTCGCAAGGCGCCGGCCTAGTTGGTCTGACGGACGGCCACGTTCGCTTCACGAACTACGAAGTCAACGGCCGTTACAACCTGACGCCGGCTTTGTCGCTCGCAGCGAACTACACGTACACCGACAGCCGCATCGATGGCGTGAAGCCGAAGTTCCACCAAGTCGACCTGCAAACGGCATACGCGCTTTCCAAGCGTACGGACGTATATCTGCAAGGCGAATACCAACACGTTTCGGATCTGGATGGCACGGGTCTGGGCGCGACGATCAACGGCGTAGGCGTTTCGTCGACGCCGAACCAAGTCTCGGCAACGGTTGGTCTGCGTCACCGCTTCTAAGCTGGACTGGTTTCATCAGTATGAAAAAGGCCGCTCTTCGGAGCGGCCTTTTTTCGTCCAACGTTCCGGGCACCGAAGCGCCTTCAAAACTTTTAGCGCGGATAGCGCACGTCGAGGATGTCGATCTGCTGCACGCCTGCGGGCGTATGCAACGGCACCGTATCGCCGATCTTCGCCTTGAGCAGCGCGCGCGCCACCGGCGAGATCCAACTCACGTGACCGACGTCCAGGTCGACCTCGTCCACGCCGACGATCGTCACCGTATGCACCTCGCCATCGTCGCCGGAATAGTCGACGGTCGCACCGAAGAACACCTGGTCGACGTTCTCCTGCCTGCTGCTGTCCACCACTTCCGCGAGATCGAGACGCTTGCCGAGAAAGCGGATACGCCGGTCGATTTCTCGCAACCGACGCTTGCCGTAAATGTAATCGCCATTCTCCGAGCGGTCGCCATTTGACGCCGCCCACGACACGAGCCTGACCACTTCGGGGCGCTCGGTATCGAGCAATTGCAACAGCTCGTCGCGCAGGCGCTTGTGGCCCGCTGGCGTGATGTAGTTCTTGGTCCCCGCCGGAACGTCCGGCTGACCGAGTTCGAGATCGTCGTCACTTTCGTCCGACTCTTTGACAAATGCCTTGTTCATCGCACAGACCAAGTTCGAATTTCCGGGGCTTCTCTGCCCCCAAACCAACAACTTACCACGCGCGTTGAGCGTGGAGGACGCATCTAAAGCGATAATTTGGTCAACGCCCCTTCCTTTTTCAAACAGGCTTGGCTATAATTCCGCTTCTGCGTGCGGCTGTAGCTCAGTTGGATAGAGTACTTGGCTACGAACCAAGGGGTCGTGGGTTCGAATCCTGCCAGCCGCACCACTTAATTCAGGTTTCCCGCCTTCGGACGGAAAACAGCATCAAGCGCTTAACCAAAAGCGCATGTAATAAACAAGCAGTACCGTTTGAAGCAGTACCGTTTTGCGTGCGGCTGTAGCTCAGTTGGATAGAGTACTTGGCTACGAACCAAGGGGTCGTGGGTTCGAATCCTGCCAGCCGCACCACCTTTCGAAGGGCCTTCCACACGGAAGGCCCTTTTTGTTTGCCTCGTCGCTAGTTACTCTACTGCCGCGGCAACGAGCCGATATCGCCTATACGCTCGTCGGGTATCGGCAAATCTTCAACCGATGCCACCGCGCTTGGTTCGCCAATCGCCTCGGCTCGTTCGCCCATCAGCATTTGCGAGCGATGCGGGAATTCGTCGTCCACGGTATCGCCGAAAGAGTGACGCACGAACGCGCGCAGAAGCGCCACGCGCAGCGACGGTCCGCGCCCTTCCATCGTGTCCGCGTCCTTGCCGAAGCTCACGCTGCAGACCACCTCGCCGCGTCCATGATCGCTCATTTCGAGCCGGCACGCGCGCTCGAGAACGACCGAAGCGGCTTCCCACGAAGTCGATGGCAGGAAGCGACCGTCCCAAGGCCGGCCGCGATCGTTGCCGCGAATGGAGAGCGTCTGTCCGCTGTCGGTGAAGTGGATTTCGCGAATGAAATCGTGCAGCCCGCGCGCTACCCAGTAGTCGAGTGCCTGGCCGTCGAGATCGGATGTTTGCATGTGGCGCTTCTCCTGTAGTCGTACAGGCATGCACGCGATGTGCCCGCGCCGTGGATCAATAGTCGGCGCGTTCGCGGTCGATGCGCATGCCGCCTTCCTGATTGCGATGATGCGGCTCGTCGCTAGGCCGCTCGCGCGCGATACGCATGACGTCCGGATTGGTCCGCACACGCCGCATTACGTTGGCGAGATGCACGCGGTCGCTGACCTGGATGACGAAGCGCAGCATCTTGGCTTCCTGCGAGACGTCTTCATCCATGGCGATATGGACGATGTTGGCATCCGCCGACGTAATGTCCGCCGCGACGCGCGCAAAAACGCCCTTCGTGTTTCTGACGAGCACCTTCACCGCGACATCGAACAAACGTCCCGGCTGCGGCGCCCACGCGACGTCGATCCAGCGACCCGGATCGCGCCGATGAATTCGCTGCGCCACGCGACATTCGGTCGTATGAATGGCCATGCCGAGCCCGATGCCGATATAGCCCATGATGTCGTCGCCGGGAATCGGGCGGCAGCACGCGGAAAGCTGCACCGACATGCCTTCCGTGCCCGTGATGACAACTGGCGGCGCCGTATTCGTATTGACGTGATCGCGCGGCGAGTGATCGTCGTCGTCGCGGCCGTTCATCAGCACTTCGATGCGCTTGGCCATGACCGCTGCCACGCGCCTTCCAAGACCGATATCCGCGAAAATTTCCTGACGCGTCTTGTTGCCCGTCCATTGCACGAGCTTTTCCCAGACTTCCGGCGTGACATCCGAAAGCGCCAGACCGTAACCCTTGAGGCTTTGATCGACGAGACGTTCGCCCAGCTGCACGGACTCGTTCAGGCGCATTGTCTTCAGATAGTGACGAATGGCCGAGCGCGCCTTACCCGTGCGCACGAAGCCGAGCCACGCCGGATTCGGCTTGGAGTACGGCGCGGTAATGACTTCGACGATATCGCCGCTCTTCAACTCCGTGCGCAGCGGCAGCAATTCGTTGTTGATCTTCACCGCGACGCACTGATTTCCGAGGTCGCTGTGGATCGAATACGCGAAGTCGAGTGCGGTCGCGCCGCGCGGCAGCGGCATGATCTTCGACTTCGGCGTGAAAACGTAGACGGCGTCCGGGAACAGGTCGATCTTGACGTGTTCGAGGAACTCGCTCGAATCGCCTGCTTCGCTCTGAATGTCGAGCAGCGACTTGAGCCATTGATGCGCGCGCTTTTGCACGTCGTTGAGGTCGGCACCGCCGTTCTTGTAGAGCCAGTGCGCCGCAACGCCCGCCTCGGCGATCTCGTGCATCTTGCGCGTGCGAATCTGGAACTCGATGGGCGCGCCGAACGGACCGACCAGCGTGGTATGCAACGACTGATAGCCATTGACCTTCGGAATGGCGATGTAGTCCTTGAACTTGCCCGGCACCGGCTTATAGAGCGCATGCAGCGCGCCGATGCACGTATAGCATTCGAGCGCGCTTTCCACGACCACGCGAAAACCGTAAACATCGAGCACTTGCGAGAACGACAACTGCTTGTCGCGCATCTTCTTGTAGATGCTGAAGATCGTCTTTTCGCGGCCGGTGACTTCGGCGCTGATCTTGGCGTCCGCGATGGTGCGCTGAACGGCTTCTAGAATCTTGCCGACCACTTCGCGCCGGTTGCCGCGCGCCGCCTTCACCGCTTTTTCGAGCGTGGCGTAACGGGTTGGATTGAAGTTCGCAAAGCTCAAATCCTGCAGCTCGCGATACGTATTGTTCAGACCCAGCCGATGCGCAATGGGCGCGTAGATGTCGAGCGTCTCGCGCGCGACGCGACGGCGCTTTTCCGACGGCACCGCGCCGAGCGTGCGCATGTTGTGCAGCCGGTCCGACAACTTGACGAGGATGACGCGGACATCGCGCGCCATGGCCAGCAGCATCTTGCGGAAGTTTTCCGCCTGCGCTTCCTCGCGATTGCGAAATTCCATCTTGTCGAGCTTCGACAAGCCGTCGACCAGTTCGGCGACCTTCGCGCCGAAGCGCTCCGCGATCTCCGTCTTGGTGACGCCCTGATCCTCGATCACGTCATGCAGTAGCGCCGCCATGATCGATTGCGCGTCAAGCTTCCAGCCCGCGCAAATTTCCGCAACGGCAACCGGGTGCGTGATGTAGGGCTCGCCGCTTTGACGATACTGCCCGAGATGCGCTTCGTCGCTGAAATGGAAAGCCGACTTGACTTCCTTGATCTCTTCCGGCGAAAGATAGCCTGCAAGCGTGTTCGTCAGTTTCGCGATGGAAACGACGTCGTGCTTGCGCGGCTGTTCCGGCGTGGCGGTGGGCCCGAACAGATGGCGAAACGACTGTTCGAGGACCGCATCGATATATCTGCGCGCCGCTTGGGGCTTGTCCGCGTCGAGCACCGAATCCTGATCGATTTCGATGTCGGGTTCCACGGAGGCGGAGACGGGCAACGGTGCTTGACTCATGTTCGCCTCCGTGGGTAAGTGACGCGCAATGTCGTCCGGTTAGGAGAGTTGAAACGCCATGCAAAAAACAGCGCCCGTGATGAGGGTCACACGGACTATTACGAAGGCGAAGGCAATTAAACCGGCACCTTCTTCAACATTTCGACGCCGACCTGGCCGGCCGCGATTTCGCGCAGCGCAACGACCGTAGGCTTGTCGCGGCTTTCGATCTTCGGCGTATGGCCTTGTGCGAGCTGACGCGCGCGATAGGTCGCTGCAAGCGCGAGCTCGAAGCGGTTAGGAATTTGTTTCAGGCAGTCTTCGACGGTGATGCGGGCCATGTTTGTTTCCTTCTCGATATGTACTTTATTCTACCTTATGTGACCGGCATGACCCGGCCACTACTTCGCGTCATTGCGCCTGCGCGGAGTGAATGCCGAGCTCCACGAATAGCTCCGTATGACGCGCGTATTGCGAAGTGAAGCGCAGCCGCGTCGCCTTGACGAGACACTGCAACTCGGCGAGCGCGCGATCGAAGTTCTCGTTGATCACGACGTACTCCGCTTCCGATGCATGCGCCATCTCGCTGCCGGCTGCAAGCAGACGCCGCACGATCACTTTCTCCGAGTCCTGGCCGCGTTTTTTCAGACGGTCTTCGAGCGCGTCCAGCGAAGGCGGCAGAATAAAAATCTCGACCGCATTGCGGAACTGCTTCTTCACCTGCTGCGCACCCTGCCAGTCGATTTCGAGCAGCACGTCGTTGCCGTTACGCATCTGATCCTCGATCCACACCTTCGAGGTCGCGTAGTAGTTGCCGTGCACTTCGGCGCTTTCGAGGAATTCGCCTGCCTTGTGGCGTTCCATGAATTCATCGACGGAAACGAAGTGATACTGCACGCCGTTGCTTTCCTTCGGGCGCGGGTCGCGCGTCGTATAGGAAACGGACAGGCGGATAGCTTCGTCCTGTGCAAGCAGCGCGTTCACGAGCGTGGACTTGCCCGCACCCGAAGGCGCGACGACCATGAACAGGTTGCCCGGATAAATGCCCGTGTAGTTGCTGTGCGAGCGGTGCGTGTTGTTCGGCATGATGTTGCGTTACTCCAGATTCTGTACTTGCTCGCGCATTTGTTCGATGAGCAGTTTCAGCGTCATCGATGCATCCGCGAGTTCCTTCGCCGCGGCCTTTGAGCCGAGCGTGTTTGCTTCGCGATTAAGCTCCTGCATCATGAAGTCGAGGCGCTTGCCGACCTTGCCGCCCTTTTGCAACACGTGGCGCGTTTCGGTCAGATGCGCGGTGAGCCGCTGCAATTCCTCGGCGATATCGATACGAATACCGTACATCGTCACTTCCTGGCGAATGCGCTCGGCAATTTCCTCGCGCGGCACGCTCGCCGATGTGGCGCCGTCGTTCGTCGCAATGCCGAGCGCGTCTTGCAAGCGTTCGACGATCTTCTGCTGATGCTTCGCGATCAATTCCGGCACGAGCGGCGTGATGCGCGCGACGATGGCTTCCATCTCCGTCACGTTGTTGATGAGCACCGCGCCCAGCGCCGCGCCTTCACGCGCGCGCACGTCGATGAGATCGGCGATTGCCTGCTTGCCGCACGCGAGCACGGCTTCGCGCAACGTGTCTTGCGACACCGAGCTCTCCTTCAGCACGCCAGGCCAGCGCAGAATCTCGCCAGTGCGCATGCGTTCGGAGTCGCGAAACACGTCGAGCACGGCGCGTTCGAGCGCGGCGAGTTGCGTGAGCGCTTCGCGATTGAGCGCGCCCGCGTTGGCCGTCTGCTCCACGCGATTCAGATTGATACGGATATCCACCTTCCCGCGCGAAAGCTTGCTCATCAGCATTTCGCGCAATTGCGGCTCGCTTGCGCGCACGTCTTCGGGCATGCGGAAGTTCAGATCGAGGAAGCGCGAATTCACCGTGCGCAATTCCACCGATACACCGACGCCCGAACCGCCCGCGCCATTGGGTCCCGCGCCATCCGCGACGACTTCGCGGGTCGCGCTGGCATAGCCTGTCATGCTGTAGATCATGGTACGTCTCGCGATGTGAGCCTTCGTTGCGAAGGCCGTTTCGATACGAGCGCCCGGCGCGCTTGAGGGTGCGCTTCGGTGGCACGCGTATGGCCGCCGGGCGAGGAACCCGCATTATCCCATTTTTACTGCCGCGCCCGCTGATATGACGCCTCGCGGCGCTGGCCGCGCGCGACAACGCCGGCTTTGGATTAACGATAAAATCGCGCACACGCCGCGCTTTCGCGTTATTCCCGCGTCTTTATCGAGCGCCGGCACTTTCACTACGCGTTCAACTCCACTCTGGCCCATCCATGACCGACTCTCCCCTGCTGAAACCTTCCGTTCCGCGTCCGGGCGGCCGCCGCGCGAATCAATTGCGCGACGTGCGCATCACGCGGCACTACACGAAGCATGCGGAAGGCTCGGTGCTCGTCGAGTTCGGCGATACCAAGGTCATCTGCACGGCGAGTATCGCCGAGCGCGTGCCGGAATTCCTGCGCGGGCGCGACCAGGGCTGGCTCACCGCCGAATACGGCATGCTGCCGCGCGCCACGCATACGCGCAACGACCGCGAAGCCGCGCGCGGTAAGCAGACCGGCCGCACGCAGGAGATCCAGCGGTTGATCGGCCGCGCGCTGCGCTCCGTATTCGATCTGAACGCGCTCGGTCCGCGCACGCTGAATATCGACTGCGATGTCATCCAGGCCGACGGCGGCACGCGCACGGCGAGCATCACGGGCGCGTTCGTCGCCGCGCATGATGCCGTCACGAAGCTCGTCGCGAATGGCCGTATCGCGCAAGCGCCGATCAAGGATTTCGTCGCGGCCATTTCCGTCGGCATCTATCAGGGCGCGCCCGTGCTCGACCTCGACTACGAGGAAGACTCGCAGTGCGACACCGACATGAACGTCGTGATGACGGGCGCGGGCGGTTTCGTCGAAGTTCAGGGCACGGCGGAAGGCGCACCATTTTCGCGCGACGAAATGAACGCGCTGCTCGATCTCGCGGACAGCGGCATAAAAGGCCTGATCGCGAAGCAAAAAGCTGCACTGGGGATAGAAGGTGTCTGATACGGCAACACTCGGACGCGTGGTGCTCGCGTCGAACAACGCGGGCAAGCTGCGCGAATTCGCATCGCTGCTGGATGCGGCGGGAATCGAATTGATCGCGCAGGGCGAACTCGGCGTGCCGGAAGCCGAAGAACCGCACGCCACTTTCGTCGAAAACGCGCTGGCCAAGGCGCGCCACGCCGCGACGCTCACCGGCCTGCCCGCTTTGGCCGATGACTCCGGCCTTTGCGTACGCGCGCTGAACGGCGCGCCCGGCGTGTATTCGGCGCGTTTCGCCTCGATGCGCGGCGGCGTGAAAAGCGATGCGGCCAACAACGCGCACCTCGTCTCCGAACTCGCCGACAAAGCCGACCGCCGCGCCTATTACTTCTGCGTGCTCGTGCTCGTGCGTCACGCGAACGATCCAGAACCGCTCATCGCCGAAGGCCGCTGGCACGGAGAAGTCATCGACACGCCGCGCGGCGCACATGGCTTCGGCTACGATCCGCACTTCTTTTTGCCGACGCTCAACGCGACGGCTGCCGAACTCGATCCGGCACGCAAGAACGCGCTTTCGCATCGGGCGCTGGCGCTGCGTGAATTGCTGCAACATCTCAAGGAACTTGCGTGAGTTCCGGTCCGAAGACAATCGATGTCGTGCAGGCATTCACATCGCCGGGAAGCATCCGGCTCAAGTCGTTGCCGCCGCTCGCGCTTTACGTGCATTTCCCGTGGTGCGTGCGCAAGTGTCCGTATTGCGATTTCAACTCGCATGAGTGGAACGGCGATGCGTTCCCCGAGGACCGTTACCTCGACGCCTTGCGTGCCGATCTCGAAAGCGCGCTGCCGCTCGTGTGGGGACGGCAGGTACACACCATTTTCATCGGCGGCGGCACGCCGAGCCTTTTGTCCGCGAAAGGACTCGACCGGCTGCTCTCGGACGCGCGCGCCTTGTTGCCCATCGACGCCGACGCCGAGATCACGCTCGAAGCCAATCCCGGCACCTTCGAAGCCGCGAAGTTCGCGCAGTTTCGCGCGAGCGGCGTGAACCGCTTGTCGATCGGCATTCAGAGTTTCGACGAAACGCATCTAAAGGCGCTCGGCCGCATTCACGATGCAACGCAGGCGCGCAAAGCCGTGGAAATCGCGTCGAAACACTTCGACAATTTCAATCTCGACCTGATGTTCGCGTTGCCGAAGCAGACGCTCGACGAATGCCGCCGCGATATCGACACCGCGATCGGCTTTGCGCCGCCGCATTTGTCGCTGTATCACCTGACCATGGAGCCGAACACGCTCTTCGCGAAATACCCGCCCACGCTGCCCGACGACGATGCCGCCGCCGACATGCAGGACTGGATTCACGAACGCGCGCGCGATGCCGGCTACGAGCATTACGAAGTATCGGCGTATGCGAAGCCGCATCGGCAAAGCAAACATAACCTGAATTACTGGCGTTTCGGCGATTACCTTGGAATCGGCGCGGGCGCGCATACCAAGCTCTCGTTTCCGCAAAAAATCTTGCGGCAGGCGCGCTTCAAGCATCCGGCGACATTCATGGACCAGGCGCTTTCGCCCGGCCAGAGCGCGATTCAGGAAGAGCGCGAAGTCGGACCGCGCGATCTGCCGTTCGAATTCATGCTCAACACGCTGCGTCTGGTCGAAGGCTTTCCGGTGCATTCGTTCATCGAGCGCACGGGCTTGTCGATGTCGGCTATCGAACCCGCGCTCGTCGAAGCGGAGAAGCGCGGACTCATCACGCGCGACTTCGAACGCATTGCGCCGACCGAGCTCGGCCAGCGCTTTCTCAACGATCTACAGGAGCTGTTCTTGAAGGATTCGCAAAATTGAGCGCGCCCACGTTGGGATCGGACTCGGTGATGCGGCATCGTCCGTTTGCGCTTTTCTGGAGCGCGCGGGTAATGTCGTCGGTGGCATTTCAGATGATGTCGGTGGCGATCGGATGGCAGGTTTATTCGATCACGCATAGCGCGTTTGCGCTCGGGCTCGTCGGACTCGCGCAGTTCCTGCCGATGTTCGTGCTCACGCTCGTCGTCGGCCATGTGGCGGATCGTTACGACAGGCGCACGATCGCGTGGGTTTGTCAGGGCATCGAGGGCGCCGCGGCGCTCTGTCTGTGCGCGGGCGCGTGGCATGGCTGGCAAAGCGTTGCGCCCATTTACGCGATCGCGGCGATCACGGGCGCGGCGCGCGCGTTCGAATCGCCATCGATGGCGGCGTTGCTGCCCAATCTCGTCCAGCGTTCGCAATTGCAGCACGCGACGGCGTGGTCCACCTCGGCAAATCAGACGGCGCAGATTCTCGGCCCGGCGATGGGCGGCCTCCTCTACGGCCTCGGCGCGTTGACGGTGTATGGCGCGGTAGCCGTCGCGTTTCTCGGCGCGGCGTTTGCCGTGGCGGCGATCAGGATCGATGAAGCCGTCCGCATGCGCGCGCCGCTGTCGTTCGAGGCGCTGTTTTCGGGCATCGCCTTCATCCGCAAGAAGCCGGTGATCCTTGGCGCGTTGTCGCTCGATTTGTTCGCGGTGCTGCTCGGCGGCGCGACCGCCCTCTTGCCGGTGTTCGCGCGCGACATCCTGCATACCGGACCTTGGGGCTTGGGTGTCTTGCGCGCGGCGCCGGCCGTGGGTGCGCTTACCGGCTCGATCTGGCTGGCGCATTTTCCGTTGCGGCAGCGTGCGGGCACGGCGCTTTTCGGTGGCGTGATTGCGTTCGGCATTGCGACGATCGTGTTCGGCTTGTCGCGCAACATTTATTTGTCGCTGGTGGCGCTCGCGGCGCTGGGCGCGTCGGATGTGATCAGCGTGGTCGTGCGCATGTCGCTCGTGCAGTTGCAGACGCCCGATGAGATGCGCGGACGCGTCGGCGCGATCAATTCATTGTTCATCGGGACGTCGAATCAGCTCGGCGAATTCGAATCGGGGATGACGGCGGGTTTGTTCGGCGCAGTGCCGGCGGTGCTGATCGGCGGACTCGGAACGATTGCCGTGGCGCTTCTATGGATGCAACTATTTCCCGCCTTGAAAGCGACGCGCTCGCTCGAAGGCTGATGGTTCCGAAGCGCGTTTGAGTGCGCTACAATACGCGCCTTGCTGGAGGTGTGGCCGAGCGGTTTAAGGCACCGGTCTTGAAAACCGGCGAAGGAGTGATCCTTCCGTGAGTTCGAATCTCACCGCCTCCGCCACCCCGCCTATTTTCTCTCGTCTCGTTTCGTCGCGCTTGATCGCGCAAACCCCCATTCAGTAAGCCTCTCAGCCCGATACTCCTACGTCCGAGCGTCTCGTCTCATTGCGTTTCGACGCGTTCAGTTGTAAATTTTATGGTGGATGGGATGGTGGAGGGCTGATGGTGGAGGCGTTGGTGGATAGATTGCTCCCGCGCTTCCTGGTACTCACCGCCCGTGGGAACCTTGACGAGCGCCAATGCCAAAAAAAGCGAAGGAACTTGGACCGCTGGCGGTCAGCAGACTGAAAAAAACCGGCCGCTACGCTGTGGGCGGCGTCACTGGCTTGTACCTGTACGTTTCGGACACTGGGGCAGGCTACTGGGTGCTCCGTGTCGTTGTCGCCGGCAAGCGTCGTGAAATCGGCATCGAGGCCTACTCTCAGAAGGGTATGGGCGTCGCCGAGGCGCGCGAAAGAGCCCTTGCCCTTCGAGAGGACATCAAGCGCGGCATTGACCCTGTGATGCAGAGGAAGGAAGCGGCGAGCCAGCTGCGCGCGGGCCAGGCATTGGAAATGACCTTCGAGAAAACGGCGGAGCGTTACATCGCGGCGAAGGAAGTCGAGTGGCACAACTCCAAGCACGGCGCGCAGTGGACATACACCCTCGCCGAATACGCTCATCCAGTCATCGGCAAGATGCAGGTCCGCCACGTGACGCGCTCTCATGTCCTCGAGATCCTGGAACCGATCTGGCAAGAGAAGACAGAGACGGCGAGCCGTCTGCGCGGCCGGATCGAGGCCATTCTCGACTATGCGCGCGTCAAAGGCTTCCGGGATGAAGGCGGCAACCCGGCCGCCTGGCGGGGCAACCTTGACAAGCTCCTGAGCGCCCCGAAGAAGACGAAGCGCGTACGCAATCACCCCGCCCTGCCGATCGTGCAGATGGGCGCATTCATGAAGACTCTGCGCGCTATCGAAGGCGTCAGCGCCCGCTGCCTGGAGTTCTCGATATTGACCGCCGCGCGGTCTGGCGAAGCGCGGGCCGCCGACTGGCGCGAGATCGACCTCGAAAAGGGCATCTGGTCCGTGCCCACCGAGAAGATGAAGGCGCGAAAGGAGCACCGTGTGCCGCTGCCCGCGGCTGCCGTGCGGCTCCTGAAGGCGATAGAACGCCAGGACGATGTCCATCTCGTCTTTCCAAGCCCACGGGCAAACCGCGCGCTTTCGGACATGTCTCTGCTCGCCATCATGCGCCGGCAAGGACTGGATGCGACGCCGCACGGCTTCCGCTCGACGTTCCGGGACTGGGCGAGCGAGTACACCAACTATCCACGCGAGCTGGCCGAGGTGGCGTTGGCGCACATCAAGGGCGACGCGACTGAGGCGGCCTACTGGCGCTCCGACGTGCTGCAGAAGCGCCGCCGGCTGATGGAAGACTGGGCTACGTTCTGCGACCAGGTCATCGAACTGGGCGCCGTCCTGCCCATGAATGAACCGGCGTGAAGGTTTGCCGCGCCTAGCCCGACGGGGCGAAAACCGGGTGCCCTACCCGGCTGGCACGGCTCCCAGATAGGGCTTTGCTATAGGGCGAGCTATGTTTGAAATCATTGGGGAGTTCGACGACCCGTACGATCGTCGGGCCGCAGATCTTGGGCTAAGCGGTTTCGTTGAGAACGCGAGGACGTGGTGTTCGCCGCGTTGGCATGGATACGCGGGCACTGCGAGCATAAGCGCGATCTTTGCGCTTTCGAAAGTGGTGGAAACGGTTGAGGATCGTTGGAATTCCTTGGGCCAACAAGAAGCAGCGGAGCACGGCTGGCCCTACACGCCAGAGCATGGATCGGCTTCCCTGCTGCTATCCCAGCTCAAGGAAAACGATTTGGACGAGTTGCCGCCTCCATTTAAAGGCTGCACTGACGCATCGACCCCCTTCCTTCAACAGCCTGCCGTCTTGATGATGCTGGCCGCACAGGCACTATCGGAGATAGACCGTGCTGGAGCATGCCTGCGAAAAGGCGAAGTCACGGCAGCGCTTAATCATCTATCCAATTCGAGTAACAGCATCTCAATCGCGAGTCAGTCGGCCGGACGGCAGTATGCCGCGCAAAAGGCTCGCGAAGCCGCTCGGGAAGCACTGCTTGAGCGTTCGTCAAATGGGGGGCTTGCCCGCGCAGAGCGTTACCAGCCGATCAAGGATTGGCTCCGTGATCAACTCGCTGCCGGCAAGTGGAACGGCAAGTCAGCTCGACAAGCGGCAAAGGCCCTTGAGGCCGGCGCACTAGAGATGAACCGTCGACACGAATGCAAGCTGAGTGAAGACAGAGCATTTACGACCATCTATGAATGGATCCTTGATCTACGGAGAGACAAGTCTGCCTAATACGCTTGCGTGGCACGCGTATACGAAGAGCGACCATATGGTTACGTCCGCTCGGCGCGCGGCTATCTCAGCAGGTCATTGATTATTAAAGTCGTCTCGACCAGTGCAATCCCGCACTATTTCGAGTCGATACGATGACCAACACTGAAGTCCGGAACTTCGATAGCCTGCCCGCCGCGGCAGGCGTCAGGGTTCAAACCGTCGCTGCTCTCTGCTCCTGTAGCGTCTCTGCCGTCTGGAACCGTTCCAAGCGCGGCGACCTCCCGAAACCCCGCAACATCGGCGGCCACGCATTGTGGAACGTTGGTGAGCTGCGTGCGGTCCTGCTCGGAGAGTCCGCATGACAGATAAGAAAATAGCTGGCTCAAAGGCCAGTCAATCAAACAACCCAATTAGAGATGCTAGATCGGAGCGCTTACAGGCGCCATCGGTTAGGTACGATTTTGCGAACAACTTGACGGACGGCGAATTGCTCGACTATCCTCCGGGAACGGTGCTCAAAACACCATGTCTAGCGGTCAAGCCACCCCGTCAGTCTGTGGCTTTTGTTTCGTCTATTGGTTTTGCTCCAATGGGCGGGAGTGCGGCTAATAAAAGACCCGCAAGGGGAATATGCCCGCCGTCTAGACACGGTTTTGAGCTCCTGCCCGCCCGTCTCAAATACGGGTCCATAGTCTCGTCTAGGAGCAAAGCCATGCATGGCAATACCCTCGCTCGTCCCGAGCAAACTGCCCTTCCGCTGCAAATCCAAATTATCAACCGCGCCCTACGCGACGCCGCGCTTGCGCCCTCCGCAAACGACGCGCTCGACTGCTGCGCCGAAGCGTTGCTGCATCTCGCTGAACTCGCCCGCGCCGAGGTGCGTCATGACTAACGTCA
>NZ_JALQDA010000006.1:0-334159 GCF_023631485.1 Caballeronia sp. GAFFF2 | reverse complement strand
TTTCTCCGGCCAAAGCCGGCGAGCATAGCTCGCGTGGTTGATGTCATGCGCAACGCCAGTCCTGTCGTCCGGTCCGTACGGTCACGTTCCCGAAACGGCCGGTCACGTTGCCGAAATCGTCGGTCACGATCCCGAAACGGCCGGTCACCTTCGTCCGAAATACGCAGCATTCTGCTGAGTAACTTCGTCCATCTGGCTAACCGCCCGCGCAACCTGATCGATACCGGCGCTCTGCACCTCAGAAGCAGCCGCGATTTCGCCCATGATGTCCCTCACCCGTTGCACCGCCCCGATGATCTCGTTCATTGTGTTGCCCGCCTGATGCACGAGTGTCGATCCAGCATTCACCGACGTTACCGACGAGTTAATCAATTCCTTGATTTCCCTAGCTGCAGCAAAGGACCGCTGAGCGAGCGAACGCACCTCGCCCGCGACGACAGCAAAGTCGCGTCCTTCTTCGCCCGCCCTCGCGGCCTCGACAGCTGCATTGAGCGCCAGGATATTCGTTTGAAAGGCAATATCCTCGATCATGGAGATGATGTCCGCGATTCGTGCCGAGCTGCGGCTAATGTCACCCATCGGTCCTACCACCTGAGTGACGACCTGGTTACCCTTATTCGCAATTTCAGACGCGCTCTTCGCCAGTACCGTAGCTTGGCGCGCATTGTCAGCGTTGTACCGGACGGTGCCCGTCAACTGTTCCATACTGGAAGCGGTTTCTTGTAGCGCAGACGCCTGTTCTTCCGTGCGCGACGAGAGATCCGTGTTACCCGCTGCGATTTCCTTGCTCGCCGAGGCGATCGATTCCGAACCTGCTCTCACGGGACGTACCGTTTTGATGAAGCTTTCCTGCATACGGGCGACACCTTGAAGCAATTGCCCCATCTCGTCGCTCGAACGCGTGCTGATTGTACGTCGAAGGTCGCCGGCTGCGATCGCGTCGAAGTGTTCTAGCGCCTCTGCAAGCCGTGCTCCAATTGCACGGCGCAGTGTCACGTATGTCGTGAGCGCCGCGCACAATGAGATGATGATAATGAGGCGGAGCACCGCATAATTCGAGCGGGCATCGGTCAAACCGCGCTCCGCACTGTCCGCCTGGAACTTGCCTAGCGCGTCATCTGCTTGCGAGAGCTTGCCGTAAGCGACCTGCAGCTGGTTCGCATGATCGACCATTGCGGCCCGATCATCGGCTTCGACGACTTTCGCGAATTGCGCGAGCGCGTCGGCATATGACGCACGCGCACGCTTAATATCCTCAACGAGTCGAATCTCATCGGCGTCGTGAGGTAGCGCAAGATACTTTTGCCACCAGGATTCCGATGTCGCATAGAGCATCTTTGCGCGCTCCAGCACCGCATTCGCTTCCGGCGTGCCTGACATCAACGCGGAGCGGTCCAGGGCCAGACGCTCGCGCGGAATAGATTTCCGCGTTTGCAACGTTAGTCGCACTCGGCATCTGATCGGTTGCGGTACCTTCGAGCGCCCGGTTCGAATAGCTCATCCCGGTCAGCCCAAGAACGCCGATTATGAGCAACAGTGCGGCCAAGAAGGCCATCGCAAGCGCAACACGGCCTCTAATCGAAAATACTTCTGCGCAATATGTTTCATTTCCCCATTATAAGAATTGTGGGTATCGTCGGCGGCGTCTCCAGCCTAGCCGTTTCTACGGAAGGGTCGTCTTTCCACTGAAAAAGAATCCGTCTGTCACGAGTCGAAATAACGGCAGGTCTTTGCGCAAAAATTCAGTCGTGGACGTGCGCTCGCGGGAAATACTTGACTGCGGACGCTGGTGGACGGTCGTATTGTGCACAAGGTCCTCCGGCATCCGCCTTTACTATGGCGTACGCTTTTGGCGAGCGCCCTGAACGGCCCCTCCCACCGAACCGTATAGACAACATCCTCTATAACCGGGCCTTACTTATTCGATTGTTTGATGACACCACCCTCGCTGCCCTCGACAGCTCTGTGCTATCCGGAGATTGCGATGCCGATCAAAGTTGTTTGTGCTGGCGGCCATTTAATTAGCGCGTTAGGCACCGAGGCAGCCGTCCGGCGATGCGCCGGGATCGCGATCGCCTCTACAACGCACTGTCCAGAAACCTTGTCGAAGCTTGCCTACGACTGCGATGTGATCGTTTCAGATCTTCAAAGCGTATCTTCTTGGCAAAACGCCGATGGCGAACCACTGCTTACGCGCATACGAGCAGGTCATATCAACGTGGGCTTGGTGCTGCATTCCTGCATCAAAAATCCGGCTTACCTAGCGACGCTGTCGGCCATGAAGGCTGTTCACGCCCTTCTCGACGGCGACGATGTCGGCAAGCACTTGCAGGCCGCCATTAATGCAGCGCATATTCGTCAGAAATTCGTTTCCTCCACGGTCGCCGAGTATGCGGCGAACTGCCCAGACGCGGCCAGTGTTACCAGCCCCTCACCGCCTGTGAGATCGACGTACTGAAAGCCACCTTGGCGGGTCAATCACTCAAGGAAATCGCTTTGACACGCCACCGATCGAAACAAACCATCTGCACCCACAGGACGAACGCCATGCTCAAATTGGGCGTTGCGACAACTGCGGAGCTATTTCGGCTGTTCTCTGAGGAAGATGTGTGCGTCCTCCATGACCGAACATTGCAATTCGCATCGCCATGAGATCTGACCGTCTAGTCCGCACGGGATCGAGTAAGTGATTTCGAACTAGCTCGATGTTACTCTGAAGCGTCCTGCGTCCGCTCGCAAAACGAGCAACAGGCTCCCGACTACGACAGCCGCTTGCCTGGCTCACGGCCTAGCTGCGATCCAAAAGGCAAAATGAAGAGCGCCCTTGTCGCCAAAGCTCGAGTGGCTAACCGCACGCGTTCATAACAAGCTTTCATCCCCGACCTCTCGCAGCATTGCCTCCCCACAAGTTCGAAAAGCCAGTCGCAAATACATGAAAGCGGCGGGAGCAGTGTTGCCGATAAGGATAGAGCGGCGTGACCGGCATGGGTGCGGCCAGATAATCCGACAGGACCTTAACAAGTTCTCCGGCACGAACGTGAGCATCGACGTTAATAAGACATTTGATCGCGTGAAAGCAGACGCTCAATTGACACTGAGCCTGCGATATAGCTGAGAAGGACATCTGCAGCCACGATAACGCTCCTTGACTTTTCTGTTGCGACATTATCGTATGTTCGCCGGACGCGAAATAACAGGGCAAGAACTGGATGGCATTGAATCCGTCGAAGTCGCATCATGAGTCCATCCACTCACGGAGCACAAACTCATGAAAGCGCCTCACGTTGTCGCTGAACCTCATATCCTTTACCTAGGCACGCCGGTTGTCCTGGTTAGCACCGTCAATGAAAACGGTACAGACAATCTCGCGCCTATATCTTCCGTATTTTGGTTAGGGTGGAGAGGTGTGCTTGGTATCGCTTCTGGATCGCAGACCGCACGCAACCTTGTCCGTACCGGCGAATGTGTGCTGAATCTTCCTTCAGTCAAAGAGGCGGGCGCTGTTGATCGCATCGCCCGCACCACAGGCGTCTATCCGGTTCCTGAATTCAGGCGCGCAATGGGCTACGTCTATGAACTCGACAAACTTGGCCGCGCTGGATTGACGAGGGTGGCTTCCGATACGGTTGCGGCGGCGCGCGCGCTCGAATGTCCGATTCAACTTGAATCTGCTGTTTCGGCAGTCCACGGCATTGGCGAAGATAGCGATCAATTGCGCGGCTTCATCAGCTTGATCGAGGTGCGGATCCAACGCGTTCACGTCCATCCTGATTTGCTGGTGGAAGGTCATGCCAATCGGATCGATCCGGACAAGTGGTCGCCGTTGATCATGAACTTTCAAAAGTTTTATGGTCTCAGCGGCCAAGTGCATCCGTCCCGACTCGCGGATATACCAGAACAAGCGTACGAGGCACTTGCCAAGACGTGATGCGAAGAATTCTCATGTCGTTGTCTTGTATCTTGAACCGGACCGACGAGCAACCTGAGCTTCGCATTGGCAAAATCTAAGCGGCAAGCTGATGCTCATAATACGGTCGGTCCCGATCATCAAGAATGGTGTACAACGCCTCTAGATTCGATACATCGGGCTTCAACCAGGCTTGGACGTTTTCCGCTTTGATCGGGACAATGCAGCGATCGTGACCAGCCGCTTCAACTTCGGGCGGTGGTTCATCCGTGATCGCAGCAAATGAGAGTAAATCGGGCTCGTCGCGTGACGTCCATCGCGACCAAAGGCACGCAACGAGCATCAACTGGCCGTTGTTGGGACGAAATTCCAAAACAACGTTCTCGTTCTTTTCATGCGCTTCCAGGAGAGTGCCTTCCATCTTGGCCTTGCTGACGTTCTCATAGAAAACGTCGACCAGGATGATGCCGTGCGTATGGCCGAAGCAGGGCTTCCAGAAACCTTCCAAATTATCTCGCCGCGCGTTGTATGTCCCAGGGAAGCGTCGATCGTAATTTGTGGGCTTGCCCGCGATACGACATTGATAGCGCATCGGCTTCACGACGTACTGCCCGTTTTCGATGATCAGCACTGGTGCATAGTAGCCAGGAAAGATGCGCGAGTCGCGATCCTTGGGTGTCGTGCGATGTAGATCATCAAGCCGGCGCAACGCAGAATCGATCTTGTCGGTGGCGATGCGGCGGCTATTTGTCGCCGCCGCGGTTACTTTGGTGTCCAACGCACGCTCGGCATCAGCGAGGCGCGCGCGCTGCTTGAATAGCTCTTGTTCGAGCGTATTCGCCTGCCCCGTGTTGAAACGATCGATGAATTCTTTGATCTGCCGTTCGTCGTCGTTCTCAGGATGAAGAAACGAGTCGTCCATCGCCTTTGGGATCTTGACTTTGCTGCCTTCGGCGTGTTCCCAGAACAGGCGCGCAAACTCACGAATGTCCATCTGCGCGCCGAACATTTTGACGTAGCATCGATAGTCCGCCTGAATCTGCGCCGAGTAGCACACTGCCGCCTCCAATTTGTTCTCGTTGGTGCCGCTCGCTTATGGTTCAGCTTAGCGTGCCCGTTGCCTCGCGGCATAGCTTCATCATCTTCTGGACGACCGTGCTCGCATGGTTCAATCCCATGTCGCCAGTAAATAACACCTGCACATCCGATTGACGAAGAGCAATGCCCGCTCCCTTCAGATCGCGCCGGGCAATTCTAAGGGCCAGTTGGCCGATGCGGACGCGCTCGAGCCAATCCATTGAAACAAAGTTGCGCTTAAGCCAAATGCGGCCGCTTTCCACAACGTGATCTATCCGCCACTCCTGCGTCAGCGCATGCGAAGCGGCGAGCGTTGCCACCAGAAAGCACAGGAGGTCGGCCCGGGCGCCGGTCAGTTCGTCAATTTTAGGTAGCTTCATTCCGCTCCTTGCGTGTTCCCAACGTACTAGCCGCCTTCCTCGGCTCCCTTCTTCAATCACCGAAGTCAGCTGTCTTGATTGCTTACTTCCATTTAGTTGCGGTCGCGTCCGGTACTTTCAACGACGTGGAACGACTGTCGTTCTTTGCAGCGCAGCCCGTTCCAACATACGACCCTTCGCTTCTTGGACAGTAGCTCCGATTGCTGCGATCAGCCGTCCAGCGGCTGAACTCGTCGGGCACTCCGGTCCGACCGTTCGTTCGCGCGAAGACGCGTGGCTCGTCTGCATTGCAGCGCGCGACGGCTACGTCAATCGTCGCCATAGTTTTGACGCAACTTGGCGACGCAGTCGGCAATCTCGGGCGTTGGGTGTCTCGGAGCAAGCATAGGCGTCGACTTTTTCTTCGGCTAGATAAAAAGGTGCAAATCACTGCTTCTATTTCTACGCTACACTCGATACTGTACATCCATACAGTATTTTCGCACTCTCAAATTGTGCTATGGCCGCCTTGCCTCAACACATCGAGTTGATTCACCCGGCGCTCTGGCGCGGATCTCAGCTCGCGCGTGCCGATGGTAAGACCATCGACACCGGCTACGCGGCCCTGTCGGCGGAGCTGCCCGGTGGCGGATGGCCGATTGGCGCACTGGTTGAGTTGCTGGTGCAACAGCCGGGGATCGGGGAGATGCGCTTGCTCAAGCCCGCGCTCGTCGCCGCGAGCAAGCGGCCGGTCGCGCTTCTGCAGGCACCGCACGTCCCGAACAGCCTGGCGTTCGCCTATCTGGGCGTGCCGCTGGACAAACTGATGATGCTGCGCGCGCCCAAGACAGCGGATGCGCTCTGGTGCGCCGAACGCGTGCTCAATGCTCGAAGTTGCGGCGCCCTGCTCTTCTGGCAACAGCACATCCGGTCGGAAGCGTTACGACGATTGCATCTAGCGGCACAGGCGACCGAGACCCTCCTGATTCTGGTTCGACCGCTTGCCGCCGCCCAGGATTCGTCGCCAGCGGCCTTACGGCTCGGTGTGCGACCCGCCGACGGCGGCCTCGCCGTCGATGTCATCAAGCGACGAGGCCCAACCCGAACCGATCAACTGTCCATCCACCTGCAACCATCTCCGATTCTGCTCAGTCCTCATGGCCGTGTTCGTCGCCATCTTCCTGCCCCGGCTTTCGCTGGAGGTGTTCCGACCGAGGTACTCGCCTCCGACTGAACACGGCTGCGTGGTGCTCGAACGCGACGAGGTCATCGTGCTTGACCAGGCGGCGAGAGAGGCAGGAGTTATGGTGGGGATGAAGCGCGGCGGGGTCACGACGCTTGCAGTAGATGCGTTGATGTACGACCGCAGTCCAACACGCGAGATCGATGTGCAACGCGAAGTCGCTTTCGCGCTATTGCGCTTTTCGCCTCAGGTGGCGGTTCGAGAAGAGGAAACGATTCTGGTCGATGTAACCGCCAGTCTTCGCCTCTTCGGGGGCATCCGACACGTGTGCCGAGAGATCCGGAAGGTGGTCAACGCGATTGGTGTGACCGCGCGCATGGGCGTCGCGCCCACGGGGCAAGGTGCGTGGCTGCTTGCCAAGCGTGGCCGACGGCGGGTGCTCAAGATGGGTTCGCTCGAACGCTATCTCGGGCAGTTACCTTTCATGGTCGTACCCGAAGTCCGGTCATTCTCCGAATGGTTCAACGGCCTCGGTTGCCGGGTGCTCAACGATGTTCGCCGCCTGCCGCGTGCAGGTCTTAAAAAGAGGTGCGGTGTGGACTTACTGGATTCGCTAGACCGCGCCTATGGCCTGTCGCCGGAATTTTATGAGTGGCTGGAACTGCCGCCTGCCTTTAATGCGCGTACGGAGCTGCCCGATCGCGTCGAGCATGCGGAAGCGGTGCTGTTCTCAGCGCGGCGCCTGATCGTGCAGCTTTGCGGATGGTTGAGCGGGCAGCAGCTGGCGCTCACGCAAGCGACGATTACGCTCGAGCACGAACGGGGGCGACAGGCGATCGAGCCAACGACGATCGACATCGCGCTGGCCGAACCCACCTGGTACGAAGAGCATCTTGTTCGGCTGCTGAAGGAGCGGCTCGGGCGCATCCAGCTCGAAGCCGCTGTGATTGCTGTGCGCTTGACCGCGTCAAAAGTGGAACCCGCCGAGCCACCCAGCGATTCGCTGTTCCCCGATTCAGGCGGCTCGGCCCAGGACCACAACCGATTGATCGAACTGCTTGTCGCGCGCCTGGGCGCCGAGAACGTCCTGCGGCCGGCACCGACCTCGGATCATCGGCCCGAGCATGCGAATCAATGGGTGCCCGTGCAGGCAACAACCAAGGCATGCCCTCCTCCTGCTGACCTACCGCGACCAACGTGGTTGCTCGACTCACCCGTGCGGCTGATGATCAAGAATCATCGGCCGTTTTACGGCTCGCCTTTGAAGCTTGTGTCGACGGGCGAGCGCATCGAGGCCGGCTGGTATGACGGCCAACTGGTGACGCGCGACTACTATGTCGCGGAAGCGACCGATAAAAACTGTTACTGGATCTACCGTGAACGACCGAGCGTGAAGACCGAAGAGGTTCGCTGGTTCCTTCACGGCCTGTTCGGATAATAGGTGGTGTGGCCGTGGATCTTTTCTCGTCAACGCTTCCTGACTATGCGGAGCTTTTCGCGTTCACGAATTTCTCGTTTCTGCACGGCGCATCGCATGGCGAAGAGCTCGTGCTGCGCGCATCGCAACTCGGTTACTCGGGCCTCGCAATCACCGATGAGTGTTCGCTCGCCGGCGTCGTGCGCGCGCACGTCCAGGCCAAAGATGAAAAGCTACCGCTGATCATCGGCTCGTATTTCCGCCTCGTGCAAGCAGACAAGAGCCCGGCATTTGGTCTCATCCTGCTCGCGCAGAATCGCAATGGCTATGGAAATCTGTCCGAGCTGATCACGCTCGGCCGCATGCGCGCAACGAAGGGCTCGTACATGCTCACGCCGCATGATCTGTCGAAGCCCGATCAGGCCTTTGCACATCTGCGCGGTATGCCCGATTGCTTGGCAATCCTCGTGCCGGATTTTCCGGCAAAGGAAGACGCGTTGTCTGCGCAGATCGAATGGTTAAGCGAGACCTTTCCCGCGCGTGCATGGGTGGGTCTCATCCTGCATCAGCGCGCGATGGATGATATTCATCGCGGCAGCGTGGAGTATTTCGCCGAACAACACCGCGTGCCGGTCGTGGCGATTGGCAACGTGGTGATGCACCTTCGCTCCCGCAAGCCGCTGCAGGACACGATGACGGCGATCCGCGTTGGCAAGCCCGTTGCCGAATGCGGTTACGATCTCGCGCCTAACGCAGAGCAACACCTTCGATCACGGCTGCGCATCGCGAACCTCTATCCAGCGCATGCGATCGCTCAAACACTGAACATCTTTGAGCGCTGTACGTTTTCGCTGGACGAACTGCGCTGCGAGTATCCCGATGAACTCGTGCCCGAAGGTTTTACGCATGAAGCGTATCTGCGACAGGAGACGTACATCGGCGCGCACAAGCGGTTTCCGGCGGGCATTCCGCATGAAGTGCAGAAGCAGATTGAATACGAATTGCAACTGGTCGGCGAGATGCGGTACGAGGCGTATTTCCTCACGGTCTATGACATCGTGCGCTTCGCACGCAGCCAGCACATTCTGTGTCAGGGACGCGGGTCCGCAGCCAACAGTGCGGTGTGTTACTGCCTGGGCGTGACCGAAGTCGATCCGTCGCGCGGCAATATGCTGTTCGAGCGCTTTATCTCGAAGGAACGTGGCGAGCCGCCGGATATCGATGTGGACTTCGAGCATCAGCGGCGCGAGGAAGTCATCCAGTACATCTACTGCAAATACGGACGGGATCGTGCAGCCATTGCAGCAGCGGTGTCCACGTACCGGCCACGCGGCGCGTTGCGCGAGACCGGCAAGGCGCTCGGCATTGATCCGCAGATCGTCGACAAGGTGGCGAAGAGCCATCAATGGTTCGATCACTCGCAAGACCTGCTGCGTCGATTCGAAGAGACCGGACTCGATCCGGAAAACCCGCTCATCCGAATGTGGGCGAAGTTGGCCGCGCAAATTCTAAATTTCCCGCGTCACCTGTCGCAGCATTCAGGCGGCTTCGTCATCAGTCGCGGCAAGCTCACGCGGCTTGTGCCCGTCGAGAACGCAGCGATGGCGGATCGTAGCGCCATTCAATGGGACAAGGATGATCTCGAAGCACTTGGGCTCTTGAAGATTGACGTGCTTGCGCTCGGCATGCTGTCGGCCATTCGCCGCACGCTCGATATCGTTTCCGAACAGCGCGGCGAGCGATTCGAGATGCAGGACATTCCTCCAGAAGACCCGGTGACCTACGAGATGATCTCGCAGGCCGACACCGTTGGCGTGTTTCAGATCGAATCGCGTGCGCAGATGAGCATGCTGCCGCGCATGCAGCCGCGGACGTTCTACGATCTCGTGATCGAAGTCGCGATCGTGCGACCGGGACCAATCCAGGGTGGTGCTGTGCATCCCTATCTGCGAAGGCGGCAAAAAATCGAGCCCGTTTCGTATCCAAGCCCGGAACTAGAGATCGCACTGGGTCGCACGCTTGGCGTGCCGATCTTTCAGGAGCAAGTGATGCAGGTCGCCATACTCGCGGCAGGCTTCACGCCAGGCGAAGCCGATCAGCTTCGCCGCGCGATGGCGGCATGGAAACGCAAGGGCGGACTGGAAAAGTACTATGACCGCATCGTCAATGGGATGAAAGAGCGCGGCTACGACCAGTCATTCGCGGAAGCGATTTTCGAGCAGATCAAGGGTTTCGGCGAGTACGGTTTTCCGGAAAGTCACGCGGCGAGTTTTGCGCTGCTGGTGTATGCAAGCAGCTGGCTCAAGTGCCACGAACCGGCGGCCTTTCTTGCGGCGATGCTCAACTCGCAGCCGATGGGTTTCTATTCGCCTTCTCAGCTCGTGCAAGATGCAAAGCGTCATGGCGTCAAAGTCGCGTCGATCGATGTCACGATCAGCGGCTGGGATTCGGTCCTTGAGCGTCAGCATGATGACTTACAGCCGATTGTTCGGCTCGGACTTTCGCTGTTGAAGGGGATGCGCGACGGCGCCGCCGAGCGCATCGAGAACGCTCGAGCGGTGAGAGCCTTCGGGAGTGTGAGCGACATGGCGCGCCGAGCGCAACTTGATCGCCACGATTTGCAAGTGCTGGCGGCAGCCAACGCTCTTCAATCGCTCGCAGGAAACCGACGCGAGGCGCTCTGGCAGTCAGCCGCTGCCGTGCCCGACCGAGACCTTCTTTCTGATAGTCGAGTCGACGATGAGATACCGGAACTTGGCGCACCTTCTGAAGCGCAAGATATCGTCAGCGACTACAACTCGACCGGGCTGACGCTTGGTAGACACCCATTGTCGCTTTTGCGTCCCACACTTCTCGAGCAGCGTCTAATGCCGGCCTCAACGCTACGCACATTCCGGAACGGACGGCTAGCTAGCGGTTGCGGTCTTGTCACCGTACGGCAACGACCGGGGACGGCTAAGGGCGTGATGTTCGTCACGCTCGAAGATGAAACGGGCAACGTGAACGTGATCATTTGGCCATCGCTACTCGAGAAACAGCGGAAAGAAGCTTTAGGCGCTGCGCTGTTGGCTGTGTACGGTACTTGGCAATGTCAGGGAGAAGTCCGACATCTGATCGCTCAGCGGCTCGTAGATATGTCGCATCTTTTGGGCGGTCTCGTCGCCGTCAGCCGAAACTTCTGTTGATCCTGAAGTTTGTCTTTTAACTCAAGCTGACCTCATTTCGATCGAGGCTTGGCTCATACCGGCGTCATCAAACGCCTCACAGCTGAGGCAACGTAGCGAATGATTCGATTTTGCTGTTAGTTCCATGGTTTGCCCGATTTGCTGTCAACAAAATTTTGTCACCTGCGATCGGTTTGAAGAGGTTCGCGCTTCGCGCAAAGATTATTCTTCGACTTTTACGTTATCTGTGCAGCTCAGGCGAGCGCGAACCTGAATATTTGCGCCAAAGGTTGTTCGGTCTTTCACGTCTGTTTCGAGTGAAGTTCAAGTTTCTTTGTACCTGGTCGTAAATGATGAGAAGCGGCAAATCATGACACCGTTAGCAACCCTGCAAGGTAGGGTCGGCTGCAGCCAATCGCACTAACCTTTTTCAACGCATCTACGAAAACAGAAACGGCGACCTGGAAAGGTCGCCCGAGCTGTACGGCAAAATGACCCGAATTGCCTTATTGTCAAAACGCTTTCTGACTTCTATCCCGGCTCACCTGAGCGGACGGGTTCGCGTTGAGCAGGTCGATACACTTGCCAACCTCGGCGGCGCAATTGGCTGTGTGGGCGTGCTTGCGGCATTTGGTCTGTTCGCGTCGTTCTGGCGTTCCGCTCCTCACTTCTACCTACTGGCTTTTCTTTCCACATTCGTAGTCATCTATGCGGCGGCTTTCCGGCGCAGCGTAATTTGGAGGCGCCAGCCCAGGCCTCACGACATGCCGCTACGCGCCTATCGAATGCGCAATTTGCATGTCGGAATCATTGGCCTGTTGTGGTCCACGATGCCCGTGTGCCTAGCCCCACACGCTGACGCCAATCAGATTCTCCTGATCGTCTACGTTAGCTCCGGCTTAATCGCTTCGTCTGTTGTAATCGCGCCGACGCTGCTAGCTGCGTTCTTGATCTCCGTACCGGTGATGCTCGGCACCATCGTGGCGATGTTGATGACCCGCGGATCCGCTGGGCCCGTGCTTGCCGCCTTGGTAGTCGTTTATTCCTCGCTTATTTTCATCAGTACGCTCCATAGCCATCGAAGCTTTATTCAGCGCACCGTTGGAAAAATGGAATTCGAAGAGCAACGTGAAGTCGTCGGCCTGTTGCTGCGTGAGTTTGAGCAAGAATCTAGCGACTGGCTCTGGCGGACAGATGCATCAAATCGGCTGGAGCACATATCCGAACGCATGATCCGGGTGTTCGGCGCGGTGGAGGGCGATTTGCGCGGCAAAGACTTCGTCTCCTTGATTTTCAAGCTCACAGACCCGGCAGCGGCAGCCTCGGCGGTAACTCGGCTGAGCGAGGCATTATGCGCACGAGACTCATTTCGCGACCTCCTTGTGCCGCTTACCATCCAGGGACGGCATTGCTGGTGGCACATTACCGGCAAGCCAATGTTCAGCAAAGATGGCACTTTCCGAGGCTACCGAGGCGTGGGCAGTGATGTAACCGCAGCCAAGCAGTCCCAAGCCCAAATCGCGCACATGGCAAGCCATGACAGTCTGACCGGCCTGCCAAATCGTTTTGCTTTCCACGAAGCGCTTGCCGCCGCTTTCGCTGGCCCTTCGCACCCCTTTGCGCTGCTGTGGGCGGACCTTGATCAGTTCAAAGACGTAAACGACACGTTAGGGCATGCAGCCGGCGACACCTTGTTAATGGAAGTAGCTAAAAGGCTTGTTGCATGCGTTAGCTCGGGAGATTTGGTAGCGCGGCTTGGTGGCGACGAATTCGTCATCTTGCTCAGCGGGGCGGATTCCGATTCCGCTGACACGCTTGCCGGGCGGATCATCGCGACAGTGAGTGAACCCTATCACGTAGACGGTATGCGCGTGGGCATCGGAGTTAGCATCGGTATAAGCGTTGCACCGGCTGACGCAGCTGCTTCAGATGAGCTATTCAAGAACGCAGACCTTGCGCTTTACCGGGCAAAATCAGATGGGCGCGGAACGTGGCGCTTCTATGAGGCGGACATGGATGTTCGCGCGCAAGAGCGGCGTGCTTTGCAGCGCGACTTACGGCTTGCATTGGAGCGCCGGCAATTCCATTTGATGTTCCAGCCGATCGTCGATTTGTCCCTCGCTCGCGTAGGCACTGCTGAGGCGCTGTTACGCTGGACTCATTCGGAACGTGGCCTTGTGTCGCCAGACAGTTTTATCCGACTTGCAGAGGAGACAGGCTTAATCGTGCAGATCGGTGAATGGGTGATCAGGCAAGCTTGTCTGGAAGCGGCGCACTGGCCCGGACATACGTGTGTGGCGGTCAACCTCTCGCCGGTACAGTTCAGAGATACATCGTTGTCGTCAATCGTTGACTCGGCACTCTCCGACAGCGGCTTACCTCCGGAAAGGCTTGTCCTTGAAATCACGGAATCTGTGTTCTTGGATGCCGACGACGGTGTGCTAGACACCCTACACGCTCTTCGCGAGCGCGGCGTGAGTTTTGCCCTAGACGACTTTGGTACTGGATATTCGTCTCTTAGCTACCTTCGCAGCTTTCCATTTGATAAGGTAAAAATCGACAAATCTTTCGTTCGAGACATCGCTCATCACGACAGCAATTTGGCCATCGTAAGAGCGATCACTGGTATGGCGAACAGTCTCGGCATGACAGTGATCGCGGAAGGAGTTGAAACTGAAGAAGAATTGATAGTCTTGAGACTGGAGGGCTGCATGCATATACAAGGCTACCTCTTTAGCCGCCCACTGTCCGCCTCTGCCATCGGCCCGTATGTCCGCATGGTAGCCGCCTCTGGTATTCACGGAGGTGAAGCGCAATCGACGCAGGAAGCACTCAACTTGCAAACCCAGTAGGCACTGCGCCGATGACGACTTAGTGTCGTTGCTTGGCCTGAAAGTGCGGCTCACCCCTAGCGCAATGCAAGGCCGTAGATTTGGTGACGACGATGTTGGCACCCTTCAACTTAATTCTCTCTCTACGCGAAGTGGTGCAGCGGCGAAAGGCTGGCGAGAATAGTTCGACAGCGAAGAACGAACTTCAAATCAACTGTCATTCGTTGTTTTTTGGCACTTGGCTTATGAGGTTGGTCGCACCTTAGCTAAGCTGATCTCTTGATGAAGGTCTAGCTGGCACTCGATGCTGTAGGTCTCTCGGTTCCGAGAGACACAGTTGCTAGGAAGTCCGTTACCATTTTCGTGAATCGATGATTTACTCGCGAAATCGACGCATGCTTGCTGCACGGCACTTCTAATAAATTAGGTTCGCTACCTTTCTAGAGAGCTTGCAGCATGAAAACTAGCGACGAGATCGCGCTTGCGCTACATGACTGCGCCCTCCTTCCGCTGCTCGACGTGTCGATTTAGACCAAGCCAACGATGCCGTTTCAGTGATTATCTTCGCAAAGATGGCTAAGGTGGTCGGGATCGTCGAATGGTGTTTGTCTGTCGATCCAGCAGAACTCAAGCCTCTAGAAGCGAAAAGATCATCAGTGAAGGGCCAAGTTGGCAAGGCCTTTAAGGCTGCGCGATTTATAATCGCCGACGTCAGCTTCCGGTACCAGATCGATGATGGCCATAAATATTTTAAATGCCTACGATGGCGGTTAGCATTCGTCGTAAGCGGCTGGCTCGCGCCGAGGACGATCGCGCATTTGGAACTTCAATTGCATCTGCTCGCGTAGCAGAGGGCCACTCACATCATTGGTTTGCTTAAGGCGTTGCGTCATGACATGCCAAGAGATCCAAGTCGTTTGGACGAGCGAACCGTGACGTTGTAGACATGACGAATCCGCACCTTTTGGGAAGCGATCGAAAACCCAAACCCTCAGACGCTGTTAGTCGGCTGAGGAGCGCGCGAAGCTAGCCGTCGTGTCGCCTAACACCGGCCTATTACTTCGATCAGATCGGGAGCTGTGACAGGTTTAGGCAGGTAACCGTCGAACGAACTGGTTTCGACGTCGTCACGAAAGTTTGGATGTCCAGTCACCGCGACGATACAGGCGTCGTGCGACGCACCAGCGGAACGAATATAGTCGCACAACGTACGACCGTCGATGTCGGGAAGGCCAATATCCATGAACACGGTGTCATAGCGCGTCCCGCCAGTCATGCGCAATGCCTCGCCGCCCGAGTGTGCAACCTCTGCACGATGCCCGAGTGATGTGGCGAGTTCCGCAAACGCATGGGCCACATTCTCATCATCTTCAACGAATAGGAACAGCATCTCTGCCTCAACTGCATCTGAATCTAATTCGTCACGTTTAACTAAGTGTGACCGCCCCCACTGCTTGCGCAGTCAGCGTCCGCCACGGTTGACGTCCCTAAACCCCAAATCAATTCTTGCGACTCACATCATCGACTACGATATCTAGCTGAGCTAAATCGACGGGCTTCGAGAAATGCGCATCGAACCCGGCGGTCAACGCTGCCCGCTTGTCTCGTATGCTGCCATAGCCCGTCACAGCGACCACATATATGTTGGAGCCCGATGGCAGGGCGCGAAGTTTCCGAACAAGTGCATACCCGTCGATCTCCGGCAGACCAATGTCGCTCAGCAGAATGTCTGGCGCCCGCTCTTTTACCATCTCGATAGCATCACGCGCACAATAGGCGGTGCGCACCGTGTGCCCCGACATCTGGTAGTAGATCGCCAAGGCATCGGCGGTATCCACACTGTCATCGACAACGATGATGTCGAGTACCTTTGTAGATAGCGCTTCACGCTCCTTCTCATTGATATCGGCAATCGGGATGGCTTGCTTTAGGGTAAGCAAAAATTCGCTTCCGTGTCCCACCCCATCGCTACGCGCATGGAGCGAGCCGCCGTGCCACTCCGCCAACCGTCGGGCAAGGGGTAGCCCCAACCCCATGCCGCCACGTGTGCGGTCAAGCGACCGATCGCTTTGGCCGAAGACTTGAAAGATTTCGCCCATGTCCGAGGCGTCTATCCCGATACCGGTGTCGGTGACGCGAACCGTTACTGTTTCACCGTTACCTTCGACGTGTATATCCACAAGGCCGTGTTCGGGGGTGTACTTCGCAGCATTCATCAAGAGATTGGCAATAATGAGGGGACACTGGACGCGGTCCGCCATCACCCAGGGGCGGTCGATCGAAGAGCGCGTAACGCGATGTTGTTGCTGACCTAGTATTCCTTCCGTCATTTCGAGCGCCTGGTCGACAAGATCGTCTATTGCAACCGGCTCCAGCTTTAATTCGATGGCGCCAAGCGAAACCATCGAAGCAGATAGGAGGTGCTCGACAATTTGGCCCATATGCCGGACGTGCCGGCCGATAAGCTTTTTTGCCCAACTCCTCTGCTGTGTTGAGAGTTCACTTCGCCCGAGCACCTGCACGGCCGTCAAAATCGGCGACATCGGGGCACGCAGTTCATGCGCAAGCATTGCCAAGAACTGATCGCGGCTGCGCCGAGCGTCTTCGATTGTTACCTCGATTTGTAGAGTCTTTTGCAGGAGCAAGACGACTTGCTCGCCAAGCATTTGCAGCATTTCCATGTCATGAGCCGCCACCTCACGCGACACGCGATCCTTGATACACAGCGTGCCGAGCGGCAAGCCTTCGGGCGATCTCAGTACGAATGCCATGTAAAACACGGTTCCTTCATCGTCGGCGCATTCCGGATGCGCACGAATATCGTCGTCGCGTGTGGCGTCAAAAACCACCACGTCGTCGCCGTTAAGGAGCGCCAGCGCACAGAGCGATTCGGCATGGGCGACCGCTTTGCGCGCGCTACCCCAAGCAGACTTGCACCAGGTACGCGCGCCGTCGACAAAATTTATGAAAACTTGTGATACTCGAAGCGCATGCGCGGTCAGGCGGGTCAGAGCGTCAAAGTGCGGGTCGACAGGTGTGTCGAGAATGCGTAAGTTTTCCAGTGCGCTCAGGCGGGTGGGGTCAAAAAGCAGATTCATAAGGGAATTCCACGAGTGTTTCACTAATAGCAACGTCTGTTCCTATGTGAAAGGCGTCTTTTGCTGCTTGTTATGTGCGATCTTCAGAGGGAATTTCCCAGCGCTACAATGAAGGCCACGTCAACAGGCCGACAGCGCGTCGCGCTGCAAAGGAAGGGAGTGTCATGGGCGACCAAGTGCCGCGGACCATTCTGCTAGTCGAGGACAACGTGAACGATATCGAGCTAACGCTAATGGCCCTGGAGCGGGCTGGCGTCGAGAATCCGGTACACGTGGTCCGCGACGGGGCGCAAGCCATTGACTATCTTCAACGGCGAAGCGATTGGGCAGACCGCCCCGACGTGCATCCCGCAGTCATTTTGCTCGACAAGAAGCTGCCAAAGGTGGACGGTCATGAAGTGCTGGCCGCTATCAAATCCGACAATCGCCTCAAACACATCCCGATCGTGATGTTGACCTCTTCCCGCGAAGAAACGGACTTGCTCAAAAGCTACGATCTGGGCGTCAACGCATACGTCGTCAAACCGGTCGAGTTTCACGTTTTCATGGATGCGATTCGGGATATCGGCACCTTCTGGATTGTTCTCAACGAAGGTAAGCCGCGTTAGAACAATGCCTGATACATTCAGCCCACCGCGCTACGCTTCGCGCGGTAGGCTGACGAGGAACGTCGTGCCGTACCCTTCCCCGTCACTTTGCACCTCGATGGTTCCATGATGACGTTCAACCAACGTCTTGACGAGCCAAAGGCCGAGCCCAAGGCCGCTGACGCGACCGGACGACTTCGGACGAATCTGCTCGAAGCGATCAAAGATCGTGGTAATGGCCTCCGGCGCAATCCCGCAACCAGTGTCGCGCACAGTGACAATTGCCTGCATGCCTACATGGGACACCGAGACCTCGATCTTTCCGGCATCACAGAATTTGATGGCGTTTGTAACGAGATTCCAGACGATCTGCTTAAGACGAGCTGCGTCGCCCTGTACTAAGCTTGGCTCGAGCTGCAGACAAGTCACATCCAAACCTTTATGCTCGGCCTGCGGACGAAGGTCGTTGATCACATCGCTCACGAGCGTGTCGAGAGCCACTCGAGCGAACTGAATCGACAGCTTGCCTGAAACGATCGCGCCGCTGTCGAGCAGATCATCGACCATTAGCGAAAGTTGCTTCGCATTTCGTTGAATCGTATCAGTAGCGCGGGACAGCCCGATCTTGTCGCCTGAACGGCTGAGCAGCTCCGTCCAGTTGATGATCACGCCAATCGGTGAACGGAGTTCGTGCGACACCGCAGTCAAAAAATGATCCATCGCTCGGGCGTTTTCCTCGCTGCGCTCGCGTGCCGCCCGCTCGCTCCCTGCAATGCGCTGCTGCTCCAGCTCCTTCTCCTTTCGAACACTTATATCCAGTGTGAAGCCGAGCATGTGGGTTGGATAACCGTTCTCGTCATAGCGCGCGCGGCCACCCGCTAGGACCCAACGCGTTGTGCCCGCCCGTCCCGGCACGCGGTACTCGACCTCATAATCACGATGCTCGGCGATCGATGCGATCAGTTCGGCACGTATCCGTCGTCGATCCCCGCGATGGATTAATTCCGCAAACAAGCGCTTTTCGCTGAGTTCTTCTTCAACTGCGATGCCCATGTTTAGCTTGCACTGATCGGTGCACACGACCGCACCGGTCGCAATGTCGCGCTGCCATGCACCGACCTTGGCGAACGTCAATACCTCGGAAAGCTGCTCGCGACTCTCTCTCAGTTGCTTTTCTTTCTCCACCGCAACGATCTGGCGAAGCTGAGCCTGGGAGCGCAGCCGCGCCTTATCTCGCTGTTCTACCTCGCGTTCTTGAACCCGGGACGTGACATCGCTCACTCGCAAAACGTAGTAGCGTCCAGCATCCGCGGGCAGATCTATAATGCTTGCCTTCAGTTTCCAGAAGCGTTGTACGAGCCCGTCTGATTCCGTTGGCCAGTCGGCATGGAAATAAACTGACGACCGAGTCTGACCAGGCTTGAGATCGGTCAGCACGGACTCGATACAGTCCACTCGCGCTGCCGATTGTGCGGCGTCGCCGTGCTGATTGATCTCGAAGATGGAAATGCCGAGCAGCGCGTCCTCGGTCTGCCCGGTAAGGTGCAGATAGGACTGGTTAACGAAGACGATCCGGTGGTTAATGTCCATTACGACATACGCATCCACCAGCAGCGCGAACAAAGTGGCTGGATCGGGCAAAGCAGCGGTGCCAAAAGTTTTGATAAGTTGATCCATAAAAGTATCGAGAACCGTGGCGACGACGTGGGGATGACGTTCTTGCCTGAGTGTTCAAAGCAGCCCGCGCACCTTGAAAGATCTTCTGTCACCTTAATGTCCGACTGGCCCAATAATTTTCCGATTCGCAAGAATCACTCGAAACTAGTTTTCTATCGTACGCATGCTGCCTTTTTACCCTCAGAATTCTTACACAAGAGACTTCCTGGCGAGCGACGATATGATTCGGGCGCGGCGTAGGTGCCTAAAATGTGGTGGTGCGTCCCTATTAAACCAACGGCTGGCATGTAGAGTTTTCGCGCAACTCCTTGCCGACAGTGCTGATCGTCAGTGATCAGCCAACTGCGTTACGCATGACGATGCTAGCTCGACCAGACTTAGCGGTAAAGGTGCTCCCGGCCCGATAGGTCGCTTAAATCAGAGTAGTGGCGACCGCGCGGCGACTATGTCATACGTTCGGAATTTCCCCGGGAAGACTCAGGCCATCACGAGTCGTCGACCAAGTGAGCGCGTACACCCTCACCAAGACGTCGGCGCATTACCAATTGCGAAGGCTTCAGATGGTGAGACATGTAGGAAGCCAGGGTAGGGGGTATCTGATATCTGGAGGCCTCTCACGCGGACACAGACCGTCCTCTCACGTGCAGAAAAAATCCCCTTTTAACAAAAAATGTTAAAGCCTTTAACATGTCCCCAATTTGCTGGACTTCTTTACTGACGGGGCTTTGAGCCAATTCGGCACATGTTAAAGGGATGTTAAAGTGATGTTAAAGATGTTAAAGCTGGGGAGGCGGTGGGAGAAGGTAAGCGGCGAATCAAATTTCCATTTTTGTGGGCCATGGCGACTGCATTAATTGGAAGTCGGGCATTGCCGAGAGCTTCATAAAGATCGCTTCTACTTGCCTCCAAAACCTCAACTACAGCGTCAGACATCTCGCGCAAAGGCGCCTGTCTGACGTACTCGGCGGCCGTGAGCATCACTTGCGCCCTCCAATGAGACGATTGCGTAATTGACGAGCGCGCGCAGCATTGCGATCTCTTGATTTCGATCGATGGTTTATCCGAGCAATTGGGCGAAAGGATTACCCCCTTTCTTCTCACCGCCGCCCGCCACCTTCGAGCGATCGGCAGGCGACAAGCCGAACTTTCCGAGCATCGCATCCAAGCGGGCCAGCTTAGCAGCGGTGAATTTGCCCAATCGACGCGCGAAATCGGCAAGCAAACGCGCTGCGAACTGAACCGTAACGCGGTCGGAACTGATTAGAACGTCACGTGGCGCGCCGTGCGCGATGTCGTTCCATGCGGCGAGCTCGGCGCCGGAAAAGTGCGCGGGATGATCTCCCAGTGGTTTGGTAACATGGGGCTCCTCACGTCGCCGACTCGGATTCCGCCTGTAAAAGCCGCGCATCTTCAAGACCTTGGCTGGCGTGCATGCGCGCGCCATGGCTGCCTACCTACAATGCGGGCAATGTTGCGCTCGATTAACCCATTGAGCTGCCGCTCGCGCGAGCACATTTTTCAGTTTCTTTTGCCGAAATTTTATGCAAATTCATCAAAATCAAAACGCACTCTTAAAGTAATCAGAGATTTACGAGTAGCGAGCCATACTAGATTTTGTGGATGTAAAAATTCGGCGGAACGGTCGGTCCCGGGCCGATTCGCTCTAGACTTTTTCACCCCCCTCCCCAAGGCGTAATTTAGTACGCCCACCGCAACTTGAACGCAGCGCGTGCCTCTTTGGAAACTTCGCGCGAATTCTTGAAAGTAGGCACGAAGGCTCGATCCGTAGCTTGGCAAGTGTCGAGCTAATTTCCAAAGTCGGCCCTCAGTGGCCTATCGATATCGCCGTCCAGTTCGGCCAACGGAGACCCCGCCTGTCCTCACTGAATGGCCGTTGTTCGGTAAGCTTATTGCCACCGGCACTGCCGCAAGCCGGCCATGAGCCGCCGTTGAGCGACTCAGAAATCGCGCCATTCAAACGGCCGCTCCGCTCAGTTCGCTGACTCTGATGCCCCGGCGATGCTCGTGAAACCAGACGATGAACGACCGAGGGGGCCCGTCGGCTGACAAATGACCGGAGTAATTCGGAAAGCGACGAACGGGTCGCGATCCGCTGACCGGCAAAGAAAGGGTCGGCAGTACTCGCTGCCGACTGGCCGCTTTCGAGCTACGAGTTTGAAGGGCGGACGGACGCAACCTCGACCCCAAGTCGTCCTTCAGGTCACCAGGCAAGCAGCGGCCGCTCACGACTTCGTATTAGACGCCTGACCGCGCATGTCGTCTGCTGCCTGTCAGCCTGCGAGGACATACACTAGAGCCTCTGTCAGGCAGTGGGAATCTGTACGATGGTCGCACTCAAGGCTCCGCAACCATAGGTCCTACAGTCGGCTCATCAACGACTCCTCGTTTCACATTGTCACGACGATGCGTCCTTTGAAGCCACCCGCGGCGAATTGGTGAGCCTGGTCAATCACGCTATCTATCGGCATCGTTCGTGCGATTTGTGTCAGCTTTCTTCGGTCCACCTGCGAAGCAAGCCGTGCCCAAGCCTGTTCCCGACGCTCCATCGGACACATAACCGAGTTGACTCCCACTAGACATACGGCACGTAGGATAAAAGGGCGCGACGGTCATCGCAAGGTCCATCCCCTGTGCGAGTCCACAAGCCGCGACGGCGCCCCCGTACTGCGTTTGCGCACATGCATTCGCGAGCGTGTGTGATCCGACGCTATCGATAACACCAGCCCATCGTTCCTTTTGCAGCGGCTTCCCAGGCGCCGACAACGCCGCCCGGTCGATCAGAGACGACGCGCCTAGCGCTTCGAGGAACGTGCGCTCACCCGTTTTGCCCGTCGAGGCCACCACCGTGTATCCCATCGAGCTCAACAGCGATATGGCAAACGTGCCGACGCCGCCTGTTGCGCCGGTCACCAAGATCTCGCCGTCGGCAGGCCGCACGCCCTGCTCCTCGAGTGCCATGCAGCACAGCATGGCGGTATAGCCCGCGGTGCCGATGGACATGCAGTCGACCATGGAGAAAGTATCCGGGACGCGTTGTAGCCACGCGCCGGGCAGGCGCGCTTTCTCGGCAAGACAGCCCCAACGGGTCTCGCCGAGCCCCCAGCCGTTGATAAAGACCAAGTCGCCGGTCCTCCAGCGCGGATCGGCCGACTCCATGACCTCGCCCGCCCCGTCGATACCCGCGACCATCGGCCATTTGCGCACGACCGGCGCGCGGTTCGCGATGGCCAGTCCGTCCTTGTAGTTGAGCGTCGAGTGTCTGATGCGCACGATAACGTCGCCCTCGGCGAGCGAATTGTCGTCGAGCGCGCTGTCCTCCAGCGCGGCGAGCGTCGCGGTGAAGCCCGCGCTTTCATCTTTATGCAGATAGACGGCTTTGAATGACATGGGATTTCTCGTGAACTCGGGTTGGCCAGTCAGACCATGTTGGTAAAAACCGGCTTGCGCTTTTCGAGGAATGCTTTGACGCCCTCCACGGCGTCCGCCTCCTTCTCCAGCACGCGCGCCGTTCGTTGCTCAAATGCGGCCGCGCCGGTCACGCCAGTTTCCTCCGCGACCAGCACCCCCTGCTTGATCGCGCTGACCACCGCCGGCGCATTGGCCGCGATCAACTGTGCCAGCGAGAGCGCCGCGTCGAGCGCCTGTCCCTGCGGCACGAGACGGCTCACGAAGCCGCAGCGAAACGCGTCGGCGGCGCCTAGGGGCGCGCCCGTCAGCATCAACTCAAGTGCCGCGGAGCGTCCCATCAGAAGCGGCAGACGGCCCAACTGCCCACCCTCGGGCAGCATGCCGAGCCGCGCCCCTGGAGAACCGAATGTGGCATTTTCGCTCGCCACGCGCAAGTCGCAGGACATGGCGAGCATGAGCGCGGCCGCGTAGCAATGGCCGTTGACCGCGGCGATGACAGGCTTCCTCATGCTCATCGGCTTCAGCACCGGCTCTTCGTCGGCGCCGCCGTTCGCCTCGGTGCCCGTCGGCAGGTCGTTGAGGTCGTGCCCGCTCGAAAACGCGATGTCTCCCGCTCCCGTTACGACGACTGCACGGATCGCCGGATCGGCGTCGGCGCTCTCGAATTGCCGCAGCAGATCGGCTGACATTTGCCCTCCAAACGCATTGCGCTTGCGCTCATTGCTGATGGTGAGGATGCGAATGGCCTCGAGTGTCGTTGCGCGAATTTCGCCCATGGCTGCTCCGTGATCGTTGATGCGGCGAAGCGCCGCTGCTTCGTTTGTAATCGTCGATGAAATGCTCGGCTTGACTCAGCGCCAGCATTGTTCCTTGAGGTCGTAGGCGCCCACGCGCAGGTCGGGCTTTTCGGCGCGCAGCACCTTCTTCTGCACGCGCTGCGAATCGGTCAACGGCAATGCATCGCGGTACTCGACATAGCGCGGCATCTTGAACGCCGCCAGCCGCGGCCGACAATACTCGACGATGCGTTGCGGAGTCACCGTCTCCGCCGCGACGCCCGGCGCGAGCTGGATATAGGCCTTGACCTCTTCCTCATGATACGGATCGGGAACCGCGATAACCGCCGCGTCTTGAATCTCTGGCATGCTGCGCAACACGCTTTCGACCTCCCGTGCTGAGATGTTCTCGCCGTTGCGACGCACCATGTCCTTCATGCGGCCGACGATGTAGACGTAGCCCGCCTCGTCTTGACGCGCGATGTCGCCGGTGCGGAACCAGCCGTCGAGATAGCTCTCGGCAGTCGCGTCCTCGCGCTTGTAATAGCCCTTGAAAAGACCGCGGCCGCGCACCATCAATTCGCCGGGCTCGCCGGCCGCAACGGCTTGGCCGGCTTCGTCCGAGACCTTCAGTTCACGGAATGGCGCCGCGATGCCGCAACTGCCCGAGCCGCTCATGCGTTCAAGCGCGTCGGCAGGCATGTATGCCGCACCGCCAATTTCCGTCATGCCGTAGTACTCCTGCCCGCGCACGTTGAAGCGCTGTTCGAAGTCGCGGTGATGCGCGGGAGAGAACGCAAAGATGGTCGCGATCTTCAGCGCGTTGCGCGCGTCGTCGGGCGACGACGGCTGCTTGTAGACCATGTCGAAGAGCGCACAGTAGTCGCATTCGTACGCCGACACGTCGCGCATGAAGCGCTTCGCACCCGACTTGCGCGGCAATATCGCGCAACCGCCGCTCACCATCGCGTTCAGCAAAATGCGCTGACCCACCATGTAGAACAGGCTCGATCCCACATAGAAGCGCGAGAGGCGCGTCCCGAAGAACTGCGTCGAGCTATGCGCGAGGATTAGCCAGTAATCGTGCGACAGCATGCACGCCTTTGAGAACCCGGTGGTGCCGGAGGTGTACTGCAGATTGAGCAAGTTGTCGCGATGACGCGGCACATCGGCGGCCCGTCGGTCCTTAGCGGCGTCGAGCAGCGCAGGCCATTCGCGCATGCCCTGTGGCGCCGCTCCATTCACCACGACGACGTGCTGCTTGTTCACGCGCAGCACCGCGAGTTCTTCCAGACGCGGCAGGAACTCGGCATCAATCACGAGGAATGACGCGTCCGAAGTCTCCAGCACGTAGTCGATCTCGCGCGCCGTGTAAGTGGCATTGACCGGCACGATGACGGCCTGCTGACGGGCGAGCGCCAGCCAGGTCAGCGCGAACTCCTCGCAGTTCCATGTCATCACGGCGACATGCGCGCCCGGCTTCACGCCCAGTTCCTCAAGCGCGGCAGCGGCGTGATCGACGCCTTGCAGCACCTCGCGCCAGGTTCTCTTCTGACCGCTGTCGATGAAGTGCCAGGCAGGCTGGTCGCCGTGTGCGGCGACGGTTTCGAGCAACTGGTCGTAGATCGATTCAGGCAGCGGCGTCGCTTCCACACGGCGATGCAGGGACGCGGGATCTTCGGTACTGAATTCGGCGAACATGAGAGTCTTGTAGGTTGTAACGAGGACTAGCCGGGTTGCCGATCGCGCGCGGGCCGGTGCAGCACCCATTCGGACAGCAGCACGGCCAGCACTGTGACGAGTATCAGTAGCGTGGCGACCGCGGCGACCACCGGGGTCAAGTCGTCGCGCACGTTCGCCCAGATGCGCATGGGCAAGGTCTCGTTGCGACCCATGATAAATAGCGCGACGACGAGTTCATCGAACGAAACGAAAAACGCGAAGATCGCCGACGTCACGATCGAGGCGCGCAGCGACGGCAAGGTGACATGCCAGAATGCCCTGAGTGGTCCCGCGCCCATGACGCGGGCAGCCAGCGCCAGCGTTTCGCCTCGCTGCCGCAAGGCGCTCGCTACGTTGATGACCACAAACGGGAGCGCCAGCATGGCGTGCGCCATAACGATGCCGGTCATCGAGCCGTACAGATGGAAGCGGTTGAAGACCAGCATGACGCCCAGCGCAACGATGATCACCGGCACGACCTGCGGACTAAGAAACGCACCGCCCAACAGCCGGTCCCAGCGCGTCGAACGGCGCAGCGCGTAAGCCGTCATCGTGCCGAGCACGGTGGCGAGCAGCGAGGCCCAGGAGCCGATGGTGACGCTGCGCATCGTCGCGGAAATCCACGCCGGGCTTTCGAAGAAGCTCGCGAACCATTTCAGCGTGAAGCCGGTCGGCGGAAACTTCAAATAGCTGGTCTCGCTGACTGACATAGGAATGACCAGGCACACGGGCTTCGCTCCAGCCGTTGAAGGCTTTTCCCGCCGGAACCTTGTCGGTGCGGTAGCCGATGGCGGTGGTATAGGCGATCGCGCCAATGGCATAGGGCTGACGCGCGATCGGCGGCAGCTTGTTGTCGGGATCGACGACCTTCCAGTCGATTGGCACCGCCACTTGTTTCGCTCGGCGACCGGAAGCGACGCGCCCTCGGTTGGCGAGATGTCCCAGAGCACATTGCCGGTGGTCTGCTGGACGCGGATCTGAGCAAGCGAATCTCCAGTGGACGCTTGCGTGACGGTCACGCCGGTCGCCTTCGAGAACGGGTCTCCGCAGACCGTCTTGAGCAGATTCGCCCAAGCGCCGCCATAGTTGGCCAGGACCAGCGAATCGGCGTGAGCGTGCGCCGACATGAACACAAATGCTGCCAGTGCGCCGCGCGTCGCGTTTGAACGAAGTGATGCCATCGGCAACTCCATGGGTGCGTGAAAGGACAGATCAAAGGTCCGGAACGAGCGCCGCGTCGCCCGGAGAGAAAGCCAGCGAGATGCGGTCGCCGCGTTGCAGCCCGGCAGCTCCCTCGCTGCGCGGCTCCCGGAAATGCACGGCTGCGCCGCTTTCGTGTCGCGCGCTGAAGTCGATCATGTCGCCGAGAAAGATGGCTTCGTCCAGCGTGACATCGATGCACACGTCGTCGTTGCGGCACGTGCGGCGCGCGAGATGTTCCGGCCGCACGCTCACGAAATGCCGCACGGCTGGCGCGGACGCGCGTGCGTCGCTCCACGAGACGCCAAGACCTGGAACTGCGATGCGTCCGCGATCGCCAAGCTCCGCCGCGAACAGATTCGTCTGCCCGATGAACTGCGCCACAAACCGGCTGCAGGGCCGGTCGTACATGTCGAGCGGGCTGCCCACCTGGGCGATCTGCCCGTCGCGTAGAACGACGATTCGGTCAGACATCGCGAGCGCCTCGCGCTGGTCGTGCGTGACGTAGACGACGGTGCAGCCGAGCTGGTGTTGGATCGACTTGATCTCGAATTGCAGCGCCTCGCGCAGCTTGAGATCCAACGCGCCGAGCGGCTCGTCCATCAGCAGCACCGGCGGCTCAAACACGATGGCACGCGCGATGGCGACGCGCTGCTGCTGCCCGCCCGACAGCTCGCGAGGCATTCTGGCGGCGTAGGCGTCGAGCCGCACGGTATGCAACGCCCGTTTGACGCGCTCCTGCATTTCTTTCCTCGGCGTGCCGCGCATGCGCAGCGGAAAAGCGATGTTTTCCGCTGCGCTCATGTGCGGGAACAGCGAATAGTTCTGAAACACCATCCCGAGATTGCGACGCTCTGGCGGCAACTCGGCAACCGACCGGTCGCCGATGCGGATATCGCCCGACGAGATCGGCATGAAGCCCGCGAGCGCATTTAGCGCGGTCGTCTTTCCGGAGCCGCTACTGCCGAGCACGGTGATGAACTCGCCCGCCTTGACCGACAATGAGAAATCATGCAGCGCGGTCACGGCGCCGTAGCGCTTAGTGACATGGATGAACTCGATGGTGGATCCGGTCTTCATGTGCCTCTGCCCCTCGGCTCGATCATGTTGTGCAGGGTCGTTTGTTTTGTGCGTTCTCGACCGTGCGGAAGCGTCATCAGGTAAAATGACGATACGTTCATTTTTGAACACTCTGTCATTTATGGACATTAAGTATAAAAATTTTCGCGTCAAGGGGTGCTTCCCTCTTAGCGGCAAGGAGTGGCCGATGTCTACGGAAGAATTGACATTGCAAGCGAGCAAGTCGTGGCTGGATGGACTGGTGATTCGGAAAGGCGAGCGCTTCGACGAATTGCTGGATCTGAAGAGTCGGGACCGCAAACTGCCAAAGCGCGAGCGAACGCGCTGCGCGGTCATGGCGTGTCTCGCACGACAGTTGCAGGCGGACCCCGGCAGACGCCCCCAGATCGAGACGATCCTCAACGACACTGGGCTGTCGCGCGGCACCTTCTACAACTATTTCGATGATATCGACGTGGCCGTGGAGGCGGTGCTTGTCGCGTTCTTCAAGGCCTTGTGGTCGCCGCCCGCAGCGCGGCGCGGCAAAGAGGCACCGGACAAGGAGACCGACGCCGTTTATGCCGCCAATCTGTGGTACTGCCAAGCCTATGAAATCAACGCGGGCCTGTTTGCCGCCTTCTCACATGTGTCGGCCTATACGCCGTCGCTGGTGCGGATGCGGGAGGAAATGAACGCTGTTTGGGTTGATCGTGTGATCGAGGCGGTCGCACGCGCTTACGGAGTCAAATTCGGCACTGCACTGCGACGTGATTTCCGGGGCTCATTACGCCTGCTTATCGCGATGTCGATCGAAGCCTTACGTGAGCGGCATGTACATCAAGATGAACTGCTTACCTCATCGTTCCCAGCAGCGGAGGACCTGGCTACTGGGCTGACGAATGTGTGGAACGATGTAATCACAGCTTACGTTGCGCGTGCACAGTAACGCGTCCGCATGAGAACGCAGAAATGATGGCACGGCCACCTTCGTCGGATCGATGGTTTGTACGTGCACCCGATGCGTTATCTTTCGCACCGAATGTCCGCACCGACTAAGTTTTTAGCGACAAGCCCGTGCGACAGACATTGGCGTGTCGACCAATACTCATTGCCCGTCGAATGCAATTTCAAACGACCGCTGTTCCACACGTCAGGCTTTACGCCTAAGACTGTCCGCTTGGATGGCGGCTTTAGACGAAGGACGAAAGGCGGGAACTCGTGTTGGGTCATCTGTATGGGGACCGCGAAGGCGGCGCGGACCCAATCAGCTCTGCCGTCATCTCGCTAGTGATGCAATATCGTGATCCGGCGATGGCGTGATGCTTAGAGAAGGCTCACTCGACAGAACTGCGCATCGAACGGCGTGCGAGGGCACAGCCAGAGCATGAGAAGTGCGCTGGGAGGAAGTGGCGACTGTACCGGCATCCGCATGCTCAGCGGCACAGAGGTCAGTGCGGCGGACGATTATCTCGCGTTGGCACAGCGAGCATCGCATCCGGTACCGCATAGACCTCAAAGCGCGAATGCGCGTCGTGCACGACGACGCTGTTTTCCGGATTGCAGCCCTGCAGCCTGATTACGCTGGATGCGAAAAATGGATCTTATCTGCCAGACGGACACCATTCACGAGCCGCCTGGGTAACTGTGCGAGAGAAGGGTCACACCACTCGGTAGAATGAGCGCTTCTCACGGTTGAAAAGACGTTTTCCTTTTTTGGTGGATGGGATGGTGGATAAGCTCTATATGTCAGGCTGTGTCCCCTATATTTGCTCACTCTTTGGCGGACACCGCCTCCGCCAGCGCGATCTCTAAAAGCCCCGTAATTTAAGAATTACGGGGCTTTTTGTTTTCCGGCGCGCAATTGATTCATCAGCAAGCAAGAACAGCGAGATTCTCTTTCGATCATGACGAACTGGTTGCACCGACGCCGGGAAATCAAGAAATTCGAGCATCCAGAACTGCTTACAGTCGGCATGCTCTAGCGTGCTATCGATCTTGGTTCATGGAAAAGCGCGCGTTTGATCGAGCCGCATGATCCAACACTGAAAGATCGACCAATAAGGCTTCGCGAAGGCGAATTCCCTGTGAAACCGCTCGAAACATGGCCAACTCGCCGCACTGGGTAACAAAAGCTTAAAACGAGACAACCGTCCGATACGGCTGCATGCCCAAGAGCAACAATCAATCGGATTCCTCCGATATATGAGGCATCGCCCGATCCCTATCCTTGACCTTGCTTCCTCGTCGCGTTAAACGCCTTTTCGCGATAAGGAAGCCGTTCGAAGTGTTTGACCTCGCCTCGCGCGAGGTCTTTTTTTGCCTACCGCGCACGTGCACTTGCAAACGGCAACGAGCGCCCAAACCCTATCTGCCACAATCCGCATGAACAAGGCGGCTTAATTACCATCTAACCGCCTCATCGATCGATAAAGCGGAGACAAGCCTGATGAAGCCAAGCCGTATTGCGCAAGTAACTTTGGGTTGCATCGCCATGACAGGCATAACAGCGCATGCACAGCCGCAATCCAACACTCAATGGCGTCAGGCAGAAACCTCGTTTTTCGATCTGATTCAAAACGGCTACGGAATCGTAGCCGTGACGAGCATCGCCGAACGCGCGTCCGGTTTGCCTGCGGATACTTACGTGCTGCAGAAAAACAATAGCGTTTTTCGTTGCGTCGAAACGCGCGCCGCCGAGCCAGAAACAACGAGAACCGCCGCGCCATTGCGCTGTGCGGAACTCGTCAAACCCTTCGTGGATTGATCAACCTACCGGCGCTTCGCCCTCGCCCGTTTCCTTTCCTGGGCGATCGTTTGGCGACTGCTTGCGGCCTTCGTCATCGCGTTCGGGCAGCTTGCTCTTCTCGTTGTCGCTGTGTTCGGCGGGTTGTGCTTCGGCCGGCTTCGCTTCGCTAGTCATGGCTCCTCCTGTTTGCCTTGGGTGTAAGCATCGTCAGCAAATCCTGCGCCTGTAAGAAGCGCATCCAAAAGCGCACGCAGAATCGCAAACACTGCGGCGCCGACACGGGCTACCATCGATCCATCGTCATCAGATGCTACTCGCGATGCCTAAAGCACCGATTCCGCCGTCAGCCACGCTCGTCGCCATCGTGCTTGCCGCGACATTGGCCGCCTGCACGATCACGCCGCCACCGAGCGTCATCGAAGCACGCTCCGCCGCAACCGCACCGTCTCGCGCATCGCTTGGCGACTACAAGGAGCGCGTCGCGCAACGTATCCTCGAACGCAATCCGTCGTACTTGCTGAAGGGCACGCCGCAAGCCATGCTGCGCTCGTTCGTGCTGGTGTCCTTTACCGTGGATCGCAACGGGCGCGTCGTCAATTCGTCGGTGTATCGCACCAACGGCGACGACGAAGCCGAAGCCACCGCGCTCGCCTCGCTGCGGCGCTCGTCGCCATTGCCCGTGCCGCCTGCGCGCCTCCTGAACGGCAACGGCCAACTCGAACTCTTCGAAGGCTGGATGTTCAACGACGACGGCCACTTCCAGTTGCAAACGTCGCATTCGCCACAAGCGACGACCATCGATTGATTGGCGCTCGCGCGGCACGCTCGTTATAATTTTTGACATCCCGGCCGGACCCGCTTCCGGCACGGCTTTCAGACCGCGCCTACCCCTCGCGTCCGTTGAAAGTCTTTGTCCGGTTCGCGCTCTACTCCTGCGAGCCGCTCGACCGTTTTACCGCCCACCCCAACAAGCGTCTTGCGTGCGCTCTTACGCCTTGCTCGCCCATCGAGCAGGAATGCGCCACCATAAGCACCACAAAAGCGACACGACAACGGAGACACCATGTCATCACCCACGCTTTCCGCCGCCAAGCCAGGCGACGGCGCCCAAAGCACCTCGCGCGTGATCTTCGCGAGCTTCATCGGCACCGCAATCGAGTTCTACGATTTCTACGTCTATGCGACAGCCGCCGCGCTCGTCATCGGGCCGGTGTTCTTTCCACACGGATCGCCGGCCGCGCAAGCGCTTTCGGCTTTCGTCACGTTCGGCATTGCGTTCGTCGCGCGGCCTATCGGCTCGTTCATCTTCGGGCACTTCGGCGATCGCGTCGGCCGCAAATCGACGCTCGTCGCGTCGCTGCTCGTCATGGGCATTTCAACGACGCTCATCGGCTTCGTGCCCGGCTACGATTCCATCGGCAGTCTCGCGCCCGTGCTCCTGTGCATCCTGCGCTTTGGGCAAGGCATCGGGCTCGGCGGCGAATGGGGCGGCGCGGCGCTACTTGCAACGGAATACGCGCCCAAGGGCAAGCGAGGCCTCTTCGGCATGTTCCCGCAGCTCGGGCCGTCGATCGGCTTTCTTGCTTCCAACGGCCTGTTCTTCGGCCTCGCGCTCTCACTCTCCGACGAACAATTCCGCAGTTGGGGCTGGCGCGTGCCGTTCATCGTGAGCGCGGTGCTCGTCGGGCTCGGGCTTTACGTGCGCCTGAAAATCGCGGAGACGCCCGCATTCCGCACGGCCGTCGAGCGTCACGAGCGCGTGCGCGTTCCCATCGCCACGCTGCTCGGCCGTTATCTCGCGCCGACCTTGCTCGGCGCCTTCGCGATGGTCGTCTGCTACACGCTCTTCTACATCTCGACGGTCTTCTCGCTGTCGTACGGCGTCTCCACGCTGCATTTCTCGCGCGAGAAATTTCTCGGTCTCTTGTGTTTTGCCGTGCTGTTCATGGCAATTGCGACGCCGATCTCAGCCATCGCCAGCGACCGCTTCGGCAGACGGCCCGTGTTGATCGTCGGCTGTCTCGCGGCGATCCTCTCCGGCTTCGCAATGCTGCCTCTGCTCGGCAGCGGCAACACGGTCTACGTCGCGCTCTTTCTGACCATTGAATTGTTCTTGATGGGCGTGACTTTCGCGCCGATGGGCGCGCTCCTGCCCGAGCTGTTCCCGACGAGCGTGCGCTACACCGGCGCGGGCGTCGCGTACAACTTGGGTGGCATTCTGGGCGCATCGGTCGCGCCTTATATCGCGCAATTGCTCGCAAATCGCGGCGGACTGTCGTGGGTCGGCGGGTACGTATCGGCGGCGGCGGCGGTGAGCCTCATCGCCGTGCTGTGCATGCGCGAGACGCGCGACATCGCACTTGAATAGCGTTCGAATGACTTCGATGACGATACCGGCGCGTTCAACGATCGCGCGGGTTCACGGCATGTGCGGGCACCGGCTGGCCCTTGATGAGCGGCACGCGCTTGCGTTCCCGTTCGACGCGCGTGCGCTTGCGCTCGGCCCAGAAGTGCGCGAGCCATAGGAGCGTGCCGACAGCGAGCGCATCGGCGGCGAGACCGCCAATCCACTGATAGTGCGTCATGCCGATGGCGCGCAACGCCGAATCCAGCACGAGCGACACACACGTGCCCGCGATGAAGCACACGAGCCCTTGCTGCCCGATGGTCACCACGCCCGGCAATTTAGCCGCGAGCGCCTTGATCCATCCCGCATAGACCGCGCGTGCAATCACCCACGCAACGGCCGCGAAACTCACGATACGCAACGTCGCCAGGTTCTGCTTGAGGTAACCCGGCGGCGCTTGCGTTTCCAGGAAGAGCTTGAAGAATGCGAAGGTCAGTGCGATCGCGATCGCTCCGCACGTCAGCCAACGCGCAGTACGGCTTGCGTGGAAGTCGTTGCTGACAGGCTGCACGCGCGCAAGGATGCCCATCACGAACATGAGCTGCCACGCGAACGGATTGAACGACCACGCTTCGGCGTAGGTCGAGGGCAGCGCGCGCGCCAAGGGAAGAGCGGCGAGCCACACGAGCAGACTGCCGAACATGGCGATAACGGGCTTCCTCTCGGCGAGCGGAACCACGAAAGGCACCGCGAGCGCGAAGATGGAGTACATCGGCAAGACTGACGAAAGATACGGCTGCTGGCGCAAGGTCGTGATGTCGAACAAGAGCCCGACCGGACGGGCAAGGAACGTCGGCCATTCGGTGTACCGCAGCATCGGCGAATCGATCTTGAGGAGCATCAGCAATGCGCCGCCGATCAACATGAGAACCGCGGTCAGCAGATAGGCGCGATAGATCTCCCAGCTTCGCTTGAAAAAGCGTCGGCGGGCGGCTTGTGCACTACGGCGAGTCGCAAGCGCCGTGTATGCCGCCGCCGACGCATAACCGCCGAGGAAGACGAATACTTCCGCGGAATCGCAGAACGCGTATTGATGCAGCGTAAAGTGCGACAGCACGCTTCCCGATATATGGTCGACCGCGATGATGAGCAGCACGACGCCTCGAAAGAAATCGACTTCGAGAGAACGTTGGGTCGGGGAACTCATTGGAAGAATGCTCCACGCACTGCGGTCGGGCGCGCGGCCAACATGGCGTTCGCGCGCATACGGGGTTTGTACCTAGCCTGAAAAGAAAATTCCCTGAATCAACGCGTATTTAAATTAACACTTGAAGACAGTCGGGAAGCTGGCGGCAAAATGACTATTTTGTTGGGTGTTGCAGTAACTATGCCAATACCTAATACTCGATAAAACGCCGGTCGCGGGAAGGAATGCCGTTTCAATCGACAGGAGGCTGAAATGCCTTTTCATTTGCAGAGTTCGCATCTCGTCGTGGTCATCGCACTGGCCTTGGTGACGGCCTTGCTCCTCGCGATGAAGTTCCGGCCGCTCACATGGCGCGGCGTCGTTTGCGAGGCGCTCATTGCGAATATCGGAGCCATCGGCGCGGTGATCGCTTTCGAGATGCTTACCGGCTGAAAACGTGTCTAGTTTTCGACTGACCAAGATTTTTCAAGCCGATTGAACTTTCGTCACGGGCAAAAGTCTTTTCAGGAGTGCCGTGCATGCGCGGCAACCTTCTCCTCTCCGCTCCCGTTGTCGGGAGCGTTTCTTGGGCGCCTGGCGAAAGCCTCGCGCCTGTTCTTTTTTCTGGCTCCGGGGTCTGCTTCGTCAGGCGTAACCTGCCGCATGCTTGGGACGCTCGCTATACTCTGCCCTTTGGCCGAAGCGACCGCATGATCCGAGCGCTACGTTCTCTTTCTCTTCGCACCGCGCGACGCACACGCGGCCTGTGGCGTCGCTACGGTATCTTCTGGCTTGGCGCAATCGCCGTCGGACTGATCGCCGTCTACTATGCGCGGCTGATCGACTGGGGCTACGGACTTTTTCTCGATGCGCGCGCCGCGCACGCCTGGCTGCCGCTCGTCATCACACCGGCTGCCGCCGCGCTATGCGTTTTCGTCACGCGCAGGTTCTTTCGCGGCTCGGAAGGCAGCGGCATCCCGCAGGTCATCGCCGTACTCAACAGTCCGACTTCGGAAGCCGGCGGACGGCTGCTTACGCTCAGGATTCTCGCGAGCAAGATTGCCGTATCGTTCATCGCGATTCTGGGCGGCTTCACCATCGGCCGTGAAGGTCCGACCGTGCAAGTCGGCGCGGCGCTCATGTTCAACATGCGGCGCTTCTACCCGCGCTCGAACTCGCTGATCGAACGGCAACTCGTGCTGGCGGGCGCGGCGGCCGGTCTGTCGGCGGCGTTCAACACGCCGCTCGCGGGCATCGTCTTCGCCATCGAGGAGCTCACGCGCAGCTTCGAAGTGCGCACGAGCGGCGTGCTGATCACGGGCATCATCATCGCGGGGATCGTGGCGCTCGGTCTCAACGGCAACTACACGTATTTCGGCACCATCGACGTCGGCACGCACTTTTCGAACATGCTGGCCGTCGCGGTGATCGTGACCGCCATTGTCACGGGCATGGCGGGCGGCGTCTTCTGCTGGCTCCTTCTGAACACGTCGAGGTGGATTCCCGCGCCCTTGCGGCATTTGCATGCGTCGCGTCCGGTCGTGTTCGCCGCGCTGTGCGGACTGGTCATCGCGATCGTCGGGCTCGTGTCGGGCGGCACGACCTTCGGCAGCGGCTATGCGGAAGCGCGCGGTCTGCTCGAAGGCCGCGAACATCTTTCGGTGTTCTACCCGCTATTGAAAATGATCTCGATGATCGGTTCGTATCTGCCGGGCATTCCGGGCGGCATCTTCGCGCCGTCGCTGTCGATTGGCGCGGGCTTCGGCAACGTGTTGCATCTGCTGTTCGGACAGATGTCGCTGCCCATGATGATCGCGCTCGCGATGGTCGGCTATCTTGCGGCCGTGACGCAATCGCCGATTACGGCGTTCGTCATCGTGATGGAGATGATCAACGGCCACGCGCTCGTCATCTCGCTGATGGCGACCGCGCTGGTGTCGAGCCGCGTGTCGCGCTTGTTCGCGCCGCCTTTATACGAGGCGCTGTCCGAGCGCTATATGGCGCCGTTGCCACAACCGGCGGCCTCGCCCGAGGTGCCGGAAAGAGACGAGGCCGTCGTCGAGAAAGACGCGGCCCCGCAAAAGTAATCAGCCTTACGCGCCGATCAGTCCCAATGCCCTGCCACATAGCGATGCTGGCCGTGATCTTCCACCCAAACGGCCGGCACCCAGTGGTGGCCGACGTGCTCGGCTTCCCAATGGCCGTCCGCCCAGACGTAGTGGCCGTGTTCCCAGTTCCAGTGACCCTGATCCCACACGTAACCCGCGCGTGCGGGCGGCACCGGCTCATGGCGCGGCGCGGGCGGCGCGCTAGGCGCCATGATCACGATTTCGGCCGATGCCGCGGTCACGGTGAGCGCGCCAGCGACGATAAGCGCGGATGAAGCGAGCAAATGGCGAACGGAAGTTTTCATGCTTGGACCTCGTATTCCAGGACATTGAACGCGCCGGGTGGCGCGGATTTTCATGTCGGCAACGCAACCTTGCTGCCGATGTCCGTTCAATGCGCGACGTGGTCAAAAGGAAGACAAACGTCTGATTACGAGATGACCGAAGTGCAACCGAATATTGATGAAAGCCACGCGCATTTGAAGCCGCGCGCAAACGATAACGTCGCCATGAAAAAAGCCAGGATCGCCCGATCCTGGCTTCATACGTTCATCTCGATACACAAGCCCGGCGTTATGCCGGCGGTATCTCGATCTTCACTTCCAGCACTTCGAGATCGTCCTGACGTTCGAGGCTCACTCGAATATCGTCGTCAGTAATCTTCACGTACTTCGAAATCACCGCAACGAGTTCCCGTTGCAACGCCGGCAGGTAATCGGCGGCGGCTTTGCCACCCGCGCGCTCGTGCGCAATGATCAACTGCAAGCGTTCCTTCGCGACCGCAGCGGACTTTTTCTTCTCGCCCAGCAAAAACGAAAGAATCGACATTGCGTCCCCTTACTTGGTGCCGAAGATACGTTGCAGCAGCCCTGGCTTTTGATAATCCGTGAAGCGCAGCGCCTTTTCCTCGCCGAGAAAACGCGACACCACGTCCTTGTACGATTCCGCAACGTCGGTGCCGTCCAAATGCACCGCAGGCAAGCCCTGGTTCGATGCATGCAGCACCGCTTCCGACTCCGGAATCACGCCGATCAGCTCGATCCGCAAGATCTCCTGGATGTCGTTCAACGACAGCATCTCACCTTCGGAGACGCGCTTCGGGTTGTAGCGCGTGATCAGCAAATGCTCCTTGACCGGGTCCTTGCCTTCGATCGCGCGCTTGGTCTTCGAAGCGAGAATGCCGAGGATACGGTCCGAGTCGCGCACGGACGACACTTCCGGGTTCGTCACGATAAGCGCTTCGTCCGCGAAGTGCATGGCCATGAGCGCTCCCGACTCGATACCCGCCGGCGAGTCGCAAATGATGTACTCGAAGTCCATCTTGCTCAGTTCGTCGATCACCTTCTCCACGCCTTCGAGCGTGAGCGCGTCCTTGTCACGCGTTTGAGACGCCGGAAGGATGTAAAGGTTCTCGAGCTTCTTGTCCTTGATGAGCGCCTGATGCAGGTTCGCCTCGCCCTGGATCACATTGATGAGGTCGTACACCACGCGGCGTTCGCAACCCATGATGAGGTCGAGGTTGCGCAGACCGACGTCGAAGTCGATCACGGCCGTCTTGTGGCCGCGCAATGCGAGCGCCGATGCGAAGCTCGCGCTGGTGGTCGTCTTGCCGACGCCGCCCTTCCCCGAAGTCACCACAATGATTTTTGCCATACAAGTACCTTGTGTTCGTCAAATAGGTCCGTCGCGTTGCTTAATCGAGCGCGCGCCAAGGGGCATCGGGCGCGCGGCGTCAGGTCAGCCGCAGCGGTTCGATCATCAGTTTTTCTTCGTCCAGCCAGATCTGCACCGGCTTGCTCTGCACATCGGGCGAGAGCGGGTTCTCGGTCGTCCGGTAGATTCCCGCGATGGAGATGAGTTCCGGTTCGAGACAAGTGCAGAAGATCCGCGCGTCGTGATTGCCGTGCACGCCTGCGAGCGCGCGGCCTCGCAATGGCGCATAGATATGGATATTGCCTTCCGCGATCACCTCGGCGCCGTACGACACAAGCCCGAGCACGATGAGATCGCCCTTCGCGTAGACCTGCTGACCCGAGCGCAACGGCCGGTCGATGATGGTCGACGGCTGCGGCAGCGCGGGCGGCGGCGTGATGGCGACTGCTGCTTCGATCGCCGCGGCGGCCTCGACGTTAGGCTTGGCCTCATCGACCGAAGGCTTCGGCGCGCCACGCCGGTCGCGCGCTTCGAGGACCGGCAAGCCGCCCTCGCTTGCCCATTGAATTGCCCAGCGCTGCACCGGCAACGCGACGATGCCCGCGGGCCGCATGCGCACGCTCTTCAGTAGCGTCTCCAATTCCGCGAGCGAGACGCGCTCGCCTTCGCCGCCTTCGGCTTTCTCGGCGAGCCGGCGCACGTCGATGGCGACCACGTCGCCCGCGAAGAATTCGGGAGTCGCCTCGAAGCGCCGCGTGAGTTCAGTGCGCAGGGCATCGAGGTCTGGAGTCTTGACGACGAAGTAGAGCGTGTCGACGGAGCCGCTGCGCAGTTCGAAGAAGGGCGTTTTGTTGAGCGACATAGGAACGGCCAAAATTTTTGCGTATTTTACAGGCGTGTGGGCGCGCGGCCATACTTTTTACGGCCCGTTTCAGCTATCGGAAACGATGAGTACGCGCGAAGGAAGGGTGAAGCGAGACTTACGCGCCGGTCTCGCGCTGAACGTGGCGCACGTAGAGCAGTTCGTGCTCCTGTTCGTGCGACGACATCGTGCGGCGATCGCCCGTGGGGCCGAAGCCCAGACGTTCGTAGAAGCGCATTGCGGTGCGGTTTTCGTCGGCGATCCACGCATGCACTTCCGATGCGCCCTGCGCCGCGAGCCAGTGCGACGCGGCGTTCACGAGCAACTCGCCGCCACGCAGGTGGCGCACTGCCGGCGCGACCCAGAGCGCCGCCACGAAGGCCCGCGCCGATCCGGCTTCCTCGACATACGCATGCACGAGCCCGCAGGGATGCCCTTCCGTATACAGCAGGAAGGTCGCGACGCGAGGCGAATGCGCGTGCTCGGCGGCGGTGTCGTCGAACGATTGCGGCTCGACGCGCAGCGCATCTTCCAGCGTCTCGCCGAACGCATAGGGCGCTTCGCGCAGCGACGACGTGCGCAGCTCGCGCAATACCGCGCCCTGTTGCGAGGCGATTCGGTTGACGGTCAGTGAGGGACTCATGCGGGGCTCATGCAGGCAAATTCTCTCCGGCTCTCTGGCTTCTCTGCCTCGAAGGCGCTCGGGCCTTTCCGGTATTCGGGCCATTCGCGTAGCTTCAACCGAACGGGCGTACCCGTCAATTCTTTCTTCTCGGATAGTGCTTTACAGCGCACATGCAGACGCGCTCTCGCCGCTCACGCACCATCACGGCGCGCGCAAACGGTACTCGCGCGCTTCTTTACGGCGCGGCGTAGGCGCCTACGCCATCCGGCCAGGGCGTAAGCAACTCGAAGCCGTCTTCCGTTACCGCGACCATGTGTTCCCACTGCGCTGACAGCGAGCGGTCCTTCGTGGTCACCGTCCAGCCGTCGCGCGACTGCTGCGTGGCGGGACGGCCCGCGTTGATCATGGGCTCGATGGTGAAGACGAGGCCGGCCTTGAGCCGCAGACCCGCGCCGCGCTGGCCGTAATGCAGCACTTGCGGATCTTCGTGATACACGCGGCCGATGCCGTGACCGCAGTACTCGCGCACCACCGAAAAGCCTTCACGGTGCGCGACCGTCTGGATTGCGTGGCCGACGTCGCCGAGCGTCGCGCCCGGACGCACTTCGCGGATGCCCGCGACCATGGCTTCGTAGGTCGTTTCGGTGAGGCGCCGCGCTTCCTTGTTCGGCGTGCCGGCGTAGTACATGCGGCTCGTGTCGCCGAAGTAGCCGTCCTTGATGATGGCCACGTCGATATTGATGATGTCGCCGTCTTTCAGTTCTTTCGGGCCGGGAATGCCGTGACAGACGACATGATTCACCGACGTGCAGACCGTCTTCGGAAAGCCCATGTAGCCGACGTTCGCCGGCACGGCCTTCAGTTCATCGACGATGAAGCGGTTGCAGAGGGCGTCGAGTTCGTCCGTGGTGACGCCGGGGCGCACGTGTTCCCCGATCATGGCGAGGACTTCGGCGGCCATGCGGCCGGAGATGCGTAACTTCTCGATGTCAGCGGGTGTCTTGAGCGTAATGGCCATTGGCAGATGTGTTCGTCGCGCCTGCGTGCGTGGCGCGAGAAACGCCGCTTGGGGCGCGCCGTGCACGAGGACATTGGGGCCGATGATAGCACTCTCGTGCGGCCCTCTCTCTTTGGAAAGGCGCATGCGTGCTGCGTTTCGTGGCGACACCGGGCGTTTGCGATCGCGCCGTGCGGTCTTGTGATCGATGCGCGATTGTGGTCTAGTGACCCGCATTCGCACTTGAGAACCCGAGCCTGAAGATATGAACCTGCATCGCCTGAATGCTGCTCGTGCCGTTTATTCCGTCTATGCCGTTTGTACCGTTACCGCGGTCTTGTCCGTGCTGGCTGCCTGCAGTTCGACGAGTGGCCCGGAGCTGAGAGCGTCGAAGCCCGTGATTCATGTTTCATCGGCGCGGCGTGCGTCGGATATATCAGGCTGTCTCGAAGGCAGGTTGCCTTCGGTGCAGACGGTGCGCAATCAAGGAGCGACGGAGCTCGTCGTCGGACCGAACGCGTGGCTCGTGACCTTGACGCCATCCGCGTATGGAACAGAGGTGAAGGTGCAGCGATCCGTGGATGACTACAGCGGGTTGCCGGAGCCCGAACTGAGGTTCGATGTGGCGCGATGCACGACGTGATGCGAAGGCCTTGAACGAAACCGGGCCCCCAACGAAAAACCCCGCAAGTCTCACGACTTGCGGGGTTTAGTATCTTGGCGGAAAGGGTGGGATTCGAACCCACGGTACAGCAAAACTGTACACTGGATTTCGAGTCCAGCGCATTCGACCACTCTGCCACCTTTCCGTCTACCAGCCTAGGCCTTAAAGGCTTTGCCGGCCTTCGCGAAGCGGGTCGTTGCCAAGCGAAGAACGAAAGTATAACGAAGTCGTTCGAGCTTTCCAAGACCCTTTTTAAAAATAAACGTCAGACCACGGCCGGCGCCTCGATACGCTCTGCGCCACGCATGTAAGGGCGCAAAACCGCGGGAATGGTCACCGAGCCGTCCGCGTTCTGGAAATTCTCCAGTACGGCAACCAGTGTGCGTCCCACCGCGAGACCCGAGCCGTTGAGCGTATGCACGAACTCCGGCTTGCCTTGCGGATTGCGAAAGCGCGCCTGCATGCGTCGCGCCTGGAAGGCCTCGGTATTCGAGCAGCTCGAAATCTCGCGATAGGTGTTTTGCGCCGGCAACCACACTTCGAGGTCGAAGGTCTTCGCCGCCGAAAAGCCCATGTCGCCCGTGCAAAGCGTGATTACGCGATACGGCAATTCGAGCTTCTGCAGAATGGTTTCGGCCTGCCCGACCATCTCGTCGAGCGCGGCGTACGAGTGCTCGGGCGCGACGACCTGCACCATCTCGACCTTATCGAATTGATGCTGGCGAATCAGGCCGCGCGTGTCGCGTCCATATGAACCCGCCTCGGAACGGAAGCACGGCGAATGCGCCGTCAGCTTCACCGGCAGCGCGCTCGCTTCGAGGATGCTGTCGCGCACGGTGTTCGTGAGTGAAATCTCCGAGGTGGAGATGAGGTACTGCGTGACCGTGTTTTCGTCGCCACCCTTCTCGACGCGGAACATATCGTCGGCGAATTTGGGCAACTGTCCGGTCCCGTAGAGAATCTCAGGATTCACGATGTACGGTGTGTACGCTTCTGTATAGCCGTGCTGTTCGGTGTGTGTGTCGATCATGAACTGCGCGAGCGCGCGATGCAGCCGCGCAATAGGCCCGCGCAAGAGCGTGAAACGCGCGCCCGAAAGCTTTGCGCCGGTTTCGAAATCGAGTCCGAGCGGCGCGCCGACATCGACGTGATCCTTGACCTCGAAATCGAACGCGCGCGGTGAACCCCAGCGGCGCAATTCGACGTTCTGCTTCTCGTCGTTGCCCACAGGCACGCTTTCGTGAGGCAGATTCGGCACGGTCAGCATCAGGTCCGACAGACGCTTCTGCACGTTTTCGAGTTGCGTCGCCGATGCCTTCATCGTGTCGCCGATGCCGCCTACTTCCGCCATCACCGCCGACGTGTCCTCGCCACGGCCTTTCATCGCGCCGATTTGTTTGGACAGGCTATTGCGGCGCGCCTGAAGTTCTTCGGTGCGGGTCTGGATGTCGCGTCGCTCGGCTTCGAGCGCGACGAAGGCGGCAACGTCGAGCGTGTAGCCTCGGTCGGCGAGGCGCTTCGCGACGCCGTCCAGGTCTTTACGGAGGTGTTGAATGTCGAGCATGTCGGGGATGCTTTTGTTAAGTATTCGAAAACGACGATTTTAGCGCACGCATCGGGCGCGGCCGTGGCTGGCGTTCAGGCGATCATGCGCCGCCGATATTTGCGGCAAGGCGCGCCGCCAGTAGCTGTGAAGTCTAACGCACCGGTTACGGCCGGCGCGTGCCGCTTCGATTCGCTCGATGAAACAGGCGGGCGGTGCGAGTGAAACGAAGCACCCGCCGGCGTGCAACACCCTTTACCGCTTCTTCTCATCCTTGTGCTCGCGCCGCCAGGCTTCATCGAGTTCCGCGAGACGCGACAGCTTGTCGCCGATCTTGCCTTCCAGCCCGCGCGGCGTCGGCACATACCAGTGCGGGTCGCGCATGCCGTCCGGCAGATAGGTTTCACCGGCGGCATAGGCGTCCGGTTCGTCGTGCGCGTAGCGATACTCGTGGCCGTAGCCGAGCTCCTTCATCAACTTCGTCGGCGCGTTGCGCAGATGCACCGGCACGCCGCGCGACTGATCCTTGCCGACGAAGCGTCGTGCCTCGTTATACGCGTTGTAGCCCGCGTTCGATTTCGGCGCGACCGCCAGATAAATGAGCGCCTGCCCGAGCGCCAGTTCGCCCTCGGGCGAGCCGAGCCGCTCGTAAGTTTCGGCGGCATCGAGCGCGATGCGCGCGCCACGCGGATCGGCAAGACCGATATCTTCCCAGGCCATCCGGACGATGCGCCGCGCCAGATAACGCGCGTCCGCGCCGCCGTCGATCATGCGGCAAAACCAGTACAGCGCGGCGTCCGGATTGCTGCCGCGCACCGACTTGTGCAGCGCGCTGATCTGGTCGTAGAACGCGTCGCCGCCTTTGTCGAAACGGCGCAGATTTTCGGCGAGCGCGCTGCCGAGCAACGCGCCATCCACGTGCGTCTGCTTCTGCTGCGCGGCCGCGCGTGCGACGATTTCCAGGTTATTCAGGAGCTTGCGGCCGTCGCCATCGGCGGAACCGATCAGCGCGTCGCGCGATTCGTCGGTGAAGGTCAGGCCGCCGAGTTCAGTGCTTGCGCGCTCCAGCAGTTCTTTCAACTCGTCGGCGTCCAGGCTTTTCAGCACGTAGACGGCGGCCCGCGACAACAGCGCGCTGTTCACTTCGAACGACGGATTTTCGGTCGTCGCGCCGACGAACACGAACAGGCCCGACTCCACGTGCGGCAAGAACGCGTCCTGCTGGCTCTTGTTGAAGCGATGCACTTCATCGACGAACACGAGCGTCTGGCGCCCGTTCGCGCGATGAATCTGCGCCGTCTCGACCGCCTCGCGGATATCCTTCACGCCCGAGAGCACCGCCGAAAGCGAGATGAACTCGGCGTTGAAGGCAGCGGCCATGAGGCGCGCGAGCGTGGTCTTGCCGACGCCGGGCGGGCCCCAGAGGATCATCGAATGCGCTTCGCCCGATTCGAACGCGACACGCAGCGGCTTCGCCTGACCGAGCAGATGCTTCTGCCCGATCACGTCGTCGATGGTGCGGGGGCGCAGGCGTTCCGCGAGCGGGACGGTGCCACGGTTTTCGTCGAACATGTGCTTGCTGAGTGAGGTGAGGCGCCGACGGCCGGGTCACCGGACGCATTTTTGCCTATGCCGAACGGCAGAGCTAGCGCATTGCTCCGCGTGGCCGCAAAATCCGGGTCATTATGACAGCCGATGCTCGCGCGCGAGCGACGGCTTCGGACAAACCGCGAACAGACAAGATAAGGATCAAATCCAATGCAGCAAGAGGACACGTCGACTTACGCCCCGCTCATTCCCGTGCCGCCCGAACGGCGGGCCTTCGGCACCAGCGACGCCTTCGCGCTGTGGTTCTCGCTCGGCATCGGCCTGCTGGTCGCGCAGGCGGGCGCGCTGCTCGTGCCGGGTCTGTCGCTGCCGCACGCACTCGTGGCAATCGTCATCGGCACGGTGATCGGCGTGGTGCTGCTCGCGCTCGCGGGCGTGGTCGGCGCGGACACGGGGCTCGCCGCCATGTCCTCGCTGCGCCCGACGCTCGGTGTGCGCGGCGCGTCGGTGCCTGCCGTGCTCAACGCCGTTCAACTGGTCGGCTGGGGCTCGTTCGAAATCATCGTCATGCGCGATTCCGCGAACGCGCTCGCCAAACAATCTTTCAATCTGTCGATGCCGCTCGTCTGGACCGTGATCTTCGGCGTGCTCGCCACGCTGCTCGCGGTGAGCGGTCCGCTGTCCTTCGTGCGGCGCTTTCTGCGTACCTGGGGCATCTGGCTTTTGCTCGCGGGCGCGGGCTGGCTCACGTGGAATCTGCTGGCCAAGCAGGATCTGGCCGCGCTGCTGGCGCGTCCTGGCACCGGCGAGCTGGCGTTCGGCGCGGGGATCGATCTAGTCGTTGCCATGCCGCTTTCGTGGCTGCCGCTGATTGCCGATTACACGCGCTTTTCCCGCAGCGCGGGCGGCTCGTTTCGTGGCACGCTGCTCGGCTACGGCATCGCGAACCTGTGGTTCTACGCGCTCGGCGCGGTGTACGGGCTGGCCGCGGGCGGCGGCGATGCGCTCCTCACCATCGCGCTCGCGCAAGCGGGTGGCGGCATTGCGCTGCTCCTGATTCTCATCGATGAAATCGACAACGCCTTCGCCGATATCCACTCCGCCGCCGTCTCGACGGGCACGTTCTGGGCGCGCGTGAGCGTACCCGTGCTTTCCGCCGCGTTCGGCGCGCTCTGCACGCTGGTCGCGCTCGCCGTTGCCATGGGCAAGTATCAGAACTTCCTGCTGCTGATCGGTTCGGTGTTCGCGCCGCTATTCGGCGTGGTGCTGGCCGATCACTTCATCGTGAGAAAACGCCGCGTCGATCTCTCCGCGCTCGGCCAGTCCGTCGGCCGCTATGGCTATTCGGGCGGCTGGCACGTGAGCGCCTTTGTCGCGTGGGCGATCGGAATCGCGGCCTATCACGCGATCAACCAGTGGCTGCCGAATCTGGGCGCGACATTGCCATCGCTTGCGTTGGGCGCCGTCTGCTACTTGCTGCTGGTTTCAACGCGGCGGGCGGCGTTGGCTTCGTAACGTCTCGCCCGATTCACGCGCGCCGCTCGACGCCCGGAAACACGCACAACAATTCGAACGCAAGATTCGCCCCGAGCAGCGCCGTGGTCCCGAACGGATCGTACGGCGGCGCAACCTCCACCAAATCCGCCCCGACGATATTCAAGCCCCACGCGCCGCGCACGATCTCCAGCGCCTGCGGCACCGTCAGACCCGCGATTTCCGGCGTGCCGGTTCCGGGCGCGAACGCCGGATCGATGCCATCGATGTCGAAGGTGATATATACCGGCCCGTCGCCCATCTGTTCGCGCACTTCGGCCATCAGCGGCGCGAGCGACTTGTTCCAGCACTCCTCCGTCTGCACGACGCGAAAGCCCTGTTCGCGGCACCAGTCGAAATCGCTCGCCTCGTAGCCTGTGCCGCGCAGGCCGATCTGCACGACGCGCCCACAATCGAGCAAGCCCTCTTCCACCGCGCGGCGAAACGGCGTGCCGTGCGCGATCTTCTCGCCGAACATGGTGTCGTTGACGTCGGCGTGAGCGTCGATGTGAATGAGCCCGACCTTGCCGTGCTTCGCATGGATCGCCCGCAGAATCGGCAATGCGATGGTGTGATCGCCGCCAAGCGTGATCGGCTTGCAGTCGTGCGCGAGGATCTCGCCATATGCGCGCTCGATGCGGTCGATCGAATCCAGCAGGTTGTATGGATTGATCGCGACATCGCCGATATCGGCCACGCGCAGCGAGTCGAACGGCGCGGCGCGCGTCGCCATGTTGTACGGGCGCAGCAGTACCGATTCGCTGCGCACCTGACGCGGGCCGAAACGCGCGCCCGTGCGATTCGACGTACCGAGGTCGAACGGCACGCCGACGAAACAGACGTCGAGACCGGCGGCCGTCGGCACGTTCGGCAGACGCATCATCGTGGTGATGCCGCCGCAGCGCGGCATCTGATTGCCGGAAAGCGGTTGCGGACGTTCGGCGTTGAAGTGTTCGGCAGGCGTAAAGAGCGAAGACGTATTCATGGTGTCAAATGTTCCCGTTGAGCCAAAGATGGCGTATTAGTACCCGCTTTTGACCCAAGCTAAAATGGCGACGAAAACAACTTCACATCGATTCCAATCGATGTATAGGCGGCGCGCGTGTTCACTCATCTTTCCGACCTGGATTTGCGGCTCATACGCGTGTTTCTCGCCATCGTCGATGCAGGCGGCGTTTCCTCCGCGCAGGCCACGCTCAATGTTGGCCAGTCGACCATCAGCACGCAACTCGCGACGCTCGAAACGCGCCTCGGCTACCGGCTTTGCGAGCGCGGACGCGGCGGCTTCGCACTCACTTCGCGCGGCGAGCAATTCGTCGATGCATGCAGAGCGTTGCTCGCCGCTGTCGAAACGTTCGATTCCACCGCGCGCCATGTCGGCCGAAAACTCGTCGGCACGCTGACGCTCGGGATGATCGGCAACACGCCGGTGAGCGCGAATGCGCGCATCAGCGAGGCGATCGCGCGCTTCCGGCGACGCGACGAATCGGTGCGCCTATCCGTGCTCGTCCGCTCGCCAGGCGAACTCGAGGAAATGCTGCTTGCCGGCCGCATTCAGATGGCGATCGGCTACTTCTGGCATCGCGTGCCGTCGCTCGAATACACGCAGATCTTTGCCGAAGATCAGTTCGCGTACTGCGCGCGCGAGCATCCGCTTTTTGCACACGCGGGCAATGTGAGTCCGGACGATGCCGCCGATCATGCGTGGGCGTGGCGAAGCTATCCGCTGCCCGAAGCAGGCGCGCTCACGCCGCGCACTATCGGCGCGGTCGCGGACAACATGGAAGCCGTCGCCATGCTCGTGTTATCCGGGCGGCATCTCGGTTATCTGCCGGAGCATTTCGCCGCGCCTTATGTGAAAGACGGCTTGCTCGCCGCGTTGAATCCCGAGTTCATGCGTTATCGCGTGGCGTTTCACATGGTCGTGCGCGCCGAGCGTGGACGCGGCTCGCGCAATGCGAAGAACGATATCGTCGATGCATTCATCGAGGACATGACCGCCGCTCACACTGCTTAGACGCAGCTAAATAAGCAGTACGCATGCTTATTCGACAAGCATCGATTTCCGCGAGCAATTAGCAAAAGCCAATCACTCGACCGACACAATTTCTCCTAATATCCAAGCTAATCGCGTTATCTCAAAAATAAGCCGAATGATCGGATGTGCTTAATCACGTCGCGCGAAACACGGATTTTTCAACGGGGGAACAGATGGACCAAGCAAAGCTGAGAGAAACACGCCGGGTTGGATTGGCAGCGGCGCTCGCCGTGATGAGCGCCTATGCGGTATCCGCCCCGGTGTACACGATGCCCGGTGGCACGATCACATTCCGGGGCGCGCTGGTGGCGCCGCCGTTTGGCGTATCGACATCGACGGCGGCAACGTCCGCAACTTTTTCGGCGACGAACCATGCGAGCGACCAGACGGTCTCGGTGCACTTCACGCCGCCGCCAACCGACGCGCCGAACGCACGCGTCGCCATTGCCGGCAGCGTGTACGCGCGCTTCGCCGATGGCGCCGGACGTCAGACCGCACGCGGCAGCGATGGCACGTTTCACGTCGGCGCGACAGGCGGCGTGCTGTCCATGTCAGCGCCATCGACAGCGCTCGTGACGGTCGTCACCGACTATCAATAAGCCGGGCGCCCAACCTTACCCGTTGATCACGTCCGCGCCTTTCGGCACGTTGAACTTGAAGGTATCGCTCTTGATCGGCGGGTTCTTCTGAATGTTCGAGAACGTAAGAAGCGTGACGTTGCCGAACACGTCGTGCAGTTCCATGGCTTGCAGATTGCCGTCCTTGAAGCCGATGCCCACGCGTTCGAACTGCGTGTCCTTCGCTTTAGGCGTGAGTTCCAGCCAGTCGATGCCGCCCTTCTCGCCCGCATCGCGCGAGGTGAAGTTCTTGTCGAGGTCGTTGCTGCCGAAAAGGATGGCGGCGGGGCTTGCGCCAAGCGCGCCGCCAAGCGTGCGAACGGTGACCTGGTTCAAGTCCTTGTCATAGACGTAGAGCTTGTCGCCGTCCGCCTGCAAAACCTGCGAGTACGGCTTTTCATACGACCAGATGAACTTGCCCGGCCGCGCGAACATGAATGTGCCGCTGGAGGTCACACCCTTGGTCGGCGTAGTCGTGGAGCTTGCGCCGTTATTGACCTTGCCTGGCGCCTTGACTTCCTGTTGCGTGAATTCGCCGCGTGCCGCGTGGACTTGCGAAACGAAGGCCTTCAGCTGCTCCGTGCCACTCGCGTACGCGTGCGATGCAAACAGCATCGACGCGGACAGCAGCGCGGCGCCGAATACCTTCTTCCCCGTGTGTTGCTTCATGCTTTTGTTCTCCATTCAAAACACGTCGGCGCTTAATCGGAATCGCGCGCCGGCGTCAGAATCTCGCGGTTGCCGTTCGACGACATCGACGAAACGAGCCCGGAGTTCTCCATCTGTTCGAGCAGCCGCGCCGCTCGGTTATAGCCAATGCGCAGATGCCGCTGCACGAGCGAGATCGAAGCGCGCTTGTTCTTGATGACCACTTCCACCGCCTGATCGTAAAGCGGGTCGGACTCGCCATCGGTCGCGCCGCCTGCGCCGGGCGCGCCTTCTTCACCCTCGCCGGCCAGTCCGCCTTCGAGAATGCCTTCGATATAGTTCGGCTCGCCGTGCTCCTTGAGCTTGTCGACCACGCGATGCACTTCTTCATCCGACACGAACGCGCCATGCACGCGCACCGGCAGACCCGAGCCTGGAGGCAGATAAAGCATGTCGCCCATGCCGAGCAACGATTCCGCGCCCTGCTGATCGAGAATCGTGCGCGAATCGATCTTCGACGACACCTGGAACGCCATGCGCGTCGGCACGTTTGCCTTGATGAGGCCCGTGATGACATCGACGGACGGCCGCTGCGTCGCGAGAATCAGATGGATGCCCGCCGCGCGCGCCTTCTGCGCGATCCGCGCGATCAACTCCTCGACCTTCTTGCCGACGACCATCATCAGATCGGCCAGTTCGTCGATGACCACGACGATATGCGGCAGACGCGCGAGCGGCTCGGGTTCGTCCGGCGTGAGGCTGAACGGGTTCGGAATGGTTTCGTCGCGCTTCTTCGCTTCGTCGATCTTGCTGTTGAAGCTCGCGAGATTGCGCACGCCCATCTTGCTCATGAGCTTGTAGCGCCGCTCCATTTCCGCGACCGCCCAGTTGAGTGCGTGACCCGCCTGCCGCATGTCGGTGACGACCGGACACAGCAGATGCGGAATGCCTTCGTAGACGCTCATTTCAAGCATCTTCGGGTCGATGAGGATGAGCCGCACCTGATCCGCGCTTGCCTTGTAGAGCAGCGAAAGAATCATCGCGTTGATGCCGACGGACTTGCCCGAACCCGTGGTGCCCGCGACCAGCAAGTGCGGCATCTTGGCAAGATCGGCGCAGACCGGATTGCCGCCGATGTCCTTGCCAAGGCCCATTGTTAGCGGCGAGGCGGCGGCTGCGTAGACCTCGGAGCCGAGAATCTCGGAGAGCTTCACGGTCTGGCGGCGCTGGTTCGGCAATTCGAGCGCCATGAAGTTCTTGCCTGGAATGGTTTCGACGACGCGGATGGACACGAGCGACAACGAGCGCGCCAGATCCTTCGCGAGCCCGACGATCTGGCTGCCCTTCACGCCCGTGGCCGGTTCGATCTCGTAACGCGTCACGACCGGCCCCGGATACGCCGCGACCACGCTCACTTCCACGCCGAAGTCCTTCAGCTTCTTTTCGATGAGACGCGAGGTGTATTCCAGCGTGTCGGCAGCAATGGTTTCCTGGGTTTTCGGCGGCGCATCGAGCAACGCGAGCGGCGGCAAGGTGGAATCGCCCGGCAGGTCCTTGAAGAGCGGCACCTGCTTCTCTTTCTCCGCGCGCTCGGAGCGCGGCGGCGTGGCGACCGGCGGCACGATCACGACCGGCTCGTGATCTTCCTGCTTCACGCGTGAGCGCACGACCTTGCCTTCGCGCTTGGTCGCCGCTTCCTCGCCGAGCTTGCGGTCGCGGCCCGCTTCGCGCCGGAGTTGCGCGCCGGTGATCGCGGTGAGAATGCCGTCGCCGACTTTTTCGCACACGGACAACCACGAGAAGCGGAAATAGAGCGACAAGCCGATGGCCAGCGCGATCAGCAGAAAGAGCGTCGCCCCCGTGAAGCCAAGCGCATGGGAAACATGGCGCGCGACCATGTCGCCGACCACACCGCCCGGCGCGCGCGGCAGCGGCACCTTGAGCGACCACATGCGCAACGCCTCGATGCCATCGCTTGCGAGCAGCACGAGCACGAACGCGAATGCCTCGGCGAGCCAGGTGCGATCGCGCGGGGTGTCGTCGTCGGCGAGCGCGGGTTGCGTGATGCGCCGGTAATTCGCGACGATCCGCCTCCCGAGCAGCACGACAAACCAGTACGACGAGAGCCCGAACGCGAGCAGCAGGATATCGGACGTGTTGGCGCCGACGCGCCCAGCCCAGTTCGAAATGTGATCCACGCTGATGGCGTGCATCCAGCTCGGGTCTTTCCGGCTATAGGAAAGGAGCGCCATGACGAGAAACAGTCCGAGCGCAACCTGGAGAATCCAGCGAATCTCGGTGAAGAGCCGCGACATGCGGTGCGGCAGCGCCTGCGGGCTCGCGGAATAGGATGCTTTGGCCATTGATTCGGAGTCGCTTGTCGCGGCTTATAAAGTGCCGCATATAAGGTGGCCTATTGTAAACGCTGCATTGCGGTGAACGGCGCAAAAAGGCGTCCGTGCTTGCAACCTGTAACACTCGTCACACGCAAACGCTCGTGATTTAAGCCACGATTAAGCAACGATTTTTTCGTGATTCCTGCGACGCTCGGCTATCAAACCGATTGAAAGGTTCACTCGGAAGGCTTTTGCAACGGCCTTTATAATTGATCCCTTGCACCCAACTAGAGTTCGTCGGGGCTGCAATGGCGCGTCGCGGTCATGAGCCGCTTTTCGCGCCGGGCGTCGAAGTTGCCGCGCCACAACCCGACGGCCATCAATAACGGACCAAACGCCATGTCATCGACCAAACACGCCAAAGTGCTGATTCTCGGTTCCGGCCCCGCCGGCTATTCGGCCGCCGTCTACGCCGCGCGCGCGAATCTGTCGCCGCTGCTCATCACCGGCTTAGCTCAGGGCGGTCAGTTGATGACCACCACCGACGTCGAAAACTGGCCGGGCGATCCCACGGGCGTGCAGGGTCCGGAACTCATGCAGCGCCTCGAAGAACACGCGCGCAACTTCAACACCGAGATCGTCTTCGATCACATCCATACGGCGAAGCTCAACGAGCGTCCGCTGCGGTTGATCGGCGACTCGGGCGAGTACACGTGCGACTCGCTCATCATCGCGACGGGCGCATCGGCGCAATATCTCGGCGATCCTTCCGAAGAAGCGTTCATGGGCAAGGGCGTGTCGGCGTGCGCTACCTGCGACGGCTTCTTCTATCGCAACGGCGAAGTGGCGGTGATCGGCGGCGGCAATACGGCGGTCGAGGAAGCCATTTACCTTGCGGGCATCGCGAAGAAGGTCACGGTGATCCATCGTCGCGACAAGTTCCGCGCCGAGCCCATTCTCATCGACCGCTTGCTGGCGAAGGAAAAGGAAGGCGTCGTCGATATCAAGTGGAACCACGTGCTCGACGAAGTGCTCGGCGACGCGACCGGCGTGACCGGCCTGCGCGTGAAGAGCACCGAAACCGGCGATACCACCGATGTCAAGCTGCAAGGCGTGTTCGTCGCAATCGGTCACAAGCCGAACACCGATCTCTTCACCAACCAGCTCGAAATGAAGAACGGCTACATCATCACGAAGGGCGGCACGACGGGCGACGCAACGTCCACCAGCATCCCCGGCGTGTTCGCGGCGGGCGACGTGCAGGATCACGTGTATCGTCAGGCAATCACGAGCGCCGGAACCGGTTGTATGGCGGCGCTGGATGCGCAACGTTATCTGGAAACCATCGACGAAACGCCCACGCCGCACTCGATGAGCCACGAAAAGGATCGTTGAGCGACCGCGCGCGCGTCGGACCGTTAGAATGGTTGCCGGCGCGCAGCGTACTGCTCACTGAGTTCAGCCGCATCGAGGGTTGAACCAGACTGAAGAACGGGCCACGGTTCGCGCCGCCGGCCCGTTTTTATTTTCGCGAGCGCCGTTGCGTGCAGGTGCATGGCGCCGCGCGTGGCACAATCGGCGCGCTGCGTTTGACCGTCCCGCGCTTATCCGTTGGCCGAACGATGCCGAAAAACCAACCTCATCCGAACGAACCGAAACTGCGGCGCGCCGCCACGCCGCAAGTCAGCGCGCCTGTCGAAGCGAAACCCGTCGATGTCGCCGAAGCGGTGAAACGCGAAGGGCTCGCCGGACTCGGATCGCTGAAAAGCGCGTTGAAGGCGCAGGCGGAGAAGCGCGAGGTGGAACGCGTCGCGGCCGTGCGTGCGGAACGCGAAACGTTGGCCGAGGCCGATGAGTTTCGCCGCGCCATCGGCGAAATCGAGCCATTGAAGACGCCGCCGCGCATCGCTATCGCTCGCGTGCCGCCGCCACCGCTTCCGCTGCAAAGCTGGCGCGACGAGGAAGCGGTGCTGCAGGAAGCGCTCTCCGACGAATACGACCCGGAAAGCCTGCTCGATATCGACGAGACGCTTTCCTACTGTCGTCCGGGCATCAGTCAGGAGGTCGTGAGGAAGTTGCGGCGCGGCGCGTGGATCGTTCAGGCGCAACTCGATCTGCACGGCATGCGCCGCGAGGAAGCGCGCGAGGCGCTTGCGGAGTTCATCCGCGAAGCCGTGAAGCGCGGGCTGCGCTGTCTGCGCGTGATTCACGGCAAGGGGCTCGGGTCCGTCGGCCGCGAGCCGGTGCTCAAGGGCAAGGTGCGCGCGTGGCTCGTGCAGAAGGTCGAAGTGATTGCGTTCTGTCAGGCGCGTCCGCACGATGGCGGCGCGGGCGCCGTGCTCGTGCTGCTGCAACCGGCGAGCGCGCCGCGACATCATCAACATCCACAAGACAAGAACCGCAAAGCGGGTTAGAACGTGCATCCCAGGCTGACTCTCGCCATTTCCATCATGGAGGCGTTCGCGATTTTCGCGTATGCGTTCTCCGGTCTCATCGAGGCGCGCAAGCGCCGGCTCGACGCCGTCGGCGCCTTTCTCGTCGCCCTCGCCACGGCTTTCGGCGGCGGCACCGTGCGCGACGTGCTGCTGTCACGCCGGCCGTTCTATTGGGTCGAGCATCAGGAATACGTGTTCGTCATCTTCGCGATGGCGATTTTCGCGCCCTTCTTTCTACGCGTGACGACGCGTCTGTTCGATCAGCGCGCGCTCCTCATCACCGATGCGATCGGCCTCGGACTCTTCAGCGTCTCGGGCACTTCCATCGCGCTCGATGCGCAAATGCCCGTTTTCACCGCGACGATGATGGGCGTGACCACCGGCGTGTTCGGCGGCATCATGCGCGACGTGCTGTGCAACGAGATTCCGCTGATCCTGCGCGATTCGCGGCCGTATGCAGTCTGCGCGTTCGCGGGCTGCTGGATGTATATCGGGCTCGAACAGCTTCAGGTGGACACGATCTACAACGTGCTGCTGTCTACGGCTTTCATTCTGGTCGCGCGGCTCGTCACCTTCAAATTCGATATCCGACTGCCGCATTAGTCGAACTGCATGGGCCGAGCCGCACTGGCTGCGCACGAACGGGCGGGAAAACCCGTCTATTTGCTACAATCGCACAGTTTTCAAACCCGCCTGAAGCTGCCTGAAAGTCTGACCCGGCGGCCTTCGCGGCTACCCTTCTTGCAGAACGACGCACAACGACGCACAACGACGCACAACGAACATGAACATCGAGCAAGCGCGTTTCAACATGATCGAGCAGCAGATTCGTCCTTGGGAAGTACTGGACCAGGAGATTCTGAATCTGCTGTCGCTCATCAAGCGCGAGAACTTCGTTCCCGCCGCGTACCGCAATATCGCTTTCGCGGACCTCGAAATTCCGCTTCCCGGCGGCGAGCGCATGCTGTCGCCAAAGGTCGAGGCGCGGGTTCTGCAAGAACTGGCCATTCACAAGGGTGAGACGGTGCTGGAAATCGGCGCGGGCTCGGGCTATATGGCGGCGCTCCTCGCGCATCGCGGCCGCAGCGTGACCACGGTTGAAATCTCGCCGGAACTCGCCGAGTTCGCGAAGCAGAATCTTGCGGCGAACGGTGTGTCGAACGCGCATGTGGTTCACGGCGACGGCGCGCGGGGCTTGGCCGACGGCGCGCCTTATGACGTGATCTGCGTTTCGGGCGGCATGCCGGTCATGCCGCAGGAATTGCTCGAACAGTTGAAAGTGGGCGGGCGTATCGCCGCTTTCGTCGGCACGGCGCCGGTCATGAAGGCGCAGATCATCACGCGGGTCGACGAAAAGCAATTCCGCGTGTCCGATGTCTTCGAAACGCTCGTCGCGCCGCTGCAAAACGCGGTGCATCCTTCGCTATTCAGGTTCTGATTCGGTGCGTTCGGGCCGGGCGCCGCCCGGCTTTCGCCATCGTCCTTACTCGATTCCATGCAAAATCTGACCGCACCCGAACTCGCCGCGTGGCTTGCCGACACCTCGCGCCCCGCTCCCGTTTTGCTCGACGTGCGCGAGCCGTGGGAACTGCAGACCGCGAAGCTCGACAAGATCGTGTCGATTCCCATGCGCGACATCCCCGCGCGTAGCGAAGAACTCGACGACGACGCGCAGATCGTCTGCATTTGCCACCACGGTGCGCGCAGCGCGCAGGTCGGCATGTTTCTGGAGTCGCGCGGCTTCACGAACGTGTTCAATCTGTACGGCGGCATCGACGCGTGGTCGCGTCAGGTCGATCCTTCGGTGCCAACGTATTGAACCGAGCCTGAATCCGAGCCTTCAGGCCAGCCAACGAAAAAGCCGCATGCGTTTGAAGCGCATGCGGCTTTTTTGTGTCGAAACGAAAGCGTCAGACCACGTTCATTGCCAGCGCGCTTGCGCGATAATGCTCCGCGGCCTTTTCGGTATCGCCAAGTTGCTCGTGCAGACGCGCCAGCGCGCGATGCGTCCGAATACGCAACGGCTCGTCTTCAGCCAGCTTCAGCGCCGATTCGAGAAACGCCTGCGCCTTGCCCCACAATTGCTGATGCAGGCACAGACGACCGAGCGTGAAAAGCAGGTCGGCGTCTTCGGTGCGTTCCTTTTGCCAGGCTTCGGCGCGCTGAATGAGCGGCAAGGCGTCGCCCCCGACGATGCAATCCGGATAACGCCGCAACAACCGCGCATCCCAGTTCACGGCAAGCGCGTCTTCGATAATCTTCTTCGCTTCCGCCCGACGATCCAGCGCGATCAGCAGTTCGGCGGCGAGATCGGCGAGACGCGGCGACTGACGCTCTACCGGCGACAATGATTGCCACAGTTCGAGCAGCGCATCTGGATTATGCCGGCGATCGCGCAGCAGGTTTTCCGCCGCGACTTGCCGCAGCCGCACGGCGACCGCGGGATGCAGCGCCTCGCGCTTTTCCAGCATGCGCACGAGCTTCAGCACTTCGCCCCAGTTCTTCAACTGCTGCTGGGCGCGCAACGCGATCTGCTGCGCATGGATGCGCCGCCCGCCCTGCGCCTGGATCTCGGTCAGCGCGACGAGCGCGCCGTCCGCGTCGCGGCCATCGGCGCGCATGTCGGCGGTGGCCATCAGGCGCGCGTCCTGCCAGTCCGCGCCGCCGACTTGCGCGAGCCACTCGTCGCGACGCGCGTATTCATGCAGCCGATGCGCCGCGTTCGCGCCGATCAAGCCCGCCGCGCCCTTGTTGTCCTCGACACTCAACGCATCGCGCGCGGCTTTCTCGGCCTTCGAGAAGCGGCCCGCGTACAGATGGCCGATCGCATCGCGCAAGGACGCGTTCGCCTTCGCAAGCTTGCTGCGCGTGCGATACGCCGCCACGCGCGACGGCATCTTCCACACGCCGCGGATCGCGCGGATCAGCGCATAGAGCGCGAGAAACAGCACGACCAGCGCCACGACAAACAGATTGAGCGACATGTCGATGCGATATGGCGGCAGCACGAGCAGAATCTGCCCGCCATTGAAGCCGCCGACCGTCGCGATGATCGCCGCAACGACGAACAACAGCGCAATCCAGATGAGTCCACGAATCGTCATCATCCGCCTCGCTTGAACTGGTGCACGGCGGCGAGGCTCGCGTCCAGGTTCGGCACGGCGACGGCCATCGACGCCTGATCGACCTGCTTCACGAGATCGCGCACGGCCTGAACCGCTTTCGACGAGGGATCGAAGTAGCGGGCAAGCGCGGCATCGGCGGCTTTCAGGTCGGACTTGAGCGTAGGCTCGCTGCGCGAAAGCAGAGAAAGACGCGCGGACAACAGACGCAGCTTCACGTTCTGGCGCACGAAGTAACCCTGATCCGGCGACGTGAGCATGGCGTCCGCATTGTCGATACGCCGCACCGACACGAGACTCGACAACTGCTGCCCGATGCCGCTCGTGATCTGATACCACAGCACCTTCCAGCGCGGCACGCCGGTCGCCGCAGCAATCGACGCGCTGTCACCCGGTTCTGACGCGCGAGCGCGCGCCGGATCGATCGGCGCTTCGCCGGACAGCGGCAAGCTGTCGATGCGGTCGATCGCCGTATCGAGCTTGATCGCGAGACCCGTGAGGTCGGTGGTCGGCGTGGCCTTGAGCTTGTCCATGTCCTGCGCGACGGCCTTGCGGATCGCCACGACCTGCGGACCGTTCGTGGCGGCCAACCGCGTGTCGGCGCTTTGCAGCGCGAAGAGCGCGAGTTGCACGTTGCCGGTCAATTGCAATTGCTGGCTTGCGCTCGACAGAATCTGCTCGACTTCGGCAACCGTCCAGTCGTCGCGATTGCTCGCGAGGTCCTGATACTGCTGCTGCAACGCCTGGCTGTGCGCCTCGGCGTCATTGAGCTTGCCCTGCAACTGAATGACCTGCGTATTGAGCGCGGCGGTCGAACTCGCGGCTTCGTCGGCCTTGGCGCGCAGTTGCGCGTCTTGCGCGTTGGCCTCTTCGACGCGCTGTGCGAGCGCCTGGTTATTGCGTTCGAACTTGCGGTTGAGCGCATAGCCGCCCGCGCCCGCAGCGATCGCGAGGATAACGATGACGAACCACAACAACACCGTGCCCGCGCCGCCGCGCCGCTTCTGCTGCTCGTAGGGCGTGAAAGGCGTATTGGGCGGAGGCGGTGGCACGTTGGGCTGAGGTGAAGCTTTGTTGGAATCGTTCGAATCAGTCATGCGTGATTGAGCCGTTTGGTGGGCCGGCGCGGCGGCCGGTTGCGTGTCCGGCGATGCATCCGCCGGTGCGGGCTTCGCGTGCGTTTCACGTGCTTGATTGGTGTGAGGTTCAGCCTGAATTCCAGCCGATTTGCGCGGGTAAAGCGCATCGACTGCCTGCACGATGCGCTCGTCGCCGGCGCCGGACACCGTCATCCTATCAAAACCCGCTTGCCGCGCGGCCTGCTCGATACGCGGATGCGGGCAGATCACCTGCGCGTGCCGCAGCCGCGTGATCTCGTCGGCGGTGAGATGTTCGCGCGCGAGTTCGTCGAGATTGCGCACGCCTTCGGAACTCGTCAGCAGCCACGCGTGCGGGTTGCCCGCGAGCAGCGTGTGGATGCGCTCCCACTTGTGCATGGACGGTTCGGGCAGCACGCGGCGATACGCCGCCGCCTTCTCCACTTGCGCGCCCGCTTCGGTGAGGCGCTCGGCGAGCCACTCGCGCCCGCCATCGCCACGCACGATCAGCACGCGCTTGCCTTCCAGACCGTTCTCGCCGAGCGCGGCTTCGATTGCCGTGTAGAGCGCTTCGGAATCGAAACGCGGATCGGCTTCTTCCGCCGACGGACTGATCACGCGATACGCCGGCGCGCTCACGCCTTGCCGCGCCAGCGCCGCGACGCTGCCCGGACCCACGACGGCCACCGGCACGTCCACAGGCCACGGCGCGAAAAGACGGCTGAACGCATGATCGATCGCATTCGGCGAGACGAAAACCACGAGCGCGTAACGTTGCGGCCCGTAGAGTTCGTCGAGGGCCGCGCGCAAAGAAGCGTCGTCGGCGACGGGCGCGATGTCGATGAGTGGAAACTCGAGCGTCTCGAAACCGGCATCGGCGAGAAGCGCGATGAGCGCAGCCGATTGTCCCGCAGGCCGCGTGACGACGATGGTGGCGCGACGCTCGCTCGCCATCAGTGCTTGCCCGCCGTCGAAGGCGGGATCAGGTCGGGATTGGCCGCGTCGTTGCCGGGGCTTCGGTTCGGCCCGTCCGGGTGGCTGATGGTGGTTAGCGCGTTGACGATCTCCATGGCGCCCTGCGCTTCGAGATCCGCCGATACGCGCAAACCCAGTTCGAGCGCGGCGGCAAGATCGGGCGTGGCGATGCGTTCTTCCGCGTTCAAGACGCGCGTGCCATCCGGCGTCGAGACCGCGCCGCGCAAGTACAGCGAATCGTTCTCCCAATGCGCGTAAGCGGCCAACGGCACTTCACAGCTGCCACCAAGCGCACGCGACACGGCGCGCTCCGCTTCGACGGCAAGCGCGGTCGCTTCGTGATGCAAGGGCGCGAGCCACGCGACGAGATCGGCGCGATCCGCACGAATCTCGATGCCGAGCGCACCCTGCCCCGCCGCCGGCAGACTGTCGGTTTCATCCAGATACGCGCGGATGCGTCCTTCGAGACCAAGCCGTATCAGACCGGCCGCCGCGAGAATGATGGCCGCGTATTCGCCGCGATCCAGCTTGCCTAGACGCGTGTCGAGATTGCCGCGCAGCGGCCGCACTTCGAGATGCGGATAGCGCGCGCGAATCATGGCTTCGCGGCGCAGGCTCGAGGTTCCGACCACGCTGCCCGCCGGCAACGCAGCGAGCGAATCGAAGTGCGAAGAGACGAACGCATCGCGCGGATCTTCACGTTCGAGAATCGCGCTGAGTGCGAAGCCTTCGGGGAGTTGCATCGGCACGTCTTTGAGCGAATGAACCGCGAGATCGGCGCGGCCGTCGGCGAGCGCGGCTTCCAGTTCCTTGACGAACAAACCCTTGCCGCCGACCTTCGATAACGTGCGATCGAGAATCTGATCGCCGCGCGTCGTCATTCCGAGAATTTTGACGTCGCAAGATGGATATAATTTGTGCAGCGCACACTGCACGTGCTCGGCTTGCCACATCGCCAGCCGGCTTTCCCGCGAAACGATTGTGAGGCTCGCGGGCGGTGTCGTTGAATGCGTCTCGGAATTCATTGAAGCTCGATCGAATGACGGGATGGATAAATAGACATTAGCTAACAATGGTAGCACGCAGGCCAGGGTCGACCTGAAGACACGCGGCGCGCCAGAGCCTTAGTCCGCGCGCCTTTCGAAGCGTTCAGCACGCGTTCCGGTAGCGGAAGGCAAAGCGGCTGCGGCGCGGTTGCGGCAGCTTCGCGCCGCACCTCGCGCGGCTGTGCAGAACTCGTTTCGTCGGTGATTTCGTCGCGTTACCCTGACTGCGCAGCTTCTGAGGAGAACCCGACGTGACGACTTCCGGATCGGCCCGCCCCGCGCGCCGCAACGCTCTATCGCCTGACTCTTCCGCCGACGCATCGAGCGCGGCCCATGCAACCGGCGCCTCGTCGTCAGCGATGCCAACGTCAGCGACGCCAATCATTCGCACGACGAAAGCGGCCAGTGCCGTGAAGGCATCGAAGGCGAGTGTGGCTCCAAAGGCCGCGCCGGTTCCCAAGAAGGCGAGCGTCAAAACGGCCATCAATGGCGCCGAACGGCCGAAGCCGACCAGCCGCACGCGCGACGACAAGGACCGTCCGCTCTTCGAAGACATCCGCTATCTTGGCCGCCTGCTCGGCGACGTGTTGCGCGAACAGGAAGGCGACGCCGTCTTCGACCTCGTCGAAGCCATTCGTCAGACCGCCGTCAAATTTCGCCGCGAGGACGACAACGAAGCGTCGCAAGCGCTGGAAAAGCGTCTGCGTGCTTTATCGCCGGAACAGACGGTCAGCGTGGTGCGCGCGTTCAGCTATTTCTCGCATCTGGCGAATATCGCGGAAGACCGGCATCACAATCGGCGGCGGCGGATTCACGCGCTCGCCGGTTCGACTTCGCAGCCGGGCACCATCGCCTACGCCATCGAGCGCATGCGCGAGCAGTCCAACGTCAGCAAAACACGCAAGGTGCTGGAAAAGTTCTTCGATGCCGCGCTCATCGTGCCCGTGCTCACCGCGCATCCGACGGAAGTGTCGCGAAAGAGCATTCTCGATGCGCAACACGACATCGCGCGCCTGCTTGCCGAACGCGATCAAGAACTGACAGCGCGCGAACGCGCGCACAACGAAGCCGTCCTGCGGGCGCGCGTGACCTCGCTCTGGCAAACGCGCATGTTGCGCGAGTCGCGCCTTTCGGTCGCCGATGAAATCGAGAACGCGCTTTCGTACTATCGCGCGACTTTTCTGGAGGAAATTCCCGCGCTTTACGCCGATATCGAGGAAGCGCTCGCTGAACACGGCCTGCCCGCGCGGCTGCCGCCGTTCTTCCAGATGGGAAGCTGGATTGGCGGCGACCGCGACGGCAATCCGAACGTCACCGCCGCCACGCTGGAAAACGCCATCACGCGGCAAGCAACGGTCATCTTCGAACACTATCTGGAACAGGTGCACAAGCTCGGCGCGGAGTTGTCCGTGTCGAATCTGCTCGCCGGATCGAGCGAAGCCTTGCAGGCGCTCGCGGATACCTCGCCGGACCAGTCGCCGCATCGCACGGACGAACCATATAGGCGCGCGCTGATCGGCATCTATACGCGAATCGCGGCGAGCGCGCGCGTGCGGCTGGGTGAAGGCGTGGTCGCGGTGCGCAGCGCGGGACGCGGCGCGGCGCCAATTCGCGCGACGCCTTATGGCGATAGCTCGGAATTCACGCGCGATCTTCATGTGCTGATCGATTCGCTCGCGCAACATCATGGCGGCTCGCTTGCGCTGCTGCGGCTCGCGCCGCTCACGCGCGCTTCGGAAGTGTTCGGCTTTCACCTGGCGAGCATCGACTTGCGGCAGAGCTCGGATATCCACGAAGCGGTGATCGCGGAGTTGCTTTCGCGCGCGGGCGTCGAAGCCGACTATGCGGCGCTTTCCGAGGAAGACAAGCGCGCCGTGTTGCTCAGGGAACTTGCGCAGCCGCGTCCGCTGCGTCTTCCTTATGCCGATTACTCCGATCTCGCGAAGAGCGAACTCGGCGTGCTCGAAGGCGCACGCGTGACGCGCGAGAAGTTCGGCAAGCGCGCGGTGCGCAACTACATCATCTCGCACACGGAGACCGTGAGCGACTTGCTCGAAGTCATGTTGCTGCAGAAGGAAACCGGCGTGCTGCACGGTTGCCTCGGCAGCAAGGACAATCCCGCGCGCGATGGCGTGATGGTGATTCCGCTCTTCGAGACCATCGCCGACTTGCGCAATGCGCCGGTCATCATGGGCGAGTTCTTCAAGCTGCCGGGCATCGACGCGCTCATCGAAAATCAGGGCAACGAGCAGGAGGTCATGCTCGGCTATTCGGACAGCAACAAGGACGGCGGCTTCTTGACGTCCAACTGGGAGCTGTATCGCGCGGAACTGGCGCTCGTCGCGCTGTTCAAGCAACGCGGCACGACCTTGCGTCTCTTCCACGGCCGGGGAGGCACGGTGGGACGCGGCGGCGGCCCAACCTATCAGGCGATTCTGTCGCAGCCGCCCGGCACGGTCGATGGGCAAATCCGTCTCACCGAGCAAGGCGAAGTCATTTCGAGCAAGTTCGGCAATCCGGAAATCGGGCGGCGCAATCTGGAAACGGTGGTGGCGGCGACGCTCGAGGCATCGCTTCTGCCGCACGAGAACGCGCCCGCGCAATTGCCGCTATTCGAAGCGACGATGCAAACGCTCTCCGATTCCGCGATGGCCGCGTACCGCGCGCTCGTGTACGAAACTCCCGGCTTTACCGATTACTTCTTCGCCTCGACGCCGATCGCCGAGATTGCCGAACTGAACATCGGCAGCCGGCCGGCATCGCGCAAGCTGCAGGACCCGAAGCAACGCAAGATCGAAGATTTGCGCGCCATTCCGTGGGGCTTTTCGTGGGGCCAATGCCGCCTGCTGCTGACGGGCTGGTTCGGCTTCGGCAGCGCGGTGACGGCTTATCTCGATTCGGCCGACTCGGACGCGGAACGCGCGAAGCGCCTCGGCACCTTGCGCAAGATGCACAAGACGTGGCCGTTCTTCACGAATCTGCTTTCGAACATGGACATGGTGCTTGCGAAGACCGATCTCGCGGTGGCGTCGCGTTATGCGCAGCTCGTCGCGGACAAGAAGCTCAGGAAGCGCGTGTTCGATCGCATCGTCGCGGAGCACGAGCGGACCGGCAACGTGCTCGCGGAAATCACCGGCAAGGGCGAGCGCCTCGCTGACAATCCGCTGCTCGCGCGCTCGATCAAGAACCGTTTTCCGTACCTCGATCCGCTCAATCACTTGCAGGTGGAACTGCTCAAGCGGCATCGCGCGGGCGATCAGAACGTACGGCTGCGGCGCGGGATTCATTTGACGATCAACGGGATTGCGGCGGGCCTGCGTAATACGGGTTGATCGATGCGCCCGGCAACGGGCATTGCATCTTTCACGTGCCACGAATCACGCCATGTGTTCGTGGCACGTTTGTTTAAGTAGCCCTTGCGGCATCCGAGCGGCGCTCAGTCGCGCCGCTTGCCTTCGATCATCAACGCATCCAGCTCGAACGAGAAGTCGTCGCCGGCCTTGAAGTATTCGCGCACTTCGTCGGGCGCGGCCGCCCACATCGATTTGATCGCCGTCACGCGTTCGGGTGGCGTTCTCATGCGTGTCACCCACGAATCGAATTCCAGGCCGATACGCCAGCGCTCGGTCACGTTCGCGTCGAAGCCGGCGGTATCGAGCATGGCGATCCACTCGTCGGCGCGATAGTCGCGGATATGCGATGCATCGCGCAACAGTTCGATTGCCTGAATGTGCGTGTCGTACAGCGGATCGTCGGCGCCCGCGATATCGATGAATTTCAGCCGGCCGCCCGGCTTGAGCACGCGCCGCACTTCGGCCAGCGCGCGCGGCACGTCGCGCCAGTGATGCGCGCTCATGCGGCTCACCACCCAGTCGAACGAGGCGTCGGCGAATGGCAGCGACTCGGCGGCGCCCTGTTGCGTGCGGATCGTGGCAAGGCCGCGTTCCTTCGCGGCGGCATCGACCGTGGCCAGCATTTGCGGGGCGATGTCGTACGCCACGACCTCGCGCACGTGCGGCGCCACCGCGAAACTCGCGTGACCCGCGCCGCATCCCATGTCCAGCACGGTCGCGTTGCCGCACGTCGCGGCAAAAGTCGCGGCGAGATTTTGCAGATCGGCGCCGCTCGCGTGAACCTGGCTTGTGAGATAGGCGGCGGCGGTGCTGCCGAACGCATCGGCTACCTGGTCGTGGTGTTTCATCGGTATGGCTCCGGAATGTTCTTTGGGGACGACCGGGCGGTTCCTGAGCCGCCCGGCCTGCCGCTACAATAGAGCCCGCCTTGTACCAGTACAAGTTGACTGTTTATTCTGGTATCGACATTACCCGCCACGCCTCATGAAAACAACCCCGAAGACCGAATCCAGGGAAGCTGTCGATATCCCCGCACGCGCGCTCGGCGAATTCATCCGGGCGCATCGTGAACGGCTTTCGCCGCAGTCCGTCGGTTTGCCGCCGGGGCCGCGCCGCCGCACGCCGGGGCTGCGCCGCGAGGAAGTCGCCGCGTTGTGCGGCGTCAGCCCGACCTGGTACACGTGGATCGAGCAGGGCCGGCCGGTTTCCGCCTCGGCGGATGCGCTCGCGCGTATCGCCGTCGCATTGCAGTTGTCGCGGGCCGAACGCGCGTATCTCTTCGAACTGGCCGAGGAACGCGATCCCGCCGAGCCCGATCCCACCGCGCAGGACGTGCCCGCCGCGCTCTTGCAGAGCGTCGGGCTGATCGGCGCGCCGGCCTACGTGCTCGACCGCCAGTGGAATGCGCTGCGCTGGAACGCGCACGCGTCAGAACTGTTCGTCGGCTGGCTCGATGGCGAACACGACCGCAACTTGCTCGCCTACACGTTCACCTCGCCGGTGGCGCGCGCGTTGATCGTCGATTGGGACACGCGCGCGCGCCGTCTTGCCGCCGAGTTTCGCGCCGATTCCATCCGTCACCTCAACGACGCGCCCACGCGCACGCTGATCGACGCGCTCGGCGCCGCCAGCGATGCCTTCGCGCGCTACTGGGCGTCGCAGGACGTGTTCGAGCGCGAAGGCGGCGAACGCGCGTTCGATCATCCGTCGCGCGGACGACTCGTGTTCAACCAGATCACCTTCAAGCCCGCGCATCGCGAAGATCTGAAGCTCGTGATCCTCGTCGGCAACGACTGAGGCAGCAGGCGCCGAATGTTAAAATCTTCGACTTCCGGCTTGCCGCTTTAGCCGCCTCATTCGCCTCAACCGCCAATCACATCACCATGACGTCCCAACTGCACAAAAAAGGCGAAGCCTGGTCGGCTCGCTTCTCCGAGCCCATGTCGGATCTCGTCAAACGCTATACGTCGTCGGTGTTCTTCGACAAGCGGCTCGCTCTCGTCGACATTCAAGGCTCGCTCGCGCACGCGTCGATGCTTGCGGCGCAGAAGATCATCGGCGCGGACGACCTCGCCGCCATCGAGCGCGGCATGGCGCAGATCAAGGGCGAAATCGAGCGCGGCGAGTTCGAGTGGAAGCTGGACCTGGAAGACGTGCACCTGAACATCGAGGCGCGGCTGACCGCGTTGATCGGCGACGCCGGCAAGCGCCTGCACACCGGCCGCTCGCGCAACGATCAGGTCGCAACCGACATTCGCCTGTGGCTGCGCGGCGAGATCGACCGTATCAACGAACTGTTGAAGGACCTGCGAAGCGCGCTCATCGACATGGCCGAGAAGCACGCCGACACCATCATGCCGGGCTTCACGCATTTGCAAGTGGCGCAGCCCGTGACCTTCGGGCATCACCTGCTCGCTTATGTCGAAATGTTCTCGCGCGACGCCGAGCGCATGCGCGACTGCCGCACGCGCGTGAACCGCCTGCCGTTGGGTGCGGCGGCGCTCGCGGGCACGAGTTATCCGATCGACCGTCACGCGGTGGCGAAGACGCTCGGCTTCGATGGCATCTGCGCGAATTCGCTCGATGCCGTCTCCGACCGCGACTTCGCCATCGAATTCACGGCGGCCGCCGCGCTCGTCATGACGCACGTCTCGCGCTTTTCCGAAGAACTGGTGTTGTGGATGAGTCCGCGCGTCGGTTTCATCGATCTCGCGGATCGTTTCTGCACCGGCTCGTCGATCATGCCGCAAAAGAAAAACCCCGACGTGCCCGAACTCGCGCGCGGCAAGACAGGCCGCGTGAACGGTCATTTGATGGCGCTGCTCACGCTGATGAAAGGCCAGCCCCTCGCTTATAACAAGGACAATCAGGAAGACAAGGAGCCGCTTTTCGATACCGTCGATACGGTCGCCGACACATTGCGCATTTTCGCGGAAATGGCGGCGGGCATTACCGTCAAGCCGCAGGCCATGCGCGCGGCCGCGCTGCAAGGTTTCTCGACGGCCACCGATCTCGCGGACTATCTCGTGAAACGTGGCCTGCCCTTTCGCGACGCACACGAAGCCGTGGCGCATGCGGTGCGCATCTGCGTGGATCGCGAATGCGATATCGCCGATTTGTCGCTCGATGAAATGAAGCAGGAACTGCCGAACGTCGCGCATCTGATTGGCGACGATGTCTTCGAATATCTCACGCTCGAAGGTTCGGTCGCGAGCCGCGATCATGCGGGCGGCACCGCGCCGGATCAGGTGCGTGCGGCCGCCAAGGCGGCGCGTGCGGCGCTTGGCTGATCGAGCCGGACCATGCTTCGAATCGGACCCATTCGTGGGTCCGTTTTTTTGGGAACGCCGGTTTTTATCACGCCGTGCGAAACACTGCATGGTTCAAATGAGCGCATGAAATGGGAGCGAACCTATCCGCCTTGGCGTAGCCCGCAAGCATGATGAGAGACACTTTTTTGCCTTCGGGAATCATCATGCACAAGCGCAATTTTCGCAGTACCGCATTGGCTGCGCTCGTTGCGGCGGAAGCGCTTTCCGGCACGTCCGCCTCATATGCCGAGCGCAAAAGCTCACAACTAGAAGTCACGTTGACCATCCACAATGCCTGCTCGATCGTCAGCGGTTCGGAAACGGCAGATCCGATTGAGATGCTTTCCGGTGCGAATGCCCGAACGTCCATCAAGGTGGATTGCACGGGAAAACAAACGCCCTACGGCGTTTCCGTCATGAGCGAACTGCATGCGAGCACCGCCGTCTCCAGGCAAGCAACAGCACAGGCCGCGACGGCAGCTTACGGCGATGCTCGAAAGACGATCGGCGTTGCCGCGGAACCGCAATCGTCAGCGATAAACTCCGAGACCACGCCGCTGGTCAAGTTCGTGACCGTCGAGTTTTGATATTCGCGGGGCGCCAATCGTGCGCACGATACGACTTGCAAGACAACGCTCGATTCATTGGAAAGCGATGCAATGCAGGTCGAGTGTTTTGCCCTACACGCTTTAGATGCCCAACAATCCCGATTTAAATTCACAAATATAAAACGACGGGTCTCGGATGTTCTTCCGGCTTCACCGCATCTGCTTCATCGTCTTCCCGACTGAAGGCATCTGCTAAACGGTGGCAGCTTTCTTTGTAACGCAAGCATCGTCATGGTTCGAGATTGCATTCGCAGTTTCGCCTGGATCGTTCGTATTTGCTTCGCTTCTCTCAACGAGTTCCTTGAACGAATCGACGTCATTCTCACAAGAAAAAAACGTCAAGGAAAACATGCTCCGTCTACCCTTAAAAATTTTTCCGTAGGAAACCTAATATCCGATTTTCGGCTTGCCTCGCCTTGGTCGCTGGATTATCAATGATCGCACGAGCCCTATAAGAGAGGGTTTGACGACAGTTCAGTCAGCGCAAATGAGTCGCGGATCGAAACGAACCAAACAAACCGAGTAAGGAGGCCGTTCTCATGAATCGCCTTGGCATGAAGTCGAAGACTACTGCGCTGACGCTGGCTGCGCTCGTCGCTTATTCAATCAATGCGTTAAGCGCCGAATGGCAGGAAGGTGCGACCTACGCGGCGGGCGCGACCGTCACCTACAACGGGCGCACATACCAGGCTCTTCAGGCGCATACGGCTTATCCAGGCGCTGGGTGGACTCCGGCCAGCACGCCGACCTTGTGGCGCGATGTGAGCGCGGCTACGCCTACGCCAGCACCATCGCCCACGCCTGCGCCTGCGCCTGCGCCGACACCCGCTCCGACTCCTGCGCCAACTCCCGTACCAACCCCGACGCCGACTCCAACGCCAACACCCTCTGCCACTCCGACACCTTCGGCTTGCTTCGCTGCGTGGTCGGCATCGCAGGTTTATGCACAGACGGGTACGCGCGTCACGGCCAATGGACGCAATTACAGAAACAAGTGGTGGACCCAAGGCGACAACCCGACGCAGTCCGGACAGTACGGCGTATGGGAAGACATAGGCGCATGCTCGGGAAGTCCGACGCCGACACCGGCGCCAGCGCCAGTTCCAACGCCGACGCCGACGCCAGCACCAACACCAACACCAACACCAACGCCGGTTCCGACGCCGACGCCAACACCAACACCGGTTCCGACCCCAACGCCGACACCGACACCAACGCCGGTTCCAACACCAGCACCAACACCGGTCCCGACTCCTACGCCGGCACCCGTGCCGACACCGGTCCCGACGCCTACGCCGGCGCCTACGCCTACTCCTGCGCCAACACCAACACCAACGCCCACGCCCGCTCCCGCCGGCGCGCGTGAAGTCGGCGCGTACTTCGCGCAATGGGGAATCTACGACCGCAACTACAAGGTCAAGGATGTCGACACATCGGGCTCGGCGAAGCTGCTCACGTTTATCAACTACGCATTCGGCAACGTTTATCAGAAGAACGGCGGCTACGAGTGCGGCATCATCAACAAGGCAGAACCGGGTGCGACCAACGAAAATGCCCCGGACGCAGGCACCGGCGGCGACGCCTGGGCCGACTACCAAAAAGGCTTCTCGGCGAACGAATCGGTCAACGGCAAGAGCGATGCATGGGACTGGCCCTATGGCGATCCACGTCAGGGCAAGTCCGGTCCGCTCAAGGGTAACTTCAATCAGCTCAAGCTATTGAAGGACAAGTACCCCAACGTGCGCATGATCATTTCGCTCGGCGGATGGACCTGGTCGAAGTGGTTCAGCAAGGCCAGCGCCACCGATGCGCTGCGCAAGCAGCTCGTCTCGTCGTGCATCGATGTCTATATCAAGGGCAACGTGCCCTTCGATGCTGCCTCGAACGCGGGCGGAGATGGCGTCGCAGCGAACGTGTTCGACGGCATCGACATCGACTGGGAATTTCCCGGTGGCGGCGGTCAGCCCTACAACACGTACGACGTCAAGGACAAGGAGAACTACACGCTTCTCCTGACGGAATTCCGCAAGCAACTCGACGCCATGGGCGCGCAAAACGGCAAACGCTATCTGCTGACGGTCGCCATCGGCGCGGGTGGCGACAAGATCGCCAGCACGAACCCGGGCGACTACAGCAAGCCGCTCGACTGGATCAACGTGATGACGTACGACTATCACGGCGGATGGGAAAGCACCGGCCCGACGGACTTCCAGTCGCATTTGTATCCGGACCCGGCCAGCCCGAACATGGCGGGCGCTCCCGGCAACACCTATTACACCGATGCCGCCATCCAGGCCTTGCTGAAAGCGGGAGTGCCGTCGTCGAAGATCGTTCTCGGCATTCCGTTGTATGGGCGCGGCTGGACCGGCGTCACGCCGGGACCGAAGGGAGACGGGCTCTATCAGAAAGCCACCAAGACAGCGCCCGGGAAGTACGAGGCCGGCATCCAGGACTACCGGCTCTTGAAGAGCGCCGCAGGCACGGTGTACGAGCATCCGGTGACGAAGCAGTCGTACAAGTTCGACGGCACGACTTTCTGGTCCTACGACTCGCCCACCACGATCCGCGTCAAGAACGCCTACGTGAAGCAGTTCAGTCTGCGCGGTGTCTTCGGCTGGGAGCTGGACGGCGACGCCGCCAACGCGGAACTGCTGAGCGTCATGAGCGAAGTCAACAAGTGATCGGCCGCGCGACTGCGCCCGGTGCGTGACGCCGGGCGCAGACGATGCGCAGTGCAATGAATCGGGGGCAGCCATGCAGGATCGATTGACGAATGCCGCGTTCTCGACGGCCGCTGTGTCGAAAACGAAACTCTCCCGGCACAATCTCGGCTGGCGCGGGCGCGGCTTTACCTTGCTCGAGTTGCTGGTGGTGCTGCTCATCATCGCGCTCCTGGCGGGCTATGTCGGCCCGAAGCTCTTCGGTGAAGTCGGCAAGGCGCGCTCCAAGACAGCGGCGACGCAGATCAAGGGTATCGAAGACGCGCTCGATCGATACCGTCTGGACACCGGCCACTTTCCCGGCACCGACGCCGGGCTTCAGGCGTTGATGAGCAACGTCGGCAACACCTCGGGCTGGGAAGGTCCGTACATGAGCAGCGCCATTCCGAACGATCCGTGGGGCAAGCCGTACGTCTACCGCTCGCCCGGCGAGAACGGCAAGGACTACGACCTCATGACCTACGGCGCCGACGGCAAGCCCGGCGGTTCGGGCGAGGACGCGGACATCATCGGCAAATGATGGATTCGGCGGCAGTCATGCGATATCGCGTGCGGGTCGAGTCCGACGGCGGCCAGCAGGAACTGGAGCTCGATGCAGCGGACGAAACGCAGCTTCGGCAGAACATGGCCGACATGGGTTTGTCGCTGATCGAAGCGACACCCGTGGAAAAGAAGACGCGCGGCCTCTCGTTGCGCAAGCCCGTATTCGAGCGCGCGCTCTTTACGCAGGAACTGATCGCGCTTCTGGAAGCGGGCCTGAGTCTCGTCGAAACGGTCGAGACGTTGCGCGACAAAAGCAAGGAAGGCCTCAACCGGACGGTGCTGCAAGGCATCGTCACCGCGCTTTACGAAGGCGAGCCGTTGTCGCGGGCGCTCGAGCGTCAAACCGAACATTTCCCGCCGCTGTATGTCGCGACCGTGGCATCGGCGGAACAGACGGGGCATCTTTCCGAGGCGCTCAAGCGCTATCACCACTACGACGCGCGGCTCGCGGCGGTGCGCAAGAAAGTGGTGTCGGCCATGGTGTATCCGTCCATCGTGATCGCCACGGGCGCGTTCATCATCCTGTTCCTCGCGTTCTACGTGATTCCGAAGTTCAGCCAAGTGTTCGCGTCGATGAAAGACATCCCCTTCTCCGCCCGCATGATGCTCGCCTGGGGCAACCTCGTCGCCGAGCACGGCGGCGTGCTGCTCGCGGGCATCGTGGCCGCGCTCGCCGGCGCGATCATGGCGCTGCGCAACGAGAAGGTGCGCGGCAGGTTGTTCGGCGCGGTGCTGCGCCTGCCCAAGCTCGCGGATTACCAACGGCTCTTCGCCCTGACACGGTTTTACCGGACGCTCGGCCTGTTGCTCGCGGGCGGCATGTCGATGGTCGCGGCGCTCGAACTCTCCGCGCAATTGCTGCCTTCGCTGATGCAGTCCGCGCTTGCGCGCGCGCTCGACGAAGTGCGCGCGGGCAAGTCGCTGTCCGGCGCGTTGCCGGCCGCGAATCTCACGACGCCGGTGGCCGAGCGGCTGATCCGCGTCGGCGAGCAGAGCGGCGAGCTGGCCGGCATGGTGACGCGCTCGGCCGAATTCTGCGACGAGGAACTCGACCGCGCGATCGACACGCTGATGCGCGTGGTCGAGCCGGTGCTGATGCTGGTGGTGGGCGGCATCGTCGGGACGATCATCTTTCTGCTCTATATGCCGATTTTTCAGTTGGCCGGAAGCGTGGGATAAGACATGGAACAGACCACCGATACGCCCGCGAAGGCGAACCCCGTGCGCGACCCGCGCCCGAAGCAGCAGCAGTTCTGGGACGAAGCGGAACACGACGGCGCCGACTATCTGAAGAAGGTCACGCAGACCATCGGCCTGCGCGGCTTCGACGCCACCGCGCTCGAAACGCTCGAACCGCGCTTCGACCTCCTGCCGTTCGGCGAAGCCATGTCGCGCCGCTGTCTGCTTGCCGCCGACAGCGACGCGCGCCTGTGGTTCGTGCTTGCCGATCCATTCGATCCGCCGCTGCGTGCCTGGGCGATGCAGCGCGTTAAGAAGCCATTCGCGTTCGCCTTCTGCGTGCCGGGCGAGCTCATGGCGTATCTCGCGCTGCACGAGTCCGCGCATCAGGCGCTCACGCAGGTCAATGTCGACAGCAAGACCGGCAACGCCGCCGCGGCGGGCGTGGAGATCACGCTCGCCACGCTTTCGGCGGACGTGCATCCCGTCATCCGGCTCGTGAATTCGTCGCTGTACGACGCGCTTAGGGCACGCGCCTCGGACATTCATATCGAGAGCACCGCGACGGGTCTCGTCATCAAATACCGCATCGACGGCGTGCTGCAGGAAACGGCGTCCGCGCCCGGCACCGATGTCGCGGAGCAAGTGCTCTCGCGGCTCAAGGTCATGGCGGAGCTCGATATCGGCGAGCGGCGCATTCCGCAAGACGGCCGCTTCAAGGCGTTCATCAATCAGCGCGAGATCGATTTTCGTGTGTCGATCATGCCGTCGATTCACGGCGAGGACGCGGTGCTGCGCGTGCTCGACAAGCAGCGCGGCGATGCAAACAGCACGACGCTGCGTCTGGACGGACTCGGACACGACCCAAACACGGTAGCGTCGATTCGCTCGATCGCGCGCGAGCCCTACGGCCTGTTGCTCGTGACGGGCCCGACTGGTTCGGGCAAGTCGACCACGCTCTACGCCACGCTCACCGAAATCAACACGGGCGACGAGAAGATCATCACGATCGAGGACCCCGTCGAATACGAACTCGCGGGCGTGCTGCAGATTCCGATCAACGACAAGAAAGGGCTCACCTTCGCGCGCGGCCTGCGTTCGATCTTGCGGCACGATCCCGACAAGATTCTCGTGGGCGAGATCCGCGACGGCGAAACCGCTGGCATCGCCGTGCAGGCCGCGCTCACGGGACATCTGGTCCTGACCTCGGTGCACGCGAACAACGTGTTCTCCGTGCTGGATCGCTTCCTTCACATGGGCGTCGACATGCACAGCTTCGTCGATGCGCTGCTCGGCGCCGTCGCGCAACGGCTCATGCGCAAGAACTGTCCGCATTGCGTGCGCGACGACGAGGTGCCCGACGACGCCACGCTGCTTGCCTCCGCGCTCACGCGCGAGCAGGTTGCGCATTGGCGCTTTCGCCGTGGCGCGGGCTGCGAGGCATGCCGCCGGACGGGCTATCTCGGGCGTCAGCCGATTGCGGAAGTGCTGCGCATGAACGACGCGATCAAGCAGTGCTTCGTGGAACGGCGGCCGTTGATCGAACTGAAGCAACTCGCGAATCGAAGCGGTTTCGTGCCGATTCGCCAGATCGCCCTGCGCGCGGTCGCGGATGGCCGCACGACGCTCGCGGAAGTCAACCGCGTCACGATCGTCGAACCGGCATAGCGGAGACGGAACATGTCACGTTGGTCGGATCTGGTCGGAGCGATGAGCGCCGTCGCGAAGCGCCCTTCGAGGCGCACGGGCACGGCCCGCGCGGGCGCTTTCATGCCGCGCGTGACGCTATGGGTCGATGGCGAACGCGTGCGAGAGTCCGGCGTCGCGAGCAACGTGAATACCGAAGCCCTTACGACGCCGGGCGACACGGCGGCCGCGCTCAAGGCCATCGAGGCGCTCGCGCCGAAGCCCGCGCGACCTGGGCTGCACGGCCTGCGCGTGGTCGTCGGCGCGCCGTTCGTGCGCTATTACGCGCTGCCGTGGCGGCCGCATCCCAAGCCGGAGCAATGGGTGTCGATGGCGCGCATGCAGGCCGTGCAGGCGGGCGCGGGCGCCGAGCCGTGGCGCTACGCCGTCACCGATGGCGCGTGGCAACAAGGCCGCCTCGCCGCCGCGATGCCCGAGGCGCTGTGCGCGGGCATCGAGCGCTTATGCAAGACGCGACGGCTGCAATTGCTCGGTATCGAGCCGGGCTTTACCTTCTCCATGCAAAAGCATGCGCCGCACATTCGCGACGGCAACATCGCCGTCGTGGAACTGGAGCAGGCGGCAAGCGGCGCGGCCATCGCGCATATCGGCTTGCGGCGCGGCGGCGGCTGGAGCGGCTTCATCGCGCTGCCGGTGGCGGGCCCGCTCGACGACGTGCTGCGCGACGCCTTCGTGCTCGCCGCCACCGAGCCGCCCGAGCGCTGTTACGCCATCGGGCCGGGCGCAGCCGATCCCTGGGTCGCGGATGCAACGCTCGTCGAATGGCTTGCCGCGCCATGGGAGGCTTCGCCATGAAAGCGCCCGCCATCGACCTGCATCGGGCCAATCGTCCGGGCGTGGCGACCGGGCTGATTGCGCTCGCCCTCGGCGTCGTCGTGCTGTTCGTGACGATGCAGTATCGCGACAAGCTCAAGGAGCAAGGCGCCGCGCTCGATGAACGCGAAGCGTCGGTCGCGCAGGAGGAGAAACGCTTCGAGCGCATTGGCCGGGCGCATCGCGGCACGCGCAATCCCCGCGCGGACGCCTTGATGGCGCAGCAGCGCTATGCGGCGGAACCGGCGCGCAGTCTGATCGAAGGCGGTTGGCAACCGAATATCGCGATGCTCTCGCTCGATATCGTGACCGCATCGCGCACCATCAACATGCAGTTCGAGACGCGCTCGGCGCAGGAAGCGATCTCCTATGCGGACTGGCTGCAGGCGCAGCCCGCCGCCGAAAGCGTCTCGATCAAGCGGCAGAGCGAGAAGCCGGGGCCGCCCGTCAAAACCGTGGAAACCGCGCTTCAGGTGACGTGGCGCCCGTTCGCGACGCAGGCGGCAACGGGCGCGTCGGCGCCGGATGTGGCCGCGTCTTCCGCCGGAGGTTCCAGATGAGCCGCTGGCTTTGGGAACTGCGCCGCGCGCAGTGGCGGCTCGGCACCTTCGGGCTCTTTGCGCTACTGCTCCTGAGCAGCGCGGCGATCATCGCGCTGGTCGAGATCTTGCCGCTTCGCAACGACATCGCCGCACGCGAGCTCGATCTCGATGCGCGCACCGCGAAGCTGAAACAACCGCCGCCGCCCATGCCGGATGAAGCCGTGGCGCCGAGGAGTCCGGAGCAGCGTTACTTCATTTTCCTGCACAGCCTGCACGCGATCGCCGCGAAGAACGGTATCTCGATGCCGCAAATCACGTATCAGATGGCCGCGCAGGACAAGGATTCGCCCTCCCGCCGCTTTGTCGTCGAGACGTCGTTTTCGAGTCAGTATCTGCAATTTCGTACTTTCTTCTCCGAGTTGCGGACCTTGCCGGGCATTCGCTGCGAGCGGCTCACGCTGTCGCGGCCGAATATCGGCGTGACCGATCTCGAAGTTCGGCTGCAATGTTCGTTCGTCGTGGAGGCGGCCAAGTGAAGCCGCTCGATATGCGAACGCTGAGAATCTCGTGGCCGATAAGCGGGCTGCTCGTCGTGACGCTCGGCTTGATCTTGTTCGTATGGTTTCGCGGGGCGCCCGACGACGAGGCGGATCGTCCTCCGGCGGTGGCCACGAAGGAGCGAGTTTCACGAGCGAGCGCGCCTGCACCGGCAAGTGCGCCGCAAGCCAACGCCGCGCCGGATACCCGCGTTGCCGCCGTGAACATCTTCCCCATGCAGAACTGGCAGCCGCCACCGCCGCCGCCTCCGCCGCCCGAATCCATCAAGCCGCCGCCACCGCCGCCCTTGCCGCCCTTGCCTTTTGTCGTCCGTTCGCTGTGGCTGGACCAGCAAGGCATCTTCTACGTCGTTCTGAGCGGCACCGGACGTGAGTTCCCGCTTTGCATCAACTGCAAGAAAACGGGTTTCCTGCGTAAGGGCGATGTGCTTCTCAACGCCTACAAGATCGAGGACATCAACCGTAAAGAAGTGAGGTTCATGTACTTGCCGTTGAAGCGCCGACAAACGCTGTCGCTCGGAGAACTGAAATGAGCCGGCTCAAAGACATTACGGTCTGGGTCCTGATTCCGCTATTGACGGCGTGCGCGGGCGAGATGCATCGCAAGGATCTGCAGAACCGTCTGGGGACCATGCCGCCCGACGCGCAGCTCGAATTGCTCGCGCAGCAGAGCGCGCAGTATCCCGACGACCTGGAAATCTACAACTGGTATGTGAGCCTGCGTCGCAAGGTTTCGTTGGAGTACTTGCAGCGGGCAAGTGTCGCGTACCGCGCGGGAGATTCGGCCCAGGCGATCGCGTGGGCGAAGAAGGCTCAGGCCGCCGCGCCCGGCGACGACGGGCCGCGCGAGATGATTGCGTGGATCGAGAAGCAGGCGCCCATCGACACCGCCGTGCAATACGCCGAAACGATCTATCAGGATCAACCGGACCAGGCGATGGCGATTCTCAACGACGTGCTCTCGAAGCAGCCCGACAACGCGCGCGCCATCCGTCTGCGCGACCTGCTGCTCGCGCCCAAGGGACAAGACCTCGAACCGAAGCTCAACAAGGACCTCAATCAGCCGATCACGGTGCAGTTCCGGGATCAGCCGCTTATCAGTATCTTCGAGCTGATGTCGAACATTACCGGACTGAACTTCACCTTCGACCGCGAAGTGCAGGCCGCCGCGCCGACGACCATCTTCGCGAGCAACACGCCCGTCAAGCAAGTGATGACGATGGTCCTGCAGGCGAACCAGCTCGCGAGCAAGGTGGTGAGCGGCAACTCGATCCTGATCTACCCGAAGCGGCCCGACAAGGAAACGGAATACAAGGACCTCGTCGTGCGCACGTTCTATCTGCAGAACTCGCAGGCGGCGCAGGTGCTCGCGGCGGTCAAGCAGATGGTCAAGACGCGCGATGCCGTGCTCGACGAACGCACCAACGCGATCATCATGCGCGACGCGCCGGACACCATCAAGGTCGCGGAGCGGATCATCCGCGCGCTCGACGTGACGCCCGCGGAAGTCGTCATCGACGCGCAGATTCTCGAAGTATCGTCATCCGATCTGCTGCAGATGGGCATTTCGTATCCGAATCGTATCGAGTTCGCGCTCATGCCGGACGGGACCAATTCCGATGCCTCGACCCGCGCGCCGGGCACGCTCACCTTGCAGCAACTGCGCAACCTGAACAGCAGCGACGTGCTCGTGAGGATCGGGCCGGTCGGTATCGACATGCTGCAGAACCAGGGCAAAACCAAGACGCTTGCGAACCCGAGCATCCGCGTGAGAAACCGCGAGAAGGCGAAGGTGCTGATCGGCGACCGTCTGCCCGTGGTCACGACGACGCTCTCCAGCAACTTCAGCTCCGAGAGCATCAACTATCAGGACGTGGGCCTCACGCTGGAAGTTGCGCCCGTGATCGTCAACTCGGACGAAGTGCAGGTGAAGTTGCGCATGGAAGTGTCGAACGTTACCGACACGATCACGACGACGACGGGACTGGTCGCCTATCAGATCGGCACTCGCACGGCCGAAACGGTGATGAGCGTGCGCAACAACGAAACGCAGCTGCTCGCGGGTCTCCTGCAGCGCAACGAGCGCGCGTCCGGCTCCGGTTTGCCGGGCCTGAGCCGCATTCCGTTGCTGGACCGGATCTTCGGCACGCGCGCGAACGACCAGCATCAGACGGAGCTCGTGCTGATGCTGACGCCGCGCATCGTGCGCAATCAGGCCATGCCGGCGGGCAATGTCGTGTCCTTCGATTCGGGCACGGAGACGCGCATTTCGACGGAGCGCGACCCGGTCGGACCGAACGCAAGCGTGCGCGTTCCGCCAAGCGGCGCGGGCAGCGCGCCTGCCCTGCCTCCGCCCGTGCCGACGCCTTCCGCGCCGCCGCCCGTAATGGCGCTGCCCGCACCCACGCCGCCGCCACAGCCACCCGCCGCGACCTCGCCGCCGCCCACCCAACCCTAGAAACGTGCAACCAGCCGCGACCATGGACAAGGGCTTCACGATCATCGAGTTGCTCATCACGCTCGCGATCATCGCGGTGCTGGCGATGGTCGCGGCGCCGCTCGTGCAGGTGACCGCGCAACGCAACCGCGAAGATGAATTGCGGCGCGCCCTATGGAGTATTCGCGATGCCATCGATGCTTACAAAGCCGCCGGCGATGCCGGCAAGTTCGATCGTCCGCTCGGCGAAACGGGCTATCCCGCCAAGCTCGACGTACTGGTGGACGGCGAAGTCGACAAGACCAATCCGACTCACGCGCGCATCTTCTTCCTGCGGCGTGTTCCGCGCGATCCGATGTGCGATTGCCCGAGCCGTTCGGATGAACAGACCTGGGGCAAGCGCGCTTATTCGAGTTCCGCCGATTCACCGAGCGAAGGCAACGACGTCTACGACGTCTACTCGCTTTCGGAAGGAACCGGCCTCAACGGCGTCCCTTACCGCAAGTGGTGAGCGTCATGAACAAACGAATGCTGCGCGCTTTCACGCTAATCGAACTGCTGGTCGTTCTGGCGATCATCGCGACCTTGCTCACGCTCGTCGTGCCGCGCTACTTCGGGCAGGCGGAGAAAGCCAAGGAAACCGTGCTGCAGGAGAATCTCGCCGCCATGCGTGATTCCATCGACCGCTTTCGCGGCGATCAGGGGCGCTATCCGCAATCGCTCAACGAACTGGTCGAGCGCCGCTATCTGCGTGAGGTGCCGATGGACCCGGTCGCGCAAAGCCGCACGACCTGGACGACCGAGCCGCCCAACGACGGCACGCCCGGCGTCTATAACGTGCGCAGCGGCGCAAAAGGCAAGGCCAGGGATGGCACCGACTACGGCAGCTGGTAGCGCGCGCGGACGGCATTCGGATCGAGCGCGTCGAGCGTTTGCATCGCGCAAGCGGCAGCATGGTTTCGGCATGTTGTGGGCGCTAATGTGCGTGGCGCTCATCGGCATCTATCTGATGCAGATCGGCACCGTATGGAGCACGCAGATTCAGCGCAACCGCGAATTCGAACTGCTGAAAAAGGGCGATGCGATCCGCAACGCGATTCGTGAGTACGTCAAGGCCGACCCTGGCGGCGCTTTTCCGAAGAGCCTCGATGACCTGTTGCGCGACTCGCGCGCGTCCTTCGTGCGCCGATACCTGCGCGATGCATACACCGACCCGATGACCAACGGCGAATGGCAAACGGTGCGCGGCCCCAACGGCGAGCTGTACGGCGTGTACAGCTCATCGAAGCAAACGCCGCTGAAAACGGATGGCTTCTCCGACGAGGACGCGAGCTTCGCGTTGAAGACGAGCTACGAAGACTGGAAGTTCACGAGCTACCCGGAAATGAGCATGAATCGAAGGTAGTTTTCATATCGGGCCGGCATGTGCAGCTGCTGGCCGTCGCGTTCCAAAAGAGGTGCTGAGATGTTGACCGTTCGTAGAAAGTTGGCGATGCTTCCAGCCGCGTTGCTATTGCATGCCGGCATCGTGTCCGCGCAGGAAGCATGGCGCGAAGGCGCGACCTATGCGGCTGGCGCCACGGTGACTTATAGCGGTCGCGTTTATCAGGCGCAGCAGGCGCATACGGCATATCCGGGCGCGGGATGGTTTCCTGCGACTACGCCGACGCTTTGGAAGGATGTGGGGGCGGCGGGGGCTCCTGCTCCTGCTCCTGCTCCTGCGCCAGTTCCGGCTCCTGTGCCTGCGCCAGCTCCAAAGCCATCTCCAACACCCGCCCCAACGCCAACGCCAACGCCAACGCCAACGCCAACTTCATCGTGCTTTGCAGCGTGGTCTGCTACCCAAGCTTATGCAACACCGGGTACGCGCATAACTTATAACGGCCGCAACTATCGAAATAAGTGGTGGACCCAGGGAGACAACCCGGCGCAATCGGGCGCCTATGGTGCGTGGGAAGATCTCGGTGCGTGTTCTGGCGGCTCACCTTCGCCTACGCCTATGCCAACACCAACACCAACACCAACGCCCGCGCCAACACCAACTCCAACGCTGACGCCCGCGCCTGTACCAGCGCCGACGCCAACACCCGTACCGACACCAACGCCGGCTCCCGCGCCCGTACCCACGCCAACGCCAACACCAACGCCAACACCGGCGCCGACTCCAATCGCATCCTACAAGCCGAAGATCACCTACATCCCCGAACCCACCGGCTATCCGACCGTCGCCCAGTTCAACGCGACCGAGAAGACACTCGTCGATCAGACCAACGGCCAGATCGGCTTGATCCGCGACGCGCTGCGCGTGCTGCCCGATACCGACGTCGATGCCGTCACGCCCGGACGCGCGGCGAATCCATCGAATGTGAAGCGAGTCGAGTCGATCGTAAGCGAAGCGAAGTTCGACCAGCTCTTCCCGGTGCGCAACATCAAATACTCCTACGTCAGCTTCTTGCGCGGGATCGCCAAGTTTCCGGCGTACTGCGGCGATTACACGGACGGACGCGACGCCGCCGCCATCTGCCGCAAGTTGCTCGCCACGTCCTTCGCGCACTTCGTTCAGGAGACGGGCGCCAACTGGCCGTCGCTCACGCCGGCGCAAGTTCGCTCGGGCTATGCGGACCACAACAACGCCGTGCTCGCAAAAATGCCGCAAGACACGGCCATCCCGTTCTGGCAGCAGGCTTTATGGTTCCTTCGCGAGTCGGGCTACGAGGAAGGCTCGGCCGTTGGTGCGTATCAACAATGCGCGCCGGGCTCGCATGCGACCAACTGGATCTTCTTTCCGTGCGCGAAGAACGCGGCAGGCAAGTACCTCGACTACTTCGGGCGCGGCGCCAAGCAATTGTCCTGGAACTACAACTTCGGCCCGTTCTCACAGGCGCTATACGGCGACCCCAACGTGCTGCTCGACGACCCCGGCCGAGTCGCGGATACATGGCTGAACTTCGCCTCTGCGGTATGGTTCGCCGTGACCCCGCAGACGCCCAAGCCGCCGATGACCTGGGCGATCGACGGCACCTGGAAGCCTAATAGCGTCGACGTCGGCAACAACATGAAGCCTGGCTTCGGCGCGACGATCTACATCATCAACGGCGGCATAGAGTGCGGTCAGGGGGGCGCGGAACGCTCGCAAGTCACCAATCGCATCAACGCGTACAAGGAGTTCGCGCGCGAACTCGGCGTCACCATTCCCGCCGACGAACCGCTAGGCTGCGCGAACATGCGCGGTTTCACGGAAGGCTCGGCCGCGGCAATCAAGGCGTATCTGGACAAGGACTATGCGTGGGCCAACGGCAAGCCCGTCACGGGATGCAAGCTCGTCGATTATCAGATGCCGTTCTCGCTTCTCACGCCCGGCGACTACAAGGCCTGCACCGACTACTTCTTCCGCGGCAAGGTTCAATACAACGGGCAGATCGTGATAGACAACACGCAATAGCAACGTCCACGGGCACGCGTTCAACGGTTCGTTCTGGTTGAACGCGCGGCCTGCGAACGACGGCATCGTGCGTCCGATTCCGAAGACCGTGCCATCGTCATTTGCCGCTCTTGTAACGCTCGGTTAACGCCTTGACGCGCGAGACGTAGATTTTCGTCTCGCTGTAGGGCGGCACGCCGTTGTATTTGTCGACGCTCGATTCGCCGCTGTTATAAGCCGCCAACATGAGATCGACGTTGCCGTTGAAGCGCGTTTGCAGCCACGCCAGATAACTCACGCCACCGCGAATATTCTGCGCGGCATCGAAGGGATCGTTGACGTTGAAGCGCAGCGCCGTCGCGGGCATGAGTTGCATGAGCCCTTGTGCGCCCGCGCGTGATATCGCGTTCTTGCGATACGCCGATTCCGCATGAATCACGGCACGAACCAATGCGCTATCGACGCCGAAGGTCGAAGCAGCCGCATCGATTTCACGTTGATATGAACGCAAGTCGAGCTTCAAAGCGGGGATGCCGATGTTCTCTTCGGGCGCGCACAAGCTGCACGTCTCCATGAAGTGCAATTTGATGACTTCGACGTTTTGCGCCACGCCCAGCGGCATCTTCGTGAGGTAATGCCTGACGCCGTCTTCCACGTAGGTATAGACAGGCGTGACGGCTTCGCGCCTCGCAAGACTTGCACGACGCGGTAACGCCACGCTCGATGCCAGCGCGCCCTGATCGCCCGATGCGGCGGCACGGGCTGGCGCAACGCTCGACGCCACCGGCGGATAGGCGGCTTGCCAGATCAGATTCACGCGACTGCATTTCGCGTTGTCGAGATTCTCGCTCGCATAGCGGACGGAATTATCCGCGGCCTCGCATCTCAACATGGAAGCTGCGTTCGCCTGCCTCGTCGACATCACGAGCGCGCAGGCCAGCAGCGTCGATATGGAATGACGCGTGCCGGCTCGCAAGACGAGCGCTACAGTTGAACGTGCGGACATTCAACAAGGATAGTGTGCTTCGGGCTTTCCGCCACGCTTAATCGACGAACCGAGCCGACGAACCAAACCGCCATGCAGTCAGCGTTTCGATTCATTGGTCGATTCACTTCTTTAGCACGATCTTCAATGGCGGATTGTCCAAGGATGCCGTTGTTTTACGCCAGCGTTTGTGCTTCCATGAAAGCTGATTTGCCCAGCGTTCAACCGAGCGTCGGCTTGTCACGCACCGCTCGGGACGAATCGAAACTCTCGCTTTTTGATGACGCCACGATGAGCACGAACCCGCGCTTCGACGCTACATGGAAGAACTGGCTCGACGAGAATATCCGCCGTGGCTGCACGCATCAATCGCTCATCGACGCAATGGTCGCCAGCGCGTTCCATCCGAACGCCGCGCGCTCCATCATCGCGCGTCACATTGCAGGCGATACATCGGATGACGGCGATGATCCGCCCGGTGTGTATCGATACGGCAAGCCCATGCTTCCCGACGGTCGCGTGCTGAGCGCGAGCGATTGCGAAGCGCTAAAGGTATTCACATGCGAGACGCCGGTAGTCGCGCTGTTGGCCGACGTCTTGACCGATGACGAATGCGCGAGGTTGATCGATATCGGCCGCGCGCGGGTGCAGCAGTCATCGGTCGTCGATCCCGACTCGGGCAACGAGATCACTATCGAGGAACGCAAGAGCGAAGGCGCGTTCGTCAACGCATCGACCGATACACTCGTCACCAGGATCGATCGCAGGCTCGCCGAACTCGTGCGGCAACCGATCGAGAACGGCGAGGACCTGCATATTCTGCGCTACGGCATAGGTGGCGAATATCGTCCGCATTTCGACTACTTTCCCGAAGAGCAAGCCGGCAGCCGGCACCACATGCTGCGCGGCGGACAGCGTATTGCAACCGTCATCCTTTATCTCAACGAAGTCGAACGAGGCGGCGATACCACCTTTCCGGACGTCGGCTTGCGCATTCATCCGCGTCGCGGCAGCGCGTTGTATTTCGAGTATGTCAATGACCTCGGTCAAACCGACGCGCGCACGCTGCATGCCGGAACGCCTGTCGAAAAAGGCGAGAAGTGGATTGCCACCAAGTGGATTCGTCAGGGCAGGTTTCGCGCCGAAGCCTGACGCATTCAGATGAGCGATCCACGCCGCGTGTGCGCCGGAACATTCGCTCCGGCGCGACACGCTGGCACTGCTACTTGCACGCTCCTACTTTTTCCCATGCACCGTCGGAGTTGGTTGCCGGGTCGACGCCCGAACTCCACCACTTGTTGCGATAGTTCATGCCGCTCACGCTGACACTCGTTCCGGCTGTCGAGTAAGTCTTGCTCGAACTCCAGGCCGGCGCGCATGTCAACGCGGTCTGTCCGGAGCACGTCCCCATGTCCTGCCACGACTTGCCGTTACCCGCGTTGCGCGATGGCTGATCGGAGTTCTCCCAGCGCGCGCTGTAGTTGTGGCCGCTATCCGATACCGTTTCCTTCGCCTTATAAAGCGTGCCGGCTTGCCAGGCAACCGAGCAGGTCGATCCGCCCGCGCTTGGCGACGGGGCAGGGGTTGGCGTCGGGCTCGGCGTTGGCGTGGGCGTTGGCGCCGGGGCCGGCGATGGCGGCTTTGGTGAAGGCGCAGGGGTTGGCGTGGGCGTCGGCGTCGGGGCCGGCGTGGGAGTCGGCGTCGGAGCGGGCGTGGGCGTCGGCGACGGAGCAGGCGTTGGCGCGGGCGCTCCGGTGTAGTCCATCGCGAAGTTGTAGTCTTGCGCGCTATCGACGTAGATGCGGTTCGCCGACATGACCTTCTGCGGCACGATGTTCCCGCTGTTATCCACGAGACCGAGATGCACGCGCCCGGAGTCCGTGTTGATCTTCGTGGCCATTGCATACACCCAGTCGGCCGCAGCGGTCGTTTGCTGCGTCACCGTGTAACTGAGCGATTCGAGATCGTGACCGTCGTTATCGAATACTCGCAAGGTGATCTTCGTGCCGACCGGCTGATCCACCGCGGTGGTCGGGATTGGACGAACTTCGCGCCAGCTCGTTTTAGTCGAGTTGATGACCACGTCCATACACGCATAGAACGCTTCCGCGCTATCGTTGCGTTGCCAGATCGCATAAAGGATGCGCTTGCCTGTCTTGCCTGCGGGCAATTTGCATTTCAACTTGTAGCGGCCGTTGTCGAGCGTGACGCTGGTTATCTCGCAGAACGGCTTGCTGTCGAGATCGGACCATTTCAACGGTTGATTGAAGTCGTAACCATCCGCCGACATGAATATCTGGAAGTAGCGCGTCACGTGCGGCGCCGTCGCGTTCCAGACGAACTCGTAGTTGCCGCTCAGGTCGGGCGAGATCGTCGTCGTGGGCCAGTCGTTGCGACCCAGATCCAGACCGTAATAATTCGACTTGTTGGCGCTGCACAGATGCCCGTCGGGTACGAACGATTTGTGATCGCCATTGGGAAGCTGGTTGACGCCCGCCCAGTCATAAAGAAACGCTGGCCCGGCGACGGCCACCGCAGCCTTGCACGCCGCGGACGTCGGACTTTCCGGCCCTTCCTTGTAGCAGGCGTAGACCCGGCTGATCGGCGTTTCCATCGTGCCGTGACTCCACGCAAGGCATGGAACGGCCAGCGGTACCAGCATTGCCAAAACCTTCTTCTTGTGACGCAACATGAGAGATACTCCTACGCTCGTTCAATAGCCAGCGTCCGCTTTGTGTACGACGAGCCGAATTGCCTCGATATAGATTCGAAACACGTCGGCAAGCGGACTCATTTTCAGAACGTCGAGTCACTCAGTGCCTCGTTCCAGTTTCGAACGGCATTGGTGCCCGAGCTTGTTGTTTGCTTCTCCTCGATCGGCTATGCAAGATCACGCGTATCGATACGTGCGCACTCCAGGCATAGAAGAAATGAAACAGGCAATTGGAGAGGGGTCTGGTATCGCGGATTCACACGGACTGTTTTTCGCATCTGGCTTAGACGCATGTTTCGCTTACGCCATCTGAAATAGTTCGCTTTACTAACTTAAAAAGAATCTACTTGCCCTTCGTTTGGGTTTCATTCTAGACGCTTCAAACGATATGCGGTAGCACGCGCGGACCGACATCCCGGATGTTGTCAGCGTAGCCGATGTTCGCCATCAGGACGCGCATGCACCGCAGTGCGCGCGTCGTTTCGCTGCCGCTTTCTACGGCCCGCTTATCATGCTGATTGTTTCTGCATCAATCGACAACGAAAGCGACCGCGCTTCGCACAAGGTAGTCATTCATGATCATTCGCCCAAAACTGAACTGGTTCCGGTTGCTGTTCGTCTGGCGCGGCTCCGTGCTGCCCCAACTGCTGCCGAGGCTCGCGCTCATCTTCGTGCTGTCGATCTCGGCGATGTTCATGCACGATCACATTCGCAACTATCCGGTGAACCTGGGCACGCCGCCGTTTGCGCTCGTGGGCATCGCGCTGGCCGTGTTTCTCGGCTTTCGTAACAGCGCAAGTTACGAGCGCTGGTGGGAAGGCCGAAAACTGTGGGGCGAACTCTTCATCACGGCGCGCTCGCTCGCACGCCAGATTCTGTCGATGCCCGATTCGCTCGATCCTCTACAAAAGCGGCACTTCCTCGCGGCAATCGGCGGCTTTGCGCATGCGTTGCGGCATCAGTTGCGCGGCACCGATGCGCTCGCCGATCTCGCATCACGGCTGACGCCCGAATTGCACGCTCGCGTCTCGACCGCGCAATTCAAGCCGGGCATCATCCTGCTATGGTTCGGCGAATGGCTCGCACAACGCCAGCGTGACGGCACGATCGACGGCTACGCGCTCATCGCGATCGACCGTAACCTCAACGCGCTGTCGGACGTCATCGGCGGCTGCGAGCGGCTCGCGAACACACCTCTGCCCTTCTCCTATTCGGTGATGATTCACCGCACCATCTATCTGTTTTGCGTGCTGCTGCCATTCGGTCTCGTCGATGGTGCCGGTATGCTCACGCCACTGTTCGCGCTGCTCGTCGCCTATGCGTTCATGGCGCTCGAAGCAATCGCCGCACAGATCGAAGATCCGTTCGGCCTCGAAGAAAACGACCTCGCCCTGAACGCAATGTGCAATACGCTCGAAGCCGTTCTGCACGACATGTCGGCCGATCCCGCCTTCGAACGCGCGCCCAAGGCTTCTTCTTCGTCGCGGCTCTACATACTGGATTGAGACACTTAATTTCATTGTGGATCGTGCCTGGCGCAAGCGCTCTCCTTCATAATCTTTCGAGCCTTATTAATGGAGATTCGCTTTGAAACTGTTCTACAAAGCCGGGGCCTGCTCGTTGGCCTCGCATATCGCGCTTGTTGAATCCGGCCTTCCGTTCGATATCGAAGCGGTCGATCTGAAGGCGAAAGTCACCGCCAGCGGCGCGGATTTCACGAAGATCAATGCAAAGGGTTACGTTCCCGCACTCGTCCTCGACAATGGCGATGTGCTGACCGAAGGTCCCGCGATCATGCAATACATCGCCGACCAGGCGCCCGCAAAGCATCTCGCGCCGCTGAACGACGCCATGGCGCGTTATCGTCTGCAAGGCTGGCTGACGTTCATCGGCACCGAGTTGCACAAGAACTTCTCTCCGTTCTTCAATCCGTCCGCAAGCAGCGACTGGAAAGCGGCGGCAATGAGCAATCTCGAACGCCGCCTCGCCTACACCGCGCAACAACTCGAAGACAAGCCGTACTTGCTTGGCGACGAATTCAGCATTGGCGACGCCTATCTGTTCACGGTGCTCGGTTGGGCCAAGTTCATCGATCTGGATCTCGGCAAGTGGCCGGTGCTCGTGGCGTATCGGTCGCGCGTGGGCGAGCGCGCCGGCGTGCAGGCGGCGCTGAAGGCCGAAGGGTTGATCTGAGCGCACCGCGCGGCCTGATCGCAGCAGACAGCGGCCTCCTTCGGGAGGCCGTTTCTATATCTGACCGCGCAGCGCTTCTATCTTAATAAATCCGCAGCCTTTGATGCGGCAAGGGAAACGCAGCATAACGCTATCTCAAATGAGATTCGTCTCATTCAGTCTTAAAGCGCCCGTCCCTATGATTCATACATGTCGCGGCGATGCAGAAAAACGCAGCGCCGAATCAAAAGCTTCCCGCTTAAATTCGTACCGGAGAGTCTCAAGCATGCGTAACCTGATCAAGAATGTCGCCATCATCGCTATCGTTGCAAGCACCGTTGCCGTCGCCACGCCCAGCGCCTTCGCCGGCAACAAGACCGCGACGTTCGACGTGACGCTCAACGTTCAAGACGATTGCTCGATCTCGGCGAACCCCTTGAATTTTGGCGACACCGGCGCGCTTACCGACAACGTCGATCAGTCGAGCAACCTCGCGGTGACTTGCACGTCCGGAACGCCCTACAACGTCGCGCTCGATGCCGGCACGGCAGCCGGTTCGCTCATCGCAAAGCGCAAGCTCGCCAACGCCACCGGCGACGCCTCGGTCAATTTCAACCTGTATCGCGATGCAGCCCGCACCAAGCTCTGGGGCCAGCAGACCGGCATCGACACGGCTTCGGGTGTAGGTAATGGCGACAGTCAGAGCCTCGTCGTGTACGGCCGCGTACCGTCGCAAACCACCCCGGCCGCAGGCACCTATAGCTCGACTGTTACCGCCACGGTCGTGTTCTGAGGCAACTCGCTTCGCTTCATGTGCAAAGCTTGCCAGAGCTCGAATAAAGCTATATCACTGGCATCGTCGGAAGTAATTCGGGAGACCGACGATGCCACGCTTTACACAACCAGCATGGGCAGCCTTTCTGTTTTTGGAATGCGCTGCCTCGCTCGCCGCGTCATTGCAGATATCTCCGGTTTCAATCCAGCTCGCTGGCCCGGAAAACGGCAAGGTCGTCACGTTACGTAACGATGGCGATGAACCGATTCACGCTCAAGTGCGAACCTTCGTCTGGGATCAGTCCGACGAAGAAGACAAACTCACGCCAACCCGCGATCTGATCGCCAGTCCGCCTATCGCCGAAGTGCCCGCCGGCGGTCAGCAAGTCATCCGCGTCATTCGCGCCAACGCCGCACCCGTTGCACAGGAACGCGCATACCGCCTGATTATCGACGAGTTGCCGCCCGACGGCGGCGACAAGCAATCGGCGGTTCAGTTTCGCTTTAGATATTCCGTACCCCTATTCATTTCGCCGCGCGGTGAGGCGAGCACGCCGAAGCTGCAATGGTCCGTCGTCGAAAGAAACGGCAAGGCGTATCTGCGAGTGCAAAACGATGGCGACATTCACGCGCAACTGAGCACCGTTTCGCTCAAGACATCGGACAAGGATGTGCGCGTGTCCGGCGGTTTGCTCGGCTACGTGCTGCCAGGCCGGGTGCGCTCATGGATACTTCCCGACGCGGCCAGCGCCATGCGCGGCAAGACGGGCGAAGTCAGCGCCACGGTGAACGGCGCCAGTATGAACGGATCGTTGAGCAATCCGGCCGCGCCCTGATCGTTCGGGGTTGCCACGGGAACGGCGTGCATCGTCATGGATGGATCGACTCGCCCAAGGCTCGTGACGCGCGGTGTTCCTCTCCTGATTTCACTGGGCGTGTTTTCCCAAGCGGCTGTTGCTCAAGTCGATATCACCGGCGGCTCGCCCAGCCAGGTTCCGAATATCGCGGGCTCGCCGCGCACCGCCTCGCTCGACATGCAATCGCAAGAAACGCAGTCGCTCGTGCTCGAGATCGTCGTCAACGGCACGAACCTGGGCGAGCCGTCCAACTTCGAGTTGCGTCACGGCCAGCTCTATGCCGAGCGCGCCACGCTCGAAAATGCGGGCATCCGGGTCGACGACTTACATGCCGATGCAGACGGATGGATCGCGGTTTCATCGATTCCAGGCGTGCGCGCCACTTATTCCTCCGCGCGTCAGCAGGCGCTTCTTGACGTCGACCGGTCGCGTCAGATCGCGCAGCGCCTCGGCAACCGGCTTCCGGTTACACCGAAGGCAACGCCCGGCACCGGCTTCGCGCTCAACTACGACGTGACGTACACGCGCCAACTGGGCGAAATGGCGGCCGGTCAGTTCGGCGTCTGGAACGAACAGCGGCTCTTCAGTCCGGCGGGCGTATTCGACAACACCGGCACTTACCTCAACGGCGCCGGAACCAACGGCTACACGCGGCTGGACACGAACTGGGTCTATTCGAATCCGGCCAAACTCATGACGATGACGTTCGGCGACGCCATCTCCGGCTCGCTCGCGTGGACGCGCTCGGTCCGATTCGGCGGCTTCCAGATACAGCGCGATTTCAGCCTGCGCCCGGATCTCGTGACGTTTCCCCTGCCGATGTTCAGCGGATCGGCCGCGGTGCCCTCTGCCGTCGACTTGTATATCAACGGTCTGCGCCAGTACAACGGCAACGTCGCGCCGGGTCCGTTCCAGATCGCGCAGGCACCCAGTCTGACAGGCGCGGGCACGGCGCAAGTGGTCGTGACCGATGCGCTCGGCCGTCGCGTCACGACGAGCGTGCCGCTTTATATCGACACGCATCTGCTGTCAAAAGGCCTGTCGAGCTATTCGGCGGAATTCGGCTTTCTGCGCGACGATTACACGCTGCGCTCCTGGTCGTACGAGGCATCGCCCGTCTTCAGCGGCACGGCCGCGTATGGCATCACCGACTGGCTCACACTGCAAGCCCACGCGGAAGGCGGGCAAGGTTTGAGCAACGCCGGCACGGGCGCGATCGTGCGCGCAGGCCAATTCGGCGTCTTCAATGCGGCGGCCGCGGGCAGCAAGCTGAATGGCGCGACCGGCGCGCTTTTCAGTCTTGGCTACCAGTACATCAGTCCTGCGGCTTCGCTGACGCTGCAGACCACGCACGCGACCAACAACTATCGCGATATCGCGGCCCTCGACGGCACCTCGGTGTTTCAGCATATTTACCAGGCGACCGTATCGGTCGCGTTGATGCGGTCGCAATCGGCAACAGTGAGCTACGTCGATTCCGAAGACACGTTCTCGGGACACGCGCGCGTCGTCACGCTTGCCTACAACGCCCAGATCGGCAGCCGCTGGTCGCTTTTCGCAAGCACGTATCGCGACTTTCTGCAGCGCGGAGTATGGGGCGGTTCGATTGGCATAACCATCGCGCTCGGCGGCAATACGTCGGTCAGCACGACGGTGGCGCAGTCGGGTGGACACACGACCGCCGACGTCACCGCATCGCGTCCCGCCGATTACGGCGGCGGCTGGGGCTGGTCGGTTCAAGGCGGCGCCGGAGCCGATTATCGTCATGCTTTCGCAGGAACGACTTATCGCTCGAAGTTCGGCGATTTCGAGGCGACCGCGCAGCGCTTCAACGGCACGACGGCGCTCAGCACGGACATGGCGGGCGGCATCGCGATCATGGACGGCGCCATCTTGCCGACGCGCACGGTCACCGACGCGTTCGCGCTCGTTTCGACCGATGGCGTCCCCAATGTTCCTGTCACGCAGGAGAACCGCTTTGTCGGCGTGACGAACTCGAAGGGCTATCTGCTCGTGCCGAATCTGACTTCCTATCAGCGCAATCAACTGGCGATCGACCCGCTCGCGCTGCCGCCAGACGCATCCATCGAAAGAACGAAACTGGACATCGCGCCGCAGCGGCGCTCGGGTGCGCTCGCGCACTTCGGCATGTCGCGCTATCAGGGCGCGTCGGTGAGTTTCGTCGATATTACGGGCGCGCCCTTGCCCGCCGGCGCCGTGGCGACGCTCACGAGTACGGGCGAAGCGGCGATCGTCGGCTACGACGGCGTTGCATTTTTCCGCCGTCTCGATTCAGACAACCACGTGACGATTCACGAGGCGAAAGGCGACTGTTCAGCCGGTTTCAGGCTCGACCCGCCGAAGGCCGGAGACCTGCCACAGCTCGGGCCGATCACCTGCCAGCCGGACAAGGGCAAGAGCCAAAAGGAGAAATGACATGCACGCACCCCTTCGCCGCACGCACGGCTCGTTTCGTCCCGTCAGATACGCGCTCGTGTTTCTCGTGCTCTGCGCGCTCTCTGGCGCGGCGCGCTCGCAAACCTGCACGTTTTCGGTGGGCTATACGGATTTCGGCTCCATCGATGTGACGGACACCGAGCCCGCCGATATCGTCGGCGGCATTCACATTCTGTGCAGCGGCTATTCGACGGCGATGGTTCGCATGTGCCTGAACATCGGCCACACCGACTCGCGCACGCTCATTGGCCCAAGCGGCGCAACGTTGAACTACAACCTCTACGTCGATCCGGACCATCAAGGTGTGTGGGGATCGGTCACGGCGCCCGACACCGTGCCGCTGACGCTCGATCTTCCCGTTCATCCGGGCGGCAAGGTCTGGGAACACGAGCCGTTCTATGGACGCATTCCGCCTAACCAGCCCGTACCGAACGGCACGTACACCATGCCGTTCAGCGCCTCGGACACCTACTTCGTCTATGTGGGTTACACCGGCACGCCACCCGATTGCAAGACGGCGACGGCGCCCTACACGAGCGGTCCGTTCACGGTTACGGCGACGGTCGGCCCGACTTGCACGATAGACGCGTCGCCCCTCGTCTTTCGGGAGGCGAGCCTGCTCGATCAACCGATCGAGGCGACGAGTTCGTTGCGGGTGACGTGCGTCTCGGGCATGCCCTTTTCGGTGGCGCTGGATCGCGGCATGACGCCCGGCGCGACGACCACCAACCGCAAGCTCGCTCGCCAGGGTGGGACAGAGACCATCGACTATCAGCTATACATCGACCCGACGCACAAGGTGCCTTGGGCCGATGGCACGAATGGCACGACGATGGCCTTCTATACCGGAACCGGCCAGCCGCAAACGCTCGTGGTCTATGGCCAGGTCCCGGCGCAGGAATCGAAACCGCCGGGAAGGTATCGCGACACCATCATGGCGCTGATCGTCTTCTAGCAACGATCAGCGCGCAGCCGGGCGCAACTCAGTCGCGCACGCAATCGACGAAGTATTCGATACGCCCGTTGATCACCTCGCCCACGAGCCCGTGGATGTCGGTATGGAAGCCTGGGAAGCGTTCGTTGAATTCGCGCGCGAAACGCAGGTAATCGACGATCGTGCGATTGAAGCGCTCGCCCGGAATCAGCAACGGAATGCCCGGCGGATACGGCGTGAGCAGAATGCTCGTCACGCGCCCTTCGAGTTCGTCGATAGGCACGCGGTCGATTTCGCGGTGCGCGAGCTTGGCGAACGCTTCGGACGGCTTCATGGCCGGCTCCATGCTCGACAGATACATCTCGGTAGTCAGACGCGCGATGTCGTTCGCGCGATAAACACTGTGAATCTGCTCGCACAGATCGCGCAGGCCGATGCGCTCATACGATGGATGCTGCGCGATGAATTCCGGCAGCACGCGCCATAGCGGCTGGTTGTTGTCGTAGTCGTCCTTGAACTGCTGGAGTTCGGTGACCATCGAGTTCCAGCGGCCCTTCGTGATGCCGATGGTAAACATGATGAAGAACGAGTAGAGCCCGGTCTTCTCCACGATAATGCCGTGCTCGGCCAGATAACGCGTGACGATGCCGGCCGGAATGCCCGTGTCGCCGAAGCTGCCGTCCACGTCGAGTCCCGGCGTGATGATGGTCGCCTTGATCGGGTCGAGCATGTTGAAGTTTTCCGCGAGCGCGCCGAAGCCGTGCCAGCGGTCATTCGGCTTCAGCATCCAGTCTTCGCGGTCGCCTATACCCTCTTCGGCCAGCGCCTCCGGGCCCCAGACCTTGAAGAACCAGTCGTCGCCGTATTCGTCGTCGACCTTGCGCATGGCGCGGCGGAAATCGAGCGCTTCCGCAATCGATTCCTCGACGAGCGCCGTGCCGCCCGGCGCTTCCATCATCGCCGCGGCCACGTCGCATGACGCGATGATCGCGTATTGCGGGCTCGTCGACGTATGCATGAGGTACGCCTCGTTGAAACGATGCCGGTCGAAGGTGCTGTTCTCGCTGTCCTGCACGAGAATCTGCGACGCCTGCGAGATGCCCGCGAGCAGCTTGTGCGTGGAGTGCGTGGCGAACACGAGCGCGCCGGTACGCGGCCGGCCCGCGCCGATTGCGTGCATGTCCTGATAGAACGAATGGAACTCGGCGTGCGGCAGCCAGGCTTCGTCGAAGTGCAGCGTATCGAGCAGGTCGCCGAGCAGGTCCTTGATCATCTCGACGTTGTAGATCACGCCGTCATACGTGCTTTGCGTGATCGTCAGAATGCGCGGCTTGATCTTCGGGTTCTTCGCGAGCGCCTCGCGCGCGAACGGATTCGCCTCGATCTTCTTGCGAATGTTTTCGGGCTTGAACTCGTCGCGCGGAATCGGTCCGATGATGCCGAACTGGTTGCGCGTCGGCGTGAGGAACACGGGGATCGCGCCCGTCATGGTGATGGCGTGCAGGATCGACTTGTGACAGTTGCGGTCCACGAGCACGATATCGCCCGGCGCCACGGTCGCGTGCCACACGATCTTGTTCGAGGTGGACGTGCCATTGGTCACGAAGAAGAGATGATCCGCGCTGAAGATGCGCGCCGCGTTACGCTCGGACGCCGCGACCGGCCCGGTGTGATCGAGCAACTGGCCGAGTTCCTCGACGGCATTGCAGACGTCCGCGCGCAACATGTTCTCGCCGAAGAACTGGTGGAACATCTGTCCGAGCGGATTCTTCAGAAACGCGACGCCGCCCGAGTGTCCCGGACAATGCCACGAATACGAACCTTCTTCTGCGTACTGCACTAGTTCCTTGAAAAACGGCGGCGCGAGCGAATCCAGATACACCTTGGCTTCGCGAATGACGTGCCGTGCAACGAACTCCGGCGTGTCCTCGAACATGTGGATGAAGCCGTGCAGCTCGCGCAGGATGTCGTTCGGCAAGTGGCGCGAGGTGCGCGTCTCGCCGTACAGGAAGATCGGGATGTCCGCGTTGCGGCGGCGCACGGCGTTGATGAACGCGCGCAACGCGACGATAGCCGAAGCCAGTTCCGGCGTGTCGCCTTCCACGACGACGTTATCGGCATATGGCAGGAGTTCGTCGTCGTCGATCGACAGAATGAAGCACGACGCGCGGCTCGACTGCTGCGCGAAGGCCGCGAGGTCGCCGTAGCTCGTCAGGCCGAGCACTTCGGCGCCTTCGCGCTCGATCGCTTCGGCAAGCGCGCGAATGCCGGAACCCGAGATATTCTCGGAGCGAAAGTCTTCGTCGATGATGACGACGGGAAAGCGGAACTTCATCGTGCGAATCTCCAAATGGAACGACCGCTGCCCGAGACTGGAAGCTCGACGACAGCGGTCTTTCGACAAGCGTATGCGGTGTGCGTTTCTTTGAGAAGCGAAGGAATCAGGTTTTCGGCAGGGTAACGCCGTGCTGCCCCTGATACTTGCCGCCGCGATCCGCATACGACGTCTCGCAAATCTCGTCGCTTTCGAAAAACAGAACCTGCGCGACGCCTTCGTTCGCGTAGATTTTGGCAGGCAAAGGTGTCGTATTCGAGAATTCGAGCGTGACGTAGCCTTCCCATTCCGGCTCGAACGGCGTCACGTTCACGATGATCCCGCAACGCGCGTAGGTGGACTTGCCGAGACACACGGTCAGGCACGAGCGCGGAATACGGAAATATTCGACCGTGCGGGCAAGCGCGAAGGAATTCGGCGGGATGATGCAGACATCGCCCTTGAAGTCGACGAACGATTTCTCGTCGAAGTTTTTCGGATCGACGATGGTGGAATTGATGTTCGTGAAGATCTTGAATTCGTCGGCCACGCGGATGTCGTAGCCGTAGCTCGACGTTCCGTACGACACGATCTTGCGGCCGTCTTCGGTCACGCGCACCTGATCGCGCACGAACGGCTCGATCATCTTGTGCTCTTCGGCCATGCGCCGGATCCACTTGTCGGACTTGATGCTCATAGGGACGCTACCCAGCGTTGCGGCTCGCGGTCATGCGACCGGACGCCTGCGGTGAAACGGGGCATGGCGGCAGCGATTTTGTCGCGCGCTGCGGCCAAACGGAAAGCGCGTATTTTACGCGAACGACGGGTCGTATCGGCGACGCTCGACCGTGATCGACCATTCGGATGATACTCGCGGCGTCTTCATCGATCAGCGCCGGATGACGCCGCATGCGAGCGCCGGTCCCACGTTGTGCGGACTGGCGGCGTAGGGATCGGTGGCTTCGCGATGCAGCACGATAGCGCGCGAGATGACCGAGCGCACGCCGTCGAGCGACACGTCCGTCGCCACGAAAAAGCCCGTGGCCGATCCGGTGGAATCCGCGTGAATGTTGCCGAGTTCGCCTTCGAGACGCGCGGTGGCGCGCTTGCGCTCCGCCGGCAGCGCGAAGACCGGGCTTGCGTCCTGATCGTCCACGGCGATGCAGTCGCCGCGCTCGTGAACCTGCAGCGCGTGATCGCTGTCGGGCGGCATGTCGATCAGGCTATACGACACCTGAACGCCGTCCGCGCGCTCGATCAGCGTGATGGTGCCGCGCGCCGCGTTGCCAGGCGTCGGCTGAAGCACCGCGTCGGCGCGTTTCTCGTGATTCTGGAAGATGATGCCGCAGCCGCTCACGAGAACACTACAGGCGACGAGCGCCGAAGCAAGTCCGGCGTGCGCCGCCCTTCCGTCGAATCTATGTCTCATGCGATCCTCTCGGCGGCCCGCCGACACCCGGTGCATCCGCGCGGCCGCCCATAGCAGGCGACATGATACCGCGAGCCGCACCGCACAAGGCTTCGGCGAAACGCGTCCAAGCGCGCCACATCAAGTGTTCTGCACGACGATGCTCGGAAACTTCGACGTCATGTCGCGCTGACGATCGGCAATGGCAATCGCCACGCGCCGCGCAATCGCGCGATACGTCTCGGCAATCCGGCTTTCCGGCTGCGAAACGACTGTCGGCTGACCGGCATCGGTGCGTTCTCGAATCGCGATATCGAGCGGCAACTGGCCGAGAATCTCGACGCCGTATTCCTTCGCCATGCGCTCGCCGCCGCCCGCGCCGAAGATATGCTCCTCGTGCCCGCAATTCGAGCAGATATGCGTGCTCATGTTTTCGACGATACCGAGAATGGGAATGCCGACCTTCTCGAACATCTTGAGGCCCTTCTTGGCGTCGAGCAGCGCGATGTCCTGCGGCGTGGTGACGATCACCGCGCCCGTCACCGGCACTTTCTGCGAGAGCGTCAACTGAATGTCGCCCGTGCCCGGCGGCATGTCGACGACGAGATAATCCAGGTCTTTCCAGTTGGTCTGACGCAGCAGTTGTTCGAGCGCGGAGGTGACCATCGGGCCGCGCCAGACCATCGGGTTGTCCTGCTCGATCAGAAAGCCGATGGAATTCGCCTGAATGCCATGACCGATCAGCGGATTCATCGACTGGTTGTCGGGCGACTCGGGCCGGCCGGAGATGCCGAGCATCATCGGCAAGGACGGGCCGTAGATGTCCGCGTCGAGCATGCCGACATTGGCGCCTTCCGCCGCCAGCGCGAGCGCGAGGTTCGCGGCTGTCGTGCTCTTGCCGACGCCGCCCTTGCCCGACGCCACCGCGATGATGTTCTTGACGTTCGGCAGCAGCTTCACGCCGCGCTGTACCGCGTGCGCGACGACTTGCGAGGACACATCGACGACGACGTCTTCCACGCCGGGCACCGCACCCAACGCATCCTCGACCAGTTTGGCCGTGGCCGCGAACTGCGTACGCGCCGGATAGCCCAGGACGACGCTCACCGAGACCGTGCCGTTTTGTAGCGAAACGTTGCGGATACTTTTGGTATCGACGAACTTGCGGCTGGTGTTCGGATCGGTCAGTGTGGCTAGTGCGGCGTCGATCTTCGCGCGGTCGATACTCATTGCAACTCCATGGAATGGTTTGTGCTGATGCGACGGCGCATTGCAACAAACTGAGGAAAGTGAAAGTAATTGTTAGAGCCGTTGCGCCGCGTCCCCGCGCATTGCACTATTGCGCGCGGTAATTGTTTCCGGGGATGCATCGCCACTGGCGACTGACGCGCTCTCATTTCTCATAATTGTAGAGGTTCGTCCGGACGCACGTCCGAAGACCCTTACGTACTGTCGGCGCGGCGCGCCGAATCGCTCGTTGATTCAAGGAGATCAAACATGAAGTTGAAGTTGATGACCCGTTTGTCGGTTTTCGTCGTTGCTGGCGCACTGGTCGCGGGCTGCGCGACGGAGCAGGGTAACAATGCGGCGGTAGGCACAGGCGTCGGCGCCGCGACCGGCGCTGGCCTCGGTGCGATTTTCGGCGGCGGCAAGGGCGCGGCAATCGGCGCGGCTGCAGGCGCGGCTGTCGGCGGTGTGACCGGCTACAACTGGCAAGCCATTCGCAACAAGATTTCCGGCGACTCGAAGGGCACCGGCACGCAGGTTACCGAGCAGCAAGACGGATCGCTCAAGGTCAACATCCCGAACTCGATCTCTTTCGACACCAACAGCTACGCGATCAAGCCGACGTTCGATCCGGTTCTGAACTCCGTCACGCAAACGTTGCAGCAGCATCCGGAGTTGATCGCCAACGTGATCGGCCATACGGATAACACCGGCACGGCGGCTTACAACCAGACGCTGTCGCAGAATCGCGCGCAAAGCGTGGCTTCCTATATCGCCACGCACGGTGTCGCCGGTCAGCGTCTGTCGTCGCAGGGCATGGGACAGAACCAGCCGATTGCCGACAACTCGACCGAAGCAGGCCGCGCACAAAATCGTCGCGTGGAAATTTACCTGCGCGCGACGGCACAGCCGGGCCAAGTGCAATAAATTTCTGATTTATAAGGAGAATCGGCAGATGCCGGCGCAGCGTGGCAAAGCGCGCGAAGCCGCCTGAAAAAAATTTGAAACTTGGGCGCACGGCGCGTGTCTGTCTTTACGGTAGGCGCGCGGCGAGGCCGCCACCTGCCATTCTCCTCTTGTCGTTGTTGCTCCGGGGCCCGGTTTTGGACCCCGGTTTTTTTTGGTGCGATGGTTTTCGGCTGCCGCGCCCAAGTCTCCCCGTCTCCCCACCTCCCCGTCTTCCTTCCCCTCCCTGCTAAAATCGAAAATCGCTTTTTTTGCGTTCTTCGATCAACTTCTGCATTTCCTCCGGGCCGCGCCTTATGTCAGCACCGATTTCAGCCATCGCCACCGCCGCGCCCGCCGTCAAGAACGGCGCTCGCCAGATCCTCGTCACGTCCGCGTTGCCGTATGCGAACGGTCAGATTCATATCGGCCATATGGTCGAATACATTCAGACGGACATCTGGGTTCGGACGCTGCGCATGCATGGCCACGAGGTCTACTACGTCGGCGCCGACGATACCCACGGCACGCCCATCATGCTGCGCGCCGAAAAAGAAGGCATCACGCCGAAAGCGCTGATCGAACGCGTTTGGAAAGAGCACAAGCGCGACTTCGACAGCTTCGGCATTTCCTTCGACAACTATTATTCGACCGATGCCGAGGAAAACCGCGTCCTTTGCAACACCATCTACGCCGCGCTCCAGGAAGCGGGATTGATCGACGCGCGCGACATCGAGCAGGCCTACGATCCGGTCAAGGAAATGTTCCTGCCGGACCGCTTCATCAAGGGCCAGTGCCCGAAGTGCGGCGCGAAGGACCAGTACGGCGACAATTGCGAGGTTTGCGGCTCGACTTATCAGCCCACCGAACTCATCAACCCGTATTCGGTGGTGTCGGGCGCGACGCCCATCCGCAAGATTTCCACGCATTATTTCTTCCGCTTGTCGGACCCGCGTTGCGAAGACTTTCTGCGCGGCTGGGTCGGCGGACTCGCGCAGCCCGAAGCCACGAACAAGATGCGCGAATGGCTCGGCGACAAGGGCGAGGCCAAGCTCGCCGACTGGGACATCTCGCGCGACGCGCCCTACTTCGGCTTTGAAATCCCCGGTGCGCCGGGCAAGTACTTCTACGTCTGGGTCGACGCCCCGGTCGGCTATTACGCGAGCTTCAAGAATCTCGCGGACCGTATCGGCCTGGATTTCGATGAATGGGTGAAGCCCGGTTCGAAGACCGAGCAGTACCACTTCATCGGCAAGGACATTCTGTATTTCCACACGCTCTTCTGGCCCGCGATGCTCGAATACTCCGGTCATCGCACGCCGACGAACGTGTTCGCGCACGGCTTTCTGACCGTCGACGGCGCGAAGATGTCGAAGTCGCGTGGCACGTTCATCACGGCGCAAAGCGTGATCGATACCGGCATCAATCCGGAATGGCTGCGCTACTACTTCGCGGCCAAGCTGAACAGCACGATGGAAGACATCGACCTCAACCTGGAAGACTTCCAGGCGCGCGTGAACAGCGATCTCGTCGGCAAATACGTGAATATCGCGAGCCGCGCGGCGGGCTTTCTTCTGAAGCGCTTCGACGGCCGCGTGCAGGACAGCGCGATGCAGCATCCGCTGCTTGCGCAACTGCGCGCCGCGATTCCGCAGATTGCCGGCTTCTACGAGTCGCGCGAATACGGCCGCGCGCTGCGCACGACCATGGATCTCGCCGATACCGTCAACGGCTACGTCGATACCGCGAAGCCCTGGGAACAGGCGAAGGACCCGGCCAACTCGGTCGCGTTGCACGAGACTTGCAGCGTGAGTCTGGAGGCGTTCCGCCTGTTGTCGCTTGCGCTGAAGCCGGTGTTGCCGAAGCTGATCGAAGCGGTCGAGGCGTTCCTCGGCATCGCGCCGCTCGTCTGGGCGGATGCGGACATGCCGCTGTCGTCGGCCAATGCCGTGAACGCGTACAAGCATCTGACCACGCGCGTCGACCCGAAGCAGATCGAGGCCTTGCTCGCGGCGAATCGCGAGTCGTTGCAGGCGGCGCCGGAAGCGGCCGCTGCTTCTGCCGCTGCTACAAGTGCGAGTGCGGCTAAGAGCGCGGCGCCCGCCAAGAAGCAAGCGAACGAAGAGACGCCAGGCGTCATCTCCATCGACGACTTCTCGAAGATCGATCTGCGTATCGCGAAGATCGTCGATTGCAAAACGGTCGAAGGCTCCGACAAGCTCTTGCAACTGACGCTCGATATCGGCGAAGAGAAAACGCGCAATGTGTTCTCGGGTATTCGTTCGGCTTATCAGCCGCAGGATCTGATCGGCAAGCTGACCGTGATGGTCGCCAATCTCGCGCCGCGCAAGATGAAGTTCGGCCTGTCGGAAGGCATGGTGCTGGCGGCGTCCGCCGCCGACGAGAAGAAGGAGCCGGGGCTCTATATTCTCGAACCGCATGGCGGGGCCACGCCGGGAATGCGGGTGCGCTGAACGACAACCGCGACGCTCGAAACAGGAACGCCCCTCTTGAGGGGCGTTTTTTTTCGACGTCTGTCCGTGGCAAGCAACCTGAGCAGCGCTGCCCGGCGATGCCTATTGATAGGTCATGGTGAGGATCATCGACGTGTTCGCCGGACCGGGCGTCACGGTACCGGTTCGGTAGTAACGCGCCTTCATCGGGATGACATAGCTGCCACCCGTGGAACTGTTATAGCCGGAGAATGCTTTCGTCGTGCTCAGCGGAAACACCGCGCCGGAGCCATCCAGTAGCTGCACGCCCACGCCCGTGGCCGACGACGAGCCATTGAGCGCCACGACGGATTGCGAACTGTTAAGCACACTGGTCGTGGGATCGATTTCATACAGGACGCCATTCATCCCCGAGGGACAATTGTTGAGGCTGATGTTGAACGGGACCGCCGCGGTAGTCGCACCGACAGACGCCATCTCCACCGGAAAATGGGTGCCGAGCGGCACCGGCACGTCGGGGGTCTGGCAGGTAAGCGGGACGACCGTCACCGCCGGGACGATCAGATAAAAAGGCGTGGTGCCCGGGCTGTCCGGGACAAAATTGATCATGGAGCTGGAGCTCGCCAGCGTCTGCGCGCCCAGCACGCCTGCCGCGCTCACAACGCCTGTCTTCACGAGCGCAACTGCCCAACGCCCATAGTTTTTGAGGTTGGAACCAGTGGCGGTACAGGTCCAGCCCACGTAGGGCGGCCGCACGGAGGGCGACACCTCGTCGAGCCAATCCGCGCCGCCACACGAACTCGGCTCGCCGTCGAACGCGATGGCCATGCCAACGCCGGGCACATTGGTCTGCAAGACCGTATAGGACGCGAGACCTGGGCCCGGTGTGCTCGCGATCGTCACGCTGCTTTTCGGCCATGCGACATTCAACTTCGAATACATGCCGGAACCGGATGTCGTCGACATGGTGCACACGTAGTTGACCATCGACGTGATGCTCCAGGGCGCCAGAATGGCGCCCACTGGCAAGTCGCGCGGCACCGAAATCGTCGCAGGGAGAATGGCCTGCACACTCTGACCTCCGCCCGTGCAAGCGTCGGCCCATGCGTCCTGCATGCCGCCTGTCAAAACCAGCGCGCTCGACAAGATGATCCAAGCATATCGTCGCAGCCGGGCAAATCCGATGCCTTTCATATCGCTATTCCGTCAAAGGGTGTCGAAGTCACGCGCGCGTCAGTTGTAGGTGAAGTTGACCGTCGCCGAGGTCGTCACCGTGCCGGCTGTCATCGTTCCAAGACGATAGAACTGCGCCACCATCGGAATGGTCATGGCGTTGGTCGCGTCCACTTGGCCGCGATTGGAGGTGTTGCCAAGCGTGACGACCGTACCGGTGGTCCCGCCCGCACTGCTCGCCTGCAGCAGTTGCACGCCGGTCTGCGTCGCGGTGCCGGTGTTCTTGAGCACACTCGGAACGGTGTCGGGCTGGCCCGATACGGCCATCGATACCGTGGTGCCCGGCGTGCAGTTGGTCAGCTTCAGGCTGAACGCCGTGGGATTCATCGTCGATCCCACGCTCGGAAAGTCGAGGATATTGGCGCTGCCCAGATTGATCGTCTGATTCGCCGAAGCGGTGTCCACCGTGCAGGACGGGGGCACGATGGTGCCGGTGAAGTTGAGCGTGGCATCCGCTCCGAATGCCGAACCGGTCGCGGTGACGGCGATGGTGACGGCGAGATTAGCCAGAAGTGATCCAAGTGTGCGCATAGTCATTCAAACGTGTTCATGTTGCCGCCGCTCGTGCGGGTCTTTGTCGATTGCAGATTCGTGTCGGGGAGATACCGGCTTAGTTGCAGACTGCATCCGCGAAGGCAGTCGATGCCGCCCGGCTCCCGTCGGCTTCGGGCAACGCGTAATGCACCTTGCAACTCTGATCGGCCGCCGAGCCCCAACGGGCGATCAGATCGCCACTCGCGGCCTTGCTATACAACATCGCGCGGCTGCCCTGCGTCACGGCGCCAACGGATTCGCCGCTCGCATCCAGCACGTCCGCGCCGAACGGTACCGGCTCGCCGTTCAGACGACGCAAGCGCATGACGATTGCGCGGCCTCGGTCTTCGGTATCGAACTTCACAAGCGACACCGCGCCGGCCGTTGGTGCAAAGTGCTGCTCGGTGGTCTTGAGCTGCACGCCCATCGGCAAGCCCTTGGTGTCGATCTCCACCGCGTTCTGCGAATACGGCTGCATGCCCGCCACGGCCGCGCGGCCGGCGCCGTTCAGACGCACGCCGGGCGAACTGGCAATGCGCGCTCCGGCGGCATCGTTCGCCTCGACTATCGCCAACGTGTCGCCGCTTTGCGGTGACAACACCAGACCGCCCCCGTACGCGACCACGGAACCGGACGCACCCGCGCCTGCCTGCGTGTATCCGTTGGCGCGGCCAACATTCGCGCGCAACTGCGCCACAGGCGAGAAATAGCCGACATTGGCGCTAAGGCTGTCGCTGTGGCTGCCGGAATCACCCGATGTGTGGCCCGCGCTCACGCCGTAGTTCATCTCATAGTCCTTGCCGAGCGTGCCCGTGAAGGTTTCCTGAATCTGGTTCGTGTTGTCGCGCGAGTCGTGCGAGAAGCTCGTCGTCGAATTGGCGATGTTCGTGCCCAGATCGAGGGGAACGCTCAGCGTGAGCATCACGCGGTTGTCCCAGTTCGCGGTTGACGTGTCGAGTTCGCGCGAAGCCGAAACCCCCACGCCGACGCGCCCGACGTTCGTGTTGTAGCCGACCTGGAACGCGGTATCGTTGCCATGCTTGTTCCAGTAGTTCTGCGTGTAGCCCGATGCGTAAATGGAGCCCCACTTGTCGAGGTTCTGATTGAGCGTGAGCTGCAGGCGACCTTTCTGGATGCCGTTGCTCATGAACGCGGTGCCCTTCGATTCGAGGTCGCGCAGGTTCATGGCGTCGCGGAACCCGAGGAAGCCGCTCGTCGAATAGCGGTACGCCGCGAGCGTGACGTCGGTGTTCGTCGGCGTGAAGCTGCGCGAGAACGAAAGGCGAAGACTCTGTCCGCTCCGGCTGCCGGATTCCGGCAGATTCGCATTGGCTTGCGTCGCGTCGAAGGCGAATGCACCGACCGACGTGTTGAGCGACGCGCCGAGCGCCGCCGAAATGTAGTCTTCGGCGACGATCGAGCCGCCATATAGCGTGACCAGGTTGTTCACGCCGTGCTGCACACCGGCCTGCACGACATACGGATGGCCCGATTCGCTCGAATTGCGATACTGGCCCGCTGCCACGTTCAAGCGCCAACGCCCCTCGCGCAGCGAATTCACGGGCGCGGCATACGGCACGGATGCAACGTGCTGGCTGCCGTCCGCTTCGGTGACGATCACCTGCAGGTCGCCGCCGTAGCCGGTCGGGTAGAGATCGTTGATCTCGAAAGGACCTGGCGCGACCGTCGTCTCGTAGATGAGATTGCCGTTTTGCTTGACCTGAACGTTCGCGTTAGTATTAGCGATACCCCGCACGATCGGCGCATAGCCGCGCTGCGATTCCGGGTACATGCGGTCGTCGGTTGCGAGCTGCACGCCGCGCACGCCGAACGAATCGAAGATCGAGCCGTCGGTGTAGGAGTCGCCGAGCGTCAACTGGCTCTTGAGCGGAATCAGCGAACGCTGCACGTTCGTCTGCAGGCTCTGTGCATGCGTGCCGCCAAACGACGATGTCGTGACGTTGCCGTTGTAGCGAAAACGCCAGGCGTCGAAGTTGAGACCCGCCGTCACGCCCAGATAACCCTGAGTGTTCGACACGCCGCCGCCATTCGAGCGATACACGTTGGCGTTGTACTGCAAGGTCGCGGCTGGCACACCTTCGTCCCACAGCTTCGGATCGACCCAGCCGCGCGCGTTGCGGCTCATCATCGCTTGCGGCACGCTCACGTCGAGGCGCTGTTCGCCCATGTCGAAGGTGGCCGTCGCCTGCGGGATCAGGTCCGGCAGCGCCACGCCGCCCGTGCTGTTCGCGGCGTCGAGTTGCGCTAACGCGGAATCGGGCAGGCGCATGGTATCGACGCCCGCGCGCGCGAGCAGATCGCGATCGAAGACCGGGACCGCGCGATGGTCCGGCGCGCCGACATTGCGCAATGTGATGGCGGTCATGCCGAGCCACACGCCGTTCACGTACAGTGCGGCGCGGTAATTGCCGGCCAGTGCGATGTTGCCCTTGTCGAAGCGGCTGACGTCCATGACCGCCGCGCCAGCAAAGCGCAGGAAGCCCGGGTCGAACTCCACGGCCTCGGGCGCGGCCGATGCGGCCGATGCGGCCGATGCGGCCGATGCCGTCGAGGTCGATGCCGTCGATGCAACCGTCGCACCACTCGATGCAGCCTTGACATCGGACGAGGCCTGAGCCCGATCCGGCCGCACCCCGGACGATGACGAAGTGTCCGTGCGAGCCGGCGTGTTTGCATCGGCCCTGGCATGCGCCGCGGCGAAGGCGAGCATCACGGCGACGCTGGTCCGACTCAGCGAGAGAGCGAACCTCGAATTCGATTCCATGCAGCGTTCATTCATATCGAGCCGGATTCGCGGGCAACACCGCTCCCCACCGATGGGAAACATCGGCATCCGGGGCTCGCTGCCTCGCGACGATTAAGTCTTGGTGTACGTGAACGCCAGGCTATTCGCGCCCGGCGTGTGGCCGACCGATGGCGAAGGAATCGACATCCTTCGCGTCGCTCGTGAATGGGTCAGATAGCCCGCATGCAGCGCGTCTTAGTGGATCGCTGCCTCGTGCTTCGTGGGACCGCCGTAGTCGTTCAAGGTCGTGAACGAGACCTGGCCGTTCGCGGTCGCCTTACCGGACAGTGGCAGCGTGAGCTCGCCACCCGGTGGCACCATGCCGCCTTCATCGAATCGGGCAGCATGTTCGCCTTCGCCCACATGAGCGTCGATGATCGTCACGTGATAAGGCGTCGGATTCGAAACCACGAGCGCGGACTTGCCGCCTTGCGACGACAGCCGCCATGTGAGCTTGCCCGGTGCGTCGTCGGCGCTGCCCGGCAGACCTTGCGGGCGAAAGAAAAACTTCAGGCGCGAGCGGAATGCGAGCTGGACGTAGTTCGCGCCGGCCTGAGCTTCGGTTGGCTTCGGCGGCACTTCAAGCACGTTGAACCAGAGCAGGGTTTCGCGATCTTTCGGCAGCGCTTCGCCGGTATAGGCGATACGGACGGTCTGCGCCTTGCCCGGGTCGATACGCGCAAACGGCGGCGTGAGCACGAACGGGAGATCGATCTGAGCCGGATCGACCTTGGGATCGCCCTTGTCGAGCCACACCTGCGTCAAGGCCGGCGATTTTCCCGCGTTGGACAGCTTAAGCGTCACTTCGCTATCCGTGGCGTTGTACACCACGCGCGTGCCCGCGACGACGACGGACGCATTTGCTGCGAACGGCAGGATCGCAACGAGAGCGAGCACACCCGCTGTCACTGCGCTAAAAACGACTTTTCGGAGACTCATGACATTCAACAAAATTTGCGGTGACGCGATGACTCGACCCCGCGCGCCGTGCGAGGGTTAAACGAAGACGCCGCGAGGGCGTCCTCGTTTGCGAATCGATTTACTGATAGACCATCGAGTAGGTCACCTGGCTCGTCACCGTGCCCGCGGTTGCGGCGCCCATCGGCGAGCTGTACTGCGCTGCGTATTGCAGGCTTGCGCTGCCGCTCGTGATTGCAACGTCTTGCGACTGCTGCGCACCGTCGGCCTTGCTCACGTCAATGGCTTGGGCCGAGCCGTTGTAGTCCAGCAACTGGACTTCGACGTTGGTCGCCGTGCCGTTGTTCTTCAGGTTGCCGTCGGCCAGCGTGTTCGCGCCGTATTCCCAAAACGTGTGCACGTTGCCCGTGGCCGGCGTGCAGTTGGACAGTGCAATGTTGAAGCCGGTGGCACCCGCGGTCGAGCCGGCGTCCGTCAGTTCCGCTGCGGCAAGCGCCGGCAGCGTCACGGTGAAGTTGTTGCCCTGGGCATTGCCGCTTACCGTGCACGTGTTGGCCGTCAGCTCGCCGTTGATAGTCAGCGTGCCACCGTTACCTGCCGGTGCGGCGTGCGCAGCAGCGCCTGCTAGAGACATGGACACCGCGACCAGCGGAAGAATGATCTTCTTCATAATAAGTATTCCTTAGTCGTCACCTGAGTGACTGAGCCCGATTTGAAAATTCGTCAGGTCGCGTCGTGAACAAGATATTCATACTCGCTTCCTGACGAAAGGCTGAGTATGCTGACTCGGGCCATGCGACCGATTAGGAACACGCTTAAAACTACAAAGTTCCTACATAAATCGTTGATGTAACGCATCCATATTGAGAATTTTCTTGCGGATTTTTCCGCGCTTTGAGAACGATTCAGATCAGAAGCGGACTTTGGGATCAGCAATAGGGCATCGGTTACGGGCGCGGCGCAAAAGCAAAAAGGGGCACGCGATCGACTCGCATGCCCCTCTCCCCTTACGTCTTCAAAGCGATCTACTCCGTGGTCGACTCTACCTCGGATGCCGCCGCGGCCGACGAAGCCGCCGCCCGCTCCGACCGCGTGGGCGTCGTCGACGAAAAGAGCCGCATCCACGAATTGAAGCGCCGTGTGTAAGACAGATCGACGCCCTGGAACGTCCCGCCATACGCCGTCACCGACCAGAATCGCGACAGGCTCAGTGTCGCCTTGATCGCGTTGCTGGCCGATTGCAGACCCTGCTCGTAGCCAATCACCAGCCGCTCGTTGATGGCCTTGGCGATCATCACCACTTGCGGATCGGTCAGGCCCACTTCGCTCGAACCGATGGTGAATTCATCCAGCCCGAAGGTCTGCGCAATACGCTTGCCGCCCGTGCTGCCGAGCAACGCGAGTGCGCTCGTCATTGCGCTCTGCTGGCCGACGTTATTACCCTGATCCGTGCCATGACCGAACAAGAGCCACGAGAGCTTTTCGTTGTCAGGCACGCTCGGTTCGGAAATGAGTTTGGCCACGGGCGCCTGCACCGTGCCCGTCACCTGCACGCCCGCCTCGACTTCCTGATTGCGCCGCATCGCGAGGACATTGATGCCGGGGTTCGCCACCGGTCCGTTGAACGTGAAGAAGCCATTCTCGATGTTGAGCTTGCGCCCGAACGCCGTGTAACTCGAACCCGGCGTCGTCACGCGCACATTGCCGACCGCGCGCAGCGGCATGTTCGGCGCGCTCGTCACACTGATGACGCCGGCAAGCCCGAGATCCGCGCCGGCGCCCTTGAAGCGAAAGCGCTGCCCCAGGTCGATGTCGATATTCGCCCGCGGCGTGAACGGTCCAACCGGTTTTTCCGTTGCGGCCACCGTCTGCTTCGTCGTGTTTTCGCCCTTGATGGTGCCATCGGGACGTTCGATGACCACGTCGTCGCCGAGCGATGGCGCGCCGGATTCCGGCAAGTCGAACAGCGCGTGATCGACGGTGAACTTGCCGTTGATCGCCATGCCGCCCTGCAATCCCGCGTTCGCGATACTCGCGCTGCCCGAAAGCGACAATTGCCGGTCGGGCGAGGCGAACAGTTCCAGCTTGTCCGCGATGATGCTCGCGGTGAGGTCCGGCTGTGCCTGATCGAGCCGCACCTTGCCCGTCGCGCGCAACGTGCCGCTCGCGCCGTGGAACTCCACCTGCTGGAAGTCCACCAGATTCTCCGACAGCGCAATGCGAATGATGCCGTCCTTCAACTGAACGCCCTGATCGACGACCGTCGCCGAAAGATTGTCGCCCGTCAGCGACCCCGACAGATTCGGCTTGGCGACGATCCCCGCGATGCTCAACTTGAGCGCAAGCTTGCCGCCCAGCAGATAGCTCGGGCCGAGCAGCCCGCCGGTGGTGCGCAGTTCGGGGATATTCGCGTTGATTGCGCCGGAGAGCGGCGCTTCGTCGACCACGGTCAGCATGCCGTCGCGATTGGCGAGCGGCGTGTGCGCGTTGGCTTCGATCACGCCGATGCGCGTCGCCTGCGCGCGCAGCGTCGCGTTGAGCGTATTGCCGTTGGAGAAATCGGCGCGCGCCGAGATGTCGTTGATGCCGAGCGCCGAGACGCCACGGGTGCCTTCCACGGTCACATCGCCGCTGCGGCGCTTGAGCTGCGCATAACCCGTCGCCGTGGCGCCGAGCGAGAAGTTCCAGTCGCCATCGAAGACGAGGTCGGTGCGGATCGGCGGCTCCTCGCCCGTCATTTCCTGACGCACGGCCAGAAGCCGCGGCACCGAGAGATTCGTCAACGTTCCGGCCGACTGGATGCGGCCGTGATCGAGCGCGAACGACTTGAGATTGAGCGCCGCGCCTTCCGCGACGAGCCGCGTCGCGCCGAGCACGAGCCTGGCCGGACCGTAGCTCACGGTCAGCGGCTGTTCGAGGTTGACCGACGGCGTGCCCTTGTTGGTGAGCTTCGTGATCGTGCCGTCCCAATGCGGGCCGTCGGCGGCATCGGTGAACTTGCCGTTCGCGCCGAGCGCGAGATTCACCGGCTGCCCCTGAACCTTGCCGGCCGCGGTCACGTCGAGCGTGTGATGCATGCGTGTGCCGTTGAGGTTCGCATCGAGCGTGGCGACTTCGATGCCCGAGGTGCTCGCATCGCGCGCTTTCAGCGTGAAGACGAGCGCGCCGTTCGAGCCATCGCGAATATCCGCGCGACCTTCCGCATGACCGAGGCGGTTCGCGCCGAACACGACGCCATCGGCCTGATAATTCGCAGCCACGTTCGGATGCGCAATCGAGCCGGTCAGATCGCCGTCCGCCTTCACCGTCCCCGCGAGACCGAAGCCGAGGCGCTCGAGTTGCGGCGCATCGACGCGAAAACGCAGCCGGTCGCCGGGCGCGCCGAAACTGCCGTTCAGATCGACATCGTTGCCCGCGACAGACAACTTGGCCGCGCTTGGCAAGAGCCGCATGCCCGCCAGTTGCACCGTGCCTTCGCCGGTGAGCGGCAAGTTGTCGTACATGCTGTCGGCGAGTTTGAAGGTCGCCTTGGTGGTGAGTTCGGGCGCGAGTCTGCCGGATGCGGCCAGCGTGCCGTTCACGCGCGCCTCGATCACGCGCGCGGGCGCGGGCTTCTTCTGCGTGCCTTTCCTGACGGGCGCGGGCTTCGGCTGAAGCAACTGCTGCGTGAGCAGAAGCGGATTGAAGTCGATGAATTTCGCCTTCAGGTCATAGCTCGAATTCGTATCTTTCTTGAGCACACCGTTCGCTTCGACGCGACCCTTGCCGACGGTCAGCTTGACTTCGTCGAGCGCGGTCTGCTTCGGGTCGAGCTTCACCTTGGCTTGCGCGCGGATCGCCGCTTTCGGATCGTTCAGGTCGGCGGTGACGGTTTGCGTATCGCCCGCGAGCACGACGCTGATCGGCCCGGAGAAATCGGTCGGACGCACGCTCGCTTCGATTGCGTTGAGGTCGAGCTTCGCCACCTTGAGGTCGAACTTGCCGTCGCCGCCCTTGAGCGAGCCGCCACCCGTCACGGTCGCTTCTTTCACGAGACGCACGTTTAGATCGGTGATGCTTTGCGCGGAGGCATCGAGCCGCACGTTGGCGTGCGCGTCGATGAGCGGCAGCAGCTTCTTGTCGATGGCGCCCGGCTTCGCGTTGACGATCGACACCGGCCCGCTCACCACGAAGCCCGGCGCGTTCTCGACCGGCTTCACTTCGGCGCTCACGGCGAGGTCGGCGAACGGCGCGCCCGGGCTGAACGCCTGCGGATTGACGTGATCGACATTGACGATGGCGAGCTTGAGCGGCACGTCGCCGAACGGCAGCGCTTCGACATGCGCGCGGCCGTTGAGCTTCATGCCGCTGGCGTCGATATCGGCAATGAGGTCTTCCAGCGAGCCCGATAACCGCGCGCCCACCTGCACCGCTTCGCCGTTTAGCTTGCCGGTGTAGCCGGCATCGCCGGAAAGCGGGAACGGACGCGCGCCGCCGTCGAGTTTCGCGGATGCCGTCACCGCGCCGAACGGCGTGTCGAGCCGCTGCACCGTCGCCTGATGATGCTGCCCGTCGCTGCCGCCGTTGAAGAGCAGGCGCGAGAATTCGGTGGTCGTCGCACCCTGATGCAACCGCAGCTTTTCCACGCTCAGGTCGCGAATGGCAAGCTGGATCGGCAGGCGCAAATCCTTCGGCAATTCCGTTTTCGTCGACTTTTCTTGCGAAGGCGCGATGCGCGCGTCGATGGTGCCGACATGCAGATAATCGATGGTAAAGCGCAGCGGTTCGCGCGTGAGCGCCCAGCGTCCCGAAACGCTGTCGACCGCTATGTCCGTGCCCTTGCCGTCGGGACTCTTCCAGTGGACATCGCGCAGACTCACGCCGGTGGCGATAGCGCCGCCATCGAGCTTGCCGGTCAGCTGACCCTTGAGCAGCGATGTCGCCGCCTGCCACGCGTAACGCGTGCCGCGCTCGGTGTTGAGCACGAACAACACGGTGCCGATGGCAAGCACGACGATCAGAACGATGACCAGTGCGAGCACGCCCAACCAGCGCATGAAACGCCTGAAGCCGCCGCGGCGCGGCTTTTTATCGTCGCCGGAACCGCCGCTGCCGCCGTTATTGCCGGCGCCCGCGTCAGCATCGGACGCAACGACGCCGCCCGCCTCATCCCAACGCGGCTCGTCCTTGCTTCCGTGTGCGCTCGATTCCGTCATGCCCTTGATATCCACCATCGCTCGTGCGCCCGTTCAAAACGCAATGCCGAGCGTCAGATACGGCTTGATGCTCTTGTTCTTGAGCCCGTAGGCCACGTCCACGTTGACCGGCCCGACCGGACTGCGCCAGCGCGCGCCGACGCCCACGCCCGGCTGGAAGACGCGCTCGCTCCAAGTGTCAGTCGCGGTGCCGATGTCGAAGAACACCGCGCCGCCCCAATCGTGCGTGAACCAGTGCTGATACTCGCTGCTGCCCGTCACCATGTACTTGGTCGGCAAGATCGATCCCGCCACATTGTTGCCGATACTCAGATAGCTATAACCGCGCACCGAATTCGCGCCGCCCGCGCGAAACAGCAGGGACGCCGGCACGCCGCTCGACGGCCCGCTCGTGAACACGCCGCCGAATTCCGCGCGAAACACGAAGAGATCGTTCTTCGTGATCGGCAGATACTGCAGCGCGTTGGTGTAGAGACGCGCAAAGGTCTGATCGGTCATCAAGCCTTTCACCGCGAAGCTTGCTTCCGCGCGAATGATGTTGCCGCGACGCGGAAACAGCGGATCGTCGACATCGCGGCGCACCCACGTCCACGCGGGCACGAGCGCGCGCGCCGTCGACGGATTCGGCTCGTTCTGCGTGATGCGGTCGTCGTAGAAAGCGAGCGAATACGTCGTGTCGATGTTCTGCGTCGAACGCGAGCGCTGCACGCCCACGCGTCCGCTATAAATCTTTGTGCTCGATACGTCGGTGATGGTGTAGGAGCCGAACACCGCGTTGACCCAGCCGCGCGAATCGGGCGGCATCGCGAGTTGCACGCGGCCGTACTGCTGCGTCTGATCGAGCCGGCCGGAAATGGTGAACGGATAGGCCGCGTTGAACGTATTCAGATAGCTGTAGGCGCCCTGCACGTGAAAGCCGGTATCGGTCGCATAACCCACACCGTAGCGGATGCTGTTGTACGGATACTCGCTCACCTTCAGATGCACCGGCGTTTCGAGCGGCTTGTTGACGTCGTTGTCCGCGTCGATGGCCACGCTCGCGTAATACGGCGTGTTCTGCACCTGGCGTTGCAGTTCGTTCACGCGCGAGACGTCGTAGATCTCGCCCGGATGAATCGGGTTCACGTTGTCGATGATCTTTTCCGGATAGCGCTTCGTGCCGCTGATATCGAGCTTGCCGAATGTGAAGGTCGGACCGCTGTCGAAGGTCACGGAGAGATCGGCGAGGTGCGCGCGCGGATTGATGCGCGCCTGCGAGCGCACGATTTTCGCGCCGAGATAGCGCCGCGACTGGAGCGCGCGCAACGCGGCGTTCTTGGCGTCGTCCCACGCGCCTTGCGAGAACGGATCGCCTTCGTTCACTGAAAACGCGAAACGCGCGGCATTCTCCTGATTGCGGTCTTCGGTCGTCACCGCGCCCGTGAAATGCAGTTGCACGGAGGCGATCTTCGTTTGCGGACCTGGATCGACGCTGACGGTCACCTTGCGCTTGTCGCCATCGGTCGTCACGTCGGTGCGCACGACCGGCGTGAAATAGCCTTCGGTCGCGACGAGGTCGCGCACGTCCTTCGGCGCGGCGGTGACGAGGAACTGGAACTGGTCGTCGCTGACGTCGTCGCGCTTGGCGAAGCGCGACAGATCGAGATGGTCCTTCAGCAGCTTCTTGACGCTGCGCGGCGCGTCGATGTCGATGTCGTACTTGGCGAACGCAGGCCAAGCGGCCGCCAGGAGCGCACATGCCACGAAGCTGCGCAGTGCAGCCGGCAAGCGCTTCATTCCGGGCGACGTGGACATCGCCATGTGCGGCCGTTTCGGCGGACAGGCGCGCAACGCGCGCAGCGGATCAAACGAACGCCCCGCCAAACGTGACCTCCGGCATCTGGATGAATGAGACTGAAAGATGAACCTCGAACGCGCGGCTGCAATGCGATGAGCCGGTCACGGCGCGCAGGCGCTATTTCACCACAGCTTCGCATGGGAACCGAGCACGGATGTGCAACGGCGGCTTGCGGCGGTGTGGTTTGCCGCGCGCCGTCCGCGGACCGCTGCCGGGCGCGCTGTCGTGCGGCTTTGGACGGTCAGACGCTCGCGGGGTTCCGCGGGTTCCAATAATCGCTTACGTGGCAGCCCCAAGTCCATGCGTTACCGCTTCACGCTTGCTGTAAAATCCCGGAGATCGAACCCAGTGCCGCGCGGCATCGGCGCCAGCAAAGGCTGCCGGGCGCGTCGTCCCTACTCACCGCATCGAGCCAACGGAAAACCGATCATGTACCAGTCGGACATCACCCAGTTCATCAATCAGTTGAAAAGCCAAAAGCCGACGCTCGAAGACGAACAGCGTCGCGGCCGCGCGCTCCTGTGGGACAAGCAGCCGGTCGACCTCGACGAACGCGGACGCCAGCAAAAGGCGCGCGTGAACCAGACGCCATACGTCTACTACCAGAACTTCTGAACGTGAGCACAGCCGGCCGCGAGCCGCAGTCGCCCCGCCGTCAGGCCCCGGACGACTCGCGAGATGAACGGGCCGCCGCGCTCGCCAAGCCTGCGACCGACTCGACGCCCGACACCATCGACGGCGTCGCTTTCGCGCATCTCTACGGCGAGCCGCTCTGGAAGCTGCCAACGGATCTATACATTCCGCCGGACGCGCTCGAAATCTTTCTCGAAGCGTTCGAAGGCCCGCTCGACCTGCTGCTCTACCTCATCCGCAAGCAAAATTTCAACGTGCTCGACATTCCGATGGCGGATGTCACCGCGCAATATCTCGGCTATGTCGATCAGATTCGCGAGTCGAATCTCGAACTCGCGTCGGAATATCTGCTGATGGCGGCCATGCTCATCGAGATCAAGTCGCGCATGCTGCTGCCGGTCAAGAAGGCCGACACCGGCGAGGACGCCGAAGACCCGCGCGCCGAACTCGTGCGCCGCTTGCTGGAATACGAGCAGATGAAGCTCGCCGCGCAACGTATCGACCAGTTGCCGCAACTCGGCCGCGACTTCCTGCGCGCGGACGTCTATATCGAGCAGGCGTCGACGCAACGCTTCCCCGACGTCGACATGAACGACCTGCGCTCCGCCTGGGCCGATGTCATCAAGCGCGCGAAGCTCGTTCAGCATCACCGGATTTCGCGGGAAGAACTCTCGGTGCGCGAGCATATGAGCGTGATCCTGCGGCGCCTGCAGCATGCGCGCTTCATGGAGTTCTCCGAGCTATTCGATCCCACGCGCGGCGTACCGGTGGTCGTGGTGAACTTCATCGCCATGCTGGAGTTGTCGCGCGAATCGCTGATCGAAATCACTCAGGCCGAGCCTTTTGCGCCCATTTACGTGAGACTCGCGTACTCTCCCGCTTAAAAGCATTTTCTCTACCCTTGCCTCGGTGCGGCCTGTTGCTGCCGCCCGCCAGGAGACACCCGCTCGATGAAAGTCATCAGCTCAATTCACGAACTGCGCGATCAGTTGCGCGGTCAGAACCGCACCGCCTTCGTCCCGACGATGGGCAACCTCCACGAAGGCCATCTTTCCCTCATGCGGCTTGCGCGCCAGCATGGCGATCCGGTGGTCGCGAGCATCTTCGTGAACCGGCTGCAATTCGGGCCGAACGAAGACTTCGACAAATATCCGCGCACGCTGCTGGACGACATCGAAAAGCTGCAGTCGGAGAACGTCTACGTGCTGTTCGCGCCGACCGAAGTGGATATGTATCCGGAGCCGCAGCAGTATCGCGTGCATCCGCCGCATAACCTCGGCGACATTCTCGAAGGCGAATTCCGCCCCGGCTTCTTCACCGGCGTGTGCACGGTCGTGATGAAGCTGATGTCGTGCGTGCAGCCGCGCGTCGCGGTGTTCGGCAAGAAGGATTATCAGCAACTGATGATCGTGCGGCAGATGTGCCACCAGTTCGCGCTGCCCACCGAGATCATCGCCGCCGAAACGGTGCGCGAGGAAAACGGTCTCGCGCTGTCATCGCGCAATCGCTTTCTGTCGGCCGCCGAGCACGCCGAAGCGCCGCAACTCGCGCTGCAGTTGAATCGCGTGCGCGAAGCCGTGCTCTCGGGCGAGAAAGATCTGGCCGCGCTCGAACGCACGGCCATGAACGCGCTCGCCGAACGCGGCTGGAAACCCGACTACATCAGCGTGCGCAAGCGCGTCGACCTGCTCGCGCCGGGCGAAGCGGATGCGAGCGCGCCGCTCGTCGTGCTGGCGGCGGCGAAGCTCGGCAACACCCGTCTCATCGACAATCTGGAAATCTGAAGTAAAGGAACCACACGCATCATGCAGCGCACCATGCTCAAATCGAAGATTCACCGCGCGACGGTCACGCATTGCGAGCTTCACTACGAAGGCTCGTGCGCAATCGACGAGGATCTGCTCGAAGCGGCGAATCTGCTGGAGAACGAGCAGATCGACATCTGGAACGTGAACAACGGCGAGCGCCTGACCACCTATGCCATCAAGGGCGAGCGCGGCAGCGGCATGATCTCGCTGAACGGCTCGGCGGCGCGGCGCGCGCAGTTGGGCGACCTCGTGATCATTGCGGCTTTCGCGGCCGTCGACGAAAAAGAGATCGCGGCGGGCTGGAAGCCGGACCTCGTCTTCGTCGATGAAGCGAACCGCATCAAGGGCAACCGCGATCACGTGCCGACGCAGAACTGGACCTGATCGTCCGAGTTCATCCGCGACTTGGCCGGCGCTCCGCAAGGACCGCCGGCCTTATTTTTTGCTGACCCATTCGATGATGGGTTGCCACTGCTCCAGGTCCTTCTCCACGCGGCTTTTGGCGACGTCCCAGATCGTGAGTCCGTGCGCGGCGAGTTGCACGTAGTTTTGCGTGTCGCGTAAAAAGCCGAGCACGGGCAAGTCGAGACTTTCCACGAAACGATGCAGTTGTTCCGCCGAGCGCGTACGCGCGTCCACCCGCATGCCGACGACGCCGACCTGAATCGCGCCCTTTCGCACCGCCTTTTCCTTCGCGAGTTTCGACAGAAAGTCTTGCGTGGCGAGGATGTCGAACATCGACGGTTGCAGCGGCACGATCACCTTGTCGGCAATATCCAGCGCGAGCGCGAGCCGGTTGCCGTGGACTCCGGCGGGCGTATCGACGACGGCTTTTTCCAGGCCCTTGGGCGGCTTGGCGGGCGCGTCGACGTCGAGATTCCATTCTTCGATTCTTGGCAGCGTGTCCGGGCGCAGCGAAAGCCACGCGTGCGAGGAGCGCTGCTTGTCCAGATCGGCGAGCGCGACCCACTCGCCGTTTGCCGCGAAACACCCGGCCAGATTGGTTGCGAGCGTGCTTTTCCCGACGCCGCCCTTCGGATTTGCCACCACGATCACGGTCATGAATTGTCCAGAAGATTGTTCGACGCGCTTGATTTCGACGCCCTTCGCCGGGATACGCCTGCGCGCGGTTTCGTTTTAGGAACCGATACATGATTTCGAGCCGTTGATATTATCGGCAAAATGGCGCTCACGCGAAGCGCTGGCCGAACGGACTACCCTTTCCTTTTCTTCCCTCTCTTCTAAACGACCGCCATGCCCCTTCGTTCCGATGTGACGCTCGACTTTCTTCGCAACCGTCAGAAGGGCCGTCTGCCCGAGTTGCTCGGCGTGCAACTGATTTCACTCGAAGAAGGCGCGTTGACGGGCGAACTCGTCATCCGGCCGGAGTTACTCGCGCCCAATGGCTTTCTGCATGCGGCAACGGTCGTCGGCCTGGCGGATACCTGTTGCGGATACGCGTGCATCGCTCATTTACCGGAGAACGCGCAGAATTTCACGACGCTCGAATTGAAGAGCAATCACGTGTCGACGGCGCGTGAAGGGAAGATCATCGCGCGGGCGACGGCCGTGCATGCCGGACGAAGCACGCAAGTGTGGGATGCAAGCGTCACCAATGGCGAAGGAAAGCTGATCGCCATGTTCCGGTGTACGCAGATGATTCTTTATTGAGGAAAAGCCGGACAGCGGCGCGACTGTCCCGGCTTTTCAAGTCGCGATCAGAAATCGACTTGCGCGGAAATCAGCAAGGTCCGCGGCGCGGCGTTGGTCACGTAGGTGCCCTGCTGCATCCAGTACCGGCTGCCGAACAGATTCTCGACGTTGGCGCGAAACACGACGTCCTTCTTCGCGATGCGCATTCCGTAACGCACGCCGACGTCGTAACGCGTCCACGACGGCAAGCGCAAGGTATCGCTGGAATCGTAGTACTGCGCGCCCGTATGGATGATCCGCCCGTTGACGCTCAGGCCCGGCACCCACGGCAAGTCGTAATCCGCGCCGAGGTTGAAGGCGAACTTAGGCACGCCGCCCGGATCGTTGCCGTCCTGCGTGCCGCCCGCCGTGCCCGAAACCTTCGGATCATAGAACGTCGCGCTCGCCATCAGGCGCAGACTGCGGAACACTTCGCCGTAAGCAGCCAGTTCGAGACCGCGCACGCGCGTCTTGCCGTTGTAGCCGTAGAAATTCGTGGTGGGATCGGTGACGGCGTTGGGCTGCGAGATTTGAAACACCGAAACCGATGTCAGCACGCGGCCCCAATCCGCCTTCACGCCCGCTTCGTATTGGTTCGACTTGTACGGCGCAAACGCCTGGCCCGCGTTCGCGGTGCCCGCCGGCGCCGTGCCGCCATTCGAAAGACCCGACGTGAAGTTGCCGTACACGGAAACATTCGAAAGCGGCTTGATCACGATGCCCGCGAGCGGCGAGATCGCCTGCTGGTCGAGCGAGCTTTGCTGCGCGCCCGTGGTCGGATCGTAATTGTCCTGGCCGATCGTCTGACGACGGAAACCGCCCGTCAGCAGCACGCGGTCGTTGAAGAACGACATCGTATCGATGACCTGTTGACTGTTCAGACGCGTCTGGCTGCTGCGCTGCATGTCGCCGCGCGGGGTATCGACGGGTGCAAGGGGCGACGGCGAATAGAGATTGGACGCCACCGCGGTCGATCCCAGCGCGTAGAAGTAGCCGATCTCCTGATTCAGGCTCGTCACGCCCGTGACCAGCGTGTGCTTGACGCCGAAGGTATCGAAGTGAAAGCGCAGGCCCGCATCGACGGTCTTGGTGCGCGTGTACTGGTCGTAATAGCCGTTATAGGCGCTGAACTCGCCCGCCGCCGTCATGCCCGCCGCATACGGGAAGTTCTGCTGCGACGTGCCGTAATGCTCTCCCGCCGCGCCGTACACGGTCACGTACTGGTTGATGTCGTACTCGGCGCGCGTCATGACGGCCGAATCGCGCAGCTTGAGCTTCGAGCCGGGATAGAGATTGTTGTATGCCGAAGGCACGGCGGGCACGGCGGTCGCGGTGCCGAAACCGATCTGCGAGCGGTACTCGTCGGTGTTCTCGGAGACGTTGTAGGCGTCGAACGACCAACGCAACTGTTTGCCGCGATAGTCGAGGCCGATCGCGCTGTCGCCCTGCAATTGGTTGCCGTGCGCAATGCCGGTCTGCCCGTCCTTGATCTGGCCGTTGAAGCGCACGCCCCACTGGCCTTCATCGCCGAAGCGGCGGCCGATATCGGCGGCAAATCCGAACTGGCTCTTCGATTGATACAGCGCAGTGAGACGCGTGAGCGGGGTATCGTCGGCGCGCTTGGTGACGATGTTGATCGCGCCGCCGACGCTGCCGCCCGGTCCCATGCCGTACATGAGCGAGCCCGGGCCTTGCAGCACTTCGACGCGTTCTAGGAGGTTGACCGGCACGCGCGCCGCCGAGACCATGCCGTAGAGGCCGTTGAGCGCGACATCGGTCGGCTGGACGTCGAAGCCGCGAATCTGGAACACGTCGCCGAAACCGCCGCCGCTTTGCTCCGTGCGCACCGACGCGTTGTTGACGACGAGGTCGCCAATGGTACGCGCCTGCGTGTCCTGGATCATCTGCTCGGTGTAATTCGTCGTGCTGAAAGGCTGGTCCATCACGTTCGCCGTTCCAAGCACGCCGATGCTGCCGCCGCGCGCCACTTGTCCGCCTGCATAGGGCGCGGGCAGATCGCCGGGCGCCGCCGATCCCTTGACCATCACGGCGGGCAAGGTCGTCGATTGAGCAGCACCGGCGCTATCGGCCGAGGTGCCGTCCGCCGCCGGCGCGCCTTGCGCGTAAGCGCTCGCCTGCATTGCGGCGGCGGCGACCAGTCCCACGAAAAGACGTTCTACCGCCTTCGATACCGCAGTGCGGCGACTGACTTCTTGCTGGGTGACCGATCGTGACATAAGGCGTGGATATTCGAAAAAAGGTGAATTGAGCCGTCTGAGCGCGTAAATGCGAATCGTTAACAATTGTAAAGTGTCTATTAAACGGACGGTACAAAAATTGTATTTGTCGTATCAGAAACTGTTGTCGTGCTGCGACGTGTACGAGGCGTCACGGCACACTGGACGAGAAAAAGCCCGCGCGCGGCGGGCTAAATCCTAAGCAAAGAACCGGGATTTTAGGAAACCAGCAACAGGCTCACTGTCCCGACAGATAGAACGCCTGATCCCGCTGCGTCGTGACGCCGACGACGGTGAGCTGTCCGTTGACGACCGTGGCCTCCACGGGCATCGACACGTTATTGAGCGTGCAAGACGCGCCGCCCGCGAATTTCAAGGTGCCATCGAGCAGATGCTTGCCGGTCGAGCGCGGCTTGAAGCTGCCCGTGAACGTGCAGGCGTTCTGCGTGCCCTTGGCCGTGCCGTCCGCCGCGAAGGTGATCGACGAGATCGGCGAGACGCCCGATGCGCTCGTCCAGGTGCGCGCCACGTCGTTGATGGCGATCGGCGTGTCGTACGTCGCGTTGTAGTTGCCGTTGTACGCGGTGGCGGCGGTATCGGGCGGAACATAGAGCGAGGTGGTCGCGGTGAGCGTGCTCTTCTGCGTGAAGTTGCCGCTGAGCGAGCCGGCACGGATCGCGCCTGCTTCGTGGAAACCTACCGTCGACGCGTCGCTGAACGCGCCATCGGTCGCCGTCATGATGCCTTCGATCAGCCAGACGAACGAGCCATCTCGCGAATAGATGCTGAAGTACTGACCCGATTCGAGGACGATGGTCTGCGCCGCGAACGACTGCCCGGAATTCACCGAGCCGTACCAGAAGCCTTCAGGAAGCGTATGCGACGGATTCGTTACGCACGATTTCTGCAGATTACCGAGGTCGGTCGTGCAGGTCTTGTCGTCGCCGCCGCCGCCGCCGCAAGCAGCGAGGACGGGCAATACGAGCAGCATAAGCTTGGAGCGCAGTTTCATGAGAGCGTGTTCTTGGTATCGGATTGAGCACAGGCCGCCGCTCGTCACGGCGTGCCGACAATCAGATAACGGACCGCTGCCGCAAAACTTGAATGCGGAAAAGCACGCCCCGCGGCAGCTCGTCCTTAAGCGAACGCCGCCAGCACCGCCTTCAGATCCAGCGCCTGCTCGAACGAATCCGCGAGCCGGTCGAGCGACGCCTCCCGCAACGCCGGATAGTCGAGCGGCGCGGCATCGTTCACGCCGGCCCACGCGAGCAACGCGGCACAGGCTTCGGGTGTATCGAAGAGGCCATGCAGATACGTCGCCGCGATCTGCCCGTCTTGCGACACCGCGCCGTCGAAGCGGCCGTCGTCGAGCGCCACCGCCGGCCGCGCGAGCGCCGCGCCGCTCGTGCGTCCCATATGAATCTCGTAGCCGCGCACGGGCGCCTCCTTGCCGTCGATGACAAGCCGCCCCGTCACGTTTGCGAGCTGCTTGTCGGGCGTGAGCACGGTGGCGAGATCGAGCAGCCCCAGGCCATCGACACAACCCGCCGCGCCTTCGAGGCCCGAAGGATCGTCGACCGTGCGCCCCAGCATCTGCATGCCGCCGCAGATGCCCAGCACCTTGCCGCCGTAGCGCAGATGCCGCTCGATCGCCCGCTCCCAGCCGTTCGAACGCAGCCACGCCAGATCGCGCTGCACGCTTTTCGACCCAGGCAACACGATCAAGTCGGCGGGCGGCGGCGCCATGCCCGGCCGAACGTACTCGAAATCGACTTGCGGATGCGCCCGCAGCGCATCGAAGTCCGTGTGATTGCTGATGCGCGGCAACGCCGGCACGATCACCTTCAGCGTCGATTCCGCGCCGCGCGACCGCGCCTGCGACGGCAGCATGTCCTCGGCATCGAGCGTGAGGCCATGCAGATACGGCAAGACGCCGAGAACCGGCTTGCCGGTCTGCGTTTCGAGCCATTCGAGCCCCGGTGCCAGCAAGCCGATATCGCCGCGAAACCGGTTGATGACGAAGCCGCGCACTCGTGCCCGCTCACTTTCCGAAAGACACGCGAGCGTGCCGACGAGATGCGCGAACACGCCGCCGCGATCGATGTCCGCCACCAGCACGACCGGACAATCGACTCGTTCCGCGAACCCCATGTTGGCGATATCGCGATCGCGCAGATTGATTTCGGCGGGACTGCCCGCGCCTTCGACGATCACCGCGTCGAATTCGGCCGTGAGCCGCGCGTAGGACGCGAGCACGGCATCGAACGCGGTGCGCTTGTATTCGTGATACGCCCGCGCGTCCAGATTCGCATGCGCGTGACCGTGGATGATCACTTGCGCGCCTCGATCGCTCGTCGGCTTGAGCAGCACCGGATTGAAGTCGATGCGCGCGGGCACGCCCGCCGCGATTGCCTGCAGCGCCTGCGCCCGGCCGATCTCGCCGCCATCCACCGTGACCGCGCTGTTGAGCGCCATGTTCTGCGGCTTGAACGGCGCGACCTTCGCGCCGCCGCGCCGCGCGAGCCGGCACAGGCCCGCGACGAGCGTGCTCTTGCCGGCATCGGAAGTCGTGCCCTGAATCATCAGCGTGCCGCGCGGCGCGAAAGACATGGAATGCGGTCCTCGGGTGAAAGCCTGCATCTTAGCCCGCCGGTACAATATTGCGATGACCACGACCCACTCTCCACGCAACCTCATCTTCGTTCTCGGCGGCGCTCGTTCGGGCAAAAGCGCGCACGCCGAACGCCTTGCCAACGAGAGCGGTTTGCCCGTGACATACATCGCGACTGCGCGCGTCGGCAGCGACGCCGAGTTCGCCGAGCGCGTGCGGCATCATCGCGAAAGACGGCCCGCGCACTGGACGCTCGTCGAAGCGCCGCTCAGTCTTGCCGATGCCGTGCGCGACGCGGACAGGCCGGGCGCGTGCGTGCTCATCGACTGCCTGACGCTCTGGCTCGCCAATCTGCTCTTCACAACCGATAACGCCGACGCGCAGAACGCGTCACTGCCGCGCGAGGCCACCGATGCCTTCGATGCCTTCGACCGCGCGCTCGCCGCCGTGCGCGGCACGGTCATCGTGGTATCGAACGAAATCGGCTTGGGCGTGGTGCCGCTCGGTTCCGTCACGCGCCTTTATGTCGATGAACTCGGCCGATTGAATCAACGCGTCGCCGCCGCAAGCACGCGCACGACGCTGATGGTCGCGGGTCTGCCGATCGCGCTGAAAGGCTGACCGGCGATGCTCCTGCTTTCCTTTTACTCGATGTCCTTGCTCGCGGTGCTCGGCGTGATCGTCGATCGCATGTTCGGCGAGCCGCGCACGCGGCATCCGCTCGTCGCCTTCGGGCGATATGCGACGAAGCTCGAAGCGCGCATGAACACGGGGCATCGGGCGCGGCCGGCGGGCATGCTTGCGTGGCTTGCGGCCGTCGTGCCGCCGGTGTTGGTCGCATGGGCGCTCGTGAGCGTGCTGCCGCCCGCGTATGCCGCGGCCGTGCATGTGATCTTGCTGTGGTTCGCGCTCGGCGCCAAGAGCTTGCGTCAGCACATTGCGCCGATTGCCCGCGCCCTCTCGCTCGGCGACCTCGAAAGCGCGCGCAAGCTCACCTCGCGGATCGTGTCGCGCGATACCTCGCAAGCCGACGAGAACGCCCTTTCGCGCGCGGCCGTCGAATCCGCGCTCGAAAATGGCAACGATGCAATCTTCGGGGCGCTCTTCTGGTTCGTGATCGCGGGCGGGCCGGGCGCGCTCGCGTTTCGTCTCGCCAATACGCTCGACGCGATGTGGGGTTATCGCACGCCGCGTTACTTGCGCTTCGGCTGGGCGGCGGCGCGCATCGACGATGTGCTCAACTTCATTCCCGCGCGCCTCACGGCGGCGAGCTACGCGCTCGCGGGCGACACGCGCATGGCCTGGCATTGCTGGCGCACGCAGGCGCGTGCGTGGGACAGTCCGAACGCAGGGCCGGTGATGGCCTCGGGCGCGGGCAGCCTCAATGTGCTGATTGGCGGCGCGGCGGTTTATCACGGCGTGCTCGAAGCGCGTCCGACGCTCGGCGCGGGTCATGAGGCCACGCCGAGGCACGTGGTCGCGGCGTTGAGGCTCGTCGAGCGTTCGATCTTGCTGTGGCTTGCCATCCTGCTCGTCTTTGCCTTGATGAGCGCGTCCGGACATGGGTGATTCTTCTGTTTCGATTCGACGCGTCCATCACTTCGCGCCTTCCACACGCCATCATGTCTGATCCACTGCGTCCCATCCGTCACGGCGGCAATCTGCGCGAAGCCGCGCTTCGATACGGCATCGCGCTCGACGACTGGCTCGATCTTTCGACGGGCATCAACCCCTTAGGCTATCCGGTCCCGCCCATTCCGCCCGATGCCTGGCGCCGTTTGCCCGAAGACGCCGATGGTCTCGCCGAACTCGCCGCGACTCATTACGGCGCGCCGCTCGCGCTGCCCGTCGCGGGTTCGCAGGCCGCCATTCGTGCCTTGCCGTGGCTCTTGAAGAAAGGCACGGTGGCCATCGCACCGTTGACGTATGGCGAGTACACGCCGGCGTTCGTGCGCGCGGGCCATTCGGTCGTACCGCTCGATGTGAATGCCGACCCGTTGCCGAATGCCGTCGATCACGTGATCGTCGCCAATCCGAACAACCCGACCGCCGAGCGTCTCCCGCGCCACGTCTTGCTGCATTGGCATGCGAAGCTGGCATCGCGCGGCGGTACGTTGATCGTCGATGAAGCATTCGCCGATGTCGATCCCGCCGAGTCTCTTGCCGGTCGCAGCGCGGATGCGGGGCTTGTCGTCCTGCGCTCGGTCGGCAAGTTCTTCGGGCTCGCGGGAATTCGCGCGGGCTTCGTGCTTGCCGCACCCGATGTGATCGCCATGCTCACCGATGCGCTGGGTTCATGGACCGTCAGCGGCCCCGCGCGTCACGCGGTGCGGGCGGCGTTCGAGGATCGCGCGTGGCAACGGGAAACCCGCGAACGCTTGCAGCGCGATGGCGCACGGCTCGCGGCGCTTATCGCGCATCATGGGTTCGACGCGCGTGCGACGCCGCTTTTTACGTCGTTCCAGACATTGGATGCGAGCGGCTTGCACCATGCGCTTGCCACGCGCGGTATCTGGACGCGGCTCTTCGATCCGGCTGGGATGACGCCGAGTTTGCGCATCGGCTTGCCAGGCAGCGAAGGAGAATGGGCGCGGCTTGAACGAGCGATGGCGGAGGTTTGCGCGTGACGTCGAAATCTTTCTGGCGCACCTTGGCTGCGCGGATCGGCTTGCTTGGCAGTGAAGTCAATCGGGCGCAGCTTGAACGCTCGCTCCCGGAGGTTTGCGCGTGGGCTTAGAACTCGTCTTGCGCACCTTGGCTGCGCGAATCGGCTTGCTCCGGCGCGCAAGCAACCGAGGTCTGCGCGCGTTCGCCGCGCGTTCGCTTCGACACGCCGTTCCGCATGTCCTTCTCGCAACGACGTTGACGCTGAGCGCATCGCCCTCTTTCGCCGCCATCACCGTCACCGACGACAGCGGCTCCAGCATCACGCTAGCGACACCCGCCACGCGCGTCGTGAGTCTCGCGCCGCATGTCACCGAATTGCTGTTCGCGGCGGGCGGCGGGTCGCGTATCGTCGGCGCGGTGACGTATAGCGATTATCCGAAGGAAGCGCAGGCTATCCCGCGCGTCGGCGACAACAAGGCGCTCGATCTAGAGCGCATCGTCGCATTGCATCCGGACTTGATCGTCGTATGGCGGCATGGCAATGCGGCGCGGCAGATGGATCGGCTGCAAGCGCTCGGCATTCCGATCTTCTTCAGCGAACCGCGCCATCTCGACGATATCGCGAGCAACATCGACCGGCTCGGCGCGTTGCTCGGCACGAAAGCGAACGCACGCGCGGCGTCGGCTGCATTCACGCGCGATATCGGCAGTCTGCGGACGCGTTATGCGCAACGTCCGCCGGTCGGCGTGTTTTATCAGGTGTGGGACGACCCGCTCATGACGCTCAACCGCGACAACGTGTTCAGCGAAGTGATCGCGTTGTGCGGCGGCGTCAACGTCTTCGCCGCGAACGACACGCGCGTGCCGACCATCTCGACCGAAGCCGTGCTCGCGGCGAACCCGGAAGCCATCGTCACCGCGACGCCCGGCGCGACGACGCCGAATCGCGCGTTGCCCGCACTCGATCGATGGAAGCGATGGGGTTCGCTCACCGCGGTGGCGCGCGGCAACCTCTTCGGTATCGATGGCGATCTGATCAATCGGCCTACGCCGCGCATCGCGCTGGGCGCGGCCGAGCTTTGCAGGGATCTGGAGCAAGCGCGCGGGCGTCGCGAAAAGTGACCGAAGCGGCCCTGCCCTCAGGCATTCCACCGCACCAGCAGCCACTTCCCTCTCACGCGCCTGAACTGCACGATCGCGCCGAATTCGATCGGCCATTGCAACACGCTCGCGCGCTCCATCCCGAGCATATGCGCTGTCAGCACGCGCATGACGCCAGCATGCGCGATCACATGCACCGGCCGTTCGGCACGCTCGATATCACGCAACCAGGCCTCCACGCGCCCGGCGAACTGCACGAGACTCTCCCCGCCGTGCGGCCTCGCGTGTTCGATATCCGCGGCCCAGGCATCGATCAGCGCGCGATCGATCGCATCCCACGCGCGCCCTTCCCATGCGCCGAAGTTCATCTCGGCGAGGCGCGCATCGACGTGAGGCGCGATGCCATCGCTCAACGCCGAGGCCAGCGATGCACATCGCACGAGTCCGCTCGAATGCCAGCCATCGACACACGCGGGCACGTTCAGCGACAGCATGCGCGCCTTCAGAGCGCAAGCCGATGCATTCGCATCGCGCAGCAAGGGAACATCGCTCTGGCCGTAGCACACGCCTGCATCGACGCGCACGGCTGGATGCCGGATCAGTACGAGATCCATGCGAGCCCGATGAGATAAATGGCCAGTTCGAACACCTGTTGCGCGAAGCCGAGACAATCCCCCGTGTAGCCGCCGATGCGCTTCACGAAGTACCGTCCCATCGCCCAGCGCAGCACCGTGAGCAACGCGAGCGTCAGGCAGGCGAATTTCCAGTCGATGACAAAGAGCCACGGCACGCCGAAGATCATCGCAATCAGAAACGAGCCCGCGCTCATGCGCTGTGCGACCGGCTTCGCCTTGCCCTCGGCGCGCACATAGTCGAGCGTGACGAGATAGCTGATGGCGAAAACGCGGCTCGCGGCGTGCGCGGCGATCAGCAACCATGCCGCAATGAGCGCCGGCGTGCTTGCGAGCGTCTGCCACTTGAGCGCCAGTGCAATGACGAGCGCAATCGCGCCGAACGCCCCGATGCGCGAGTCATGCATGATGCGCAACACGTCATCGCGCGTATAGCCGCCGCCGAAGGCGTCGGCGCAATCGGCAAGACCGTCTTCGTGGAACGCGCCGGTCAGCACGAGCGTGGCGGCCATCGACAGCAACACGGCAACGCCCAACGGAAGCACGCGCAACGCCGCGAGCAGGACGAGCGCGGCAATACCGCCGACCATCACGCCGACGAGCGGAAAATAACGCGCCGCCGCGTTCAAATAAGCGCGCTCGAAGCCAACCCACCGCGGCACCGGCACGCGCGTGAAGTAGCCGAGCGCGGTGAAGAAGTAGCGCAGTTCGTCGAGCGGACGGGTCATTGCGGCAAGCGGGTCGAGACGCCCGCGCGCCTGAACGCAGTGACGCGCCCCGACCTCGTGCAGCGCTTGCGGATGATGCTCATCGCCGTCACTCTCGCTTATCCGTGACACCCGCCGCCTCGAAGCTCGCCATCTCATCGACGAACGCAACGGCCGCGCGCAGGATCGGCAACGCGAGCGCCGCGCCCGTGCCTTCGCCAAGCCGCATGTCGAGTTCCAACAGCGGCTCCGCATGCAGATGCGCGAGCATGCCCCGATGCCCCGCCTCGTTCGACGCATGCGCGAACACGCAGTAGTCGAGCACCTCGGGTGCGATCTTCGCCGCGACGAGCAGGCCGGAAGTCGCGATGAAGCCATCGACGAGAATCGTCATGCCCGCGTCCGCCGCAGCGAGACACGCACCCGCGATCATCGCGATCTCGAAGCCGCCGAACGTCGCGAGTGTGTCGATTGCATCGCCTTCGGCCGCATGCAACGCGAGCGCTCGGCCAAGCACGTCGCGCTTGTGCGCAAGGCCGCGATCGTCGAGACCCGTGCCGCGTCCGACGCATTCGCCAATGGGCACACCGCACAGACGGCTCATCAGGCACGCCGCCGCCGACGTGTTCGCAATCCCCATCTCGCCGAAGCCGATCACGTTCGTACCGAGCGCCGCATGATGCCGCACACGCGCCGCGCCGCGCGCGATGCCTTCGAGCGCGGTCTCGCGCGACATCGCCGCTTCCTTCGCGAAGTTGCGCGTGCCGAGGCCGAGCGACAGACGCTCGTAGCCGCTATCGATGGGAATCGGTGTCGCCACGCCCGCATCGACCACTTCGAGCGTCATGCCGACCGAACGCGACAGCGCGTTGATCGCCGCGCCGCCCGCCAGAAAATTCGCGACCATCTGCGCGGTCACTTCTTGCGGATACGGACTCACGCCCTCGGCCGCGATACCGTGATCGCCCGCAAACACGATCATCGCCGGGCGCTCGATGCACGGCTTCGTCGTGCGCTGAATCACGCCCATTTGCAGCGCGAGCGTTTCGAGCCGACCGAGGCTGCCCGGCGGCTTCGTTTTCGTATCGATGATGCGTTGCAGTTCGGCTTCGCGCGAACGGTCTGGCGCGCGGGGCGTAGGCAAGTCGTGAGCGTTTGACATCGGCAATCCTTCAGGTGCGTGCAACGGGAATGGACGGCACAAGCGCTTCGTGCTTGCCATCGCGAATCAAGGCTAGCGGATAGCCGAACGCGGCGCTCGCGCGTTCAGGCGTGAGCACGTCCGCGACGAGACCGGCGTGCGCGCCGCCCCTGCCATCGAGCAAAAGCGCGTGCGTCGAGAAGCGCCGCGCGAGATTGAGATCGTGACACGAGAAAATCACCGTGCGGCCGGACTTGCGCGCGGCGTCGGCCAGTACGTGCAGACAATCGATCTGATGATGCAGGTCCAGATGCGCGAGCGGTTCGTCGAGCAGCAAGAGCGGTGTGTTCTGGCACAGCACGGCGGCGAGCGTCACGCGTTGCCGTTCGCCGCCCGACAATGTCAGGACATCGCGCGAGGCGAACGATAGAAGACCGAGCGCATCGAGCGCGGCATGCGCGGCAGCGCGGTCTTCGGCGCTCTCCCAGCCCCAGCCCGTGACATACGGAAAGCGGTTCAGCAGCACGGTGTCGAGTACGGTCGCGCTGAAGGCATCGTGCGAGCTTTGCGGCATCAGCGAGCGCGCGCGTGCGAGATCCGCCGCGCGCCAGGATGCGAGCGCGCGGCCATCGAGCGATATCGCGCCTTCGGCCGGCTTTGTCAAACCCGCGAGCACGCCAATGAGCGTGGTCTTGCCCGCGCCGTTCGGCCCGGCTATGCACCACATCTCGCCCGCGCCGATACTTTGCGTGAGGTCTTCCACGAGCGTGCACGCGCCCGCGCGCAAGCTGACGTGTTCGATATGCAGGGTCATCGCGGTCTCGCCAGCAGCATCCACAGGAACATCGGCACGCCGACGAGTGCGGTCACCACACCCACCGGCAATTGCGCGGGCGCGATCGCCGTGCGCGCGACGAGATCGGCGCTCATCACCGCGAGGCCGCCTGCCAGCGCCGACGCCGGCACGAGCATGCGCTGATCGTTGCCGAACGCGAGCCGCAATAAATGCGGCACGACGAGCCCAACGAAGCCGATGGTGCCCGCCGTCGTGACAGCCGCCGCTGCCGCAAGCGATGCGACGAGATACACCGACAGCCGCACGCGCGAGACAGGCACGCCGAGCGAACGCGCGGCCGTATCGCCACGCAACAGCACGTTGAGTTGCGGCGCGAGCGGCACGACGACGATCATCGCGACGACGAGCGCGATCAGCGCGGGCCACGGCGTCGCTGCGCCGTTCAGGTCGCCCGTCAGCCAGAAGATCATCCCGCGCAAGCGATTCTCCGGCGCAATACTGAGGATCAACGTGATGAGCGCGCCCCAGCCCGCCGCTATCACGACCCCTGTCAGCAGAAGACGCGGCGAGGCATCGCGATCGCCGTGCCACAGGTCGCGTCGCGCGAGTCCGAGCACCAGCACGATGGATGCGAACGCGCCCGCGCACGCGGCCAGATCGATGCCCCACCACGGCAGCGACGCGAGCATCGCCGTGAGCGCGAAGGTCGCCGCGCCGCCGGATACGCCGAGCACGTACGGCTCGGCCAGTGGATTGCGCAACAGCACTTGCAGCAGCGCGCCGGAAAGCGCGAGCAAGGCGCCCGAAGCGAAACCCGCAAGCGCGCGCGGCAAACGCAAGGTGAGCACGATGTCATCGGCGATATCGGGCGCGGCCGCATGCGCGTGCAGCAACGCCGCGATGGCGCGTGGCAAGGGCAACGCGACGCTGCCGAGCGCGAGCGACACCGCAAACACAAGCAACGCGGCAAGCCCGAGCGCAGCCCAGATGCCTAACGCGCGTTTAGCGTTCATCGCGCGGCGCAGGTCAACGGTGTCGCTCACGACGGGCGCCAGCCGAGCGTGACATAAGCGCCGCGCCTCGGCGTGTTGTACGAATAAGCCAGTTCATAGTTCCGGTCGAAGAGGTTGTCGACACGCGCGCTCACGTACCACGACTTCGTGATGTCATAGCGCGCCGACAGATTCACGACGCCATAGCCCGCGAGCGTCGAATCGTAATCGCTGCGCGCACCGCTCACGATCCACTCGCCACCCACGCGCCAGCTTCCTATCGAGCGATGCGCGCTGAAACTCGCGAAACGCCGCGCACGGCGCGTCAGGTCCTGATTGCCGGTTTCATCGACGGGATTCTGGAACGTCACGCCCGCGCGTAAATCAGTGGCGCCGACATGCCCTGCCCACGATCCCTCGACGCCCTGCACCTTCGCGCGTCCGACGTTCTGCGCGATATAGAAGCCGCTGCCGTCCGATACGTAATCGATCAGATTCGAATAGCGCGTCTGAAACGCCGTCACGCGCAGCACGCCCACTTGGTCCGATGCGTACTGCAGCGCCGCTTCCACCGAATGACTGCGCTCGGGCTGAATGGACGGATTGCCGCTGAACGGATAGTAGAGATCGTCGAAGCTCGGCGCGCGGAACGACGCCGCGTAACTCGCGCTCGCGCGCCAGTGCGTGTCGATGTTGTACGCATAGCCCAGATAGTAGCTGTTCGCGCCGCCGAAATCGGAATACTGGTCGTGGCGCAGATTGGCCTGCACCTCGCTCGGACCGAAGCGTCCCACATAGCCCGCGTACACCGAATTCACGTGACGATCCGGCGCGCTGAACTGATCCGAATCGAGCGTCTGGTCGAGATGCTCGTAACCGAACAGGAGCTTGTGCGCCTCCGTCAGGCGAAAGTCGTTCTGCCACAGATACTGGCGATCCTCGGAATTGAAGCGGCTCGTATAGATGCCGTTCTGCTCGATGTTCGCGCGGTCCTGTCCCTGCGCGACCGTGAAATGCGTGGTCCACTGGTCCGTGATACGGCCGTTCGCAAACACCGATGTCGACCGCACGCGACTGTGCGAATCGTTGAGATCGCCAGGCAAGCCGTAGGCATCGTCGAAACTGTCGATGCCGTTCGACTGATAGAAGCGCACGCCCGCGTCCCATTTGTCGCCGAACTTGTGGCGCAGCGTGGCCGCGACGCTTTCGTTCAGATAACCGTTCGCGTTCGGATTGGCGTTGGGCGCGAGCGCGGGATCGATCGACGAGAAACCATCGGTCTTCTCGCGCGATACGTTGAAGCTGAAGGTCGTGCGGCCTTCGCTATCGAGCGCGCCGGAAACACCCGCCGCTTGTCGCTGCGTGTGATAGCTGCCGTATTCCGTCTCGAAGTAGAAGCGCGGCGGATGCGCCTCGCCGTCTTTCGTGAAGATCTGCACGACGCCGCCGATCGCGCCCGAGCCGTACAGCGCCGACACGTTGCCGTTCACGACTTCGATGCGGTCGATCTGATCCGGCATGATCTGCGCAAGCTGCGCCGAGCCGAGCGATGCGGACTCCACACGCACGCCGTCGATTAAAACGAGCGATTGCGTCGAGGACGCGCCGCGTATGAACGTGCTTGCATTCGCTCCCGGGCCGCCATTGCGCGTCACCTGCACGCCGGGCGCAAGACCGATGACGCCGAGCGCGTCGTAGGCATTGCTATCGGCGATATCCTGGGCGTCGAAGAGCGAAGTCTGCGCGATCGTATCGGCGAGAGGTTGCACGGTGCGCGTCGCGGTCACGACGACGGGCGCGAGCGGCGGTTGCGAGGCTTCGTCCGCGAGCGCTTCATGAGCGAGCAGCCAGGTGTTGAGGGCGACGAGCGCGGCGCGTTCGATCGTTTTGCGTCTGCCCGCGTGTCGGGCAAGTGGCGATACCATGCGTGAAATGTTCCCATGCGTAGGCTGGCGCGACCTCGCTCCCCGCAAGGCCAATGCGCGACGAGCGCGCTCGAATGCGAACAGACGAACGCGCTGAACAGTTGGCCGGTATCCGGGCTGGCGACACACCGTCCCGCCTTCCCACGCATGAAGCGCAGTGGCATCGACACGTTCTTCGCCTTGCCTGCGTCGAGCGGCGGATTCTTGCGAATCAGACAAACTCGCAAGCAAACTCACACGACGGCGCGGCGAAAAACGCGCAAGGGACGACTTGCAACTTGCGTTGCGGTCGCTTACCGTTGCGGGGGCAGCACAGGTTGGCGTGGCCTTGGCGGCGCCGCTTCCTGTTTCCCGTTTGACTGCGCCCGCAAAAGAATGCGGACGCGAGCACCAAAAGTGCGGCAAGTGTAGGAGCGCGATTCAGGACCGTCAAGAAACGACCCTGGCCGATCATCGCAAGACACACGGCTCACGACGAACCCAACTAGAACCCGCCGTCGCAACACATCGGCAGCGCCCGCGCTTTCCACACACGAATGCATCGCGATGCACGCATGATCGCGTGCTGTTACGTCTCGAAACGAGACAATTATCGGAAGCTCCGTTGAACCGCGCTAGAATGCGAGGTCTTTAGAGGACGCAGCACATGCTCAACGAACTCGAATCACTGTCAGGAAATATCGGCCGGCTGATCCAGATCAGCGAGCGGCACAATCAGGCGCGTCTCGCGCTTGAAGCACAAATCGAACAACTGCGTAGCGACTACGCGAACGTGCAGGCAGAGCTCGTGCAAATGCGCGAAGAGCGCGACACGCTCCAAGCCGAACGTGATTCCCTCTCGGCCAAGATCGACGACGCGCAGGTCCGCCTGAACGCGATCCTCGAAAAGTTGCCGCGCGGCAAGTCCGCGAATCATGCCGAGACGGAAAATCAGCTCGATCTCCTCGATGCCCGCTCTCACGATGTGCAAGCCGCGCACGAGCATGCGCACGCGGGAGAGCACAGCGAGCATCATCACGGAGAGAAGGCATGACGACCACGCAGATCGAAGTATCCATTCTCGGCCAGCAATATCGCCTCGCCTGTTCGCCGGAAACCGAAGGCGCGCTGCGTGAAGCGGTGGCACGGGTCGACGCCGAGATGAACAAGGTGCGCAATGCAAGCAACGTGCGCGGGCAAGACCGCATCGCGGTGATGGCCGCGCTTTCACTCGCTTCCGAATTGCTGAGGCTGCAAGAAAGCGTGCGTCATGGCGAGGCCTTCCCCGCCGAGGAAATTCGCCGCACGATGCACTCCATGAACGAACAGCTTGGTGCTGTCATTGCGCAGTATGAAGTGCAGTGACCGAAGTGCCGCGACGCCGCTCCGTGGCGAACGCTAATCGGTCGCGCGATGTCAATCGAAAAAAGAAACTGCGCAATTGGTGTCGAGAGGCTGCATTAGACATTCGATTGGTGTAGAGTGACTACTCCCTGCCTGGTTCGCCAAGGTCATATATTCCTTGAACCAATGCTACATTGGCACGGTTGTGGAAACTTGCAGCACGGGCGCGCGCGTCACTCTGTCTGATGTACCCGAAGTGTTGCTTACTGCGACCAATCTTGAACCCAGGTTCAGGATGCCGGCCTAGCGGCCGAGGTGGGGACCCTACTCCAGCGGCATCGGTTCATACCGATGCCGTTTGCTTTTGTCGAGCCCGTTTTAAAACCCCGTTGCCGAATCCATCATGCGCTACTGGCTGATGAAGTCCGAACCGGACGAAGCGAGCATCGATCATCTCGCGCACGCGCCGAAGAAAACCCTCCCGTGGACGGGCGTGCGCAACTATCAGGCGCGCAACTTCATGCGCGACCAGATGCAAGTCGGCGACGGCGTGCTCTTCTATCATTCGAGTTGCCCGGAGCCGGGCATTGCGGGCATCGCCAAAGTCTGTTCGACGGCCTATCCCGATCCCACTCAGTTCGACGCCAAAAGCCCGTACTTCGACGCCAAGTCCGTGCAGGCGACGCCGCGCTGGATGCTCGTCGATGTGCGTTTCGTCAAGAAGACGCCGTTGATTCCGCTCGCGACATTGCGCGAACACGCGGAACTCGCCGACATGCAAGTGCTGGCGCGCGGTAATCGGCTGTCGATCACGCCCGTGACCGAGGCGCAGTGGCGCTTCATAACCGAGCGTCTGGTCTAGGGCGCGCGAATCGTTCAAGGGAACTAAGGGAACGAACGAAGCGCCTAAGTGCGGTCGCGAATCACGCGATGCTCTTGCACTCGGAGTCCTTGAATGATCGACAAGAAAACCGCCGCCGCCCTCGCCTTCGTCGCGATGTCGAGCGCCGCGCTCACGCTTCCGCTTTCGGCCGCCGCTCAGACGGTAATCACCAATCCGCAGCCATCCGGCGTGCTCTCGCTATCCGCGCAAGCCAGCGCGCAAGTGCCGCAAGATGTCGTCAACATCACGCTGTTCTACGAGCAGGAAGCGGCCGATCCATCGTCGCTCACCACCACGCTCAATCAGCGCGCCGAAGCCGCATTGCGCGAAGCAAAAGGCGTCGACAACGTGACCGCGAAAAGCGGCTCGTTCACGGTTTATCCGAGCACGGATCGCGACGGCAAGATCTCCGCGTGGCGCGGCCGCACGGAGGTCGTGCTGGAATCGCATGACTTCGCGGCGGCGTCCAAGCTCGCGGGCAAGATGAGTAACGCCATGCAAGTCGGCAGCGTCGCGTTCTCGCTGTCGCCCGAAGCGCAGCGCGCCGCCGAGCAGAAGCTCTCGACGCAGGCCATCGAGTCGTTCCGCAAGGAAGCGCAGGCCACGAGCCAGGCGTTCGGCTACGCCAACTTCACGATCCGCGAAGTGAACGTGGGCCACAGCGGCGCGGGTCCGCGCCCGGTGATGATGATGCAGGCCCGCTCGCTTGGCGCGGACGCGAAGGTCGGCGCGCCGATGGCGCTCGAAGCCGGCACGACGACGGTGACCGTCGACGTGTCGGGTTCGGTGCAAATGGGGCGATAACTGCTGTGCCGGAGAACGCGGCGTGATTTACGCCGCGTTGCCGGACACGCGTTTCTGACGTTTGTACGCCCACACCATCATGACGATGCCCGCGACGATCATTGGCAGCGAGAGCCATTGGCCCATCGAAAAGCCGAGCGCGAGGAGTCCGAGATAATCATCCGGCTCGCGCGCGAATTCCACCGTGAAGCGCGCAATCCCATAACCGATCAGAAACAACGCCGACACTGCGCCCACCGGCCGCGGTTTGCGCGCGAAGAGGTAGATCACCGCAAACAGCACGAGCCCTTCCAGCGCGATTTCATACAACTGCGACGGATGGCGCGGCAGCATGTGATAGCGCGAGAAAATCTCCGAGAGATTGTATTGCGCATCGAGCTGCGGATGCTTCGCGAGCCAAATGGCGTCGTCGTTGGTGGAGTTTTGGAAGAGCATGGCCCAGGGCGCGGCCGGATCGGTCACGCGGCCCCACAACTCACCGTTGATGAAGTTGCCGAGACGCCCCGCCGCCAGTCCGAGCGGCACCATCGGCGCGACAAAATCCGTCACTTGCAGCCACGTGCGCTTGCGCTGAAACGCGAACAGGACCATCGCGAGCGTCACGCCGAGAAAGCCGCCGTGAAACGACATGCCGCCTTCCCACACCTTGAAGATATCGAGCGGATGCGCGAAGTAATAACTCGCCTTGTAGAACACCACATAGCCAATGCGGCCGCCGAGAATCGTCCCGAGCACGCCGTAAAACAGCATGTCGTCGATGTCCTTGACGGTCCAGCCTTGCGCGGCGACATGCGGCAAGCGCAGACGCAATCTGCCGATGGCAATGGCCGAAATGAACGCAACGAGATACATGAGGCCGTACCAGCGCACGGCGAGCGGTCCGAGATGGATCGCGACGGGATCGAAATTGGGATGTATGAGCATCGTGTAATGGAAGAGCCAGGCGAACTTCAAAGGCGAATCATACGGCAACGACGGCAGCAGCCTGCGCGCGCACGATCTCGATGAGCCGGCTCAACACCGGACTCACTTCGGCCGCGCGCCACACGAGCCCGGTTTCGACCACGGGCCCCGGTTCCCGCAACGGGCGATACACCACGCCCGTGCGCCGCAGATGCCGCACCGACTGCGGCACGAGCGCGACGCCCATGCCGGCGGACACGAGGCTCACGATGGTCTGCATCTGTATCGCCTCTTGTCCGATGCGCGGCGTCAAACCGGCCGCGCCGTAGCAGCCCATAATGATGTCATACAAACCCGGCGCGAGACGCCTTGGAAAGACGACGAGCGGCGCGCTGGCCAAGTCGTGCAGATCGACGGGCGTCTCGGTCCATTCGGCGGCGCCCTGCCCGAGTTCCTGCGCGGCATCCGTCGACATGGCGATGACGAGCGGCTCGCGCGCAATCGGCAGATACGAAAGCGTCATGGCGTGACGCGGCGGCAGCGGCGGAATCACGAGACCGGCATCGATACGGCCGGCCACGAGTTCGTCTATCTGAACATCGCTGGTGGCTTCCGTGAGTTGCAGACGCACGCCCGGATAACGCGCATTGAATTCGCGCAGTAACGCTGGCAAAAGGCCGTAATCCGCCGTGGAGACGAACGCGAGCGAGAGCACGCCCGCCTCGCCGCGCGAAAGCGACTGCGCGAGCGGACGCAAGGCGTCGGCGGTGGCAAGCAGGCGGCGCACCTCGGGCAACAGATCGCGGCCAACCGGCGTCAGTTCGACCGTGCGCCGCGTGCGTTCGAACAGCACGACGCCGAGCGCGTCTTCCAGCGCACGGATGGCCTGCGAGAGCGGCGGCTGCGTCATGGCGAGGCGCGCGGCGGCGCGGCCGAAGTGCATCTCCTCGGCGACGGTCACGAAGTAGCGCAGCAGGCGGAGTTCGACTGGCATCGATATGTTTTGCGACTCAATAGACCCTGAATAATATATTGGACAGATACATCGACGACACTGCATTCTTCCTGCACCACACCAAGAACCACGATCCCCTCAGGAGGCAGCCATGCCCTTCAATCGCCGCTCGAAACACATCACGCAGGGCGTCGCACGTTCGCCGAACCGCTCGATGTACTACGCCCTCGGTTACAAGGAGGAAGACTTCGACAAGCCGATGATCGGTATCGCCAACGGTCACTCCACCATCACGCCGTGCAACGCGGGTCTGCAGCGTCTCGCCGATGCCGCCGTCGAATCCATTCGCAAGTCCGACGCGAATCCGCAAATCTTCGGGACGCCGACCATTTCGGACGGCATGTCGATGGGCACCGAAGGCATGAAGTACTCGCTCGTCTCGCGCGAAGTCATCGCCGACTGTATCGAAACGGCCGTGCAGGGACAGTGGATGGACGGCGTGGTCGTGATCGGCGGCTGCGACAAGAATATGCCGGGCGGCATGATCGGCCTCGCGCGCATGAACGTGCCGGGCATCTATGTGTACGGCGGCACCATTCGGCCGGGCAACTGGAAGGGCAAGGACCTGACCATCGTGTCGTCGTTCGAGGCGGTCGGCGAGTTCACGGCCGGGCGCATGTCGGAGGAAGATTTCAAGGGTGTCGAGAAGAACGCGTGTCCGTCCACCGGTTCGTGCGGCGGCATGTACACGGCCAACACCATGAGCTCTTCGTTCGAGGCGCTCGGCATGTCGCTGCTCTATTCCTCGACGATGGCGAACCCGGATCAGGAGAAGGTCGATTCCGCCGGCGAATCGGCGCGCGTGCTCGTCGAGGCCGTGAAGAAAGATCTGAAGCCGCGCGACATCATCAACAAGAAGTCGATTGAAAACGCCGTGGCGCTCATCATGGCGACGGGCGGTTCCACCAATGCCGTACTGCACTATCTGGCTATCGCGCATGCGGCGGAAGTCGAATGGAGCATCGACGACTTCGAGCGCATGCGCAAAAAAGTGCCGGTGATCTGCGACCTGAAGCCGTCAGGCCAATATGTCGCGACCGACTTGCACAAGGCGGGCGGCATTCCGCAGGTGATGAAGATCCTGCTCGATGCGGGCATGCTGCACGGCGACTGCATCACGATCACGGGCCGCACGCTCGCCGAGGAACTGAAGGACGTGCCGAGCAAGCCGCGCGCGGATCAGAAGGTGATTTTTCCGATCGAGCAGGCGTTGTACAAGGAAGGCCACCTTGCGATCCTGCGCGGCAATCTCGCGGAAGACGGCGCGGTGGCGAAGATCACGGGCTTGAAGAACCCGGTCATCACGGGGCCGGCGCGCGTGTTCGAAGACGAGCAAAGCGCGATGGACGCGATTCTCGCCGACAAGATCAAACCCGGCGATGTCGTCGTGCTGCGCTATCTCGGCCCGCAAGGCGGCCCCGGCATGCCGGAAATGCTCGCGCCGACGTCGGCGATCATCGGCAAGGGGTTGGGCGAAACCGTCGGCCTCATCACCGACGGGCGGTTTTCTGGTGGCACGTGGGGCATGGTCGTGGGCCACGTCGCGCCGGAAGCGTTCGCGGGCGGGACCATCGGGCTCGTGCAGGAAGGCGATTCGATCACCATCGACGCGCACAAGCTGCTGCTGCAATTGAACGTGGATGACGCGGAGATCGCGCGCCGCCGCGCGCTGTGGACGAAGCCGGCGCCGCGTTACACGCGCGGCGTGCTGGCAAAGTATGCGGCGTTGGCGTTGCCGGCCAATCGCGGGGCGGTAACGGGCTGAAGTGGGTCCAGCCAGGAAAGGCGAGCGCCCGGCGTTAAAAAGCCGCTACGAATGTTATTCGTAGCGGCTTTTTTCGTTCGGAGCCGTTGGCAAGCCCCGCTCACTCTTCCCGCTGCCGCCGCAACTCCTCTTCCACCGCCGCTCCCACCCACTCGCGCAAGCGTCCATCCAGCGCCACCGCCACTTCGCGCGTGATGTCCTCGACGAGCGTCTGCGTATGTTCGCGCAGCACTTCCTCGCAGCGCGCCGCGATCAGCGCGCGGGCATCGGTGTCCAGATACTGCGTGACGCGCGCGCGCAGGCGTTCGGCGACCAGCGCGGCATCGTATTCGAATGCCGCTTCCGCCGATGCCGCGCGCGCATATTCCGGCTTGCCGGGCACGACGACATCGGTGAGAACGGGGATGGACGTATCGAAGGATTCAGGTGTTTTGGTCATGGTGTCTCCGTCCGTCGCGTGATGAGCCTGTGTTGTGCGCCAATCGTAATGCCCCGCGACGGCGCGCTATGTTCGCTCAACCGCCTTGCTTGTGCGTTTCGATGGCGTAACCGCGATCCCGATAGAACCGGAAGCGCTCGCGCCCGGACGCGAGTTCGTCGTCCTCGTTGCCGACGATCTCCACGAGCCGCTCGAAGCGCGCGAATTGCGCGGACACCGGCGCGCCGAGATTGACGAGCACCTGATGATGCGGCGCGTCATCCAGATTCGACGTGAGCACGACCGGCGTCTCGGCCGCAAGCGGGCTTTTCGCCATGCAGTGCGGCACGAATTCGAGCGGCGCAAAGGTCCACAACTGCTCGTCGAATTCGGCGAGACGGCGCGGCTCGGCAAGGACGACGAGCGCGCGCCCGCTCGCATACGCCTTGCGCGCGAGGCGGCAGGCGTAGGCGAGCGAATCGCCCACGTTGGTATGAAAGTCGATGCGCGTCACGGCCTTACGCTCACTGGCCCGCGCGATCGATCAGGAACTGCGAGAGCAGCGGCACGGGTCGGCCCGTGGCGCCCTTCGCCGCGCCGCTCTTCCACGCGGTCCCGGCGATATCCAGATGCGCCCACGGATAGCTCTGCGCGAAACGCGACAGGAAGCACGCCGCCGTGATGCTGCCGCCCGGACGCCCGCCGATATTCGCGACATCCGCGAAATTCGACTTGAGCTGATCCTGATACTCGTCGTCGAGCGGCAGACGCCACGCCGGATCGACGGCTTCGCGCGAGGCATCGAGCAATTCGCCGGCGAGCGCGTCATCCTTCGAGAACAGGCCCGTGTTGTGATGGCCGAGCGCGATGACGCAGGCGCCGGTAAGTGTCGCGATGTCGACGACGGCGGCAGGCTTGAAGCGCTCCGCGTAGGTCAGCGCGTCGCACAGAATGAGACGGCCTTCGGCGTCGGTGTTGAGCACTTCGATGGTCGTGCCGTTCATGGCGGTGACGATATCGCCCGGCTTGAGCGCGTTGCCCGCGGGCATGTTCTCGCAAGTCGGGATGACACCGACGACGTTCAGCTTGAGCCCCATCTCGGCGACCGCGCGCAGCGTGCCGAATACCGAGCCCGCGCCGCACATGTCGTACTTCATCTCGTCCATGGAATCGCCGGGCTTGATGGAGATGCCGCCCGTATCGAACGTGATGCCTTTGCCGACCAGCACGACCGGCGCGTTCTTGCCCTTCGCCTTGCCGGACTCGGTCCCGCCCGCGCCCTGATAATGGATGACGATGAATTGCGGCGGTTCCACCGAACCCTTCGCCACCGACAGGAACGAGCCCATGTTGAGCGCTTCGATCTGCTTCTGGCCGAGCACTTCGACTTTCAGCTTCCAGTCGCGGCCGAGCTTCTTCGCGGTCTGGCCGAGATAAGTCGGCGTGCAGACATTCGGTGGCAGGTTGCCGAGATCGCGCGTGAGGTCCATGCCGTTGGCGATCGCCACGCCTTGCCTGGCTGCGGCCTTCGCGGCTTTTTCATCGGCGGGATCGACACTGAAGACGATCTTCTTGAGCGAGCGCGCGCTGTTGTCGGGCTTGCTCTTCATCTGCGTGAACTTGTAGGTCAGTTCGCGCAATGCGAGGATGGCGGCGCGCACGCCCCAGTCGCCGCTGCGTTCCTGAATGGGCAACTGCGCGAGCGTAAACGTAGCCTGGACGATCTTGGCGCCGAGAATCACGCGCCACGCGGCACGTACTGCCTCGCCATATGCTTTCTGATTGAAGGCGTCCTGCTTGCCGAGTCCGACGAGCAAGATGCGCGATGCGCCAATGCCCGTGACTTCGGGAATGAGGAGCGTGGTGCCTGCGCGGCCGTTCATGTCGCCGGCCTTCACGACGCGCGAAACGAGCCCTTTGGTGGCGACATCCATGTCGCGTGCGGCGCCTGTCAACGTCTGTGCTTCGAAGATGCCGAGCACGATCACATCTGACTTCCCGGTGAGGAAACCATTTGCCTCGCCTTTGCTCCAATCACAGGCTTTTATGCTAAAGTCCATCGCGCTTATCCTCGGATAAAATCTGGGCTGAAGGATGAAAGCCGCAATTATCCGCTATTTTTTCCGCGGCGGTCACAGGCAAAGCCCGACTGACTCGGGGAACGATTGCATTGCTACTGCATCTACTTCTTGTTGTTGCAGGGCATGTTCGTTACGCCGCATCGCCGCCGGCCTTCAGCTAAATTCAGCTAAATTCAATGATCTTCGAACGCTCCCTGCAGCGCGAACTCGCGTATACGGCCGGCGCCGTATTCATGGTGCTGCTCACGATCATGCTCACGACGATGATGATCCGTATCGTCGGCTTCGCGGCATCGGGCCAGGTCGACCCGCGCGATGTCGTCGTGCTGATCGGGCTCACCGTGATCGGCTATCTCGCGGTCATGCTGATCGTGACGCTGTTCGTTTCCATCCTCTTCGTGCTGACGCGTTGGTATCGCGACTCGGAGATGGTCGTGTGGCTTGCCTCGGGCGTGAGCCAGACGCAGCTCATCAAGCCCATCGCGGTGTTTTCCACGCCGATCATCATCCTTATCGTCTTTTTCGCGTTCGTCGGCTGGCCGTGGTCGAATCAGCAGAGCAAACTCATCAAGGCGCGCTTCCAGCAACGCGATGAAGTATCGCTGCTCGCGCCGGGCCAGTTCCGCGAATCGCCTTCGAGTCATCGCGTGTTCTTCATCGAGAAGATGTCGCCCGATCAGTCGCAAGTGGAGAACGTGTTCGTCACGAGCACCGAAGGCGGCAAGGTCAACGTCATCGTCTCGAAGAACGGACACACGGAGACGCGCCCCGACGGCGACCGCTTCATCGTGCTGGAAAACGGACGTCGTTACGATGGCGAGCCTGGCCAGCCGAATTTCCGCATCACGGAGTTCGAGCGCTACGGTGTGAAGATAATGAGTCATCAGGTCGTCAACACGCCGACCACCACCGGCATATCCACGCCCGACCTGCTCGCCAATCCGAGCAAGGACAACCTCGCGGAATTCGCGTGGCGCCTGGGTCTGCCGCTCATCGCCATCAACCTGATGCTGCTCGCCATTCCGCTGTCTTATCAGAACCCGCGCCGCAGCCGGACCATCAATCTCGTGATGGCCGTGCTCATCTATCTGACCTATTCGAATTTGCTGAACGTGGTCCAGTCATGGATCGAGCAGGGAAAGATGTCGTTCGGCGTGGGACTCGTGGGCCTGCATTTGCTGGTGGCGGCGCTCGTGGCGTTCATCTTCTGGCTGCGCGTGCGCAACCGGCCACTTTTCACGCTCTCGACGTTCACGCGTTCGAAGGGAGCCTGACGCAATGCGCATCTACGAACGATACTTCGCGCGCCAGATCTATCTGGCGTTCATCTTCATTTTGTTCGCGTTCTCGGGCCTGTTCTTTTTCTTCGACCTGATCAACGAACTGAACACCGTGGGGCATGGCAACTACAAGTTCACGCTCGCGATATTGCGCGTGGCCTTGCAGACGCCTTCGCGCTTCTACGAAATCATTCCGGTTGCTGCGCTCATCTCGGCCATTTATGTCTTCGCGCAGATGGCGGCGGCGTCCGAATTCACCATCTTCCGCGTGTCGGGACTCTCGACGGGCACGGCATTGCGTTCGCTCTTGAAGATCGGGATTCCGCTCGTGCTGGTGACGTATATCATCGGCGAAGTGGTTGGGCCTTATGCGGATCAGTTGTCGGAGCGCGTGCGTCTGGAGGCGCTGGGGTCGTCGGTCTCGTCGAATTTCCAGTCGGGCGTGTGGGTAAAGGACACGCTGACCGCGAAGGAGAACGGCGAGCAAGTCACGCGCTTCGTCAACGTGGGCACGTTGAACCCGGATACGACGATCGCCAACGTGCGTATCTATGAATTCGATTCGAAGTTCCGTCTCACCAATGTGCGTATAGCGCAGAGTGGCGTCTTCGAACCGCCGGGCCACTGGAAGCTGACGGGGGTAACGGACACTCAACTGGTCGATGCGCCGCTCGCGGCCATCAATCCCAACGACGCGCTCAACCCTATCTACAACGCGAAGCAAACCACGCTGCCGGAGTACTCGCTGCGTTCCGAGCTTACGCCGCAGATTCTGTCGGTGCTGCTGGTGTCACCGGATCGCATGTCGATGTTCAACCTGTTTCGCTATATCCAGCACTTGACGGAAAATCATCAGGACACGCAGCGTTACGAGATTGCGTTTTGGCGCAAGATTCTTTATCCGTTCGCGGTGTTCGTCATGCTGGTGCTGTCGCTGCCGTTCGCATATTTGCACACGCGGGCTGGCGTGGTCGGCGTGAAGGTGTTCGGCGGCATCATGATCGGGATGAGTTTTCAGCTATTCAATACGCTCTTCTCGCACATCGGGACCTTGAATACGTGGCCGGCTCCGATTACTGCGGCCGCGCCTGCCCTCGCCTATCTCGCCATTGGCTTGCTGGGGCTCAAGTGGGTCGAGCGGCACTGAGTTTCTTCGGGAGAAGATGATGGGCAAGCACGGCATCGTACTGTTCGGACACGGCGCACGCGATCCACGTTGGGCGGAGCCGTTCGAACGGCTTGCGTCGCGCCTGCGTGCCGGGCGCGACGAGCCGGTTGCGCTTGCGTTTCTGGAGTTGATGACGCCGAATCTGCCTTCGGCGGTGACGCAGTTGGCTGAAGAAGGTTGCGATGCCGTTACCGTGGTGCCCGTGTTCTTCGGGCAAGGCGGTCATGTGAGGCGTGACTTGCCGGCGGTAATCGAGACGTGTCGCGCGGCGCATCCCTCTGTCGCGATTCATTGCGCGACGGCGGTCGGCGAGGATGATGCGGTGCTGGATGCGGTCGCGGAGTATTGTTTGCGGCAGGTTTGAGTCGTTGTGTCTGCCCGTCATCTAGCCGAGTCACGCAAAGCATTAAACGAGTGGCGCAACCGAACGCGTTACCGACGTATCAACTCAAGCCGCCGCCTGCATCCCCTTCAAATGCACCTTCGGCTTCACCACCGCGTCGCGATCCCGAAACGCCTCGCCTATCATCAGCAAACTCGGCTGCGATGCATCGAGCCATTCCTGCGCCTCGCCTAGCGCCATGCGCGCCAGCGTAAGCGTAAGCGTGCGCTCGCGCGGCGTGCTGCACGCCTCGACGATCGCCACCGGCGTCGAACCCGGCCGTCCCGCATCGATCAACTGTTGGGCAATGTCTGGCGCGCTGTCTCGGCCCATGTAGAACACGAGCGAATCCGCCTGCGCCTGCTCGCGGATATCGTCGCTGTCGGCGGCGCGGCTATGCGTCGCCAGCGCGACACTGCGCGCGACGCCTCGCAAGGTCAGCGAGCGCTTGAGCGTCGCCGCGCTGGCGAGCGCCGCCGTGATTCCCGGCACCACTTCATAGTCGATACCCGCCGCCTCCAACGCGCGCATCTCTTCATCCGCGCGGCCGAAAAGCATCGGATCGCCGCCCTTTAGACGCACGACAAGGGCGTGTTCCAAAGCGGCATCGACGATCTGCTTGCTGATGAAATGCTGCGCCGTCGAACGCTGCCCGCAACGCTTGCCGACCGCGATCTTGCGTGCGTTCGGCGCGTAGTCGAGCATCGAAGGTTCGACGAGCGCGTCGTGCAGCACCACGTCGGCCTGTTCGAGCAAACGCATGCCGCGCACGGTGATGAGATCCGCCGCGCCCGGCCCTGCTCCGATCAGATAGACCTTACCCATTTGCATGCACTCAGGCTGAGATTGCGCGAATCATACCGGCTGCGACCGTGTGATGCGTCGCCTCGTCGATCAAGACGAACGCGCCCGTGCCCTGATGCGTCTCGTACAAGTCCGCGACGAGCGGCTTCTGCAAGGTCAACGCCACGCGGCCGATATCGTTCATGGCGAGCGTATTGCGATCGACCGAATGCGACAGCGTATGCACATCCAGCACTTCCTTCACCGCGCCGATCCGCGCGAACACGGTGTTTGTCGTCTGCTTCAACAAATACTTGCGCTGCTGCGAAAGCGGCTCTTCGTCGAACCAGCACAGATCCGCTTCGAGCTTCTTCGCGGGTTCGACCGTCTGCGCTTCGCTCTCCGCGCGCGGCACGAAGGTATCGCCACGCGAGACATCGACATCCTCGGCGAGACGAATGGTCACCGTCTGGCCGGCAAACGCGCGATCCACCGGCGCAACGCCGCCCGGCACCGGCGCGATGATCTCGGCGACCGTCGCCTGGCGATTCGCCGGCAGCACGGTGATGGCGTCACCAAGACGCACTTCGCCCGCTTCGACGCGGCCCATGTAGCCGCGGAAATCGTCGGCTTGAGAGCCGTCCTGACGCGCGACCCATTGCACCGGGAAACGCAGCGCCTGATCGACGGGCTGCGCGACCGGCAGCGATTCGAGCAAGTCGAGCAGCGGCTCGCCCGCATACCACGGCATGCGCTCGCTCGCGGACACAATGTTGTCGCCCTTCAACGCCGACACCGGCACGAAGCGCACATTCGCGATTCCAAGCTGACGCGCGAGCACGACGTACGCATCGCGAATTTCGTTGAAGCGCGCTTCGCTGTACTCGACCAAATCCATCTTGTTGATCGCGACGATCACGTGCTGCAAGTCGAGCAACTTGACGATCGCGCTATGGCGCTTGGTCTGCGGCAGGAGTTGAGCGTCGCCGTTGTCGAAGGTGACGCGCGTCGCGTCGACGAGAATGATCGCCGCATGCGCCGTCGATGCGCCCGTCACCATGTTGCGCGTGTACTGCTCGTGACCCGGCGTATCCGCGATGATGAACTTGCGCTTCGCGGTCGCGAAATAACGATACGCGACGTCGATGGTAATGCCCTGCTCGCGCTCGGCTTCGAGGCCGTCGGTCAGCAACGACAAGTCGATCTCATCGCCCACGGTGCGCTTGTTCTTGGCGCGCGAGATGGCGGACAACTGGTCCGACAGCACGGCTTTGCTGTCGTACAGCAGGCGGCCGATCAGCGTGCTCTTGCCGTCGTCGACACTGCCCGCCGTGATGAAGCGCAACACGCCCAGGTCTTCAGCTTGATAGATGCTCATTTCGTTCGTTCCTTGGGGGCGTGGCTTCAGAAATAACCTTGCTTCTTGCGCTGTTCCATCGCGGCTTCGGAAGCCTGATCGTCCATGCGCGTGGCGCCGCGTTCGGTGATTTCCGTCACGGCCGTTTCGGCGATGATCTTTTCGACGTCGTCGGCATCGCTCGAAACCGGGCACGTGCAACTGATGTCGCCGACCGTCCGGAAGCGCACTTGCGCCATCTCGGCGGTTTCGCCGTCGCGCACCGGAGTGAGCGGCGTCACGGGCACGAGCAGGCCGTTGCGGCGCACGATCTCGCGCTCATGCGCGTAATAGATGGACGGCAGATCGAGTTTCTCGCGCGCAATGTATTGCCACACGTCGAGTTCGGTCCAGTTGGAGATGGGGAACACGCGCAAGTGTTCGCCCGGATGCAGACGCGCGTTATAGATGCTCCAGAGTTCTGGACGCTGCGCCTTCGGGTCCCACTGGCCGAATTCGTCGCGGAACGAAAAAATACGTTCCTTCGCACGCGCCTTCTCTTCGTCGCGGCGCGCGCCGCCGATCAGCGCCGTATAGCCGTATTGCTCGATGGTTTCGAGCAGCGTCACCGCTTGCGCGGCGTTGCGCGAATCGGTTTCGCGACGCAGACGCACGGTGCCCTTCTTGATCGAATCCTCGACGTGGCCGACGACCAGTTCCGCGCCGATTTCAGCCGCGCGCCGGTCGCGAAACTCGATCACTTCGCCGAAGTTATGGCCGGTGTCGATATGGACGAGCGGAAACGGCAGCACGGTCTTGCGGCCCGCGCCGAGACCGAATGCCTTAAGCGCCAGATGCAGCACGACGACCGAGTCCTTGCCGCCCGAGAACAGAAGCGCGGGCTTGCTGCACTCCGCGACGAGTTCGCGCAGGATGTGGATCGACTCGGCTTCGAGCCAGTCGAGATGGTCCATCCGGGTCGCCTGATTGGTAATCGGGGCGGTGACGGTAGAGTCGAGCGTGGTGCTCATATGCGTCGATCCTTTTATTGGCTGCGTCATGCGTTTGTGGCGCTTTAACGCCGCGTTCAGTGACAGTGTTCGTACCGGGCGCTTCTCTCTGAGCACCTCGATGATTCAGATAGCCGAACTCGGTGCTTCTTCGACGATCTTGATGTTCGTGATGTGCAGGCCGCATTCTTTCGTATCGCGCGATTCCCACCACCAGCGGCCGGCGCGGCTATCTTCGCCGGGGCGCACGGCGCGCGTGCATGGCTCGCAGCCTATGCTCGGATAACCGCGCGCATGCAGCGGATTCACCGGCACGTCGAAGGCCTTCAAGTAGTCCCAGACATCGCTTTCGGTCCAGTCCGCGAGCGGATTGAACTTGGCGATGCCGCGCGGCGCGTCGTGCTCTTCCTCGTAGAGTTCGGTGCGCGTCACCGACTGCTCGCGGCGCTGCCCCGTCACCCACGCCGACACATCCGACAGCGCGCGATTGAGCGGCTCCACCTTGCGGATATGGCAGCAGCTTTTGCGTAAATCAATGCTCTCGTAGAACGCGTTGAGGCCGTGATCGCGGACGTAGGCATCGACGGCATCTTGGCGCGGATGAAACTGCTCGATGCCGTAGCCATAACGCGCCTTGACCGTGTCCAGCATGCCGAGCGTTTCCTCGTGCAGACGGCCCGTGTTCAGCGAAAAGATGCCGATATTCACCTCGCGCGACAGAATGGCGTGCGTGAGCACCATGTCTTCGGCGGCGAGGCTGCTGGCTAGCTTGACGCGCTCATGGCGCGCTGCGATCGAATCGAGCAGCGCGTCGAGGCGTTCAACCTTGGCTTGCAATTCGGGAGTCATGCCTCAGGCTCCAAGCGTCGCGAGAACCGCGCTGCGACGGCGAAACAGCGGTTCGAGATCGTCGGTCGCGCCTTGATACCGCTCCGTGAACTCGTTGAACGCGTTGAGCGCGTCATTGATGTCCTTGTCTTCGCGCACAGCGAATGCGTCGAAGCCGCAGCGCGCGTGGAACAGCAACTGATCGCGCAGCACGTCGCCGATTGCGCGCAACTCACCCGTCCACTGATAGCGCTCGCGCAGCAAGCGGCCGATGGAGAAGCCGCGGCCATCGCGGAACACTGGAAAATCGACGGCGATCACGGCGATGTCGCCGAAATCGGCGACGAGATCGGCGGGTTCGTCGTCGGGCGCGAGCCACACGCCGAGTTCGTCCTTCGAATGCGCAGCAACGAGCGCCGCACGATGCTCCTTCCACAACGCGAACGGCACGAGCAACTTGCCGGTGGGCAGCGCATCGAGTGCGGGCAGCGCGCCGTCTTCGGCGGCACGGACCACGGTGAAATCGTCATTGACGACGGAGCGGTTCTTGATAATCAAAGCCATCTGCAAAGTCCTCGGTCTCGTCGACGTTTAAGCGTGCGCCTGGCGCGATGCGTACACGCGCTCCTTGAACGGCGTCATGCCGATGCGGTTATACGTCTCGATGAAGCGCTCGCCTTCCATGCGGTTGTCGACGAAGGTGTCGATCACGCTCGACACGACATCCGGCATTTCATGCGCCGAGAACGACGGGCCGATGACCTTGCCGAGATGCGCGCCAGTCGCGCCCGAGCTTTGCTCGCCGCCGAGCGTCACCTGATACCACTCCGAGCCGTCCTTATCGACGCCCAGCACGCCGATGTTGCCGACGTGGTGGTGACCGCACGCGTTGATGCAGCCCGAGATGTTGAGCGACAGGTCGCCCAGGTCGTACACGTAGTCGGCGTTGCTGAAGCGCTCTTGAATGGCTTGCGCGATGGGAATGGACTTCGCATTCGCGAGCGAGCAGAAATCACCGCCCGGGCACGCGATGATATCGGTCAGCAAACCGACGTTCGAGGTCGCGAAACCCACCGCCTTGGCGCGTTCCCACACGGCGTACAGATCGTGCTTCCTGACGTTGGCGAGAATCAGATTCTGCTCGTGCGATACGCGAATCTCACCGAAGGAGAATTCATCGGCGATAGCGGCGACATCGTCCATCTGCTGGTCGGTGGCGTCGCCCGGCGCAATGCCGGTGGGCTTGAGCGACAGCGTGACGGACGCGTAGCCCGACACCTTATGCGGACGCACATTGCGCTCGACCCAGCGCGCGAACGGCTTGCTGTCGATCAGATGCTTTTCATACGAGGCGTCGGTATCCGGCAGCTTTTCGTAGGCAGGCGGCGCGAAGTACTGCGACACGCGTGCGACTTCTTCCGCCGTGATGGTCGAAGGGCCGTCCTTCAGATGCTGCCACTCTTCCTCGACCTGCTTCGCGAACTTCTCCGGCGACAGCGCCTTCACGAGAATCTTGATACGCGCCTTATACATATTGTCGCGGCGGCCGTAGCGGTTGTACACGCGCAGCACGGCTTCGCAATACGTAATGAGATGCTGCCAGGGCAAGTCTTCCTTGATGACCGCGCCGACGATCGGCGTGCGGCCGAGCCCGCCGCCCGCGAGAATGCTCGCGACGACTTCGCCCGCTTCGTTCTTCTTCAGATAGACGCCCAGATCGTGCACCTGCGTGGCCGCGCGATCTTCTTCCGAACCGCACACCGCGATCTTGAACTTGCGCGGCAGCCATGCGAACTCGGGGTGGAACGTCGACCATTGACGCAGAATCTCGGCCCACGGACGCGGATCGACGAGTTCATCCGGCGCCACGCCCGCAAACTGATCCGCCGTGATGTTGCGGATGCAGTTACCCGACGTCTGAATGGCGTGCATTTGCACCGATGCCAGCTTGCGCAGAATCTCGGGCGTCTCTTCCAACTCGACCCAGTTGAACTGGATGTTGGTGCGCGTGGAAAAGTGGCCGTACCCACGATCGTGCTCGCGCGCGATGGTGGCGAGCATGCGCATCTGATCGCTGCGCAGATTGCCGTACGGAATCGCGATGCGGTGCATGTAGGCGTGACGCTGCATGTACAGGCCGTTCTGCAGACGCAGCGGACGGAATTCCTCTTCGCTCAACTCGCCCGACAAGCGACGGCGAACCTGGTCGGCGTATTGCGCGACACGTTCGTCGACGATGCGCTGGTCGATCTGATCGTATTGGTACATTCGGGGCCCCAAGTTTTAGTTCAAACGCCTGCGTCCTAGGTTACGCGGCGCGTTGAGAATTCAGCCATTCCATATTGATTCGTCACCGCAAGCGCCGTTCCGACGCTTAATTCATTAGCTAATGACAAAAACAGATATGGATATTGGAAAAATTGGACTGATAGTAATAAACCTGCTATATATTGCAAACGACTTAAAACTTACTTTGATATGCCCTCAGGTAATAACGAAAGGGCAAAAAACGAAGGCACTACATGAATCTGCACCAGTTCCGCTTCGTCCGCGAGGCCGTGCGGCAGAACTTCAACCTGACCGAGGCCGCAAAGGCTTTATTTACCTCGCAGCCGGGCGTGTCGAAAGCGATCATCGAGCTCGAGGATGAACTCGGCGTCGAGATTTTCACACGCCACGGAAAGCGTGTCAGATCGCTGACCGAGCCGGGGCGCATCATTCTCGCATCGGTCGAAAAGATTCTGCAGGAAGTGGAAAGCCTGAAACGCGTTGGCAAGGACTACGCGGCGCAAGATCAGGGCAATCTCGTCATTGCCGCCACGCACACTCAGGCGCGCTACTCGCTGCCCTCGGCTATCGCGGAATTCAAGAAGCGCTTTCCCAAGGTGCATCTTTCGATTCTGCAAGGCAGCCCGACGCAAGTCGCGGAAATGGTCATCCACGATCAGGCGGATGTGGCTATCGCGACGGAAGCCATCGCCAACTATAAAGAACTGATTTCGCTGCCCTGCTTCCAGTGGCAGCATCTGGCCGTCATGCCGGCCGATCATCCGCTGCTGGAACGCAAGCTTCTCACGCTCGACGATCTGGTGCAGTACCCGCTCATCACTTATGAAGCGGCGTTTGCCGGCCGCAGCAAGATCAATCAGGCGTTTGCGTTGCGCAATCTCACGCCGGATATCGTGCTCGAAGCCATCGACGCCGATGTCATCAAGACTTATGTCGAACTCGGGCTCGGCGTGGGAATCATGGCGGACATCGCGTTCAATCCGGAGCGCGACAAGCATTTGCGCGCGATGCCGGTTGGCCACTTGTTCGGCACGAACGTGACGCGGCTTGCGCTCAAACAGGGCGCGTACTTGCGCAGCTATGTGTATACGCTCGTCGAACTGTTGTCGCCGTCGATGAATCGCAAGCTGATCGAGCAAGCGCTTTCGGGCGACCACGAAAGCTACGAACTCTGATCGCCACTCGTCTTGAGTAATAGAGACGCAGAAGAACCCATCACCCTCCTGGAGAGCTTTTCGATGAAGTTGTCGATGTTCACGCGCCGGCTCATGGCCGGCGTTGCCCTGTCCGCGCTGGCCGCTGCCGCGCACGCGCAACTGAAAGTAGGCGTGGACCTGTCGAGCACGGGCCCCGCCGCGACCATCGGCATCACCAGCAAGAACGCGATGTTGATGTGGCCGAAAACCATCGCCGGGCAGAACGCGGAGTACATCATCCTCGATGACGGTTCGGACCCGGGCGCGGCCGTGCGCAACATCCGCAAGCTCATCACCGAGGATCGTGTCGATGTGATCGTCGGCCCGAACATCACGCCGGCCGCGCTCGCGGCGCTCGATCCCGCGGCGGAATACCAGACACCGATGATCACGCTGATCGGTTCGGCTTCGGTGGTCGAGCCGCAGGAAGGCAAGAAGGTCTGGGCCTTCAAGATGGCGCAGACCGACCGCGCCATGGCCGACGTGATGACGCGCTACATGGCGAATCATGGCGTGAAGACGGTCGGTTTCATCGGCTTCGCGGATAGCTACGGCGACAGCTGGTTCAACGAGTTCGGCAAGTTCGCGGAGTTGCGTCACATAAAGATCGTCGCGAGCGAGCGCTTCAACCGGACCGACGCGAGCGTGACGGGGCAAATTCTCAAGCTGATGTCCGCGAAGCCCGATGCGGTGCTGATCGCGGGCGCGGGCACACCGACCGTTTTGCCGCAGCGCACGCTGGTCGAGCGCGGCTACAAGGGCGCGATCTATCAGACGCACGGCATTGCGACGCCGGAGTTCATCAAGCTGGGCGGCAAGGATGTGGAAGGCACGCTCTTTCCGACGCAGCCCGTGGTCGTCGCGCGCACGCTGCCGGCCGATCATCCTTCGAAGAAAGCGGCGCTGGCGTTCGTGAGCGCTTATGAGGAAAAGTACGGCAAGGGCACCGTGACGCAATTTGCCGGCGATGCGGCGGGCGTGTACCCGCGTTTGCAGGATGCCGTGGCGCGCGCGCTCAAGACCGCGAAACCCGGTACGAAAGAATTCCGCGTGGCTTTGCGGTCGGAACTGGAGCACGCGCATGAGCTCGTCGTGCCGAATGGCGTCGTGAACACGAGCGCGACGGATCACGTCGGGCTGGATCAGCGCGCAAGCGTGATGGGCGTGATCAAGGACGGACAGTTCACTTATTTGAGTCAGTGAAGGCGTGCTTTCGGGCGGCTTGTCGAACCGGCTTGCCCACGGCGGATTTTTGCGCCATAATCGCGGACTCGATTTGCTGCTCCTCGCGAGTGGCAATTTTGAAGGCCCAGGTGGTGAAATTGGTAGACGCAGGGGACTCAAAATCCCCCGCCGCAAGGCGTGCCGGTTCGATTCCGGCCCTGGGCACCAGAATTGATGAAAAAGCCGCTCTTTTTAGAGCGGCTTTTTTGCGTTTGGGGCGACCGAGGCATAGCGTCTACAGCCTGAGACTGTCCTCGAGTTTCGCTTGCGCGCGTTCTGCCATTAGCCTCCGGTTGAGCCATTTGAGATATTGCGGCAAGGCGAAATACGCGCCGCCGCACATCACGACTACGATTCCGTACTCCTTGAAGAATCCAATTACGAGGTCCAGCATTTTTCCACCTCTGCCTTGTGATATGTCAAAGACATTGAAATTAGGTAGTAGGACAAAGCGTCCAGCAAAGGATGAAGCACGATCAACCCTTTGACATCCTCACTGAATGAAGCCAGTAGCAAGTATATCCACAGAAGAACCCCGCCTAGCGAGGCGAAAATTCCCAGATTCGCAATAAATATCGCCTGCCGAAAATGCCTATATAGCTGCCGTCCCGCAGTCACTTCAAGCAAGTCGTGTGGCAACGCAGTCACCGCAAGATTCAAACTGATCCCCGACGCGACAAGCGAGATTGGAAAGAACTCGCTCTGATCCGACTGCCTCATCGCGACACGTAACAAGTATTCGATCACGCCCATGAAGATCGGCAGCAGAAGAACCAACTGCCGCGTCGTCGATTCAAAACCGCTGGATTTCATCGTCGTGCCCGCTCGTTTGCATTGACCGCCAATTTCGCCGATGCCGCGTGCATCGGGTAGTCGGCCTATCGGCCAGGACAAGATCGCTAATACCTGTTTTATGCGGCGCAACGCACATATTCAGACTACAAACTCCGCGTTTTCCCCTACACGATCATTACGCCTATGTGCGCAATCGCGTAGACGCGTTTCACCGGGAGTCGCAAAAATAGGCTCCCGCTCGGCATTCAGGACTCCGGCGCAGGGTGCATCGCGAGGATGCGTGCCTGCGCAGGCGACCGCTTTCGGCTTCCTTAGGAGTTCCGATGTCGTGACCCGCCCGCGCCATGTGTCGGGCCATAACTCCAATAGGGTGCGACATGAACCGACCAGAATATTCGCTCACGCTCGATTCGGTGATTTGCCGCCGCTGTAACGCCGTTTCGCGCGCAGAGGAAGAAACGTGCCCTTCTTGCGGGTCCGATCGGCAGGGCGCGATCTTCACGACGCGATCCGATCCTGTCGCGCCCATTGCATCCGCGGCGCCCGCGGCCGCCGCTGCCGCCGCGCCGATGCCGGGGCAACTCGACATTACCGATCTGCGCGATACCGGCTGGCTGACGCGTCTCGTTCGTCGCAGGATGGTGACGTCCTACCCGAGTCTTGCCGAGCCGGGCGACCTGCCACCCGAGGCCGAGCGCAAGCCGGCGAGGAAGGGACTGGCGGTGCTCATTGGCGGCGTGGTCGCGGGACTCGCCGCAGGCGGATACCTTTACGTGCAATCGGACGGAGGCGTCGTCACGGCGAACCGGCCGGTGATCAGCGCGGCTGGATCGATTGGAAATGGTGCGTCGGCGGCGCGCGGCGCGGGCGACGAGAAGCGTGCCGGACTCGACCAATCGAGAGCGGTCGCGGAACAGGCGCGCACACTGGCATCGGCTGACGACGATGCGAAACGTGTTCGTGCAGATGACGCGCAAAGGCTTGCTAGTCGCGCGAATTCGGCCGATGCGAGTTCGCGTCGGGCACCCGATGCATCCTCTGCGGGCGGTTCCGTGGCGATTGCCGGCGTGACAGCGGGAGCATCGGCGACACCGTCGGGCAATCGGCCTATGGCGACGGCAATGGCCGATCGTCGTGCGACGAACGCCGGGCTTGGGAATTCGACGGTTGCGAAGCCCGCAATGGGAACGGAGCCGAAATCCGCTGCTCTGGCTCTGGCATCGACGAGTCAGGCTCCGCAGTCCGCGACTACGCCGGTGGTGAAAACCGCATCGATCGCCGATGCGGGTGTGTCTACCGGCGCAGTGGTATCGCAAAGCAAGCCGTCGGCGGGCGGCGGCACTGTTTCCGTGCAAACGCCGGCAGCTTCCGCGCTTGGCGCATCGCAGAACAAGGCTTTGGCGTCGAATGCGGCTGGTGCTGGTGACGCCGGTGCATCGACGGTGAAACCGGCATCGCCCGGCAATGCCACGATGGCGAGCGGCTCATCGAACAAGGCCCCCGCGAACGATGCGATCGGCACACGGGAAGCAGTCGCGGCCGGTACCGATGGCAAGAAGAATGTGAACGCCGCACAACCGGCAGCGCCTTCGCTCGCCGCTCACAGCGCGCCTGGAGCGGTCGCGTCGCCTGCGACGCAAACGGCGGCGAACTCGAAGCCTGAGAATGGCTCGACGTCATCGAAGCCGGCGACGCAGACCGTAGCGGGTGTCGCCACCCCGGCGGATGCTTCGCGGGGCAACGCGGCGGCATCGAAGACGGCATCGAACGGCATTGCATCGACGACTGCAAAGCCGGTGATGCAGACCGCGGCCGCTAGCGCCAACACGCCCGATACGTCGCGAAGCAACGCGACGACGACAACATCAGAAACAACCGCAAGCGGGAAGCCGGCAACGCAGACCGCAGCCGGCGCTGTCACCGCAGCGGATGCTTCGCGAAGCAACGCGACGACATTGGCAGCTTCAAAGACCGCATCGCCAAGCGCGAAGCCGGCTGCGCAGACCGCAGTCGCCAACGCGCCCGAAGCCTCCCAACACAGCCCGGCAGCCGGAAACGCAGCGCATCCCGCCACGACCCCTCTCGCATCGACACAAGCCGCCGCGACCGTCATCGCGCAGGACGCTTCCCGCAACCACACGACCACGTCGGCCGCGAGCGCATCCGCCGCTCCATTATCGAAGACAGCATCGATCGCCGCCAAACCCGCCGACACCCATCCGCCGCAAGAATCACCCGCCGTGGCCCGCAACATCGCCGCCGTCCAGCAGGCGCTCGCCAATCGCGACCTGGCTGCCGCCCGCCGCAACCTGCGCGTCCTCGCTTCGAGCCAATCGCGCAACCCGGAAGTTCAACAACTCGCAGCCGATGTCGCCCGCCAGGAACGCGCCCGCGACAGCGCCGTGGCAAGCGCCCGCTCGTGCCCGTTGAACAAGGACCCGTCCTGCGCGGTCCGCAATGCCCGGCGCGCCGTGGCGCTCGATCCGCGCAACGCGCAAACGCAAGCAGTCCTGCGCCACGCGACGGCCGCGCAATACGAAGCGAACATCGCCTACTTCAGTCAAGGCGCGGCCATCCCGGCGCCCGCGGTGCCCGCGATGACCTTCGATGGCCGCTGGAGCGTGGGATCGCACCACGCGCCCGTGACGAGCCTCGCGGAAGACCGTTCCAACGCGACGCTCTTCGGCTGGGGCGTGCCGACGGTGGCGAAGGGTCGCGGCGACGCGCATTGAGCAACGGCGGGGGCAATCGCTCGCAAGCCCCCGCCGCTTGCTAGAATCGCCGCTTCAACCCCGCCTATCCGATGGACCTCGAAACCCTCCTCTTCTCCCAAGGCTTCGGGTCGCGCCGCCAATGCCGCGGACTCGTCGCCGAAGGCCGCGTATGTATCGGTGGCGATGTTTGCGCCGATCCCCACGCGAGCATTTCCCTCACGCCATCGCCCGAATTCGAAGTGGACGGGCACGCCTGGACGTATCGCGAGAAAGCCTACATCGCGCTGAACAAGCCGCCCGGCTACGAATGTTCGCGCGATCCGCAACATCACCTGAGCATCTTTCACCTGTTGCCGCCGCAGTTGATCGAGCGCGGCGTGCAGCCCGTCGGCAGGCTCGATCAGGACACCACCGGCCTGCTTCTGCTCTCCGATGACGGCGCCTTCGTGCATGCCTTCACGTCGCCCAAGCGCAAGGTGCCGAAGCTGTATTTGGCGACGACGCGTCACCCCATCGACGATGCACAACTCGCGCGCCTCGTCGAAGGCGTCCTGTTGCACGGCGAGACGAAGCCGAGCGCCGCGCTCGCGGCCACGCGACGCGACGAACATCTGCTCGAACTCACCGTGCAGGAAGGCAAATACCATCAGGTGAAGCGCATGGTCGCGGCGGCCGGCAACCGGGTGGAGAAACTGCATCGCGAGCGCGTGGGCGGTTATGCTTTGCCTGAGTCCCTGGCCGAAGGCGCGTGGCGCTGGCTCGACGAGACCGATCTCGCCGCGCTGCGGGACTCACGCACGTCATAGCATCGGCTGCGCGCCGATCACTTTCAGGGTCGACGACATCATGCAACTCGCGGCGAGACGGCGCTTCATCACTCTGGCACTGGCGGCGTGCGCTGCGGGCTTCGGTCCGTCGCGCGCGCGGGCAACGGCAGTCACGGCCGCGTCCGATGACGAAGAACTCGCCGACGGCCTGCCCTACGGCCCGACTTCGCGGCAACGGCTCGACGTCTACGCGCCCGAAGAAGCCTCGCAACATGCGCGTCCGGTGATCGTGTATTTCTATGGCGGAAGCTGGCAAGCCGGCCAGCGCGCCGATTCGCGCGGCGTGGCCGACGCGCTCGCGCAACGCGGCTTCGTCGCGGTGACGCCGGATTACCGCGTATATCCGGAAACCGTCTTCCCTGGCTTCCTTGCCGATGCCGCCGCCTCGGTGCGCTGGGCGCGCGATCACGCGCATGAGTTCGGCGGCGACCCGGAGCGCATCTTCGTGATGGGACATTCGGCGGGCGCGCATATCGCGGCGATGCTCGCCACCGACGGCCGCTATCTGCAAGCGCAAGGCATGGCGAAGGAATCGTTGCGCGGCATGATCGGGCTCGCCGGGCCGTATGTCGCCATTCCGTCCGAGCCGCACATGGGCGACATCTTTCCGGCAGCGGAGCGCGCCGAAACGCTGCCGATCGACTTCATTTCCGGCAACGAGCCGCCGATGCTTCTCGCCACCGGCACCGCCGATAACGTCGTCGATCCGCGCAACAGCGAGCGCTTCGCCGCGGCGTTGCGCGCGCACGACGATAGCGTCGAGCTCAAGCGCTATCCGGGCTACGACCACGGGCGCATCGTCGATGCCTTCACCGCGTCGGCACACGCAAATTCCCCGGTTCTGGCCGATGTCGCCGCGTTTATCGGCGCGCATTGATCCTGCAAATCGGTGTAAGCCCTGAACGCGAGGCGTTGCACCGCAGCATGCTTTCCGGCGTCCGTATTCATATACTCAAAGCACGGACACCAGAATGACTATCAAAAAAGCAGGAGGGCATCATGTTCGCCCACACCACCGTTGCGCTGATCGCGTTCGCCGCACTGAGCGTTGTTCTTATCGGGGCATTGGCCGTCGCCATGCACATGCGGCACAAGTATTCGCCGAATCTGATCGGCGCGTTGATCGGCGCGCTGATGTGCTTCATCCTGCTCGAAACCTTGCCCGCGCTTATCTAGCGGGCCGCGCGCTCGCTTGCCGTCGCGCGCAGGAAGTCGGAAACGGTCGGATAACGCAGCGCGTAACCGAGCTCGCGCTTCAGGCGCGCGTTGGCGAGTCGTCGCGATTCGCGCATGAACGAAAGCGTAACCGGTTCGAGCTGCGTCGCGGCTTCCTCGCGCGAGATGCGCGGCACACGCGGCAGTCCGTAGGCATCGGCGACGAGATCGAAATAGTCGGCCATGCGCAGATCCGTATCGTCGGATGCGTTGATGACTCTTTGCGGCCGCATGCGTTCGAGCGCGCGCACGAGGATGGCCGCGAGATCGTCGGCGTGAATGTGATTCGTGTAGACGTCCTCGCTCGCCAGAAGCGCCGGCATGCGCTTCTCGATGCGCGCCACGGGCAAACGATTCGCCGCATAAATTCCCGGAATCCGCACGATCGACACGTGCCAGCCGCTCGTCGCGCCTGCATGCCGCAGTTGCCGTTCCGCCGATACGCGGCGCCGGGCGCGCTCGTTCTCCGGACGCGCGGGCCGTGTTTCATCGATGTGCGCGCCGGCGCAATCGCCGTAGACGCCCGTCGTGCTTGCGTACACGAAGCGCGTGCCCGTCGCGAAAGGGGCGTCGGGTACAATGAACGACCTTCGGACAATGCGCGAACCCGGTTGCATAGGGCCACGCGCGACGGAGCGGCGCGGTGCGCGCAACGCGGCGATGAGCGCACGCGTGCGGGTATCGGCGGCGCCATCGCGTTGCGGCGGCGCGAGATGCAAGACGGTCTTCGCAATACCGGCCAGGCGCCGCAGCGACCGGCGCGCGTCGAGGTCGCCGCCAATGGGCAGCGCGCCCGCGGCACGCAACTCGCCCGCGCGTTCAGGATGATGCGTAAGCGCGATCACGCGCGGCGCGGCGGCGCGGTTTTGCAGAAGCGGCAACGCGCGCATGCCGACATCGCCGCATCCGACGACAAGCACGCGCGAGCGGCGCAAAGTTCGAGTGGCGATCATGCCGAGCATTGTATCCGCGGCAGTCATTGTCGACGGCTTCATGGCTCGCGGCATCGCACGGAACACTCCTTCACGAGACAGCAAGAATTCGATCTATGGCTTTCAATGTAACGCTCCGGCAAAGCGGCCGGCAGTTTCAGGTGGAACCCGATGAACCGGTCCTGACGGCCGCTTTGCGCCAGGGTATCGGTCTGCCTTACGGGTGCAAGAACGGCGCGTGCGGCTCCTGCAAGGGGTCCGTTGTCCAGGGCGAAATCGAGCAGGCGCCGCATTCCTCGTCCGCGCTCTCGAACGACGAAAAAACGCGCGGCATGGCGCTCTTCTGCTGCGCGACCGCGCAGACCGATCTCACCATCGACGTGCGCGAAGTCGCGGGTGTCGGCGACGTGCAGGTGAAGAAGCTGCCCTGCCGCGTGAACGCGCTCGAACGCAAGGCCGGCGACGTCATCGAACTGAAGCTGCAACTGCCCGCCAACGAACGTCTGCAATATCTCGCGGGGCAGTACATCGAATTCATTCTGAAGGACGGCAAACGTCGCAGCTATTCGATGGCGAGCCCGCCGCATCACGAAGGCCCGCTCGAACTGCACGTGCGTCACATGCCCGGCGGCACGTTCACGGACCACGTCTTCGGCGCGATGAAGGAACGCGACATCCTGCGCTTCGAAGGTCCGCTCGGCACCTTCTTTCTGCGCGACGAATCCGACAAGCCCATCGTGCTGCTCGCGTCGGGCACGGGCTTCGCGCCGATCAAGGCGATCATCGAGCATGCGGTGTTCAAGAACCTCAATCGCCCGATGACGCTCTACTGGGGCGGCCGTCGCAAGAAAGACCTCTACATGATGGCGCTTGCCGAGCAATGGGCGCGCGAAGTGCCGAACTTCAAGTTCGTGCCGGTGCTCTCCGAACCCGACGCCGACGACGCATGGACCGGCCGCACGGGCTTCGTTCATCGTGCTGTCATCGAAGATCTGCCAGACTTGAGCGCTCATCAGGTGTACGCGTGCGGCGCGCCGGTGATGGTGGAATCGGCGCAGCGCGACTTCACGTTGCATCATCGCTTGCCGGAAGACGAGTTCTATGCGGATTCGTTCACGAGCGCGGCGGATCTCGCGCATCCGGTCTGAATCGCCAAAGGTGCCAGCCTGCGAACCTGCGCGCGGATAAAAATTCGCGCGCACGGTTTACAGGCGGGAACTTGATAACGTATCCTTCGCGAATGAACTCGATCCTGATTCACCTTCGCGCACTTCGACGTCGCCGCTCGCCGCTTCCCTAGGGATGCCGCTGGCTCGTCACGCATTTGCGCGCAAAGGTTCGGTTTGTTCAACGCGCAAGAAATGAAGCCACGGATATCCGTGGCTTTTGTTTTTTTCGGCTCGCCGTTCTTCTCGCTTCCTTTCCTTCGTCACTGCTTTCGTGGAGCCTGCTGTCATGAATTTCAATGAGTACCCCGTCGATTCGCTGATGTACATCACGAACCGCCCCGAGATCGTGTTCACGCACGGCAAAGGCTCCTGGATTTACGACAACACCGGCAAGCGATATCTCGACTTCATTCAGGGCTGGGCTGTCAATTCGCTCGGCCATTGCAACGAAGGCATGATCGAAGCACTGGAAAAGCAGGCGCGCACGCTCATCAACCCGTCGCCCGCGTTCTACAACGCGCCTATGGCACAGCTCGCGGGTCTGCTCACCGCCAACAGTTGCTTCGACAAGGTGTTCTTCGCCAACAGCGGCGCGGAAGCCAACGAAGGCGCGATCAAGCTCGCGCGCAAGTGGGGACGCAAGTTCAAAAACGGCGCGTATGAAATCATCACGTTCGACCACAGTTTCCATGGCCGCACGCTCGCGACCATGTCGGCAAGCGGCAAGCCGGGCTGGGACACCATCTACGCACCGCAAGTGCCGGGCTTTCCGAAGGCCGATCTGAACGACATCGCATCGGTGGAAAAGCTCATCACGGAAAAGACCGTCGCCGTGATGCTCGAACCGATTCAGGGCGAAGGCGGCGTGATTCCGGCCACGCGCGAATTCATGCAGCAATTGCGCGATCTGACGAAGCAACACAACCTGCTCTTGATCGTCGATGAAGTGCAAAGCGGATGCGGCCGCGCGGGAACGCTCTTCGCCTACGAACTGTCGGGCATCGAGCCGGACATCATGACGCTCGGCAAGGGTATTGGCGGTGGCGTGCCGCTGGCAGCGCTCCTTTCGACGGCGGCAATCGAATGTTTCGAACCGGGCGATCAGGGTGGCACCTACAACGGCAATCCGTTGATGACGGCAGTGGGTTACTCGGTGATCTCGCAACTCGTCGCGCCCGGCTTTCTCGAAGGCGTGCGCGAGCGTGGCGAATACCTGAAGTCCGAGTTGTTGAAGCTGTCGGCCGAGCGCGGCTTCAGGGGCGAGCGCGGCGAAGGTTTGTTGCGCGCGCTTCTGCTCGATAGCGACAAGGGTCCGCAGATCGTCGAAAAGGCGCGTCTGTTGCAACCCGACGGCCTGCTGCTCAACGCCGCGCGTCCGAATCTGTTGCGCTTCATGCCCGCGCTGAACGTGACGAAGGACGAGATCGACCAAATGCTGAAAATGCTGCGCACCGTGCTGGATGCGCTGTGATCATCCGTACGTTCGATGCAAGCGATCGCGAAGCCGTGATCGCCCTGTGGCGCGATGTCTTCCCCGAATACGCGGATGCATCGCGGCCGCAGCGCGATCCGGCATTGTCGATCGCCAACAAGATGAACACGCAGCCGGAGTTGTTCTTCGTCGGAACGGTCGAGGACCGCGTGGTCGGCACGGTGATGTCCGGCTACGACGGTCATCGCGGCTGGGTTTATTCGCTGGCCGTGGCGCCCGCGTTACGCCGGCGCGGCTATGGCGCAACGCTCATGCGCCATGCCGAAGAAGCGCTCGCGGCACGCGGATGCCCGAAAGTGAATCTGCAGATACTCGCGGTCAAGACCGAACTGCGCGGCTTCTATGAAAAGCTCGGGTATCGGATGGATGAAGTCGTGAGCCTCGGCAAGCGGCTATAAACGTCTCTATAAACGCGGCTATAAAAAAAGCCCTTCCGTGGAAGGGCTTTCGAACGACTCAAGCACTATTCACTCGCCGAGATACGCGGCACGCACCTTCGGATCGTCGAGCATGATCTTGGCGTCGCCGGACATGGTGACCACGCCCGAGTCCATCACGTAGCCGCGATTCGCCGCCTGCAACGCCAAACGCGCGTTTTGTTCGACGAGCAACACCGTCAGCCCTTCCGACGAAATCTCCCGCACCACCTCGAAAATCTTCTCGACCATGATGGGTGAAAGACCCATCGACGGCTCATCGAGCAGAAGCAGTTTCGGACGCGACAACAACGCGCGCGCCATGGCGAGCATCTGCTGTTCGCCGCCCGACAGCGTTCCCGCATATTGCGATGCGCGCTCCTTCAGACGCGGGAAGAAGCCGAACATGCGGTCGGTGTCCTTCTGAATCTGGTCGGCGTCGTTGCGCAGATAGGCGCCCATCTGCATGTTTTCCAGAATCGACATGCGCGCGAAGATGCCGCGGCCTTCCGGCACCATGGCAAGACCGCGCTTGAGCAACTCGTGCGTCGGCACGCCACGGATCGACTGACCCATGTATTCGATGTCGCCGCCCGAATACGGCTTGAGACCGGTGATGGCCTTCATCGTCGTGGTCTTGCCGGCGCCGTTCGCGCCGATCAGCGTGACGAGTTCGCCCTGTCCGACTTCCAGATCGACACCCTTCACCGCCTGGATGCCGCCGTAGTTCACCTGCAAACCCTTGACCTTCAACATTGCGCTTGGCGTCGCCATTAATGCACCCCCGCACCCAGATATGCCTCGATCACCTTCGGGTCCTTCTGCACGTCCTGCGGCAGACCCTCGGCGATCACCTTGCCGTAATCGAGCACCGTCATGCGGTTGCACAATCCCATCACGAGTTTCACGTCGTGTTCGATCAACAGAATCGTCTTGCCGTCGCTACGGATCTTGTCGAGCAGACGCGTAAGCTCCACTTTCTCCGTCGCGTTCATGCCGGCGGCCGGTTCGTCGAGCGCGAGCAGCTTCGGATCGGTCGCCAGTGCGCGCGCGATTTCCAAACGCCGCTGGTGGCCGTACGACAGATTGCGCGACGTGTAATCGGCGTATTGCAGCACGCCCACGTATTCGAGCAGCTCGAGCGCGCGCTCCTTGATCTCGCGCTCTTCGCGCCGCTCGGACGGCGTCTGAAACACCGCGCCGATGAGACCGTGCTTCGTGCGCACATGGCGTCCGACCATCACGTTTTCGAGCGCGGTCATGCCGCCGAAGAGCCGGATGTTCTGGAACGTGCGCGCAATGCCCGCCTTCGCCACCTGATACACCGCCGTCGGCGTATAAGCTTCGCCATCGAGCTTGAACACGCCCGAATCCGGCGTGTAAAGGCCCGTGATCACGTTGAAGAACGTGGTCTTGCCCGCGCCGTTCGGACCGATCAGACCGTAGATTTCGCCCGCCTTGATTTCGAGGCCGACATCCGACAAAGCCTGCAGCCCGCCGAAGCGCTTGTTGACGCCCTTCACGGACAGTCGCGTTTGCTTTTCGCTCATCTTTGAGTTCCCCGTTTAGGCGCGCACTGGCTTCTTGCTGCCGCGCTTCGCGATCTTCGCGATCTTGTCTTCGTGTTTCGGGGCCGGCCACAGGCCTTCCGAGCGATACAGCATGATCAGCACCATCGCGAGACCGTAGAGCAACTGGCGGATGACTTCGGTATCGACGATCTGATGACCGAAGATCGCGTTCTGCAGCGGACCCATGGTCGAGCGCAGGAATTCGGGGAACACGGCAAGCAGCACCGCGCCGAGAATCACGCCCGGGATATGGCCCATGCCGCCGAGCACCACGCACGCCAGCACGACGATCGACTCCCAGAACGTGAACGATTCCGGCGACACGAAGCCCTGGAACGCGCCGAACATCGAGCCCGACAGACCGCCGAAGGACGCGCCCATCGCGAAGGCCAGCAGCTTTACGTTACGCGTGTTGATGCCCATTGCCTTGGCGGCGATTTCGTCTTCGCGGATAGCGGCCCACGCGCGGCCGATACGCGAGTGCTGCAAGCGCGTGCACACCCAGATCACCAGCAACGCGCCGAGCACGAAGAGGTAGTAATACATGTACACGGACGGAAACTTCATGCCGAAGAACGTGTGCGTCTGCGAGAGGTTGAAGCCCGCGACGGTCACCGGATCGATACCGGTGATGCCCTTCGGACCGTTCGTGATGTTGATCGGACGATCGAGGTTGTTCATGAAGATCCGGATGATCTCCCCGAAGCCCAAGGTCACGATGGCGAGGTAGTCGCCGCGCAGACGAAGCGTCGGCGCACCGAGCAGCACACCGAAGGTCGCGGCCAGCGCCATCGCGCACGGCGCGATGATGAGGAACGGCACGTGCAGACCGCCCGGCGCGAGATGCGCGATCCACTCGAACTGCGAGGTCAGTTGCGGCGACGACAGCAGCGCTGCGACGTAAGCGCCGACCGCGTAGAACGCGATGTAGCCCAAATCGAGCAGGCCGGCGAAACCGACCACTACGTTCAGGCCCAGCGCGAGCATCACGTAGAGCATCGCGAAGTCGAGCACGCGCACCCAGTAGTTGCCGCCTGCCGCGCCGATGATCATCGGCGCCGCGATCACGAGCACCGTGGTGATGACGCCGACCACCAGCTTGCGGGTCGCGTTTTTCTCGGGAATGAGCGTCGTGGACGGCTCAATCGGTTGAATCGAAGTCATATTTTTTAGCTCCTCACGCGAGGGTTAAGCGCGATCCGCGACACGTTCGCCGAGCAGACCCGACGGACGGAACACGAGCACGATGATCAGCACGATGAAGGCGAACACGTCTTGATAGTTACTGCCGAAGACGCCGCCTGTCAGGTTGCCGATATAACCGGCGCCCAACTGTTCGATGAGACCCAGCAACACGCCCCCGACCATCGCGCCGCCCAGGTTGCCGATGCCGCCCAGCACCGCCGCCGTGAACGCCTTGAGACCGGGGATGAAGCCCATATAGAAGTGCGCGTTGCCGTATTCGGAGGCGATCATCACGCCGGCGAGTGCGGCAAGCGCCGAGCCGATCATGAAGGTCGCGGAAATCACGAAGTTGGGGTTCACGCCCATCAGCGATGCAACGCCTGGGTTTTCGGCGATTGCGCGCATGGCGCGGCCGAGCTTGGTCTTGTGCACGAGAAGGAGCAAGCCGCCCATAACGAGGAACGCGACCACGATGATGACGATTTCGGTCATCGAGATCACCGCGCCCGGACGGGTTTCGTCGGCGGCGATGACGTTGATCGGATCGGTCGGCAGCAACTGCGGGAACGCAAGGGGATTGCGGCCCCAGATCATCATCGCGAGCGTCTGCAAGAGAATGGACACGCCGATCGCGGTGATCAGCGGCGCAAGACGCGGCGCTTTACGAAGCGGACGGTACGCGACCTTTTCGATCGTGTAGCCCACCACCGCGCAGACCACGGCGGCAATGACAAGCGCGATGGTCAGCATGATCGGCCCGGGAATGCCCGGCGCGTGATTCTGCATCACGCCGATGGCCGACAGCGCGACCATGGCACCCACCATCAGCACGTCGCCGTGCGCGAAGTTGATGATGCCGAGAATCCCGTACACCATCGTATAGCCCAGTGCGATGATGGCGTAAATGCTGCCAAGCACCAGACCGTTGAGGACCTGCTGGATGAAAATATCCATATAACGCTCCTTAGCCCCGTGCGACCGGATTACGTCTTTATCACCGGCCGATAAACCGATGTGAAGCGAAATCTGGAGCAGCACTGCGCGTACTGATTAAAAAAACCGGTAAGGTTAATCGCCCGGGTCCCGCCTGCTGCCGGATCTGGCTGCAAACGTCTCCGAACGGTTTTCACGGAAGTCTTACTCCCATCCACTGCCACGAAGCCATGAGAACGGCGCTCAACGCGCGACGCCGCTTTCACACATCTCGCTTACTGCTTGACTACGTCCAGCACGTCCTTCCTTTTGTCCTTGAACTCGTAGAGCGTGATGGCGCCCGCCTTGAGGTCGCCTTTGTCGTCGAACGCGATATGCCCGGTCAGACCGTTAAAGTCCGTCGTGGCGATCGCCGCGAGCACCTTGGGCGCTTCGATTGAATTGGCGCGCTTCATGGCATCGATGATCACGTACATCGCGTCGTACGTGAACGGCGCATAAATCTGGACCGGCGCATGAAAGCGCGCTTCGTACTTCTGCGCGAAGTCGGCGCCCTTATCCATCTTCGAAAGCGCGAGCCCCGCTTCCGAGCAGACGATGTTCTGTACGGCGTCGCCCGCAAGTTCCACGAGCTTGCCGGTGCAGACTCCGTCGCCCGCCAGAATCTTCGCCTTGATGCCGAGCGCCGCCGCTTCCTTCGCGAATGGCCCGCCCGTTACGTCCATGCCGCCGTACATCACGACATCCGGCTGGATGCGTTTGATTTTCGTGAGGATCGCCTTGAATTTGCGCGCCTTTTCGCTCGTGGCTTCCCGGGCGGCAAGCTTCGCGCCGCCGGCCTGCGCCGTCTTCGAGAATTCATCGGCAAGGCCGCGGCCGTAGGCGCTGGCGTCGTCGACCACCACGATTCTCTTCGCGTGCAGCGTCTTGATCGCGTAATTGGCCAGCACGGGGCCTTGCAGCGCGTCGGTCGCCACGACGCGAAACGTCGTCTTGTAGCCTTGCTTCGTGTATTCGGGATTGGTCGTCGACGGCGAAATTTGCGCGATGCCCGCATCGCTGTAAATCTTCGAAGCCGGAATCGACACGCCGGAGTTCATGTGGCCGATCACCGCGACCACATGGTCGTCGACTAGACGCTGCGCGGCTTCGGTGCCCACGCGCGGATCGGCTGCATCGTCCTGGCTGTCGAGTTCGAGGCGAATGGAGCGCCCGTCGATCGTCAAACCCTGCGCGCTGATCTCTTCGAGTGCGAGCCGCGCGCCGTTTTCATTGTCCCGGCCGAGATGTGCCTGCAATCCGGTAAGCGGCGCGGCGTGACCAATTTTGACGACCATTGCTTCGCTCGCGGCGGGGGCTGCCGCAGCCGACGCTGCGGCAGGTGCGGACACCGCGCTCGCCGCCGCTACCGGTGCGCTCGCTTCGCCTTCGCCCTTCTTGCCGCATGCTGTTGCCATTGCAACCGCAGCCGCGATGGACACGGCGTAAGCAAACTTGAATCGCATCAAATAGGTCTCCTGCGCCTTTCAAAACCGTTGCCGAGAGACCCCTCCGAGCCCAAGACGGGCGCATTGTAACGCTAAATATGAGACGAGCAATATTCTTGTGTGGCGGGGTTTTCCAGCATTGCAACCCGTTTTTTTTGACGATTTTCCGCGCAAGTCGCAACCGGGTTGCGATTCGTTTTTGTGCAGCAGTTGCACCATAACGGGAACGGGTTTATTCGGCGCGTTTAAGCGTTGACGTCTGCGCCTTTGCAGCGAGGGGAAACCCTTAAATTCTTACCGAACAAAAGTCGCCCCAAAATAGTGCTTACCGCTTGGGTCTTATCTCGGCCCGAGTAGTTCCGTTCTTGAGCGAAAGCGTCCACACAGAACGAAAAAAAGCGCCCGTAGGCGCTTTTTTCGAAAGAACTATCTAACTCATTGCGGCAAGGTCAGCCCGCGCGGCAGCGGAAACGCGATGGTTTCCTCGATTCCCTCGAGCGAACGCACATTGCGCACACCGAGCTCACGCAAACGGGCGATTACCGCCTGCGCGAGCACTTCCGGCGCCGATGCGCCCGCCGTCACGCCGATACGCTTCTTGCCTTCCACCCAGCGCGGATCGATCTGCGTCGGCGAATCGACCATATAGGCCGGGATTCCGCGCTTCTCGGCCACTTCGCGCAGACGGCTCGAATTCGAACTGTTCGGGCTGCCTACGACGATCACCACGTCGCATTGCGGCGCGAGGAACTTCACCGCGTCCTGACGGTTTTGCGTCGCGTAGCAGATGTCCTGCTTCTTCGGCTCCTTGATGGCCGGATACTTGGTCTTCAACGCGTCGATGATGGCGAAGGCGTCGTCGACGGACAGGGTTGTCTGCGTGACATAGGCAATGCGGTCAGGATTGGGCAGATCGAGCTTTAGGACGTCTTCGATATCCTCGACGAGATGCATGCCCTCGCCCGACTGGCCCATCGTGCCTTCGACTTCCGGATGGCCTTTGTGGCCGATCATCACGATGTCGAAGCCTTCCTGGCGCATTTTCGCGACTTCCATGTGCACCTTGGTCACGAGCGGACACGTGGCGTCGAACACGCGCAAACCGCGCGCTTCGGCTTCGCCGCGCACCGCTTTCGACACGCCGTGCGCGCTGAAGATAAGCGTGGCGCCTTCGGGCACGTCGTCCAGTTCCTCGATGAAAATGGCGCCCTTCTTGCGCAGGTCCGACACCACGTAGGCGTTGTGGACGATTTCATGCCGCACGTAGATGGGCGCGCCGAACAGCTTGATGGCCCGCTCGACGATCTCGATCGCGCGATCCACGCCGGCGCAAAAGCCGCGCGGCTGCGCGAGCAGGATCTCGACGTCGGTATCGATCTCGTTGAGGCTTTCAGTCAGGCTCATGGCTACAGAATTCCGATGATTTTCACTTCGAAGGCCAGCGACTGGCCGGCGAGCGGGTGATTGAAGTCGAAAAGCGCCGACGTCTCGCCCACTTCCTTGAGCACGCCCGCGTAGCGCCCACCGTTGGGCGCGTTGAATTCGACGAGATCGCCGGGAGAAAAATCCTCACCAATCATGCTGTTTTCGCGCAGCGTCGCGAGCGACACGCGCTGCACGAGCTCCGGATTGCGCGGCCCGAACGCTTGCTCCGGCGTTAGCTGAAAGGTCGAATGGTGGCCGACCTTCATTCCCAGCAGAATCTCTTCCAGTGGCGGCGCGAGTTGGCCTGCGCCGAGCAGGAGGGTCGCGGGCTTGTCGGTGAACGTGTTGACGATGTCGGCGCCATCGGCCAGTGCGAGCCGGTAATGAAGCGTGACATGCGAACCGGGTTTCACCTCGGAGATATCGATGATGCTCATGAGTATTGGCTGTGACGGTTCAGTCGGAAGCGGGACGTGCGCCTGGCGCGATACTTCGGGCCGCGTGGCGGGGCGGAGCGCGCGCCGAAACCGCTATTGTAAGACAGAGTTGGGAAGCGCCGCGCTTCGCTCGAGCGGCGTAAGTGCGGTGTATCTCGCAAAAATACAGCCTTAAGATGGCCTCAGGGGAAGGAATGTCCGCCAATTTTGAGATTCTGATGCGTGAAATGGAAGCCGGCCCCGCGCTGCCGCAGCCCGTTTCCGTTCTGCCAATTTCCCAGTGGGACAAGACGGACAAGCCGCGCGAGCGTCTGTTGCAGTCCGGCGGCGACTCGTTGAGCGACGCCGCGTTGCTCGCCGTATTTTTGCGCACAGGATTGCCGGGCAAAACGGCAGTCGATGTGGCGCGTGCGCTGCTGCGGCGCTTTGGCTCGATTCGCGGCGTGCTCGACGCGTCCGCGCTTCAGCTCCAGGAAGAGCGCGGCGTCGGCGAGGCGCGCGCGGCCACGCTTTTGGCCGTGTCGGAACTGTGTCGACGGGCGCTCATCGAGAAGGCGCGCGAACGCATGCTGCTGAACTCGCCGGGCGCGGTGGAAGACTTTCTGCGCCTGAGAATCGGCACTCAGCCCAACGAACTTTTCCTATGTATCTATCTCGATGCGCGGCATCAACTGATCGATGCGCACGTGGAAGCGAGCGGCTCGCTCACGCGGGTGGCGGTGTATCCGCGCGAGATCGTGAAGCGTGCCTTGCATCTGAACGCGGCGGGGCTGATCGTGGCGCATAATCATCCGTCTGGCGGCGTGGAGCCTAGCGCGAACGACAAGAAGCTCACCCGCACGCTGCAAGATGCGCTGAATCTCATCGACGTGAAATTGCTCGATCACATGGTGGTCGCGGGCAATGAGATTTTTTCTTTTGCGCGTGAGGGCTGGCTTTAGATTTGACCCGAAGTAGTCGAGGTTGACTAAGATAAGGACGAACGGGCTTGATATTGCTACGTTTTTCCTGCTAGAATCCACGATTCGTTTTCTCAACCCACCTGTTTCGGGCTTACGTCGTCCTCATTGGCATAACCGTGCTGCCAACTCCCCGTTCAAGGCAATCGGGCGAATTTGAGGTATCGATTGCGGGATTCCCCCAAAATCGAGCGTTTGACTTCCGGACTCAACGTGTTTTAGGAGTGTCCTCATGGCACGCGTATGCCAAGTAACTGGGAAAGGCCCGATGTCGGGCAACAACGTTTCCCACGCAAACAACAAGACCAAGCGCCGTTTCCTGCCGAACCTGCAGAACCGCCGTTTCTTCGTTGAAAGCGAAAACCGCTGGGTGCGTCTGCGCGTCTCGAACGCCGGCCTGCGCCTGATCGACAAGAACGGTATTGACGCCGTGCTCGCAGACCTGCGCGCACGCGGTGAAATCTAAGGAGCACGCACATGGCCAAGGGCGCACGCGACAAGATCAAGCTGGAATCGACCGCAGGTACGGGTCACTTCTACACGACGACCAAGAACAAACGCAACATGCCGGAAAAGATGCTGATCAAGAAGTTCGATCCCGTCGTCCGCAAGCACGTTGAGTACAAGGAAACCAAGATCAAGTAAGCGCTTGATATTGAGAGCCTGACAAAGACACGAGAAGCCCCGCACACGCGGGGCTTTTTGTTTGTGCGCGCGATTTTTCTTCTTTCGCTTTCACACGTTCGCGCGCGGGTTATCCGTGCCGGTTGGGTGGCGAGCGCGTTATGCTTGCCGGCTTGCAGTCATAAAAGCACATAGACGGAGATCGAGCAGCATGAATTTCGATGTAGCGATCGTGGGAAGCGGGCTCGCAGGCTTGAGCGTGGCGTTGAACCTGGCCGAAACGCGGCGCGTCGCGATCATCGCCAAGCGCGCGGTGAGCGTTGGCGCGAGCGACTGGGCGCAAGGCGGCATCGCGGCCGTGCTGGATTCGGCGGACAGCATCGACAATCACGTGCGCGATACGCTCGTCGCGGGCGCCGGACTTTGCGACGAAGCGGCGACGCGCTTCATCGTCGAAAACGGGCGCGCGGCAATCGAATGGCTGATCGCGGAAGGCGTGCCCTTCACGCGCGATGTCTCCGCGGAACTCGGCTTCCATCTGACGCGCGAAGGCGGCCATAGCCATCGGCGGATCATTCATGCCGCGGATGCCACCGGCCACGCAGTCGTCACGACGCTCAACGAGCGCGTGCGCAATCATCCGAACATCACGGTTCTCGAAGACCATACCGCGATAGATCTGATCACGTCCGACCGGCTCGGCTTGCCGGGGCACCGCTGTCATGGTCTCTACGCGCTGGATCTCGCGAGCGGACGAACCGTGACGATTCAAGCGCCGCACACCGTGCTCGCCACGGGCGGCGCGGGCAAGGTTTATCTGTACACGACGAATCCCGACACGGCCACCGGCGACGGCATCGCGATGGCGTGGCGCGCTGGCTGCCGCGTCGCCAACATGGAGTTCATCCAGTTTCATCCGACTTGCCTGTTCCATCCATACGCCAAGTCGTTCCTGATCTCCGAGGCCGTGCGCGGCGAAGGCGGCGTACTGCGTCTGCCCGACGGCACACGCTTCATGCCCGCGCACGACGAACGCGCCGAACTCGCACCACGCGACATCGTCGCGCGCGCGATCGACTTCGAAATCAAGAAGCGCGGCATCGATTGCGTCTATCTCGACATCAGCCATCAGCCGCGCGCGTTTCTCGAAGAACATTTCCCGACGATCCTCGCGCGTTGCCGCGAATTCGGCATCGATATGGCAAAGGAGCCGATTCCCGTCGTGCCCGCCGCGCATTACACCTGCGGCGGCGTCGTGACGGACCTCGCGGGCCGCACGGATCGCGCGGGACTTTATGCGGTCGGCGAGACGTCGTACACAGGTCTGCATGGCGCGAACCGGCTCGCCAGCAACTCGCTGCTCGAATGTCTGGTGGTCGGGCGCGCGACGGCCGAGGCGATCGAGACGGAAGGTTATTCAGCGGGCTGCCATGCGCCGCTGCCCGACTGGGACGAAAGCCGCGTTTCCGATCCGGACGAAGAAGTCGTCGTCGCGCACAACTGGGACGAGTTGCGGCGGCTGATGTGGAATTACGTGGGCATCGTGCGCACGGACAAGCGGCTGGCGCGCGCGCAGCACCGGCTTGCGCTTTTGCGCGACGAAATCCACGAGTACTACGCGAACTTCAAGGTCAGCCGCGATTTGCTGGAACTGCGCAATCTCGTGGATGTGGCGTCGCTGATCGTGGAAAGCGCGTGCTCGCGACGCGAGAGCCGCGGGCTGCACTTCAGTCGCGACTGGCCGGCGACTTTGCCGAAAGCGCTCCCGACAGTGTTGATGCCGCCGGCGGCGAGGCGGCGCGCGGTTTAGATGTCGACGCGCAGCAAGCTTACTCTTCGATCAAGCGCATCGAAAAATCCGTTGCCCGCACGTCCTTCGTCAATGCGCCGATAGAGACGCGGTCCACGCCCGTCTCCGCAATCGCCCGCACGGTCTCGAAATTCACGCCGCCCGAGACTTCGAGCAGCGCCCTTCCCGCCGTCACGCGCACGGCTTCGCGCATGGCGTCGAGCGTGAAGTTGTCGAGCAACACAGATTCCGCGCGATGCGCCAACGCGGTTTCAAGCTGCGCCAGCGTTTCCACTTCGATCTGAACGGGCACGCCTGCGTCGAGCGCGAGCGCGGCGTCCATTGCAGCGCCGACGCCGCCCGCCGCCGCGATGTGATTTTCCTTGATCAGAATGCCGTCATAGAGCGCGAGCCGCTGATTGGCGCCGCCACCCACGCGCACCGCGTACTTCTGCGCGAGCCGCAAGCCGGGCAGCGTCTTGCGCGTGTCGAGGATGCGCGCCCGCGTGCCTTCGATGGCATTGACATAACGGCGCGTCGCCGTTGCCACGCCCGACAGCAATTGCAGGAAGTTGAGGCCGTTGCGCTCGGCGGTCAGAAGCGAACGCGCCTGGCCGCGCAGCAAGACGACCGGCGTATTCGCCGTCATGCGCTCGCCTTCGCGATACCGCCATTCGACTTCGATGCTCGGATCGACGCGACGCATCACCTCGTCGAACCACGGCGCGCCGCACAGCACCGCCTCTTCCCGCACGATGATGCGCGCCGTGCGACGTGTGTCTGCTGGCACGAGACGCCCCGTATGATCGCCGCTGCCGATGTCCTCGGCGAGCGCATCGGCGACATTGCGGGCGAGCGCGGCATCGAACGCTTCGCCGTACTGCGCGCGGATCTCCGCGAATAAAGGCGAGTGGTTCGTCATGCGGGCCCCACGTTCGAGAACAACGTTTGATCCTTCGCGAGATCGCCGCTCGCCTGCACACGCTTCTTGTGACGCGCGGCGAAGTCGAGCATGCGGTCGATCGGCACGCGCGCGCGCCCGGCGATAGCCGCATCGACGTGAATCTCGTTGTGGCCGCGCTCGAGGACATCGGCGAGATTGGCGAGGCCGTTCATCGCCATCCACGGACAATGCGCGCAGCTCTTGCACGTGGCGCTATTGCCGGCGGTCGGCGCTTCGATGAAGGTTTTGCCGGGCGCCGCGAGCCGCATCTTGTGCAGGATGCCGAGATCGGTCGCGACGATAAAGCGCTTTGCGTCGAGCTTGACGGCGGCATCGATCAGCTGCGTGGTCGAACCGACGACGTCCGCCAGTTGCACGACGCCTTCCGGCGACTCCGGATGAACGAGAACCTTCGCGTCCGGATATTCGGCGCGCAAAAGATCCAGCTCGATGCCTTTGAACTCGTCGTGCACGAGACACGAACCCTGCCACGAGAGCATGTCCGCGCCGGTCTTCTTCTGGATGTAGTTGCCGAGATGCCGGTCCGGCGCCCACAGAATCTTCTCGCCGCGCGCGTGCAGATCCGCGACGATTTCCAGTCCGATCGATGAGGTGACCATCCAGTCCGCGCGCGCCTTCACGGCCGCGCTCGTGTTCGCATACACGACGACCGTGCGGTCCGGGTGAGCATCGCAGAAAGCGGAGAATTCGTCGGGCGGACAGCCGAGGTCGAGCGAGCAGGTGGCGTCCAGATCGGGCATCAACACGCGTTTGCCGGGGCTCAGGATCTTCGATGTCTCGCCCATGAAACGCACGCCCGCGACGACCAGTGTCTTCGCGGCGTGATCGCGGCCGAAACGGGCCATTTCGAGCGAATCGGCGACGCAACCGCCCGTTTCATCGGCGAGTTCCTGGAGCTCGGAATCCACGTAATAGTGCGCCACCAAAACCGCCTCTTCCCGATGCAACAGCGCACGGATTCGCGCCTTCAATTCGCGCTTCTCTTCGGCGGACGGCGCGTTGGGAACACGTGCCCACGCCTCGCCTACGCCGCACGTCAGGCCATGCGGCCGGTCGTATTCGACGCTCCTGATCGCTTCCATTGTTTCTGTCTCCTGTGTCCGCGCGAGTGTCGTGCCGGCGCTGACTCGTATCGATGCGCTGCCCGGCCACGCTGCAAACCCAGCGCCGCGACAAAACGCGAAATCCGCCGCCCAAAAACAAAGACCCCGCCAGAGCGGGGTCTTGTGACGTCGTCAAATTTTAACGGATATCGCGATGTCAGGCGTAGCGTCGCAGGCGCATCGCGAAGTCTTGCAGAGCCTTGATGCCGCTCTCTTCCGCACGGTGGCACCAGTCCTGCAATTGCACCAGCAGTTGCTCGCGCGACGCATTGGAGCGGTCCCACATTGCCGACAGGTCCTTGCGCATTTCGATATACGTGCGCAGCTTCTGGTTGTCCGAGAACAGTTCCGGCAATTGCTTGCGCTGCGGCTCGTCGAGACCGTCTTCTTCCTTATGAACCCACTTGCGCGCACCGCGCATCAACTGATACTTCTCGCGCGCACCGGCTTCCTTCAGCTTCGACAGTTCCTGTGCGTATGCGCGCTTGAGCGCCTTGCCGTAGCGCGCCATCACTTCGTAGCGGTTCGCGAGCACGGCTTGCAGCGTGTCGTTGTCGAGCACCGACTTGCTGTCCGCCAGACGCGGTGTGGGCGCGACCTTCTTCACCTTGGCGAGACCCACAGCCGACAACATGCGGATATAGAGCCAGCCGATATCGAACTCGTACCACTTATTCGACAGCTTCGCCGACGTGGCATACGTGTGGTGATTGTTATGCAGCTCTTCGCCGCCGATCAGGATACCGAGCGGGAAAATGTTCGTGCTGGCATCGGCCGAATTGAAGTTGCGATAACCCCACCAGTGCGCAAGACCGTTGACCACGCCAGCTGCCCAGAACGGAATCCAGATCATCTGCACGGCCCAGACCGACAGACCGACGATGCCGAACAGCGCGACGTCGATAACCATCATGATGCTGATGCCGAGGATCGGATAACGCGTGTAGAGATTGCGTTCGAGCCAGTCGTTCGGCGTGCCGTGACTGAACTTGCGCATGGTCTCTTCGTTTTTAGCTTCGACGCGATAAAGCTCGGCGCCTTCGAGCAACACCTTCCAGATGCCGCGCGTTTGCGGGCTGTGCGGATCTTCTTCGGTTTCGCACTTCGCGTGATGCTTGCGGTGGATCGCCGCCCATTGGCCGGTCAGCATGCCGGTGGTCGACCAGAGCCAGAAACGGAAAAAGTGACTCGCGATCGGATGCAGGTCGAGCGCACGATGCGCCTGGCAGCGATGCAGATAGATCGTGACGCCAGCGATGGTAACGTGCGTCATCGCGAGCGTGAACAAAATGATCTGCCACCAAGAAAAGTCGAGCAATCCGTTGGCGAGAAATTCGAGAGAAGAATTCAGCAAGGCAATTTACCTATCTAGCTGTGAAATTCGGAAAAAATGGCCGGTGCAAATGACGCTGAACACCGTGTTGGGCACATGAAAGAAACGCGCGCAAGTTCGATCGCATTCTACTGCATGCGTTCCAAGTCTTTGTCGTAAAGGTAGAATTTCTTGTATGGTAACAAAACGCGCAAAAACTCACGCGCCGATTTAATGCCTGTTTTCGATCCAAATCAACGGATCGAGCATCAAACCGGGGCTCCGGCCGGCCCTGCGGCGTCATCGCCGCGCCTTTCGGCATTTCCTACCGTATCGACTGGTGCATTGCGCGCGTCGCCAACAATCCTTATCTCGCGTTGCGCGTAGGGGATTTCAATGCCGTTGTCACAAAATAACCGCCAAACACGACGATTTACCTGCGACTTGACGCCGCCCGTGCCCTTTGCGGCATCTTCGATCCAGAAACTCAATTCTAGATTGATGCCGTCAGCGCCAAAGCTGGCAAGCAATGCGGCGGGCGCAGGGTCCTGCAGCACGCGTTCGACATCGTGCGTGGCTTCCATCAGTAGGAGCATCGCGCGTTCCACGTCGGAGCGATAACTCACCTGCACGGCAATCTTCGCGTTGCCGCGCGTCAGAAACGACGAATGGTTCTGTACCACGTCGGTGATGAGTTTTTCGTTCGGAATCAACGTTTCGATGCCGTCGAGTCCGCGAACGACGGTATAGCGCGTGCGAATCTGCGTGACCGTGCCCTGATAGTTGCTCACGTTGATCATGTCGCCAAGTCGCAGCGACCGGTCGAGCAGAATGATGAAGCCCGAGACATAGTTGCTCGCGATCTTCTGCAAGCCGAAACCCAGCCCCACGCCGAGCGCGCCGCCGAACACGCCGAGCACCGTAATGTCGATGCCGACGATAGACAGACTGACCAATATGGCCGCGAGGATCATCAGTGCCCGCGCAACGCGGCCGAGCACGACCTTGAGATTGGCGTCGAGTGAGCGGGAGCGCATCAGCCGGTCGTCGAGCAGCGCGCCGGCCCACATCGCCACGATCAGCGTCACGCAGACCCACAGCACGCCCGATGCAAGCGACAGCAGAGTCATGTGCGCGTTGGCGAAATTGAAGCGCACGCTCGCCATCCAGCGCACGACGTCGTCCTGTATGCCCATTACGGTGAGGAGCATCACGACCCAGACGATGGTCGTCACGAGCTTTTCGAACAGAAAGAGGAGCGCGCCCGCCTCGTGCTCGGTGCCGTCGCGATTGAACACGCGGCGCGCGACGTAGAACATCAGATAGATGACGGTGATGCCCAACAACGGCACCAGCGCGAGCCGCAGGAACGCGGTGTGGATGAACGGCGCGAGCAACAGTTGCGCGGCCGTCACGAACACCGTGCCGAGCAGCGGAAAGAGCGCTTTGTTCAGGCTCTCCGCGCCGAAACGCACCGCCTCGAAGCGCGACTGGCGGCGCGCATCCAGCCGCTTGCGCAGCAGCCGCGCGCACCACCACGCGACGACCAGCAGGCCGATCAGAACCGCAACCTGCCACAGCACCTCCGGTTCGCCGAAGTCGCGAAACAGGCGTTCGGAAAGATGCGTCAGGATGCGGTTCGGCATCAGCTTTCGGAAGGCGCTTCGTCTTCCGCCGCGGAAGCCTTCGGCGATTTTGCGTCGGGCACGCGTTCCAGCACGGCGGCGAAGAAGCCGTCGGTGCCGTGCTTGTGCGGCCACAAGGACAAGAACTCGCCCGTGTCGAGGTCGATGCGCTGTTCCGCCAGCACATCGCGCGCGGGCACGACACGGAAGTTCGGATGCGCTTCCAGGAACTGCTTCACCACGCCTTCGTTTTCGGCTTCGAGCATGCTGCACGTCGCGTAGACGAGACGCCCGCCGGGTTTGACGAGGCGCGCCGCGCTCGTGAGAATCGAGAGCTGCTTGGGCGTGAGTTCCGCTACCGTCGCGGGCGATTGCCGCCACTTCAGGTCGGGATTGCGACGCAACGTGCCCAAGCCGGAGCAGGGAGCATCGACGAGAACGCGGTCGATCTTGCCCGCGAGGCGCTTGATCTTCGCGTCGTGTTCGCTGTCGATCAGCACCGGATTCACGTTCGACAACCCGCTGCGCGCAAGACGCGGCTTGAGTTTGGCGAGACGCCGGTCGGAGACGTCGAACGCGTAGAGACGGCCGGTCGAGCGCATCATTGCGCCGAGCGCCAGCGTCTTGCCGCCCGCGCCCGCGCAGAAGTCGACGATCATCTCGCCACGGCGCGGCGCCATCAGCGAGCACAGCAACTGGCTGCCCTCGTCCTGCACTTCGATCCAGCCTTCCTGGAACGGCGCGAGGCGCGTGAGCGCGGGTTTGCCGTCCACGCGGACGCCGAACGGCGCGAACGGCATTTCGCCCGCGTCGATGCCGGCTTCGCTCAGCGCTTTCAAAACGACATCGCGGCTCGCCTTGATCGGGTTCGTGCGCAGATCGAGCGGCGCCGGATAGTTCAGCGCGGCCGCGAGTTTGGCGAGTTCCTCGGCGTCGAAACGCTTGGCCATGGCCTCGTAAATCCACTGCGGCAAGTTCGTGCGTATGCGCACCGGCAAGCTCGCGGGATCGATCTTCGATACCTGCGCGAGCCATTGGTATTCGTCGGCCGAGACGTGCGGCTTGAGCGCGGTGAGACCGGCAGTCTGCATCAGCCCGAGCAGCGCGAGACGCCGCGCCTGGTTGCCGCTGCCGCTTTCGGCCAGATGCGAAAACTCCATTTTCCGGCGCAGCACGGCGAACACCGCCTCCGCGATCACGCCGCGCTCGCTGTGACCGAGCTTCGGATGCGCGCGGAAGAAACGGCTGGTCGCGGCATCGGCGGGACCTGAAAAGCGGAGTACGTCCGCCAATAGCGTTTCGGTTTGACCAATCAAAAATCCATGCAGCCTCATGCGCCCTCCCCGGCAATGTCGGCAAAGAGCCACTGTGGCTCAGAGGAACGAAGCGCGACGCGCTCTCCCTCGATGGCAAGACGCCCTTCCACGAACCAGCGCACCGCGCGTGGGTAAATCTCATGTTCGACGGCCAGCACGCGCTCGGCGAGCGTGGCGGCGTCGTCGCCGGGCAAAACCGGCACCGCGGCTTGCGCGACGATCGGACCATGATCCAGCTCGGGCGTCACGAAATGCACGCTTGCGCCGTGCACGCGCACGCCGGCATCGAGCGCTTGCTGATGCGTGCGCAAGCCCGCGAAACTCGGCAAGAGCGACGGATGCACATTGAGCATGCGCCCCGAATAGCGTTCGACGAAGGCATTTGTCAGAACCCGCATGAAGCCCGCGAGCACCACGCAATCCGGTTCGAAGCGATCGATTTCCCGCGCGAGCGCGCCATCGAACGCTTCACGCGAGTCGAATTCGCGATGATCCACCACCACGCCTTGAATGCCGTTCTCGGCCGCGAAGCCAAGCCCGGCGGCATCCGGCCGGTTTGAAACGACCGCGCGAACGCGAGCCGGCCAGCCTTCGCGCGCGCAAGCACGCACGACGGCCTCCATGTTGCTCCCGCGTCCGGAGATCAGAATGACGATATTTTTCATTCGCGGATTTTATCATTCGGCGACGGCGAAAATCGTGCCAATCCGATTGACGAGCGCGCAGCATCCGGCCGCGCGCGCCCGTCGATGCGTGCGAGCGTTTATAATCTAACGCTTTGCGGCGCAAGCCCTGCCCACCCACCAACGTCTATCGTGAGAGTCTTTCGCGGCCTCCCCAATGCCGAAAGCCGGTCGCCTTGTGCGCTGACCATCGGCAACTTCGACGGTGTCCATCGCGGTCATCAGGCGTTGCTCGCGCGCGTGCGCGCCGCCGCGGACGCACGCGGGCTGCCGGTCTGCGTCATGACCTTCGAGCCTCACCCTCGCGAATTCTTCAATCCGGCGGGCGCGCCGCCGCGTATCGCCATGTTGCGCGACAAGCTCGAAGCGCTGCGCACGAATGGCGTGGATCGCGTGGTGGTCGAGCATTTCAATCACACGTTCGCGAGCCAGCCGCCCGACAAGTTTGTCGAAGACATCATCGTGAACGGGCTGCACGCGCGCTGGGTCATGATCGGCGACGACTTCCGCTACGGCGCCAAACGCGCGGGCGACTTCGAATCGCTCAAGGCAGCCGGGGAAAAACACGGCTTCGAAGTCGAGCAGATGGCAACCGTCGCGCATCCGAACGGCGCGCGCATTTCGTCGTCGTCGGTGCGTTCGTCGCTCGTCTCGGGCGACCTCGACGCCGCGCAACTCGCGCTTGGCCGTCCGTACGTCATCAGCGGCCACGTCGTGCATGGCGCCAAGCTTGGCCGCGATCTCGGCTTTCCCACGCTCAACGTGCCGATTGCGCACAAGCGGCCCGCGCTCGCCGGCATCTTCGTCGTGCGCGTGCATGGGCTTGCCGATGAACCCTTGCCCGCCGTCGCGAGTCTCGGCCTGCGCCCGACCGTCGACGACTCCGGCCGCGTGCTGCTCGAAGTCTTCGTGCTCGACTGGCACGGCGACGCCTACGGCAAGCTCGTGCGCGTCGAATTCCTGAAGAAGCTGCGCGACGAAGAAAAGTACGTCGACCTGGAAACGCTTTCCGTTGCCATCGCGAAGGACGTCGCCAGCGCGCGCGCCTACTTCGGCCTGCCGCCGGCAAGCGCGGCGGGCAGCGGCGCGACGGGCTTCGCCATTTCGGCCACCGACCGAATTAGGTGAGCGCGCGGCGCCCTTGCGCCGCCCGCTGCCCCGTCATCGAATCACTGCGCGCGTCGGCGACGCCGTCTCACCGAATTCACCGAGTCACACATGAGCGACAAGAAACAAAAAGCTGCTGCGAAATATCCCGTCAACCTGCTCGACACCCCGTTCCCCATGCGCGGCGATTTGCCCAAGCGCGAACCTGCGTGGGTGAAGGAATGGCAGGACGAAAAAATCTACGAGAAAATTCGCGCCGCCAGCAAGGGCCGCAAGAAGTTCATCCTGCACGACGGCCCGCCGTATGCGAACGGCGACATCCATCTGGGTCACGCGGTCAACAAGATTCTGAAAGACATGATCGTCAAGGCGCGCAATCTCGCGGGCTTCGACGCGGTCTATGTGCCGGGCTGGGATTGCCACGGCATGCCGATCGAAATCCAGATCGAAAAGCAGTTCGGCAAGTCGCTGCCGGCCACGGAAGTCATGCAGAAGGCGCGCGCTTATGCGAGCGAGCAGATCGAGAAACAGAAGGTCGGTTTCCGGCGTCTTGGCGTGCTCGGCGACTGGGACAATCCGTACAAGACCATGAACTTCGCGAACGAAGCCGGTGAAATCCGCGCGCTCGGCAAGATCATGGAAAAGGGCTACGTGTTCCGCGGCCTCAAGCCCGTGAACTGGTGTTTCGACTGCGGCTCGGCGCTAGCCGAAGCGGAAGTCGAATACAAGGACAAGACCGATCCGACCATCGACGTGCTGTTCGCGTTCGCCGAACCCGAAAAGACCGCGCAGGCGTTTGGTTTGCCCGCGTTGCCGAAGGCTGAAGGCGGCATCGTTATCTGGACGACCACACCCTGGACCATTCCCGCCAATCAGGCGCTGAACGTGCATCCGGAGATCGTCTACGCACTCGTCGGTACCCCGCGCGGCCTCCTCATCCTCGCGCAAGAGCGCGTCGAGGCATGCCTGCAGAACTACGGCTTGCCGGGCGAAGTCATCGCCACGACGACCGGTGCGAAGCTCGCGAACCTGCGGTTTCATCATCCGCTCGCGGCGGCGCATCCGGGCTACAAGCGCACGGCGCCCGTGTATCTCGGTGAGTACGTGACGACAGAAAGCGGCACGGGCGTCGTGCACTCGTCGCCAGCGTACGGCGTGGAAGACTTCGTGTCGTGCAAGGCGCACGGCATGTCGGACTCCGACATCGTCAGCCCCGTCATGGGCGACGGCCGCTATATCGAATCGCTGCCACTTTTCGGCGGACTGTCGATCTGGGACGCGAATCCGCGGATCATCGAGGCGCTCGAAGGCGCGGGCTCGCTGCTCAAGACCGAGAAGTACACGCACAGCTACATGCATTGCTGGCGCCACAAGACGCCGATCATCTATCGCGCGACCTCGCAATGGTTCGCAGGCATGGACGTGACGCCGAAGGACGGCGGCAAGACGCTGCGCGAGACCGCGCTGGAAGGCGTCGAGAACACGGCGTTCTATCCGTCGTGGGGCAAGCAGCGCCTTTACAGCATGATCGCGAATCGCCCGGACTGGACGCTTTCGCGTCAGCGTCAGTGGGGCGTGCCCATGGCGTTTTTCGTGCACAAGGAAACGGGCGAACTGCATCCGCGCACGCTCGAATTGCTCGAGGAAGTGGCGAAGCGCGTCGAGCAAGGCGGGATAGAAACATGGCAGGCGCTGGACCCGCGCGAGCTGATCGGCGACGACGCCAACATGTACGAAAAGAATCGCGACACGCTCGACGTCTGGTTCGACTCCGGCACCACGCATTGGCACGTACTGCGCGGCTCGCACAAAGACTCGCTGCAATTTCCGGCGGACCTGTATCTCGAAGGTTCGGACCAGCATCGCGGCTGGTTCCATTCGTCGCTGTTGACGGCATCCATGCTCGACGGCCGCCCGCCTTACGACGCGCTTCTCACGCACGGCTTCACGGTCGATGGCGAAGGCCGCAAGATGTCGAAGTCGCTCGGCAATGGCGTCGATCCGCACGAGGTGGCGAACCGTCTGGGCGCGGAAATCATTCGCTTGTGGATCGCATCGACGGACTATTCCGGCGAGCTCGCGATCTCCGAGGAAATCCTGAAGCGCGTGACGGAGACGTACCGGCGTATCCGCAACACGCTGCGCTTCTTGCTCGCGAATCTGTCCGACTTCGACTTCGAGAAGAACGCGTTGCCGGTCGAAGACTGGCTCGAAATCGATCGTTACGCGATCGCGCTGTCGCGCAATCTGCAGGACGACGCGCTCGCGCATTACGAGAAATACGAGTTCCACCCGGTCGTCGCCAAGATCGCCACGTTCTGCTCGGAAGACCTGGGCGGCTTCTATCTCGACGTGCTGAAGGATCGTCTTTACACGACGAAGCCCGATTCACGCGAGCGCCGCAGCGCGCAGACGGCGCTTTATCACATCGCGCATGGCTTGCTGCGGCTCATCGCGCCGTATTTGTCGTTCACGGCGGAAGAGGCGTACAAGGTGCTCAAGCCCGGTCAGGAAACCATCTTCACCGAGGTCTATCACGCGTATCCGGAAGTGGCGAATGCGGGCGAATTGCTCGATACGTGGACGCTCATCCGCAACGCGCGCGGCGACGTGACGAAGGCGCTGGAAGAAGCGCGGACGGCCAATCTGATCGGCTCGTCGCTGCAAGCCGAGGTGCTCGTGCGCGCAAGCGGCGCGCGTTATGACGCGCTCGCCAGTCTCGGCGATGCGTTGCGCTTCGTGCTGATCACGTCATCGGCGGCGCTCGAGCGCGTGGCGAGCGAAGCGGAAGAAGGCGTGGACGTGAGCGCATCGAGCTATCTCAAGTGCGAGCGCTGCTGGCACTACTGCGCGGATGTCGGCTCGCACGCGGATCATCCGGGACTGTGCGGCCGCTGCTTCTCCAACCTTTTCGGCGCTGGCGAAACGCGGGGCGCGGCATAATGGTTCGAACGATGTCGAAACAAACTTCCGGTAGTGGCTCACTTGCGCCGTGGCTCGGCGTCGCGCTGATCGTCATTCTGTTCGATCAGTTGACCAAGATCGCGGTGCAGAAGATTTTCGCTTACGGCGAACCGCACGCGCTCACGCCCTTCTTCAACCTGTTCCTCGTCTATAACCGCGGCGCCGCCTTCAGCTTTCTCGCGGCGGCGGGCGGCTGGCAGCGCTGGGCGTTCACGGCGCTGGGCGTGGTGGCTGCTGTCGTGATTGGCTATCTGCTCAAGAAGCACGCGGCGCAACGGCTCTTCTGCACGGCGCTTGCGCTCATCATGGGCGGCGCGATCGGCAACGTGATCGATCGTATCGCTTATGGTCACGTGATCGACTTTCTGGACTTTCACGTGCGCGCGTGGCACTGGCCCGCGTTCAACCTTGCCGACAGCGCGATTACGGTCGGCGCGGTCCTGCTCGTGTTCGACGAACTGCGGCGCGTGCGCGGTTCGCGCTGATGTTTCCGGCGCGGCTTTACAGAGAGCCGTGCGTCTCGCATCGATGGAGGCAAGTTGACTAGCGAACTCACGGGTAAGCATTTGGTGCTTGGCCTCACCGGCGGTATCGCCTGCTACAAGATCGCGGAACTCACGCGCCTCTTGATCAAGGCGGGCGCGACCGTGCAAATCGTGATGACGGAAGCAGCCACGCAGTTCATCACGCCAGTCACCATGCAGGCGTTGTCGGGCCGTCCCGTCTACACCTCGCAATGGGACGCGCGCATGCCGAACAACATGCCGCATATCGATCTTTCGCGCGAGGCGGATGCCATCGTCATCGCGCCCGCATCCACCGACTTTCTCGCGAAACTCGCGCACGGCATGTGCGACGACCTGCTCTCGACCTTGTGCATTGCACGCGATTGTCCGCTGCTCGTCGTGCCCGCCATGAACAAGCAGATGTGGCAAAACCCGGCCACGCAGCGCAACGTCGCGCACATTCGCGGGGATGGCATCGAGGTGCTAGGACCGGATTCGGGCTCGCAAGCGTGCGGCGAGGTCGGCGACGGACGCATGCTCGAACCCGAAGCCACGTTCGAAGCCATCTGCGCCTTCTTCCAGCCTAAGATTTTGCGCGGCCAGCGCGTGCTCATCACGGCCGGCCCGACTTTCGAGCCGCTCGATCCCGTGCGCGGCGTCACGAACCGTTCATCAGGAAAGATGGGCTTCGCGCTCGCGCGTGCGGCGGCGCAAGCCGGCGCGGACGTGCATCTGGTGGCGGGGCCCGTTTCGCTGCCAACGCCCTGGGGCGTGTTTCGGCAAGACGTGCAGACGGCCATGCAGATGCATGACGCCGTCATGCAGGCCACGCCCGATGCGGACATTTTCATCGCGGTGGCGGCGGTCGCGGACTGGCGTGTGGATCATGTCAGCGAGCACAAGATCAAGAAGGTCGCGGGTCAGCCGTTGCCATCATTCGAGTTCGTCGAGAATCCGGACATTCTCGCGTTGGTGGCCAAGCAGCCGAACCCGCCCTATTGCGTCGGCTTCGCGGCGGAAAGCGGCGATCTTGACGTTCACGGCGAAGAGAAGCGCAAGCGCAAAAACGTGCCGCTTCTGATCGGCAATCTCGGTCCGCTCACGTTCGGCCGCGACGACAACGAAGTCGTGCTCTTCGAAGCATCCGGCGCGACACCCTTGCCGCGCGCCGACAAAGCGACGCTTGCTCGCACGCTGATCGGCGAAATAGCGAAACGCGCGCCACACGGCGGCGGCTCGATCCTCTCCTAAGCCCATGACAAAGCTCTCGGTTTTAGACCAGACGCCTGTGATCCACGGTCACTCGACCGCGGATGCCATCGCGGCCACGCTCGATCTCGCTCAACTCGCGGACGACCTCGGCTACACGCGCTACTGGTGCGCGGAGCATCACGGTTTGTACGGTGTGTCGAACCCGTGTCCGGAAGTGATGCTCGCGCGTATCGGAAGTCTCACGAAGCGTATCCGCATTGGCTCGGGCGGTGTCATGCTGCCCTACTACAGTTCGTTCAAGGTGGCCGAACAGTTCCTGATGCTTGAAGCGCTGTTTCCGAATCGCGTGGACTTGGGTGTCGGGCGCGCGCCGGGCGGCGACATGCGCACGGCGCAGGCGGTGGCCGCGGGTTCATACAATCGCGGCGACATTTTCCCGCAACAAGTGGCCGAACTCGTCGCGCTTTTCAAAGGCGAACTGCCCGACGATTCACTCGCGAAAGGCGTGCTGCTTCAGCCGCAGATCGAAACGCGTCCGCAACTGTGGATGCTCGGCTCCAGTGATTTCGGCGGCTTGCTCGCCGCGCAACTCGGCATTCGCTTTGCGTTTGCGCACTTCATCAACGCGCAGTATGGGCATCGCGTGGCGGAGGCTTATCGCGAGCGTTTCACGGCCGGCCACGAGGAGAAGCCTTATCTCGCCGCAGCGGTTTTCGTGATTTGCGCCGATACCGACAAGGAAGCCGATGCGCTCGAACGCGCGGTGGATCTGCGGCGCGTGCAAATGGCTTATGGTTTGAATCAGCCTATTCCGTCGATTGCGCAGGGCATCTCGCAGGTCTACGGCGAACGCGAGCTCGCAGTGATCGCGCATGAGAAAGCGCGCAGTATCATCGGCACGCCAGAGCGCGTGACGGAAAAGCTGCATGCGCTGCAAGAGCAATTCGACGCCGATGAACTCATCGTCCTTACAGTCGCCGGCAGCTATGCTGCGCGCACGCGGTCCTATCAACTTCTCGCCGAGGCATTCGAACTCGGCCGCCACGCTCAAAAGAACGTATGAAACTCGACGTCAAGATTCTCGATGCGCGCATGCGCGATTTCCTGCCCGCGTATGCCACGCCTGGCAGCGCGGGCCTCGACCTGCGCGCGTGTCTGGACGAGCCGATGGTCATCGAGCCGCATCAAACCGTGCTCGTGCCCACTGGCCTCGCCATTCATCTCGCGGACCCCGGTTATGCGGCGCTAATTCTGCCGCGATCAGGACTCGGTCATAAGCATGGCATCGTGCTTGGCAATCTGGTCGGTCTGATCGATTCGGATTATCAAGGGCAACTGATGGTATCGACATGGAATCGCGGGGACACTGCATTTACGTTGAATCCGATGGAGCGTCTTGCGCAATTGGTGATCGTGCCGGTGGTGCAGGCACAGTTCAATATCGTCGATGATTTCGATGCCAGCGCGCGTGGCGCGGGTGGTTTCGGTAGCACGGGCAAGCACTAAGCCGCATAGGTCGGGCTGCAACGGCCCGATCATTCGTTTTCTATTCGAGCGCCATCCCCGGCGCGCGCCCCGATACGGTGCGCAAATCTCGGATTTCTCCCATTCTGGCATTTATTTCCGCCACCTATAAATCGGGTGTCGAACTGATTTAAAGGTGTTCGGCACCACGCCTCGATAAGCTGGCAGCGGCTATCGAGATTCTCAATATCTTGATTGTTCTAGGAGCCGACAAACAAGACACATTGCAATTAGTTCGTTGTACATACTTAAATAAAGTAAGTTCACAAATCGGCTCGTTATTATTTCGTATATCGAATTGATAATGATTCCAGCCGAAATAACGGATGGAGCAAGAACATGCAGATCAAATATGATGCAGTCGTCGGTGCGGGCGCCAATGAATGGTACGGCACGATCATCGTCTCCAACCTGCGCTATGAAGACGACAGCGCGGTCACGGTCGACAACTATCTTGCGTTCAACTTTCACTCCCCAGCCAATATCGACGCTACGGCAATCACGCCAGCGTATGCCGTGTACGTGATCGGAGACATTACCGCAGACGTTTCGCAACTGGGCGACGGCACTTTCGACGCCACCGTGACGATCGACTACACCACGTCCTACACGATGCAGCCGGCGGATCAGATCACCATCGGCATCAATGGGAATCTGGTAGCCAGCCCCGACACGTGGCTCAATTCGTTCACCTTCGCGGCGGACCAGTCGCCCGATATCGAAGGAACCCTGTCAATCACGTGTCCGGCCGCGCCCGATCCCGCTCTGTCCGGTGTGCTTCCCACACTCACGCTGACTCAGGGGGACGCGGCCGTCACCGTCGTCCTTTGCTATGACCAGACGTGTACGTCCGAACTGGAACAAGGCACGTATAGCGTGATAGCCAACCCTGTTGTCACGGGCGATGAGACGGTCCTCGCTCCGTTGCTCGTGGACCAGTCGACCGTCAAGATCGTGGCGGGTCAAACCTCGTCGCTTAAAGCGAGCTTTGGTCCGGTCGAATATTACTGTTCGCTCGATCTCTCGTTTGGCGCGCTTACCGGCCTTTCGACCGAAACGCTTCATGTGACGGTGAACGACATCGAGACCGGCGCGACGCTCGCATTATTCGACACCCGGACGAACAGCGTCGTTTCGCTACGCAAGCTGCCACCCTCGGGCAGCGCACGAGTCTCGATTCAAAACGTCGCGCTCAATAATGTCGAATACTCGTTCTCGGTGCCGCTCGTCACGCTGACGAACGCACTGCAAACGTTGACGATCAGTGATTCGATGATCACCACCTCGAACGTCCCCACCACGGGCTATGTCGAGCTGCCGATCAATATCACGGCTCAGGATGCGGTCGATCATGCGATCGAATTGCGTCTGACGGGCGGTTCCATGACCTATGTGCAGAACGTATCCGCCAAGTCGCAACAGACGGCATTTGCCGTTCCGATACAGCCAGGCAGCTATAGCACGACGGCGGGCGATTTCCTTCTCGCGGGCGTGGTCTATGTCGTCGAGGCACCGTCCTCGCTCAACGTGACGAACGACGAGAGCGCGCATCTCGATGTGAACATTACGACCTCCGCCAATCTCACCGTGCCCGGCTTTCCGAACTATCTGTCGTTCGGCGGCTGTACCGATCTCGTGCCGAGCAATGAAGCGGATTTCGTCGCCGCGCGCGCAACTTCGATCTTCTGTTATGCCGGAACGGACGGCGCGGGCGACGCCAGCACGTACCTGACGGACGACCCTCAGACCCGCGCGACGATCTCGCTCGCCCGTTCAGTCGAGGACGACCTGGGCAATGTGCAGCCGGTGCTGCCCGTAATGGTGTCCTACACCTGCAACCTGTCGCTCGGCGACACGCCGGACCAGTTGGCGAACGCGGACGCTCACGCACACAGCTTCGCGAACTACATTCTGGCGCTCAATATCGCGAACGAGGCAATCGACAGCGCGCATCCGGTGCCGGCGGGATTCATCGTGAATCCTGACTTCCTCGGCTCATGCGAGCAGGGTAAATATGCTCCGACTTACGCGATGCCGGTACGCGCGCCGCTGCAGACCGCGCTCGATCACTGGCAGGTCACCGCCACGATTCCCGCAAACGTCACGGAGGACATCAAAGGCTATGTGCTGGCCGTGAACTGGCTGACGCGCACCATCGCGCCCAAGGTGACTTTCGGCTGGCAGATCAACCTTTGGGGTGTGGGCTACTCGGAGTGGATCTACGAGGCCGACGTCGATCCCGCGCAAATGGCGCAGCAGACGGCGAGCTACGTCCAGAGCCTTGGCGTCTACGACGAGCCGTACAAGCCCGACTTTCTGGCTATCGACCGGTACGAAGCCGATGACTTCACTCAGCGCGCCTACGAAAATGGCTATTGCTACGGCCCACGCGAATGGGATCGCTTTTTCGACTTTTGCAAGGCCGTCAGTCGTGCGCTCAAGTTGCCCGTGATGCCGTGGCAAATTCCGGCCAGCCACATCCCGACCGTTGACGACCCCGTCGCGGACCCGTTCGATTCACAGCACTGGGGCACGGGCGGAAGCTGCATTCTCGGCGATCCGGCGATCGGCTCGGATGCGAGCCACGTCAATGCAACCGTGCTTGCGCTGCCTTTCCCGGATGCGTTCACGCAATACATGGGCAACACGGTCGCGGACATGTTCACGCGCTCCGAGCCGTTCGATATCACCACCCCCCTCTACGGCGACTTTCCACTGCGTGGCATCTTCACCTTGTTGCTCGGCGGCGGCGCGACGACGGGCATCGTCACGACCATAGGCAACCCGGAACCGTGGACCAGACAGAAGCTGAATATCTATATGGATAACCCGATCTCGCTCGATCACTAGGAATCTGGGCGAGACGCGTAAAAAAAACGGCGCGGATTCGATCCGCGCCGTTTTTGTCTTCAACCGCAAAAAGCTCAATCTACCTCGATCGCTTCCGGATTCGGATTACGCGGCGGAGCCGTGTTTTCGTCGAAGGTCAGTTGCACCTTGTCTTCCGCATCGACGTCCACCGTCACGCGACCACCGTTGAGCAGCTTGCCGAACAACAACTCGTCGGCGAGTGCGCGGCGGATGGTGTCCTGAATCAGACGCTGCATCGGTCGCGCGCCCATCAGCGGATCGAAACCGTGCTTCGCCAAATGCTTGCGCAATGCGTCGGTAAAGACCGCGTCGACCTTCTTCTCGTGCAGCTGATCTTCCAGTTGCATGAGGAACTTGTCGACCACGCGCAGGATGATTTCCTCGTCCAGCGAACGGAAGCTGATGATCTGATCCAGCCGGTTGCGGAACTCAGGCGTAAACATCCGCTTGATGTCGGCCATTTCGTCGCCCGACTCGCGCTTCGCGGTGAAACCGATCACCGCCTTGCCCATGGCCTCGGCGCCCGCGTTCGTCGTCATGATGATGATGACATTGCGGAAGTCCGCCTTGCGGCCATTGTTGTCGGTCAAGGTGCCGTGGTCCATCACCTGCAACAGCACGTTGTAGATGTCCGGGTGCGCCTTCTCGATTTCGTCCAGCAGCAGCACGCAATGCGGCTTCTTCGTGACGGCCTCGGTCAGCAAACCGCCCTGGTCGAACCCGACGTAGCCCGGCGGCGCGCCGATCAACCGGCTCACCGCGTGACGCTCCATGTATTCCGACATGTCGAAGCGCAACAACTCGATACCCAGCGTGAACGCCAGTTGTTTCGCGACTTCGGTCTTGCCGACACCGGTCGGGCCGGAAAACAGGAACGCGCCGATCGGCTTGTCCATCTTGCCGAGACCCGCACGCGCCATCTTGATCGACGCCGACAGCGCATCGATAGCCGGATCCTGACCGAACACGACCGCCTTCAGGTCGCGATCGAGCGTCTGAAGCTTGCTGCGATCGTCCTGCGACACGCTTTGCGGCGGGACGCGCGCGATCTTCGAGATGATCTCTTCGATCTCGCTCTTTCCAATAGTCTTCTTCTGCTTCGACTTCGGCAAAATGCGCTGGGCCGCGCCCGCTTCGTCGATCACGTCGATCGCCTTGTCCGGCAGATGACGATCCGTAATGAAGCGCGCCGACAGTTCAGCCGCCGCCGACAGCGCGCCCGACGAATATTTCACGCCGTGGTGCTCTTCGAAACGCGACTTCAAACCGCGCAGAATCGCAACTGTCTGCTCGACCGAAGGCTCGGTGACATCGACCTTCTGGAAACGCCGCGAAAGCGCCGCGTCCTTCTCGAAGATGCCGCGATATTCGGTGAACGTGGTCGCGCCAATGCACTTCAACTGTCCCGACGACAACGCCGGCTTCAGCAGGTTCGACGCGTCGAGCGTACCGCCCGAAGCCGCGCCAGCGCCGATCAGCGTATGAATTTCGTCGATGAACAGAATGGCGTGCGGACGCTCTTTCAGTTCCTTCAATACCGTCTTGAGACGCTGCTCGAAATCGCCGCGATACTTCGTGCCCGCCAGCAACGCGCCCATATCGAGCGAGTAGACCTGAGCGTCGGCCAGAATGTCCGGCACTTCGCCGCGCGTGATGCGCCAGGCGAGGCCTTCCGCAATCGCGGTCTTCCCCACGCCCGCTTCGCCGACCAGCAGCGGATTGTTCTTGCGGCGACGGCACAGCACCTGCACCACGCGCTCGACTTCGGACTCGCGGCCGATCAGCGGATCGATCTTGCCGTCCTTCGCGCTTTGGTTGAGATTTTGCGTGAATTGCGCGAGCGGCGTTTCCTTCTGCGCCGCGGCGTCTTCCGACTCCGGATTCGCCTCGCTGCTCGCCTTGGCCGCATCGCCGCTACTGCTCTTGGCAATACCGTGCGAAATGAAATTCACGACATCGAGACGCGTCACGCCCTGCTGTTGCAGGTAGTAGACCGCATGCGAATCCTTCTCGCCGAAGATCGCGACGAGCACATTCGCGCCGGTCACTTCCTTCTTGCCGTTCGAGGTCGATTGCACATGCATGATCGCGCGTTGAATCACGCGCTGGAAACCAAGCGTCGGCTGAGTATCGACGTCGTCCGTGCCGGGCACGGTCGGCGTGTTGTCATGAATGAAATTGCGCAGGTTCTGACGCAAATCTTCAATGTTGGCTGCGCAGGCACGCAACACCTCAGCCGCGGTCGGATTGTCCAAAAGGGCGAGCAAGAGATGCTCGACCGTAATGAACTCATGCCGCGCCTGACGTGCTTCCATAAACGCCATGTGCAGACTGACTTCCAGTTCCTGGGCAATCATGCTTCCTCCATCACGCACTGCAGCGGATGACCCGCCTGCCGTGCATGGCTAACGACTTGCTCAACTTTGGTCGACGCAATGTCTCGCGTGTAGACCCCACAAACTCCCCTGCCTTCGCGATGAACCTTCAGCATGATCTGCGTCGCAGTCTCACGATCCTTATTGAAGTATTCCTGCACGATCATCACGACGAATTCCATCGGCGTGAAGTCGTCGTTCAGCAGCACTACCTTGTACATCGCCGGCTGCTTGAGCTTCTGCTCCTGCCGCTCAAGTACCGTGCCGTCCTGCTTGTTGGGATTTGTCGCCATACACCCATTCTAAACAACACCGACTCCATCGCAATCGTCGCACCAGCGCCGGTCACCCGGTCGATATTACTGCTGGCTGCAACCCTCGCAGATGGAACGTCCATTCAATCCTGCCGCTGCTTATCACGTCAGCGCGGCCCGCTTGCACCTCGTTGAAACCAGTATCGCACAGCTTCAAAAAAAACAAACTGCACGCCGGGTGCCGGGGGCCGCCGGGCTACCACACAAGTGAGACGATTATGCGACTTTTCAAGATGGCTTGCTTGGGCGGCTGCGCACACGCAATGCAGGAATTACCCTACGAATGCGACATACACAACGAGCTTAACGGCCATCTCAAAATTTCCTTGACACCCGATTTAAGAGATTCAACAATCAAACTGGCACTTTTTTCCGGGGGCCTCCGGAAATAGAAAAAGAGCCGAGGTGAGCTAGTGAGGAGGACGCGGTTCACAAAGTGGGGTGGCCGACGAGCTTTTCGAGCGTGCTCTGGTTGCGACGAGAGTTAGAGGGGATGTACGAATGTCTACTGGTACGGTCAAATGGTTTAACGACGCGAAAGGTTACGGATTCATCACGCCCGATGAAGGCGGCGAGGATCTGTTTGCACATTTCTCGGCGATTCAAATGAACGGTTTCAAGACGCTCAAGGAAGGCCAGAAGGTCTCCTTCGAGATTGTCCAGGGACCGAAGGGCAAGCAGGCTTCCAACATCCAGGACACTGTCTGAGACGCGGACTGACCGTAAGAAGCGCAAAGCCTTTGAAACCCGGCCCAGGCCGGGTTTTTTTATTGCCTGTTTCTACGCGTTTTACCAAAGACAAAACCCCAAAGACTTTAAGCCCTTGGGGTTTTAATGCAAATGCCGGTGATTCGTTGCGGCCGCGCTGTCACATATTCTCGATCATTACTTCGCCGAAACCCGAACATGAAACTTGCGTGGCGCCTTCCATGAGACGCGCGAAGTCGTAAGTAACGCGTTTGGACAGAATGGATTGTTCCATTGAGTCGATGATTCGATCCGCCGCCTCGGTCCAGCCGAGATGACGCAGCATCATCTCAGCGGACAAAATTTCCGATCCCGGATTCACATAATCCTTGCCGGCGTACTTCGGCGCGGTGCCGTGAGTGGCTTCGAACATTGCAACCGAGTCCGACATATTGGCGCCCGGCGCAATGCCGATCCCGCCGACCTGCGCCGCGAGCGCATCGGAAATGTAATCGCCGTTCAAGTTCAGCGTGGCGATCACGTCGTATTCGGCCGGGCGCAGAAGAATCTGCTGAAGGAACGCATCCGCGATCACGTCCTTGACGACGATATCGCCACCCGTCTTTGGATTTTTCACTTTCATCCAAGGGCCGCCGTCGATCAGTTCCGCGCCGAACTCCTTCTGCGCGAGCGCATAGCCGTAATCGCGGAACGCGCCCTCGGTGAACTTCATGATGTTGCCCTTGTGCACGAGAGAAACCGAGCGGCGCTCGTTGTCGATGGCGTATTGAATTGCCTTGCGCACGAGCCGCTCGGTGCCCTCGCGCGACACCGGCTTGATGCCGAGCCCCGACGAGTCCGGAAAGCGGATCTTCTTCACGCCCATTTCCTCGCGCAGAAATTGGATGACCTTCTTCGCTTCCGGCGATTCGGCGGGCCACTCAACGCCCGCATAGATGTCTTCCGAGTTCTCGCGAAAAATCACCATGTCGACCTTTTCTGGCTCGCGCACGGGCGAAGGCACGCCTTTGAAGTAGCGCACCGGCCGCAGACAAACGTAGAGGTCCAGCTGCTGGCGCAGCGCGACGTTGAGCGAGCGAATGCCGCCGCCCACCGGCGTCGTGAGCGGTCCCTTGATGGACACGAGGTACTCCTTCACCACGTCGAGCGTTTCGTCCGGCAGCCAGACGTCGGGACCGTAGACGCGCGTCGCCTTCTCGCCCGCGAAGATCTCCATCCATTGAATCTTGCGCTTGCCACCGTAGGCCCGCTCGACCGCCGCATCGACCACTTTGATCATGACCGGCGTGATGTCGACGCCCGTACCGTCACCCTCGATATACGGGATGATCGGCTGATCCGGGACGTTGAGCGAGTAATCCGCGTTGACGGTGATCTTTTCACCGTCCGCCGGAACCTGGATGTGCTGATACGGCATGGTCGACTCCAAAGAAGGCCGGGCTCGAATGGAAGCTGGCGCGATAGTGCGGACGATTCGCGGACCATGAACGTCGACGGCGCCCGCGAGCATGGCCAGAACAGCATTCTAACCACGCGCGAGTACAGCCGGTCGCCGTTCGAAGCCTGGCGTCGCGCTTGCGTCGGCTCGCGTCAGGATTGGGGGCGGCTCATTATGCATTAAGATGCCGCTTCGAATTCCGCCGCGCCTTCCTCCGATGCCGCTCATCGCGCTCAATAAACCCTTCGGCACCATCTGCCAGTTTTCCGCGCACGAAACGCGTCCCTCGCTCGGCGACTGGGTAAAGACGCCGGGCGTGTACCCGGCGGGCCGGCTCGACGCCGACAGCGAAGGCCTGCTATTACTCACCGACGATGGCGCGTTGCAGGCGCGTATTGCCGAGCCGCGTCACAAGCTCGTCAAGCGTTATTGGGCGCAAGTGGAAGGCGCCCCTGACGATGCCGCGCTCGCGCATCTCGCGAAAGGCGTCGATCTGGGCGACTACGTGACGCGTCCGTGCCAATGCGCCTTCGTCGCCCAAGAAGATAGCGACGCGCTCTGGCCGCGCAATCCGCCGATCCGCTATCGCGCGGCAATCCCCACGACGTGGATCGAGCTCGCCATCACCGAGGGCAAGAACCGGCAGGTCAGGCGCATGACCGCAGCCGTGGGCTATCCGACGTTGCGGCTCGTGCGCGTGGCTGTCGGCGCACTCGATATCTTCGCGCTCGGACTCGCGCCGGGCGAATGCATCGAGGTGAATGCGCGTGCGCCGTGGCGACGCGCTTAAAGCTTTATCGACGATAAGCGTCACGTCGTGCGTTTAAATGGCGTGTCGTGTAAGCACGCGTGCAAAGCGCCGAGAAACTTTTTGCCGCGCGTTTGCAAATCTCTTTCAAACGACGTCAACCGAGTCTTCACGCGATGCGTTAAGGACCGCAGATGCCGAACAAAGCTATCCGGCATGAGCGATAAACCAATTGAATATGCTGTGTGCTCCAGGGTATTTGAAAGGTCAAAGCGCTCACAGCTGTATCGAAGACCAAATCATCGATACGACTGTCAACCGAAAGGTGGATGGCTCGTTTACCGACATGACTCCATGACCGGGTCGTTTGGTTAATCAACTCAAGCTAGAGGATTCACAAATGAACAAACTGATCGCTGCTCTCGTCGCTGGCCTGTTCGCAACGGCTGCATTCGCACAAGCATCGGCACCGGAAGCTGCTGCTCCGGCTGCTGCTTCGTCGGCACCGGCAAAGAAGGCTCACAAGTCGCACAAGAGCTCGAAGAAGCATGCGCACAAGAAGGCTGCCGCTTCGGCACCGGAAGCCGCTTCGGCAGCTCAGTAAGTTCGTTGTAAGAGGCGGTATAGCGAAGTTCGATGTTGCAGTACCTGCAAAATCAATAACGAGCAATATCGCCGTCTTTACGGCGTTGAAGGGCAGATGGCCAACACGGCATCTGCCCTTTTGTTTTATCGACTCGCCTCATGGCACGCGCTTCGAGTAACATTCGCGAGTTTGCCGTGAGCCTGCCGGATTCTCGGCGCATCGATTCTTGATAAGGAGCATCGTCGTGATTCCGTTGTTTCATGCCTTGAAGTCTTCATTCGGTCCGAATCATTCAAATTGGCGTTCGCGCATTGCGAGCCGCGCGCTTGCCGCCGTGCAAGCATTAACTATTGCGTTGTTGTTGCCGTTTGCGGCAATGCCGCTAGCACAAGCGCAGACCATGCCGCCCGGTGCCAAGCAGCCTTCCGATTTCCCCCGCGCAAGACTCACCGCCGGCATGTTCGTGATCGATGCCGCTGTCGCCGCCAACGACGCCGATCGCGAGCAAGGCCTCATGTATCGCACGCAGCTTGCATCGAACGAAGGCATGCTCTTCGTGTTTCAGGAAAACGCGGTCCACTGCTTCTGGATGAAGAACACGCTGATCCCGCTGTCGATCGCGTTCATTCGCGCGGATGGCACCGTCACCGACATCGACGAGATGCAAGCCGAAACCGAGAACAACCATTGCCCGCGCAACAACGGCGTTTATGCCCTCGAAATGAGCAAGGGCTGGTTCACGGCCAAAGGCATCAAGCCGGGAACGAAGATTTCGGGCTTGCCGGCCGCACAGTAATCGCGGCAATCGCTGGAAAGATAAAGAGGCGCGTCACGTGAACGCGCCTTTTTTTCGTCCATACCGGCCGCATATGGCCGTCTCCGAGCCTTTTCCATTGCCGCAGGAGCGTTCCAGCGAGTTTCCTGCAAAGACCTTGCCAACGCGCTATCCTGAAAAGATTATCGCGATGCCGTTGCGAGCCCGGACGGCAATCGTGTGGCGGCGTGCACGGAATATGCGCATGCCGCCAGGGCTTACTACTCCAAAGGAGGTTCACGTGCCCCGCAAGACTCCCATCGAGCGCTACCGGAATATCGGCATCAGCGCTCACATCGACGCCGGCAAGACCACCACCACCGAGCGCATTCTTTTCTACACCGGCGTGACGCACAAGATCGGCGAGGTGCACGACGGCGCGGCCACGATGGACTGGATGGAACAGGAGCAGGAGCGCGGCATCACGATCACGTCGGCTGCAACCACGGCCTTCTGGAAAGGCATGGCGGGCAATTATCCTGAACACCGTATCAATATCATCGATACGCCGGGACACGTCGACTTCACCATCGAAGTCGAACGCTCGATGCGCGTGCTCGATGGCGCGTGCATGGTCTACGACTCGGTCGGCGGCGTGCAGCCGCAGTCTGAAACCGTGTGGCGTCAGGCGAACAAGTACAAGGTGCCGCGCATTGCGTTCGTCAACAAGATGGACCGCGTCGGCGCGGATTTTTTCCGCGTGCAGCGGCAAATCGGCGAGCGTCTGAAGGGCGTGGCCGTGCCGATTCAAATTCCCATCGGCGCGGAAGATCACTTTCAGGGCGTGGTCGATCTCGTGAAGATGAAGGCCATTCTCTGGGACGACGACAGCCAGGGCATCAAGTTCACCTATGCGGAGATTCCCGACAACCTCAAGGAACTCGCGCACGAATGGCACGGCAAGATGGTCGAGGCCGCCGCCGAAGCCAACGAGGAACTGCTCGAAAAGTACCTCGAGAACCACGAAAGCCTGACCGAGGAAGAAATCAAGGCGGCGCTCAGACAACGCACCATCGCCAACGAAATCGTGCCGATGCTTTGCGGCAGCGCGTTCAAGAACAAGGGCGTGCAGGCCATGCTCGACGCGGTGATCGACTATCTGCCGTCGCCGGTGGACGTGCCCGCCATCCTTGGCCACACGGAAGACGACCAGGAAGCGGAACGCCATCCGAGCGATGACGAGCCGTTCGCCGCCCTCGCCTTCAAGATCATGACGGACCCGTTCGTCGGCCAGCTGATCTTCTTCCGCACGTATTCGGGCGTCGTGAATTCCGGCGATACGGTCTACAACCCGGTGAAGGAAAAGAAGGAACGCCTCGGCCGTATCCTGCAGATGCACGCCAACGAGCGCAAGGAAATCAAGGAAGTGCGCGCGGGCGACATCGCGGCGGCGGTCGGTCTCAAGGAAGCGACCACGGGCGACACGCTCTGCGATCCGAACCACGTCATCATCCTCGAACGGATGATCTTCCCGGAACCGGTGATCTCGCAGGCCGTCGAGCCGAAGACGAAGGCCGACCAGGAAAAGATGGGTATCGCGCTGAACCGGCTTGCGCAGGAAGATCCGTCGTTCCGCGTCACGAGCGACGAGGAATCCGGTCAGACCATCATCTCCGGCATGGGCGAACTGCACCTTGAAATTCTCGTCGACCGGATGAAGCGCGAGTTCGGCGTCGAAGCGACGGTCGGCAAGCCGCAAGTGGCGTATCGCGAGACGGTGCGCAACAAGGTCACGGACGTGGAAGGCAAGTTCGTCAAGCAATCGGGCGGGCGCGGCCAGTATGGCCATGCGGTCATCACGCTCGAACCGGACCCGGGTAAGGGCTACGAATTCGTCGATGCCATCAAGGGCGGCGTGATTCCGCGCGAATACATCCCGGCGGTCGACAAGGGCATTCAGGAAACGCTCAAGGCAGGCGTGCTGGCGGGCTATCCGGTCGTCGACACCAAAGTGACGCTGACCTTCGGTTCCTATCACGATGTCGATTCGAACGAAAACGCCTTCCGCATGGCAGGCTCCATCGCGTTCAAGGAAGCGATGCGCCGCGCGCGGCCGGTGCTGCTCGAACCGACCATGGCCGTCGAAGTGGAAACGCCCGAGGAGTTCATGGGCAACGTGATGGGCGATCTGTCGAGCCGTCGCGGCATCGTGCAGGGCATGGACGATATCGCGGGCGGCGGCGGCAAGATCGTGCGCGCCGAGGTGCCGCTGGCCGAGATGTTCGGCTACTCCACTTCGCTGCGTTCGCTCACGCAAGGCCGCGCGACCTACACGATGGAGTTCAAGCACTACACCGAGACGCCGTCCAACGTGTCCGAAGCGATCATCAATTCCAAAGGAAAATGATCGCCGCTTAAGACGTGTAATATCGGAAGTCCGTTGCTCGCGCGTTGTTGGTGGCGGCAACGGACTTTTTTTATCCGCAGACCAAAACGACAAACCCGACGCGATCACCACGACCATCACGACCACTATGAGCGACGCACATCACACCGATTGGCGCGAGCACGGCGTCAAGGTCATCAAGGGCGACCAGCTCGACCCCAACACCGCGCAGACGCCGGGCATGAACCGCGCGGCCGCGATCAATGCGGCGCGCGTCGGTGCGCAGAAAATCTGGGCGGGCACGGTCACGATCCATCCGAATGCCAAAACCGGCGCGCATCATCATGGCGCGCTCGAAAGCGTGATCTACGTCGTGCGCGGACAGGCGCGCATGCGCTGGGGCGAACACCTCGAATTCACCGCCGAAGCCGGTCCGGGCGACTTCATCTTCGTGCCGCCTTACGTGCCGCATCAGGAAATCAACGCGAGCACCGACGATCCGCTCGAATGCGTGCTCGTGCGCAGCGACAACGAAGCCGTCGTCGTGAACCTGAATATCGATGCCGTGGAAGCGCCAGAGCAAGTCTTCTGGGTCGACCCGATCCACAAGCATCCGCGCGATCATTGACATACCGGCCGCACGCCTTGGCATGCGGCCCGTTCCTTGCTTCCTCGAAACGACGCGGCAACGCTTTTCGCATGGCCGAACGCATAACGACAACCCGCATACGGAACGACCACCGATGAAGAAATCCTCGACCGACGCACATCACCTCGACGCAGCGCGCACTCATGCGGGCGAACTGGGTAATCATGCGATCGACGAATTCAAGGCAGGCCGGCTTACGCGCCGCGAGTTATTGCGGCATGCGAGCGTGCTGGGTATCGCGCTTTCGGCTGGCGGCTTGCTTGGACTCGGCGCGACGAACGCTCGCGCTCAGGCCGCGGCCAAGCCGGGCGGCACCATTCGCGTGGCGCATCTGACGCCCGCGGGCGCCGTCGATCCGCTCACCGTCACCGATGCCTCGGGTCTCGCGCTGATCAATCAAACCGGCGAATTCCTGATCGACGACGACAGCGAAAAGCTCGCGCTCAATCCCGCGCTCGCGCTGTCGTGGTCGTCGAATGCGAAGGGCGATGTCTGGACTTTCAAGCTGCGCCAGAACGTGAAGTTCCACGACGGCCAGACCATGACCGCCAAGGACGTAGCCGCGACCTTCAACCGCCTGGCCGATCCGAACGCCGGTTCGGCCGCGCTCTCGGTTCTGAAAGGCGTGCTGTCGAAGGATTCCGCGAAGGCTATCGACGATCACACCGTCGAGTTTCATCTGGACGCGCCCAACGGCAATTTCCCCTACTACGTTTCGTCCGACAACTACAACGCCGTCATTCTCCCGGCGAATTTCACCGGTTCGTACGAGAAGACCTTCATGGGCACGGGCGCGTTCAAGCTCGAAAAGTACACGCCGAAAGTGGGCGCGTCGTTCGTGCGCAATCTCGACTACTGGGGCGCGAAAGCGCTGCCGGACCGCGTGAACTTCTCGTTCTATGCGGACCATCAGGCGCAGCTTCTCGCCATGCAAGGCCGCCAGGCCGACGTCATGGGCGACTTCACCGTGCAAGGCGGCGTCTCGATCCTGAGCAACTCGCAGTTCAAGGTGCTGGGCGCGAAGTCGAGCTCGCATCGGCAGATTCACATGCGCTGCGACACCGGCCCGTTCAAGGACAAGCGCGTGCGCCAGGCGCTGGCACTGGCGATCAATCGCGAAGTCATCGTGAAAGGGCTGTTCAAGGGCCGCGCGACGGTCGGCAACGACAGCCCGTTTGCGCCCGTGTTTCCGTCGAGCGATCTTTCCGTGCCGCAGCGCCATCTCGATGTTGCGAAGGCCAAGCAACTGCTCGGCGAGGCAGGCGTGGCGAACGGCTTCGACATCACGCTCACGACCGAAAAGTACATGGAAATTCCTGACCTCGCGGTCGTCGTGCAGAACGCGGCCAAGGCCGTGGGCATCCGCATCACGCTGAAGGTCGAAAGTCAGGATCTGTATTACGGCTCGGGCACGTTCGGCAAGTCGGACTGGCTGGATTCGCCGCTCGGCATCACGGACTACGGGCATCGCGGCGTGCCGAACGTGTTCCTCAACGCGCCGCTCACGAGCGACGGCACCTGGAACGCGGCGCACTTCAAGAATCCCGCTTACGACAAACTCGTCGCGCAGTTCGTGGCCTCGCTCGACGTGGCATCGCAGAAGAAAGTGTCGGGCGACATTCAGCATCTGTTGCTCGATGAAACGCCCGTGATCATCCCGTACTTCTACGACCAGCTGATCGTCACGCGCGCCAATGTTTCGGGCGTGCGCTTCAATGCGATTTCGCAGATGTGGTTCGACCGGGCGACGGTGTCGGCGGCTTAAAGGAGGTTCGCGAGGATGAGCACGATCACGCCCTCGACCCGCATCGGGCCGGCGCGCAACGGCGGCGCGAAAGCACGCCGCGTGTTGCGCTTCGTCGGCGTGCGCGTGCTGCTCGCGCTCGTCACACTCTGGCTCTTGTCGATGATCATCTTCGCCGGCGGCCAGTTGCTGCCGGGCGATGTCGGCCGCGCCATTCTCGGCCCGCTCGCGGATGCGCGCGCTGTCGCCGCGCTGAATCATCAGCTCGGCGTGGACCGGCCGCTTCTCACGCAATATTCGGCGTGGATCACGCATTTCCTGCGCGGCGACATGGGCGAGTCGTATGCGTTTCGCGCGCCGGTTGCACCGTTTATCGGCGAGGCGCTGTGGAATTCGGCGAAGCTCGGCGCGCTGGCGTTCATCGTCGTGGTGCCGCTCGGCATTGCAGGCGGCGTGTATGCGGCGCTGCACGCGGGGCGCTGGATCGACCGGATTATCAGCATTGGCGGACTCACGTTGACGGTCGTGCCGGAATTCGTCTCGTCCATCGTGCTGATCCTCATCTTCGGCGTGTGGCTGCAATGGCTGCCAATAGAAGCAAGCGTCAGCGCCGATGCCGGCATTCTCACGCAATTGCAGCATCTGATTTTGCCGGTGCTGCCACTCGTCTTCGTGTTCTTCGGCTATATCGCGCGGATGGCGCGCGCGGGCACCGTCGAAGCGCTCGATGCCGACTACACGCGCACCGCGGTCCTCAAGGGCTTGCCGCGCCGTATCGTGATCTGGCGGCACGTGCTGCGCAATGCGCTTCTGCCAACCGTGACGGTTGCCGCGACGCAGCTCGGCTACATGATCGGCGGGCTGGTCGTCGTGGAGACGCTCTTCCACTATCAGGGCATCGGCTCGCTGATCTACAACGCGGCGAAGGCCAAGGACTTCCCGATGCTCGAAGCAGGCGTACTCAGCATCGGCGTGATCTACACGGCGGCGAATCTGATCGCGGATGCGCTTTACGTCGTGCTGAATCCGCGTCTGCGCACGGCGGATTCGTCGGGAGACGGGCGATGAGCACGCAAGCCCTCGCCCCCGTCAAACCGAAGCGCTTCGAGGCGCTTTTCGCGCTGTCGCGCTCGGCGACCTTCGTCGTCGGCGTGTCGATCCTGCTCTTCTGGGTGCTGTGCGCCTTGTTCGGTCAGCATGCCGTGCCGATCGATCCCTACGCTTCCGATCCCTTGAACTCGCTCGCGCCGCCTTCCGGCGATCACTGGTTCGGCACCGATCAGCTCGGCCGCGACGTGTTCGCGCGCGTGATCGTCGGGTCGCGCGACATTCTCACCATCGCGCCGCTCGCGACACTCATCGGCACGGCTGCGGGCACGGCCATCGGCCTCGTGGTCGGCTACTTCGACGGCTGGGTCGATGCCGTCGTCGGCCGCGCTATCGACGCTCTTCTCGCGCTGCCGCTCGTCATCGTCGCGCTGCTGGCGCTGGCCGCGGTGGGCGCGAGCAACACGACGGTGATCATCGTGATCGGCCTGACCTTCGCGCCGATCACCGCGCGCACGGTACGCGCCGCCGTGCTGGGCGAACGCCATCTCGACTACGTGATGGCGGCGCAGTTGCGCGGCGAGAACGCGCTTTACATCATGTTCGCGGAGATTCTGCCGAACGTGCTGCCGCCGATCATCGTCGAAGCCACCGTGCGGCTCGGCTACGCGATCTTCGCGGTCGCGACGCTATCGTTCCTGGGATTTGGCATTCAGCCGCCGTCCGCCGACTGGGGACTCGCGTTGTCCGAAAGCTATACGCTGATGGCGGGCGGCGCGTGGTGGACGGTCGTGTTCGATGCCGCCGCCATTGCCTCGCTCGTCGTCGCTGTCAACCTCGTCGCGGATGCCGTGCAAGGAGTGCTCGACCGATGAACGGACCGCCGCCATCGGCATTTCCCACGTTCGGCGCCGCCAAGGGCGAAGCGACGGACGCGCTCACCATCGTCGGACTGACGGTGGCCTACCGTTCGCGCGGACGCGAGCGCGAAGTGCTGCAGGACGTCTCCTTGCGCGTGCGGCGTGGCGAAGCGTACGGACTCGTCGGCGAATCCGGCTGCGGCAAGTCGACGGCGGCGCTCGCGGTGCTGCGCTACTTGCCGAAGAACGGCCGCGTAAAGTCAGGCCGCATCTCGATAGCCGGGCGCGATGTCTCCGCGCTGTCCGCCGACGCCCTGCGCGAAATGCGCGCCGATGCCGTCTCCATGGTCTATCAGGACCCGGGGCGCGCGTTGAATCCGTCGCTGACCGTCGCGCGGCAAGTGTCCGAAGCCTTCGAGGCTTCGGGCGCTTCTGAAAGCGATGCGCTCGAGCGCACGGTGGAGATGCTGCGGCGTGTGCGTATTGCATCGCCCGAACGGGTGATGGAAAGTTACCCGCATCAACTGTCGGGCGGCATGCAGCAGCGCGTGGTGATCGCCATGGCGCTTGCCTGCAATCCCGAACTGCTGATTCTCGATGAACCCACCACCGGTCTCGATGCCACCGTCGAAGCCGAAGTGCTCGATCTCATTGCGCAATTGCGTGAGGAACTCGGCACCGCCGTGCTGTTCATCAGCCACAATCTCGCGGTGATCGGGCGCATGTGCGAGCGCGTCGGCGTGCTGTATGCGGGCAAGCTCGTCGAGGAAGGCGCAACCGCCGATGTCTTCGCAAAGCCGCGCCATCCATACACCGTGGGCCTATTGCGCTGTCTGCCGACGAGTGGCCGCAGCAAGGAAAACGGCCGGCTCGACACCATTCCCGGTTCGTTGCCGCTGCCGGGATCGGTGACGCAAGGGTGCATCTTCGCCGCGCGCTGCAAGCTCGCCGACGAACGGTGTCTCAAGGAAGCGCCGCCGCCGTATCGGATGAGTGCGGCGCACGGCGATCAGATGGCGCGCTGTCACTATCACGAACGCGCGGAAACGCTGCCGCGTTCGACCGACGAAACGCCCGCCGCGCCTCCACTCGATCATCGAGCGCAACCGACGCTCGCGCTCACCGCACGCAACCTGTCCAAAACCTTCCATGTCGGCGATGAAGAAGTGCGCGCCGTTCACGATGTCTCGCTCGACCTCGTGCAAGGCGAAACGCTCGGACTCGTCGGCGAATCGGGCAGCGGCAAGACCACGCTCGCCAAGCTGCTGCTGGGCCTCGTCTCGCCGGACAAGGGCGCGACGCTCGAACTCGACGGCCAGCATCTGCCCGAACGCGTCACGCGGCGCAGCGACGAGCAGGTGAAGTCGCTGCAGATCGTGTTCCAGAACCCGGATTCGGCGCTCAATCGCGCGCATTCGGTGCGCCGGCTGATTGCGCGTTCGCTGTCGAAACTCGCGTCGCTGCGTGGCGAAGCGAAGGAAAAGCGCCTGCAATCGCTGACCGAAGCCGTGCGTCTGCCGGAGCGCTATCTCGGCTCGCGCACGCGCCAGTTGTCGGGCGGGTTGAAGCAACGCGTGGCGATCGCGCGTGCTTTTGCGGGCGATCCGCGCGTCGTCGTCTGCGACGAGCCGACTTCCGCGCTCGATGTCTCCGTGCAGGCCGCCATCCTCAATCTGCTGGCGGACTTGCAGCGCGAACGGCGCGTGAGCTACGTGTTCATCTCGCACGATCTGCACGTCGTGCGCTATTTGTCGGATCGGATTGCGGTGCTGTATCTCGGGCGCATCATGGAGATCGGCCGCGCGGCGGATGTCTTTACGGGGCCGCAGCATCCGTACACCGAAGCACTGCTCTCGTCGGTGCCCGCGCTCGAAAGCGCGCCCGTGCAAAACGAGCGCATTCGCTTGTCGGGCGAGTTGCCGAGCGCGGCGAATCCGCCTTCGGGATGCGTGTTCCACACGCGCTGTCCGCGCAAGATCGGCGACATCTGCGAACGCAAGGCTCCGCCTTGCCGCGATGCGGGGCACGGTCATGCCATTCACTGTCATATTCCGGTCGAGGAGCTGCGCGCGCTGCAAAGTCCCGAAAAGGTGACTTAAGCGCCGCGCGTCCGGAACCAAAGTGCGTGTTTGCGCCTCTCATCGGTTCACTCTCAAAACAACGAGGATTCAATCGATGAAACCCACTCTCTCGCTCGCTCTCGCCGCAGCTTGTGCATTCGGTTCGGCCGCCGCTCACGCGCAGACGGCGGCGCCTGCCGCCATCGACCAGAGCTTCACTGCTTATTCGCTCGCGCAGCAATGCGCCCAGAAGGGCGACAACACCGCGCAAGGTCAGTGCGTGGGCGCCGTGCGCGGCATCGTGCGGGGTTATCAGTACGGCGTGCTGTTCCTGTCGCAACGCGCGTCGCTGCAGGATGGCGACACCAAGCGCGTGTCGCTGTGCCTGACGGATACGTCGGTGTCATCGATCGTCGATGACTTTCTCGCCGATGCGAAACAGGTGAACGAAGCCGATCTCAAGCGCACGCCGGCTGAAGTGGCGGTGCTGGGGTCGGTGCATTTGCATCACGCTTGCACGTGACTTGCACGTGCTTTGCACTTGAGCCCGCTCAAAGCATCTCCAACCCGCGCTTCGCTTTTGGCGGCTTGAACTGCTGATCGATATCCGCCAGTTCATCCGCCGACAACGCAAGGTCGAGCGCCGCGCGATTCTCGCGGATATGCACAATATCCGCGGCTTTAGGAATCGCGAAGACTTGCGGCTGTTGCAGCACCCACGCGAGCGCGACCTGAAACGCCGATACGCCGCGCGCCGCCGCGATCTTCTCCAGCGCCCCGCCCCTCGGTAGACGCGCATGATCGACGGGGCTATACGCCATCGCCGGAATGCGGCGCTCGCGCAACCACGGCAGCAGGTCGAATTCGGGTCCACGTCGCGCGACGTTATAGAGAATCTGATCGGTTGCGCAGGCATCGCCGTGATCGAGCGAAAAAAGTTCTTCCATGTCGTCGGTGTCGAAGTTGCTCACGCCCCAGTGGCGAATCTTGCCATGGCGCCTGAGCTTTTCGAAGCCCGCGATCACGCCTTCCAGATCCTCGCCGCCGCGCCAGTGCAGCAAGTAAAGATCGATGCGGTCCGTCGCCAGCCGCTTCAGGCTGCGCTCGCACGCGCTCTGCACGCCGCGTTCATTGCCGTTATGCGGATACACCTTGCTGACGATGAACAAGTCCTCGCGCCGGTCGCCGAGCGCTTCGGCGATCAGCTTTTCGCTTTCGCCATCGCCGTACATTTCGGCGGTATCGATGAGCGTCATGCCGAGTTCCACGCCCTCGCGCAATGCGGCGATCTCGGTCTTGCGGGTGTTCGGGCGTTCGCCCATCTCCCAGGTTCCCTGGCCGAGCTTCGGAACGGTTTCGCCGTTCGGCAACGTGACGGTTGGCAGTGTGTTCGCCATGGAAAGCCTCCTTGTGCTGAAGGCCGATTATGTCGCAAGGAGCACTCCAGGTCTTCGCTAGACCAGTCCGACGACGAGCGGCCCGAGCAAGGTCAGGAGCACGTTCGCAAGCGCGTAGGTGACGGCGAACGCAGCCGTCGGCACCGGGCTTTCCGCCTTGTCGAGCACGCCGCCGAACGCCGGATTCGCACTGCGCGACCCCGACAGCGCGCCCGCGAAAACCGCCGCGTTGTCGTAGCGCAGGACATATCGGCCGAACAGCATCGTGAGAAGAAGCGGAAACAGCGTGACGAATACGCCGAGCAGAAAGATGGTCACGCCGCTTTGCTTCACCGTCACGACCGCCTGCAAGCCCGAGTTCAGGCCGACCACCGCGACGAACGCAGCCAGCCCGAAGTCCTTCAGCAATTGCGATGCGGCGGGCGGCATGACGCCATACATCGGATGCTTGCCGCGCATCCAGCCGAACAGAAGGCCCGTGAGCAGACAGCCGCCGCCCGAGCCGAGCGTGATCGGTATGCCGCCCACGCGCACCACGATCAGCCCGATCAGCAGTCCCAGCACGATACCCACGCCCATGTAGATGAAGTCGGTCTTGTCGGTAAAGGGAAGCTCGTAACCGGCGGCATCGACGGCGCGCTTCGTGTCTTGCGGCGAACCGTAGACGGTGATCACATCGCCATGTTCGAGGCGCGTCTCCGGCAACACGGGCATAGGCAAACCGGCGCGCGAAATCTCCTGGATATAGACGCCGTGCCGCATGTCGCGATCCACGGTCGCGCGCAGCGCGGCGATCGTCGTGTGGTTCATGCCGCGCTTGGTGAACACGCCCTGACGCTTCTGCATGACGACGCTGATGCCGTCGGTGTCCGCGACTTCCTCGCCGAGTTCCGCCGCCGCGCTCACCATTACTTCGCGCCGTCCGACGACGAGCACGATATCGCCTGCCGCGAGCATGACGTCGGGGCGCGCTTCGAGCGCCTTGCCGCCGCGCCGGATGCGCTCGATGGTGATCATGTCCGCTTCGGCCATTTCGAGGTCGGCCACCGTGCGGCCCGCCGCGCCGCTTGCCGCCGTCACGCGAAACGCCCGCCCGACGAGCGCGGGCAACGCGGAAACCTGGCCCGCCGCGGGCCCGGATGCGCCGCCGCCCGCAAGCTGCCGCTCGGCATCGACGGATGCTTCCTTCAGGCTCTGTCCCATGAACTTCGGCAGAATGTTCACGCAGACGATGATCGCGCCGAGCGAGCCGAAGACGTAAGTCACGGCATAGGCAATGGCGACATCGGACTGGAGCGCCTTCGCTTCGGCGGCCGGCAAGCCGAGCCGCGCGATGGCGTCGCCCGCCGTGCCGATGATCGCCGATTGCGTCAGCGCCCCGCCCGCGAGTCCGGCCGCGAGTCCCTTGTTCAGTCCGAAGACCTTCGCGCAGACGATCACCGTGACGAGCGCGGAGACGGCCAGAAACACGGCCATCGCGATTTCGCGCAGCGTCTTGCGATTGAGCGAATTGAAGAACTGCGGCCCGGAGTCGTAGCCGACCGCATAGATGAACACGGCGAACATCACCGCCTTCACGCCATTGTCGATTTGCACGCCGATCTGGCTGATCGCCACTGCCGCGAGCAGCGAGCCGCCCACGCCGCCCAGCTGGAACTTGCCGAAGTTGATCTGGCCGATGAGATAACCCGCCGCGAGCGAAAGAAAGAGCGCCGTTTCGGGCGACTTCTGAAAGACGAGGTGCAGCCATTCCATGTCGATGTCCCCTTCAGCCGAGCTTGCTTGCCAGCCCGACGACGAGCGGCCCGAGCAGCGGCAGCAGCACGTTCGAGATCGCATAGGTGATGGTGTAGCCGATCACGGGCGTCGCGTTGCCCGTCACGCCGACGAGCGCGCTGATGGCGGGCGTGCTGCACTGCTGGCCGGCGATCGCGCCGAGCAGCATCGGCACTTCGAGCTTGAGCAGCATCCTGCCGATAAAAAGCGACGCGAGCGCGGGCCCCAGCGTGATGACGATGCCCGCAAGCGGCAGCGCGACACCGAATTCGCGAATCAGCCGCAGCGCGTCCGCGCCCGCCGACAAGCCCACCGCCGCGATGAAGGTGCACAGCCCGAAGTCCTTGAGAATCTGCGCGGCGGCGGATGGCAACGAGCCGATCACCGGATAGCGCGAACGAATCCAGCCGAACAGAAGACCCGCGAGAAGACAACCGCCGCCCGTGCCGAGCGTGATGTCGATGCCGCCGACACGCGCCGAAAACCGCCCGATCGCGATGCCCGCGATCACGCCGAGCCCGAGATACACGAAGTCGGTTTTTTGGGTCGCGCGGATGATGTAGCCGAGCTTCGACGCGCCGCGCGCGACATCTTCCTTGTTGCCGACGAGCGTCAGCACATCGCCGCGATGCAGTTGCGTGCCGGGCAACGCGGGAATGGTGCTGTCCAGTCGGGTCACGGCCGCGACGAAGACGCCGCGCCCTTCGCCCGGCGCGGCGCGGGCGCGCGCCTGGGCAAGCGTGAGGCCGTGCAGCGCGCGCGCTGTGAGCATGACATCGACTTTCTCGACGTAGACATCCGAGACGCCGCCGCCGAACACTTCCTCGCCGATGGCGGGCAGTGCCTCGACGATCGCCTCGCGGCGGCCGCCGACCATCACGCGGTCGTTCGCCTTCAGGATGACCGACGGCTGCGCCTTGATGACCGAGCGGTCGCGCAACACGCGCTGCACGCTGATGTTGTTGCCGAAGCGCTTTTCAAGATCGCCGATGGACTGGCCCGCGCCCGCCGTCACTTTCAGTTCGCGTCCGGCGAGAGGCGGCGCGGCAAGCGTCTGCCCTTCGGACAGCGCGCCGTCGCCACCGAGCTTGCGCCACACGCGCTCGGCTTCATCGCGCAGATTAACGCGCAGGATGAGCGGCGCGAACTGGCTCGAAAAGAGCACGATCGTGACGAGCCCGAACAGGTAGCTCACGCTGTACGCGGTCACGATATTCGCCTGCAAGCGCGCGATTTCCGCGGCCGGAAGCCCAAGCCGCCCGATGGCCTCGGACGCCGTGCCGATCACGGCCGATTCGGTGGCGCCGCCGGCCAGAAGTCCCGCCGCCGTGCCTGGATCGAGCCTGAGCAGACGCACGCTCAGGAGCACGAGCGCCACCACCACCACGACTTCCACGAGTGAGAGGATGCCGTAGCGCCAGCCGCGTCCGACATTCGCGAAAAACTGCGGGCCGCCCGTGAATCCGAGCGCAAAGATAAACAGCGCAAAAGCGATATTCTTCAGATCGGAGGAAATTCGCGCGCCGCTTTGCCCGAGAATCAATGCGACGATGAGCGTGCCGCAAACGCCGCCCAGCTGAATCGGCCCGAGTTTGAAAGACCCAATAAAAAAACCGATCGCGAGACTCGCGAAGAGAGCTATTTCCGGTTGCGCCTTTAACAGAGTCCACAGCATGGTTGGTGTAGATCCGGTTGATTGTCGACAAAACCTCGGGCTTATTTATTAGCTCTCAAGCCGGGAAAATCCCGATTGGATTTTATCCAATTCAGCAAAGCGGAGATACGTTTCCTAACATAAACCCGCTACTAATCTCACGGTTAATTAAAATGCTGCTTTTTAGTATCCACACAATACTTCATACGACTTCGTTATGGCTTTGCTGGCAAGCATAAGCGCGGTTCCGTGCGATATCGCACCTTCAGGAGCAGATTCGTATAAAAATCAACCATCAAGTCCGTGCATCTACGAAAAACCGAAATAAAACCCGTCACGTGCGCAATTACTCTATTTACCTTAAAAAATTAAATATTGCATTTCTTTCGTCCTGTCAATATTATCCGTTTAAAGAACAAAACGAGGGTCAACAAAAGTGAACGGCCGTATTTTTGGATGCGCCTAACTCACTCCATCGCTGTACAACCTGAGGGCTGCACAATGAATCAGATCCATGCAATGCGAGTTTTCGTTCGGGTAGCCGATACCGAAAGCTTCAGACGAGCCGCCCAGCAACTAGACGTCTCAAATGCCTTGGTGACACGGGCAATTGCCATGCTCGAAGCGCATTTGCGAACGCGTTTGATTAACCGGACCACGCGAAATCTTTCTCTCACGGAAGCCGGCACACGCTATCTCGAAGGCTGTCGGGCTCTGCTGGAAGAATTGGATCATCTTGAGTCGGCAGTTACCCATACCGAAGGCGAACCTAGCGGCACTTTGCGCGTGGTGGCATCGAGCGCGCTTTCACTCCTAACCCTTACTCCGTTAATCGACGGATTCAGAAAGCTTTATCCGAAAGTCAATGTGCGCCTGACGCTCGCCGAACGTCACGTCGATCTCGTCGAAGACGGCTATGACGTGGGAATCGTCACCGCGTTCATGGTGTCGAGCACCGCGCTCGTGGAACGTCCCGTCGGCAATAACGCGCTCGTGCCCGTTGCCACGCCCGCGTATCTCGCTGAACACGGCACGCCCGCCACGCCAACCGATCTACAGTCCATGCCGTCCGTTGGGCTACCCAGCGAGATACGAAGCTCTTCGTGGCATTTTCGGCACCGCCATGGAGCAGCGGACCAAGTTGCCCTCGCTCCCGTCTACTCGGTCAACAGTGCGCTGATGGTGCGCCTTGCGACGATGCGTGACATGGGCTTTTCGATCCTGCCCGAAGGCATCGTCAACCGGGATATCGCAGACGGCACGCTCGTGCGGCTCTTGCCCGAGTACACCATCGACGACCCGGAGATGAAAGTGTCGATCGTCTATCCGGGACGTCAATATCTGCCTGCCAAGACGCGCTTTTTCATCGACTACGCGCTTGAAAGGCTCATTCAGGAAGTGACCTCGGCATCGTCCAAGCCAGATGAAATCTATCGGCCGACGCCCCCCGCCTTCAAACCCGCACCGGGCGCAGGCGTGACGCCTGCCGTCACCTCGGCGACCCACCACTGACCCCAAAGGCGTGCGGCTTATCTCACAGGCCGGTACGCGTCGATTCTTGCCTGTGACGAAACATGTCGAGCGCCCATTCCCATCGCCTCATTCTCTTTAGCAGCCGTCAGTACGACGCCGATACGTTTTGTCAGGCTAACGAATCGTTCGGCGTCGAGCTCGATTTTCGCGAAGCTCATCTCGACGCGCAGACGGCCATCCTTGCGCAAGGTTTCACGGCCGTCTGCCCGTTCGTCAACGATCTCGTCGACGCCGCCGTACTCGAAAAGCTCCACGCAGGCGGCACGCGTCTGGTCGCATTGCGCTCGGCGGGCTTCAATCATGTCGATCTGCATGCGGCTAAGCGCCTTGGCATCGCCGTCACGCGCGTTCCCGCGTATTCGCCGCATGCGGTGGCGGAACACGCGGCCGGCATGATCCTCACGCTCAATCGCCGGCTGCATCGCGCGGTGGCGCGCACGCGCGAAGGCGATTTCTCGCTCAACGGCCTGCTCGGCTTCGATCTGTATGGCAAGACCGTCGGCGTGGTCGGCACGGGTATCATCGGGCGCACGTTCGGCAAGATCATGGCGGGCTTCGGCATGCAGGTGCTCGCCTACGATCCAGGACCGCCCGCCACGGACCTGCTCGAACGCGGCGCGCGCTATGTCGCCCTGGACGAACTGCTCGCGAACTCCGATGTCGTCTCGCTGCACTGTCCGCTCCTGCCCGCGACCTATCACATGATCGACGAACCCGCGCTCGCAAGCATGAAGCGCGGCGCCATGCTCATCAATACCGGACGCGGCGGGCTCGTGGAAAGCAATGCGTTGATCGGCGCGTTGAAGAGCGGCCAGTTAGGGCATCTCGGACTGGATGTCTACGAGGAAGAAGGCGGTCTTTTCTTCGAAGACCATTCGGACCACTTGCTTCAGGACGACGTGCTCGCGCGTCTGCTCACGTTTCCGAACGTCATCATTACCGCGCATCAGGCGTTTTTTACGCGCGAGGCGTTGATCGAGATTGCATCGACCACGCTCGGCAACCTCATCGCATGGGCGAACGGCACGCCGCGTAATCTGGTCGATGCCCCCGCCGCCTGACCGGCGCAATCACATATCGCCGTATTCCGCGCTCGCTTCGCCGGGCGCGGCGCACATGGCAAGCAGCATGGCCGCTTCGCGCTCGTGCACTTCCACCGGCATGCAAAGCGCGCCCGCATGAGCCAGATAGCGCGCGCGATGCTGCCCGTTGCGAAACGCGATCACACCCTCACGATGCACGCCCAGCAAGCCGAGAAAACCCGACGAGCGGCGCACGCTGATGGTCACGTAAGGCATCTCCGGCACACGCGGATTGTCCGGGTCGAGAAACTCGCGGATACCGCGTACCTTGCCCGCGTGCCAGTCGGTGACGGCCTTGAGCACGTAGTCGGTGTCGTCGCGATTGGCGCATTCGAGCAGTTTCCTGACATCGACGAGTACGACCTGATGGCGGGAACCCGGGTCGTTGAAGACCCGTTTCAGGCGCACGAAGTCGTACTGAGGATGGCCTTGCAGCCTGACGATCCAGACCGCTTCTGCGGCGGTCGGCGCTACGATCGTATCCATGTTCGGCACCAAAAAGACGAGCGGCGCGCGCCCCGTGCGCGCGTATCGCGAGATGAAGCGGCGATAGATGAGTCAGTTAAACTTTTACACCCTAGCGGTTAATCGTGAAAGCACCATGACGGGCACGTGGCGTGCTTTTGTGGTCGGAATCGAACACTATTGGCAAGCTGCATGCCTCAACGTCTCGTGGACACCTCTTCCGACCTGATCGTCGCGCGGCCCGAAGGGCTGTTTTGCCCGCCGGGCGGCTTCTATATCGACCCGTGGCGACCGGTCGAACGCGCCGTGATCACGCACGCGCATGCGGACCACGCACGCTTCGGACATGCGCACTATCTCACCGCCGAAGCGGGGCTGGGCGTGTTGCAGTCGCGCCTTCCGGGCATCGACGTTCAAGGTCTGCCTTATGGCGAGAGAATCGACGTGAATGGCGTGACGGTCTCGCTGCATCCCGCCGGACATGTGCTCGGCTCGGCGCAAGTGCGCGTGGAGCACGGCGGCCGCGTGTGGGTCGCATCCGGCGACTACAAGGTCGAGCCCGATCCGACTTGCGCGCCCTTCGAGCCCGTGCGCTGCGATACCTTCATCACGGAATCGACCTTCGGCTTGCCGATCTATCGATGGGAACCGTCCAAGGCCGTGTTCGATGGCGTCGATGCATGGTGGCGGCATAACGCCGCCGAAGGCCGCGCTTCCGTGCTCTTCTGCTATTCGTTCGGCAAGGCGCAGCATGTGCTCGCGGGCATCGACAGGAGCATCGGGCCGATCTTCTGTCATGGCGCGGTCGAGCCGCTGAATCGCGCCTATCGCGATGCGGGTGTCGACCTGCCGCCGACGCGCCTCGTCAGTGAAATCGCCGCGCGCGACAAGGCCGAGTTCAAGGGCGCGCTGATCGTCGCGCCACCATCCGCGCAAGGCAGCACGTGGATGCGCCGCTTCGGCGATTACAGCGATGCCTTCGCGTCCGGCTGGATGCGTCTGCGCGGCACGCGGCGGCGCAAGGGCGTGGACCGCGGCTTCGTGTTGTCCGACCATGCGGACTGGCCGGGCCTGCAACTCGCGATAGGCGCGACGGGCGCGGAACGCGTGATCGTCACGCACGGACAGATCGAGCCGATGGTGCGCTGGCTCACCGAGCAAGGTCTCGAAGCAGGCGCGTTCACGACCGAATACGGCGACGACGCCATCGAAGCCGATGCCGCCGATGCGCCCGCCGAAGTCTCTGCGCCAGCCGCGACCGACGCGTCAGCCGAGACGGCGCCGCAATGAAACGCTTCGCGACGCTTTATACGGCGCTCGACGCCACCACATCGACGAACGAGAAGCTCGAAGCGCTGATCGCCTACTTCTCGGGCGCCGCGGCCGAAGACGCGGCGTGGGCGTCGTACTTCCTTGCAGGCGGCAAGCCGCGCCAGTCGGTGCCGACGCGCCTTTTGACCGAACTCGCCCGCGAACGCGCGGGTCTGCCGGATTGGCTCTTCGAGGAGTCGTATCAGGCCGTCGGCGATCTCGCGGAGACGATTGCACACGTGCTCCCGCCCGCCTCGCGCGAATCGGAACTCGGGCTTGCTCAATGGATCGAGGAGCACGTGCTGACCTTGCGTGGCGTGTCGCCGGCGGAGTTGCGCGAGCGGCTGCTCGGTTACTGGGACGAGCTCAACTGGGGCGAGCGCTTCCTGCTCACCAAGCTGATCGGCGGCGGTTTTCGTGTGGGCGTCGCGCGGCAACTCGTCGTGCGCGCGCTCGCGCAAGTGGCGGGCGTCGATCACAAGCGCATCGCGCAACGCATGGTCGGCTGGACCGACTCGCGCCAAAGCCCGAGCGCGGCGCGTTATCTTCGGCTGATCGCGCCGACAGCCGAAGGCGATGACGTCGATACCCCGCACGAAAGCGATATCGGCCTGCCGTTTCCCTTCTTTCTCGCGCATCCGTTGCAAATCGATCCGGCGACGCTCGGCGCGCCATCGGACTGGATCGCCGAATGGAAGTGGGACGGCATTCGCGCGCAGATCGTCAAGCGCGCGGGCCGCGTGTGGATCTGGTCGCGCGGCGAGGATCTCGTCACGGAGCGGTTTCCGGAGCTTGCCGCGCTCGGCGCGGCACTGCCCGACGGCACCGTGATCGACGGCGAGATTCTCGCGTGGGAACCGGGCGCGGACGCACCGCTGCCGTTCGCGCGTCTGCAGCCGCGCATCACGCGCAAGTCGCTGACGAAGAAAGTGCTCGCCGATTCTCCCGCCGCGATGCTCGCCTACGATCTGCTCGAAGCCGATGGCCGCGACCTGCGCACCGAGCCTTTGGAAACGCGTCGTGCGAAGCTGGATGCGCTGGCGGCATCGCTCGCGGTGGATGTCTTGCGCGTGTCGCCGCTCGTGGTGGCGCCCAATTGGGAGACGCTCGCCGGCTTGCGCGGCGAAAGCCGCGCGCGCGGTGTCGAAGGGCTCATGCTGAAAGAGCGCATGTCGATGTATGGCGTTGGCCGCACCAAGGCGTCGGGCACCTGGTGGAAGTGGAAGATCGATCCCTACGCCATCGACGCCGTCTTGCTCTACGCCCAGCGCGGCCATGGCCGGCGCGCGAGCCTCTACACGGATTTCACCTTCGCGGTCTGGGACGAAGCGGACGGCGTGCGCACGCTGGTGCCGTTCGCCAAGGCCTATTCCGGCTTGACCGACGAGGAAATGCGCAAGGTCGATGCAATCGTGCGCAAGACGACCATCGAAAAATTCGGTCCGGTGCGCAGCGTCACGCCGACGCTCGTGTTCGAGATCGGCTTCGAGGGCATTCAGGCGAGTCCACGCCACAAATCGGGCATCGCGGTGCGCTTTCCGCGCATGCTGCGCTGGCGGACCGACAAGACTATCGAGGACGCCGATACGCTCGACATGCTCAAGGGGTTTTTGAACGAGGCGGTGGCATGAGAAGCTCGCGCGGAGCATCGGCATGAGTGAACTCGACGATGCGGACGGTATCGATACGCCCGACACGCCCGACACGTCGGCGCGCTCCAGGCGCCGTGCGCCGCGTCCGCGTCGCGTGCCGCGCACGCAGGCGGCGCAGGCCAAGCTCGATGCCGCCACCGAGCTATTCAAACCCGCGCCGTTTGAATACGACGCGCAGGAAGCCGCGAAGCCGATGGACGAACGCATCACGCGCTGGTTCGATTCGCGCGGCTGGCAGCCGTTCGAGTTTCAGCGGGAAGTCTGGCGTGAGATCGAACGAGGCGCGAGCGGCTTATTGCATGCGACCACGGGCGCGGGCAAAACATGGGCCGTGTGGCTCGGGGCGCTTGCGGCGTACGCGGGACCGCCGAAGCCCAAAGCGGGCGCGAAGCGTAAAGGCAAGACCGCTGGCAATTCCCGGCTCGACGAGCAAAGCCGCGCGCTTGCTGTTGCGGACCCGGAGGACAGCGCGCAATCCACTGCAAAGACCGCCGACCGCGTTGCCGCCATCACCGACAAAACGCCCCTCCCCGCGCCGCTCACCGTGCTGTGGATCACGCCGATGCGCGCCCTCGCCGCCGATTCCGCCCGCGCCTTGCAAACGGCGGTGACGGCGCTCTCGGTGCCGTGGACCGTCGGCCTGCGCACGGGCGATACGTCATCCACGGAACGCTCGCGTCAGAACCGCCGCATGCCTTCCGCGCTCGTCACCACGCCGGAAAGCCTCACGCTCATGCTCACGCGCGCCAACGCGCGCGAAGAACTCGCGCACGTGCGGCTCGTCGTGGTCGACGAATGGCATGAACTGCTCGGCAACAAACGCGGTACGCAGACGCAACTCGCGTTCGCCCGCCTCGCGCGCTGGCGTCCCGAGGTGCAGATCTGGGGTCTCTCCGCCACGCTCGGCAATCTCGCGCTCGCGCACGACGCGCTGCTGCATCCCGTGCGCACGCCACGCGTCATCGTGCGCGGCGCGCAGCCGAAAACGCTCGTCGTCGACACGCTGATTCCCGAGACCATCGAGCGCTTTCCGTGGGGCGGCCATCTCGGCGTGCGCCAGGTCGGACCCGTCGCCGATGAAATCGAGCACGCGCAAAGCTCGCTCGTCTTCACCAATACCCGCTCGCAATCCGAGATCTGGTATCGCGCGCTTCTGGAGTTGAAGCCGGAGTGGGCCGGGCTCATCGCGCTGCATCACGGTTCGCTCGACAAGGAAGTGCGCGACTGGGTCGAACTCGGTCTGAAGAACGGGCAACTGAAAGCCGTCGTATGCACGTCGAGTCTCGATCTCGGCGTCGATTTTCTGCCGGTGGATCGCGTGTTTCAGATCGGCTCGCCCAAAGGCGTCGCGCGTCTCATGCAGCGCGCCGGACGTTCGGGACACGCGCCGGGGCGTGTGTCGCGCGTGACCATCGTGCCGACGCATGCGCTCGAACTCGTGGAGGCGGCCGCGGCGCGCTGGGCCATCGGCGAGCGGCGTATCGAAGGACGAGACATGCCGCTCAAGCCGCTCGATGTCCTCGTGCAGCATCTCGTGACCGTGGCGATAGGCGGCGGCTTCACGCCCGCCGACATGTTCGACGAAGTACGCACGGCGTATGCGTATCGCGATCTCACGCAGGCCGAATTCGACTGGGCGCTCGCCTTCGTCGAACGCGGCGGCACTTCGCTTTCGGCGTATCCGGATTATCACCGCGTCGTTCATGGCGACGACGGCGTGTATCGCGTGCCGCGCGAGGACCTCGTGCGCAGGCATCGGAATAATGTCGGGACCATCGTCGCCAATGCGACCATCAGCGTGGCCTACATGACGGGCGGACGGATCGGCGCGATGGAAGAATCGTTCATCTCGCGCCTGAAACCGGGCGATGTCTTCACCTTCGGCGGCCGCGCGCTCGAACTCGTGCGCGTGCGCGACATGACCGCCTACGTGAAACGCGCGACCTCCTCGCGCGGCGCGATGCCGCAATGGGCCGGCAGCAAGATGCCACTCTCGTCCGAACTCTCGGAGGCCGCGCTCGTCATGCTCGCGCGCGCCAACGACGGCATCTACGACGAACCCGAAATGCGCGCCGTGCAACCGCTGCTCGACTTGCAGGCGAAATGGTCCGCGCTGCCGGGACCGGGCGTGCTGGTCGTCGAAAGCGTGCGGTCGCGCGAAGGACATCACTTCTTTTGTTATCCATTCGCCGGGCGCATGGCGCACATCGGCCTGGGCTCGCTCATCGGCTGGCGCGTCGCGCGCGATCAGCCCAGCACCTTTTCCATTTCGATGAACGATTACGGCTTCGAACTGCTGTCGGCGCGGCCGTTCGACTGGGAAACGCTCATCGAGGAAGGGCTTTTCTCGGCGGAAAATCTCGAGCACGACATTCTCGCGAGCCTCAATGCCTCGGAATTGTCGGCGCGGCGCTTCCGGGAAATTGCGCGCGTGTCGGGGCTGATTTATCAAGGGCATCCGGGGCAACAGAAAAGCGCGCGGCAATTGCAGGCGTCGAGCGGGCTTTTCTACGAAGTGTTCCGCAAGCACGACAGCGGCAATCTGCTGCTCACGCAAGCCGATCAAGAAGTCATGTTGCAGGAACTCGAACTCGGCCGCATCCGCGCCGCGCTGCAACGCATGAGCGAAAGCCGTCTCGCGCTCACGCATCCGAAGAAGCCGACGCCCTTTGCGTTTCCGCTGATCATCGCGCGTCTGCGTGAAAAGGTGAGTACCGAAAAGCTGTCGGACCGCGTGGAGCGTATGCTTGCCGATCTGGAAAAAGCAGCGCAAGCATAGGATGCAAATGGCAATTGAAGCACTGACGGTCGATGTGAACGGTCACGCGCTCCTGCTTTCGGCGGAGCGCGCGGCCTTCGATCCCATTCTGATGACGCTTTTCATCGCCGATGCCCACTTCGGCAAGGACGCCGTGTTTCGCGCGCGCGGCATTCCAGTGCCAGTCGGCACGACGGCGGAAAGCCTGATGCGGCTCGATACGCTCGTCGCCACGCATAAACCTGAAGCGATCGTGTTTCTCGGCGATCTGCTCCATGCGCGCGAGTCGCATGCCGATGAAACGCTTACGGCGCTACATGCGTGGCGCATGCGGCATCGGCAAATGCGGCTCGTGCTGGTCGAAGGCAATCACGACAAGCACGCGGGCGCGCTGCCCGAAGCGTTCGGCGTGGAACTCGTGAAGGAGCCGTATCGGCTGGGACCGTGGGCGCTTTGTCATCATCCGCAAACCGTGGACGATGCCTACGCGCTCGCCGGACATGAACACCCTGTTTACCGGCTCGCGACGCGTGCCGACAGCGTGCGGCTGCCGTGCTTTCGCTTCGGCCAACGCTCGGGCGTGCTGCCCGCGTTCGGCGCGTTCACTGGCGGTTTCGAGGTCAACGGCGACGTGCGCGGCGAAGCGGTTTATGTCGTGGCGGGCGAACGCGTCTTCAACGTGCGCAACTGAGTCAGTGATACGTCGACGTCGACGATTGCAGCTTGGTCAATGTCCCGCGCTGATAGCCGTACCAGCCGGACGACGTCTGCATGACGACTTCCTCGCCTTGCCAGAACACGCGTTTGACGACGAGCCTCTTGCCGATGCGCTGCACGAGCGGCGGCTTGTGACGAAAGTCGTAAAGCACGGGACCGACGTCGGTCTGCACGAGCGAGCGCGTGAGCGTGTCGGACGCGCCCGTCTGGTCGAAATGCACGACGCGCTTGGCGTCGAAGCGGTCGAAGGTATCGGTGCCGAGCACGGCGGCGAAGCCCGATTCGTCGCGCAGAAAATTGAGCGCGCCCGCCGACGTGGCAATGGGTCCGGTGGCGCTGCTTTGCGCCTGCGCGTGAACCGAGACGAGCAGCGCGGCAGCAAAGGCGGCGCCGAAAAAACTTTTGAGTTGGGACATGTCAATCAGTGGATGCTGCGTTTTTCCAACACTCGCCCAGAACTTCGCTCGCGCAAGCAATGGCGTCCTGTCAGAACATTACTAGAAACATCTGACGTCAACTAGCTGCCGTGCGGGTAAAACTCCGTCGACGAGGCGGCATTCGTCAAAATATCCGTTCGCGGGAGTGCATTGTCCGGGCCGAGCAGACTAAGGGTTTCCACCAGCATCAAAAATGACCTTTCGGTAGAATCCGAGCCTTCACTCGCCGACATTCGCGCCGCTCATTCCGACGACGCGCGCCGCGCGACACACCGCACTCGCACCCTCCGCCATGCCTCTGCCCCTTCTCGCTCTCGCCATCGCCGCGTTCGGCATCGGCACGACCGAATTCGTCATCATGGGCCTGCTGCCCAATGTCGCGCGCGATCTCGCGGTATCGATTCCGGCGGCAGGCATGCTCGTTTCGGGCTATGCGCTCGGCGTGACCATCGGCGCGCCGATTCTTGCCGTCGTCACGGCGAAGATGCCGCGCAAGAAGGCGCTCATGGGGCTGATCGGCGTGTTTATCGTCGGCAATACGCTTTGCGCGCTCGCGCCGAATTACTGGGTGCTGATGGGCGCGCGTATCGTCACCGCGTTCTGTCATGGCGCTTTCTTTGGCATCGGCTCGGTGGTCGCCGCCGATCTGGTCGCGCCGAACCGCCGCGCGCAGGCCATTGCGCTGATGTTCACCGGCCTCACGCTCGCCAACGTGCTCGGCGTGCCGCTCGGCACCGCGCTCGGCCAAGCGGCCGGCTGGCGCGCGACCTTCTGGGTCGTGACCTTGATCGGCCTCGCCGCGGCGGGCGCGCTCGCGGTTTGCCTGCCGAAGCACATCGAGATGCGCGAGACCAGCATCCTGCGCGAATTCGACGTGCTCAAGAACCCGCAGGTGCTGATGGTGCTCGGCATCAGCGTGCTGGCTTCGGCGAGCCTGTTCTCGGTCTTTACCTACATCACGCCGATTCTCGAGGATGTCACCGGTTTCACGCCGCACGCCGTGACTTACGTGCTGCTGTTGTTCGGCCTCGGCCTCACGGTCGGCAGCACGCTTGGCGGCAAGCTCGCCGACTGGAAGCTGTTGCGCTCGCTGCTGACGTTCCTCTTGTCGATCGTCGTGATCCTCACGATTTTCGCGGGCGCCATGCACGAACCGGTCTCGGCGATGATCACCATCTTCCTGTGGGGCGTGCTCGCGTTCGCGATCGTGCCGCCTCTGCAGATCCTGATAGTGAACCGCGCGAGCGATGCGCCCAATCTCGCCTCCACGCTCAACCAGGGCGCGTTCAATCTGGGCAACGCCACGGGCGCGTGGCTGGGCGGCTGCGTCATCAGCGCAGGCGCGCCGCTGACTTCGCTGCCGTGGGTCGGCGTGCTGATGGCGTGCTGCGCCTTTGCGCTCACGCTGCTTTCCGCGACGCTCGACAAGCGTGCGCGGCGCGTTGCGTTCGGGCAGGCCGCTTGAGGCTGCTGCCGATCCTCACGGGTTCTCGGCGAAGCGAGCGGCACGGCGGTATATGAAGGGCATTCTTTCTCGCGACTTTCTCGCGCTCATCCTGAGTGTCGCGGTGGTCGGCCTCGGGCTAGGCGCGACCATTCCGCTCACCGCGCTTGCACTCACGCAAGCCGGGTTCGGCACGGGCATCGTCGGCCTGATGACGGCGATGCAGGCAGGCGGCGGGCTGGCCGTCGCGCCTTTCGCAAGCCGCGTTGCGAGTCGGCTGGGCGCACGCGGGACGATTGTCGGGGCGGTGATCGTCGCAGCGTTCGCGACCATCGCAATGCAGTTCACCGTGAATCTGTGGCTATGGGCCGTGCTGCGCTTTCTATGCGGCGCGGCGCTGATGCTGCTATTCACCATTGGCGAAGCATGGGTCACGCAGCTCGCCGACGACTCCACGCGCGGGCGCGTCGTCGCCATTTACGCGACCAACTTCACTCTGTTTCAGATGACGGGGCCGGTGCTCGTCAGCGCCATCGGCGGCTGGACTTCGGCGCGCTTCGCCGTCTGCGGCGCGATCTTTCTGCTGGCGCTGCCCGCGCTCGCCTCGATTCGCGGCACGCCGCACACGCTTGCATCGCACGACGAACACGCTACCGCTGGCGACTGGCGGCATGTGTTGCCGCGCATGCCCGCGCTCGTGATCGGCACGGGTTTCTTCGCGCTCTTCGACACGCTCGCGCTTTCGCTGATGCCGCTCTTCGCGATCTCGCACGGCGTCGGCGCGGACGTGGGCGTGCTGTTCGCCTCCGCCATCCTGTTCGGCGATACCTTGATGCAGTTTCCCATCGGCTGGCTGGCGGACCGTATCGGGCGCACGAAGGTGCATGTCGGCGCGGGCGTGGTGGTCACGCTGCTGCTGCCGCTGCTGCCGTGGGCGGTCGAGTATCCGTGGTTGTGCTGGCCGCTCCTGTTCGTGACCGGCGCGGCCGCGGGCAGCGTCTATACGCTGTCTATCGTTGCGTGCGGCGAGCGCTTTCGCGGCACGGCGCTGGTGTCGGCGACGGCTATCGTCGGCGCTTCGTGGAGCGTGGCGAGTTTCGGCGGGCCGATCATCGCGGGGACATTGATGGATCGCGTGAGTCCGGATGCGCTGATTGGCGTGCTGGTGGTCGCGGCGGCGGCGTTTCTGGGCGCGGCGGCTTGGGAGAAGCGCGCTTCGACAGATGACGCTGATTGCGTTTCCTGAACGTCCAACGCGCCGTCTTTCTGTCGGAGCCGGCTGCGAGCGCGCCACCGGATGGGTCGCCCTAGCAGGCATGGCGCACACGCCGTTACGCGCGGGCCTTCGTTGCACATCTGGATCGTGCCGACCGAAGGCCACGCGGCGGCGTGGCGCGACATCATGCGCCGGCGCCGGCTTCGCTTGAGGAATCAAGTCTCCATCACATCAAGCCGTCTGCGCCGCCCCACTTTGCTCCCGCCGCACGAAAGCCAGCACGCCAACCAGCAACGCCGAGCAGAACACCGGCAACGCCGCCGCATGAAAGAGCGACGCATTGCTCCATCCGAGCGCGATCATCTGTCCGCCGACGAGCGGCCCGATCACCGACCCCACGCGTCCGATGCCCAGACTCCAGCCGATGCCCGTAGACCGCAGCGAGGTCGGATAAAAATGCCCCGCGAGCGCATTCACCGCAGGCTGTCCACCGACGATGCAGAACCCGCCCGCAAACACCGCGACGAACAGCCAGAACTGCACGTGCGCCACGCCGCCGATCATCCCCACGCTCACCGCGCCCACGAGAAAGCAGGCCAGCAACACACGCACGAAGCCGAATCGTTCGATGAACCAGCCGAGCATGAGCGTGCCTACCACGCCGCCCGTCTGCAACAGCGTGCCGACCAGCACGGCCATGCCCGGCGAGTATCCCGCATCGCGCATGACCGTCGGCAGCCAGTTCGACAGGAAGTACAGATCGATGAGATTCATGAAGCTAATCGCCCACAAAATCAGCGTGACCGGCCCGCGGCCCGCGCGGAACAGTTCGGCGACCGGCGCGCCCGAACTCGCTTTTTCGCGGACGACGAGCCGCGTCGAGGCATCGATGGCAAGCGACGGATCGAACTTCGCGAGCCAGTCGCGGGCGCGCGCCTCGCGGCCTTTCAGCACGAGAAATTGCAGCGATTCAGGCAGCGCGATGACCATCCAAACCGCGAGCAACAAAGGCACCAGGCCGCCGACCCAGAACACAGAACGCCAGCCGAAAGCAGGGATCAGCGCCGCGCTCACGAAGCCGCCCAGCGCCGCGCCGAGCGTGAAGCCGCACGAGACGAGCATCATCCGCTTGACGCGATGCTCGGCCGTCGAGAACTCGCCGACGAGCGCCATTGCGTTCGGCATGATGCAGCCGAGGCCAAGACCCGTCACGAAACGCAAGGCCGTGAGCACCGGCAAGCTGTCGGTGAACGCGGTTGCGATCATCGAGAACGCGAAGAAAAAAGTCGAGCCGATCAACACCGGCCTGCGCCCGATGCGATCCGCCAGCACCGACAAGCCGAGCGCGCCAAGCAGCATGCCGAAAAGACTCGCGCTGAAAACCGGCCCGAGCCCCGCTTTCGACACGTGCCAGTCCGCGATGACGGCCGGCGCGACGTAACCCATCGCTTGCGCGTCGAAGCCATCGATCACGAGGCATAGTCCGCACAACACGAGCAGCATCGCCTGGAAGCCGGGCCGGTGCGCGTGGCCAAGCGCGCTCTCCACATCGACCGCATTCGCCATGTTCAATCCTTGAAGTTAGTTGCGCGCCGCGAGGATGCGCCCCGCGCACTCGCCGAAACCAATGCGATAACCCTCGCCCTGACACCATCCGCGCAAGGTGACTTCATCGCCGTCCTGAAGGAACGCGCGCTCGCCGCCTTCGACGAGGCTCAACGGCCGTTGTCCGTTCCACGTGCTTTCGAGCAAACTGCCGCACGATTGCGGCGTCGCGCCACTGATGGTGCCGGAGCCCATCAGATCGCCCACGCGCGTATTGCAGCCCGATGCCGTGTGATGCGTAAGCTGCTGCGCCATCGACCAGTACATCAGCCTGAAATTGGTGCGCGAGATGGTCGTGGCGCGGCTCGCGCCTTCCGGCCTCAGCGTCACTTCCAGGTCGATGTCGAACGCGTGCTCTCCCTCATGCCGAAGATACGCGAGCGGTTGCGGCTCCTGCACGGGCGTCGCGGTGCGGAAGGGTTCGAGCGCGTCGAGCGTGACGATCCACGGCGAAATGGTGGTCGCGAACCCTTTCGCGTTGAACGGTCCGAGCGGCACGTATTCCCATTGCTGGATGTCGCGCGCGCTCCAGTCGTTGAGCAGCACCATGCCGAAGATATGCGACTCCGCATCCGCGCAGGCAATCGGTTCGCCGAGCGCATTACCGCGCCCGATGATGAAACCCGTCTCCAGCTCGATATCCAGCTTGCGGCATGCGCCGAACACCGGCCGCTCTTCGTTGGGCGCTTTCAACTGGCCGTTAGGGCGGCGCACCGGCGTGCCGCTCACCACCACCGACGACGCGCGTCCGTTATAGCCGATCGGCATCTCGGACCAGTTCGGCAGCAGCGCATTCTTCGGATCGCGGAACATCGAGCCGACGTTGGTCGCGTGTTCCTTCGAGGAATAGAAGTCCGTGTAGCCGGGAATCTCGACGGGCAGATGGAGCGTTGCATCGGCGCGCGGAACGAGCGTGCGGCGGCGCAATGCGGAGTCGTCGCGCAGCGTGGAGGCGCCCTCTTGCAGCAGGCCGCCGAGCGCGCTGCGCACCGCGCGCCACGTATCGCGTCCGAGCGCGATGAAGTCGTTCAGACGCGGCGCGTTGAAGGTGCCGTGACCATCGACGAGACGCGCTTCTTCGAGCGCCGCCAGGTCCACGATCCAGTCGCCGATAGCCACACCCGCGCGCGGCCGCGGATTCACCGGGTCGCTGAAGATGCCAAACGGCAGGTTCTGGATCGGAAAGTCGCTCGCCGGATCGTTGGCGGAGTCGAGCCAGCTTCTGAGTTGCGGCGCACGCGTCGCGTGAAGCGCGTCGTTCATCGTTGCTCCGGGTTGAAGTGTTTCGTGAGCCCTTGCCAGCACTCGTAGTAATGCGCCTGCAATTGCGCGGTTTCGAGCGCGAACTGCGTCGGCTTGATGAGCGTGCGCGTCTCGAACATGAAGGCGAGTGTGTCGCCGACCTTCGCGGGCTTCGAGGTATCGCTTCTCGATGCCTTTTCGAAGGTATCCGCGTCCGGCCCGTGTCCCGACATGCAGTTGTGCAGACTCGCGCCGCCCGGCAGGAAGCCCTCGGCCTTCGCGTCGTAGACACCATGCACGAGGCCCATGAATTCGCTCGCCACATTGCGATGGAACCAGGGCGGCCGGAACGTGTCCTCGGCGGCGAGCCAGCGCGGCGGAAAAATCACGAAGTCGATGCTATCGACGCCCGGCGTATCGCTCGGCGATTGCAGCACGAGAAAGATGGACGGATCTGGATGATCGAAGCTGATCGAACCGATGGCGTTGAAGTGGCGCAGGTCGTATTTGTAGGGCGCGTAGTTGCCGTGCCACGCGACCACGTCGAGCGGCGAATGGCCGATATCCGCGCGCCACAGCACGCCGTTCATCTTGGCGATGAGTTCGAACGCGCCTTCGCGGTCCTCATAAGCCGCGTGCGGCGTGAGGAAATCACGCGGATTGGCGAGCCCGTTCGAACCGATAGGCCCGAGATCGGGCAGCTGCAGCAACGCGCCGAAGTTCTCGCAGATATAGCCGCGCGCTTCGCCATCCGGCAGCGCCACGGCAAAGCGCACGCCGCGCGGAATCACCGCGATCTCGAACGGCGCGATATCGAGCTTGCCGAGTTCGGTCCAGATCGCGAGCCGCCCTGCTTGCGGCACGATCAGCAATTCGCCGTCCGCGCTGTAGAAGAAGCGCTCGTGCATCGAACGGTTCGCCGCGTACAAATGAATCGCGCAGCCGCTCATGGATTCGGCGGCGCCGTTGCCGGCCATCGTCACCCAGCCGTCGATGAAATCGGTCGGCGCGGCGGGCATCGGCAGCGGGTCCCAACGCAACTGGTTCGGCGGCGTGGGCGGCACATCGGCGAAATTGGCGACGAGCCGCGCGCGCGAGGCATCGCCAGTCAATTGCACGAACGGCCGATGCACTGCCGCCGGCCGGATGCGGTACAGCCACGAGCGCCGGTTATGCGCGCGCGGCGCGGTAAAAGCCGTGCCGGAAAGCTGCTCCGCATAAAGACCGTAGGCCGCGCGCTGCGGCGAGTTGCGGCCGATGGGCAGCGCGCCCGGCAACGCTTCGGTCGCGAAGTCGTTGGCGAAACCCGACTGATAGTGCGCGCTGGCGTCGGTATGCGTGTCGAACGTCGGCATGGTCGTGATCCTCGATGAGTGCCATCGCGTGGTATTTACGAATGGTAAAACCAATTACGTTTAGTGAAATTTGTCGTAAACCCTGAGCGTGGCTTATCCCACCCGCATATGAATATGTGAATTTGGCGCAAGCCACGGCGCCATGCGCTGGTACCATCGACGGAATTCGTCCCACCTTGGAAGCCTTAACGCCGAACGCGCCATGATCACCCCGTCCGTGACAGAACTCGTCAACCGCGCCAAGGCGCATCCGTTTCTCGGCGCGCATATCGTGCTGGGCGAAGGCGAGCACGCGGGACAAGCGGTCGCGAACTATGGCGAGTTGCGTATTGCAAGCGCGTACGAGCCGATCTTCGATGTCGGCACGCATAGCTTTCCGCAGGTGTTGAGCGCGTCGCCCGAGAGCGCCGAGCGTTTCGGCGACGAACTCGGCGTGCAGGCGCAGACGCTGATCGAAGGCGATACTCCGCACGATCCCTTTGGCCAACTGGACAACGACCGCGAACTCGTCGCGCTCGACCGGTTATCGCGCGCGCTGCATGCGTTCAATTTCTTCGGCGCGCAAAAGCCCGGTCTGCTGTTTTTGCGCGTGCATGAGCGGTTATTGAAGAGCGTGAAGTACGACCACGGTCTGCACTTCTCGTCGGTGTTGCTGGAGTTCGGCGTGAATCCCGGACGCATCGTGATCGAATTGCCGGCGGCGGCCGTCGCGCACAAGACGTTTCTCGGCTACCTCATCAAAAGCTATCAGCGCTACGGTTTCAAGGTAGCGGGCAATCTGCCCAATGCCGGGCAGATCATGGCGGTATCGGACATGGCGCGGCTCGACTTCATCAAGATGGATGCGCGCGCCGCCTTGCGCGATTCCGTGGTCAAGCATCTGGTGGCGTATGCACATAGGCTGCGCATTCCGCTCATCTTCAGCAATGTCGCCGATGCCGCGCAGTTCAATGCGCTCGAACAATACGACGTGCACTTCGTGCAAGGGCCGGTGTTCGACGCGCATCCCGGAGAATTGCGTTAGCTGTCGCTGCGCAGGCGATGCATCAGCGGCTTCAGCGCCGGATACAGATCGAGATAGACGCCGAAGCGGTCTCTATAAACGCGTTGCCGTGCTTCGTCCGGCTCTGCGCGATCCACGAGCGTGACCCAGCCGCCTTCCGCCGTTTCGCGTGAAATGAGATTGGCACCGAGCGCCGCGAGCAAGGCCGCGCCCATCGCCGCTTCGACTTCCTGTTCGATGGATTGCACGGGATAACCCGTTACATCCGCGATGATCTGCATCCACAGGTCAGAATGCGCCGCGCCGCCGACCACGATCAGCTTGTCATCCAGCGATTGCGCGCCGCGCCGCCCTGCTTCCATGTTGTGCTTCAACGCAAACGCGACGCCTTCGAGCACCGCGCGATAGAGCGTCGCGCGCGTGTGAAAGAGATTCAAGCCCACGAACGTGCCGCTCGCGTGGGCATCCCAGACGGGGCTGCGCTCGCCCATCAGATAAGGCAGGAACACGACGCCGTCCGAACCCGCCGCGACCTTGGCCGCCGCATCTTCGAGCAGCCGATGCGGATCGCCATCGGGTATTTGCTTGGCTGCCGCGATCTCGGCCTGACAGAACTGATCGCGATACCACGCGACGCACGCGCCGGCCGTGCTGGCGCCACCGAACACGTAGAGATCGCGCTTGCCGTTGTAGACGTGCGGCATGGAGACGAGACCGTGTCGCGCATCGACGCTCTGGTTGATGTAGCCCCAGCACATGCTCGTGCCGATCATCGCGACATGGTGACCCGCGCGCGTCACGCCCGCCGCGAAAGTGGCGACGGCCGCATCGACGCCGCCCGCGACGATCGGTGTGCCCGCCGCAAGCCCGAGCTTGTCCGCCCACTGCGGCAACAGCCCGCCCACGATCTCCGACGACTCGACGAGCCGCGCGGGCATCATCGACACGGGAATGCCGAGCATGTCGAGCGCTTCTTCCGACCACGCGCGGCGGCCGATGTCGTACACGCCGCCGATATTGCCCGCCGAGCTGTGATCGATCGCGAGTTCGCCCGTGAGGCGCTGGATGATAAACGCGTTCGGCGGCAGGAAATAGCGCGTCTTCTTCCAGACTTCCGGCTGCTGCTCGCGCATCCACAGAATTTTCGTGAAGCCGTAGTAGCTGTCGACGCCGTTGCCGGTGATCGCCTCGATGCGCGCCATATCCACGTTCTGCCGCACCCATTCGACTTGCGCGGTCGCGCGGCGATCCATCCAGATGAGGCACGGGTAAAGCGCTTCCATGTCGTCGTCGACGGGAATGCCCGAGCCGCCGTAGAGACTGCTCACGCAGACCGACTTGATCTGATCGGCCGCGACGCCCTTCGCACGCGCTTTCGCGACGCAGCCGCTCAAGGCTTCGGTCACGGCATCGAACCAGACGGACGGCCATTGTTCCGCCCAGAGCGGCTTCGGTGTATCCGGATGATAGGCGCTCGAATGTTGCGCGACGATTGCGCCAGTCGTATCGACCAGAAGCGCCTTCGTGCTCTGCGTGCCGATGTCTATGCCGATCACGTAATCCATGCTTTGTCTCCGACTCGTATCTTTCTGTGTGGTTTGCCGCGTCATTGCCTATGGTTGATGCAGACCTTCGTTCAACGCCGGCCATGCTGACTATCCGGGTTATTCCCGATTCGTCCTGTAACGGCGCGCTGGGCTACGTCCGGCGCTTAAGCGCCGCTGCCGCGCGCGGCCGCATGCGGCACCGCGCCTTGACTTTCGCGATGTCCAATACGATCATTCGATCAACCAAAGAGCAAATGCTCACCACGGCTGCGTAAATTGTGAGCGCAAGGCGTCGCAAACGCAAACGGTCGTCCGCGAAGAACGGGCGCACATCCAATCAAAGGAAGCGAGACATGACGAGCGAAAACAATGTGATCCTGCACATCGGCGCGGGGTCTTTTCATCGCGCGCATCAGGCGTGGTACTTGAGCCGGCTGATCGAATCGGGCGATGCGAGCTGGTCGCTCGCCGTGGGCAACATTCGCGGCGACATGAACGCCGTGCTCGATGCGCTCGCCGCGCAAAACGGCGAATACACGCTCGAAACCGTCACGCCGCAAGGCGAGCGCGACTACGAAACGGTGCGCTCCATCCGCCGCGTGATCCCCTGGACCGCCGATCTCGACGGGCTCATCGCGGCGGGCAGCGCGCCCGAATGCAAGATCGTATCGTTCACCGTCACCGAAGGCGGCTATTACCTCGACGAACACGACAAGCTCGAAACCGGCAACGTCGATCTCGCCGCCGACCTGAAAGGCGCGAAGACCACCATCTACGGTGCCATTGCCGCCATTCTCGACGCCCGCATGAAGAACGACGCGGGCAAGCTGTCGCTGCAGAACTGCGACAACCTGCGCAGCAACGGCGACCGCTTCAAGGCGGGCATGCTCGAATTCCTCGAACTGCGCGGCGAGACGCAATTGCGCGACTGGATGATCGCCAACACCTCGTGCCCGAACGCGATGGTCGACCGCATCACGCCGCGTCCGACACCCGATGTCGCGGAGCGCGTGAAAGCCGCGACGGGTTTCGACGACCGCGCGCCGATCATGGGCGAGAAGTTCATTCAGTGGGTGATCGAGGATCACTTCATCGCGGGAAGGCCCGCTTGGGAGAAGGTTGGCGCGGAGATGGTCGAGTCCGTGCTGCCGTACGAAGAGGCGAAGATCCGCATTCTCAACGCGAGTCATAGCTGCATTGCGTGGGCGGGAACGCTCGTCGGCCTGCAGTACATTCACGAAGGCACGCAGGACCTGGAGATTCGCGCTCTCGCCGAAGCCTATGTCACCGACGACGTCATCCCGTGCCTCACGCCTAGCCCAATCGATCTGGCGAAGTATCGCGATGTCGTGCTCGACCGCTTCAGCAATCCGTATATCAAGGACACGAATCAGCGCGTCGCCGCCGATGGCTTCTCGAAGCTGCCGGGCTTTATCGCGCCGACGCTCGCGGAATGTTTCGAGCGCGACGTCGATCCCGACGCGACCGCGATTCTGCCCGCGCTCTTCTTTCGCTTCCTCGAACGCTGGCACGAAGGCAAGCTGCCTTATACCTATCAGGATGGCGTGATGGACCCCGCCGTCGCGCATGGCTATTTCACGGCCGACGATCCGATCAAGGCCTTCGCCGGCGACAAGCTGCTCTGGGGCAGCATGGCGCAGACCGAAAGCCTGGAGCGCGTGCTGCGCGCGGCAATCGGGCGCGTCGATGCGTGGCTCAAGAACCGGCCTTGATTGGCTCGCTTGGGTGTTGTGCTCATGGCGCATTGAGGCGCACGGCGTTACATTAGCGCCTCCGGTTTTCTGCCGGGCTTCGCGCCTGGCTTCGACAAAGGTCCGTTCATGTATTTAGGTATCGACCTCGGCACCTCCGAAGTGAAAGTGCTGCTGCTCGCAAGCGACGGCAGTGTAATCGGCACGGCGGGCACGCCTTTTACGGTGTCGCGCCCGAAACCGCGCTGGTCCGAACAAAATCCGCTCGACTGGTGGGCAGGCACGCGCGCCGCCCTCTTCGCCTTGCGCGACAAGTCTCCGAAAGAGTTCGCGCAAGTGCGCGGCATCGGCCTGTCCGGGCAGATGCATGGCGCGGTGCTGCTCGATTCGAGCGATCGCGTGCTGCGCCCGGCCATCCTCTGGAACGACATGCGCAGCGACAAGGAGTGCGCCGAGCTTTACGAGCGCGCGCCGAATCTGCACGAGATCGCCGGTAATCTGGCGATGCCCGGTTTCACCGCGCCCAAGCTGCTCTGGGTCGCGCACAACGAGCCGGAAATCTTCCGGCAGACGGCTTGCGTGCTGTTGCCGAAGGATTATCTGCGCATGCATCTCACGGGCACGAAGGTGTCCGATCCATCCGATGCCGCCGGCACGCTTTGGCTCGATGTTGCGCGACGCGACTGGTCGGACGAACTGCTCGCCGCGTGCAGCATGACGCGGCAGCAGATGCCGAAGCTCGCCGAAGGCAGCGAGCCTTCGGGCACCTTGCGTCCGGAACTCGCGCGTGAACTCGGCTTGCCCGATGGCGTCATCGTTGCGGCAGGCGGCGGCGACAATGCGGCGAGCGCGGTGGGAATCGGCGCAACCGAACCCGGCGATGGCTTCCTCTCGCTCGGCACGTCGGGCGTGTTGTGCGTGGTGGGCGATCGCTTCAGGCCCAATCCGGCATCGGCGGTGCATGCGTTTTGTCACGCCATTCCGGACCGCTGGCATCAAATGAGCGTGGTGTTGTCGGCGGCGAGTTGCCTGCGCTGGGTATGCAAGCTCACGTCCACCGACGAGCCCACGCTGCTTGCGGAAATCGAGGCGCTGCCCGCCGATGCCTTATCGACCGCGCCTTTGTTCCTGCCGTATTTGAGCGGCGAGCGCACGCCGCACAACGACCCTTACGCGCAGGGCGTGTTCTTCGGCATGACGCACGCCACCGATCGCGCCTTGCTCGGCTATTCGGTGCTGGAAGGCGTGACGCTCGCCCTGACCGATGGTCTCGACGCCTTGCAATCCGCGGGCACGGAAGCGCATGCCTTGTCGCTGCTTGGCGGCGGCGCGCGCAGTGCGTACTGGGGCCAAATGTTCGCCGATGCGCTCGATACGCCCACGCGCACGCACGGCGGCGGCGAGACGGGCGCGGCGCTCGGCGCGGCGCGGCTCGGCTGGCTCGCGGCGGGCGGCGATCCGGCGACGGTGCTGACCAAACCTGCCATCAAGCAGGAGTTCACGCCGAATGCCGAGCGCCACGCGGCGTTGCGCCAGCGGCTCAAGGGCTATCGCGAGCTGTATCAGCACGTGCGGCCGTTGTTCGATCCGGCGCGTCCGCGACTAGCCTGACGCCGAGAGACGTTCGAAAGCCGGCTGTTGCCATTAAGCGGGCAGCCGGCTGTTTCGTTTTTCAAACGGCATTCATTGGCCGCCTTGCTTGGCCTGAATGCAGCGTTTCGGTCGTGCGGGTAAATATTCGGCGATGGTTTCCGACGATAAACCGCGCCGCGCGCTATAAAAAGAACTACAACTGAAGCAGACTCAATTCAACGACCGTGCCCAAGTCCAACGAAAAACTCGATCTGGCGACGCGCGCCGCGTGGCTCTACTACGTCGCGGGCAATACTCAGAATGAGATCGCCGAAAAACTGCAAATCTCGCGACCTGTCGCGCAGCGGCTCGTCGCCTTCGCGGTCGAAAAGAACCTGATTCGCGTGCGAGTCGATCATCAGATCGCCGATTGCCTTTCGCTTGCGAAGCAACTCAGCGACCGCTACGGACTCGCGATGTGCGAAGTGGTGCCCATCGACGGCGACAGCAACGAGCAAGTGGACCGCAAGCTCGCGGTAGCAGGCGCGCAGGTGATGGAACGCTATCTCGTCGATGAGAAACCGCTCGTCGTCTCCATCAGCAGCGGGCGCACGCTCAAGGCGGTGGTCGCGCAGATCGGGCAACTGGAGCGGCCGCAGCATCGGCTGGTGTCGCTCGTCGGCGCGATTGCGCACGATGGTTCGTCCAATCGCTACGACGTCGCGCAGCAGCTCTCCGAAAAGACCGGCGGCAAGCACTTCATGCTGCCCGCGCCGCTCATGGCCGATAGCGAAGCCGAGCGCGCGCAATGGTGCAATCACCGTCTTTATCGGATCGTGGATGCGCTCGCGCAGAAAGCGGACGTGGCTTTTGTCGGCATCGGCAATGTGGGCATCAATTGTCCGCTGCACGAGGACGGATTCATCTCGAACGCCGAAGTCCACGAGTTGATGAAAGCGGGCGCGGTGGCGGAACTGCTCGGCCTGCCGATCGATGCGAACGGAGCGCGCGTCGATTCGAAAACAGGCGCGCGCGCGACGAGCCTCAAGATCGATTCGCCGCCGAAACGGCCGACCATCGGCTTTGCCGGCGGCGAGCGCAAGCGCGCGGCGCTGGTCGCGGCGTTGAAGGGGAAGTGGTTGTCTGGATTGGTGACAGATGAGCTTTGCGCGCGCGCGGCGCTGGCGGCTTGAATCGCTCGTCCCATGACGCCGGCGTCCACGCGAGACACCGGCGCCACTGCGGAAATCAAGCCCGCGCCACGCTCGGCACAGCCAATTCCGGATGCTCCACGAGATAAGCTTCCACCACGTGCCGCCTGAACGCGATGCCGTCGGCGTTGAACAAATGGCAGTGTTCCGGCGACGCGCCCACCTTCAGCTTCTCGCCCCGCGTGTGCTTCTCCAAGGGCGGAATCCGCGAGATCAAGCCGTCCGGCGCCACCGATGTCTCCGCGTACAGATAAGCCGCGTCGCCGAGCGTTTCCACGGTCATCGTCGAAGCGGACACGCCGTATTCCGAAACGTTCGGCTGTAACGCTTCCGGACGAATGCCGATAGTCACCGCATCGCCGGGCTTGGCATTGCCTGGCAGCACGCCGGCCAGTTGCGTCTCGCCGGTGGAATACTTCACGAGCACGCCATCGTCCTGAATGCGCTCGACCGTGCCCGAGAGAAAGTTCATCTTCGGCGAGCCGATAAAACCCGCCACGAATTTGTTGGCCGGCGCGTGATACAGCGTGTTGGGCGTGCCGACCTGCTCGATATTGCCCGCCGAGAGCACCACGATCTTGTCCGCCAGCGTCATTGCTTCGACCTGATCGTGAGTCACGTAGATCATCGTCGTCTTGAGATCGTCGTGCAGGCGCGCGAATTCCAGGCGCATCTTCACGCGCAACGCGGCGTCGAGATTGGAAAGCGGTTCGTCGAAGAGAAACACTTTCGGCTTGCGCGTGATCGCGCGGCCAATCGCCACGCGCTGGCGCTGCCCGCCCGACAACTGCTTCGGCTTGCGGTCCAGCAAGTGATCGATATGCAAAATCTTCGCGGCGTTCTTCACGGCCGCATCGATCGCGGGCTTCTTCTCGCCCGCGAGCTTGAGTCCGAACGCCATGTTGTCGTAGAGCGTCATGTGCGGATAGAGCGCGTACGACTGAAACACCATCGCAATGCCGCGCTTCGCGGGCGGCAACTCGTTCACGCGCACGCCGTCGATCGACAGATCGCCGCCGCTGATCTCCTCCAGCCCCGCGATCATGCGCATCAGCGTGGACTTGCCACAGCCCGACGGTCCGACGAACACGACGAACTCGCCGTCGTTGATATCGAGGTTGACACTCTTCATCACCTCGGTGTCTTCATATCGCTTGTTGATGTTACGCAGTGTCAGACTAGCCATGATCCGTCTCCATGTTTCTTTGTTTGCGACGCTTAGCCGAGCCTCTTTTCAAGGCGTCTCGAAGGTCGCATGCTGCAGCCATTGTTCGACGAGTGCGGGCAAGCGCGCCATGTCGTCGAAGACGACTTCCGCGCCCGCGCGCTTCAACGCGCCGATCTGTCCTTCCGTCGCATGTCCTCCGCCGATGAACCCCAGCACCTGCATGCCCGCCGCGCGCGCCGCCGTCACGCCGGTCACGCTGTCCTCCACCACGAGGCAGCGCAACGGGTCGACCTTCAACGCGCGCGCCGCCGCTAAATACACGTCGGGCGCAGGCTTCGGGTTCGCCACCATGTCCGCCGTGAAGCGCCTGTCGCCGAAAAACTGCACGAGGCCCGTGCGATTCAGGACGGTATCCACGTAAGCCGCGAAGCTGTTGCTCGCGCATGCCTTGGTGAGCGGCACGGCGGCAAGCGCCTCGGCGATGCCCGCGACCGGCGGCGCTTCTACCGCCGCCGCTTCGACCGCGCGGCGGATCGACATGATCTGATCCTGCGTGAGCGTGCGGTTCACGGTGTCCGCCGCGCTCGCGAGCACGGCTTCGATGCGCAAGCCGAGCAGCGGCATCACCACGGGTTCGATATCGACGCCTGGCCACAGCGTCTGCAATTCCGTGACGAGCATGCGCGCCGCCACGGCTTCGCTGTCGATGAGCACGCCGTCGCAGTCGCAGATCATCAGTCGATCTGCGAGCGCGGCTTCTCTGGAAGGTGTCAGGTTCACTGGGTACGCCTCACTTCACCGCGCCGAAGGTCAGGCCGCGCACCAGTTGCTTCTGCGAGAGCCAGCCGACGATGAGAATCGGCGCGACGGCAAGCAGCGACGCCGCCGAAAGCTTGGCCCAGAACAAGCCTTCCGGACTCGAATACGACGCGATGAACACGGTAAGCGGCGCCGCGTTCGAGCTCGACAGGTTGATGCTCCAGAACGCCTCGTTCCAAGAGAGGATCACGAGCAGGAGACCGGTCGATGCCAGTCCCGGCAGCGACATCGGCATGAGCAGATAGACGATCTCCTGCCACGTCGTCGCGCCGTCTATGCGTCCCGCTTCGAGAATGTCGCGCGGCACTTCGTTGAAGTAAGTGAACGCCATCCACACGGCAATCGGCAAATTGATCAGCGTGTACACGATGATGAGACCCGACACCGTATCGAGCAGGCCCGTGTTCTTCCACAACAGATAGATCGGCACCAGCACGCCGACCGACGGCATCATCTTCGTGGAGAGCATCCACAGCAGCACTTTCTGCGTCTTCTTCGTGGGGAAGAAGGCCATCGCGTAGGCGCAGGGCACGGCGAGCAACAGGCAGATCACCGTGACGCCCAGCGAGATCAGCACCGAGTTGAGCGCGAAGCCCCAGTAGTTGCTGCGCGCAAAGACCTCGCGGAAGCTGTCGAGCGTCGGCGTGAATAAAAGCGACGACGAGTATGCCTGCTGCTCGGTCTTGAACGCGGTGATCGTCATCCAGAAGATGGGGAAGAACAACAGGATCGAAACGATCCACGCAACAATGCCGGGCACGATGCGCTTCACATGTTCGAACACGGGCACGGGCGGCCTGGTGGAAACCGGTTGAGTGCTCATGACTCGTACTCCCCTTTGAGGTTCTTCGCGAGCATTCTCACGAGGAAGAACGCAACTACGTTCGCGAGGATCACCGCGAGGATGCCGCCCGCCGATGCGAGACCGACATCGAACTGCTGCAGACCGAGCGCATAGATGAGATACGACAGGTTGGTGGTCGCGGTGCCCGGACCGCCGCCGGTGGTCGTATAGATTTCAGCGAAGATCGACAGCAGGAAGATGGTTTCCATCATCACGACGACGGCGATTGCGCGACGCAAGTGCGGCAGCGTGATGAAGAAGAACATGGCGAACGGACCCGCGCCGTCGATGCGTGCCGCTTCCTTCTGCTCCTGATCGAGCGACTGGATCGCCGTGAAGAGAATCAGGAACGCGAACGGCAGCCATTGCCACGACACGATCATGATGACCGCGAAGAGCGGATAGTCTGCGAACCAGTCGATCGGCTGCATGCCCATGGAACGCATCAGCGAGGCGACCAGGCCATACACCGGGTGCAGGATCATGTTCTTCCAGATCAGCGCGGACACCGTCGGCATGACGAAGAACGGCGCAATCACCAGAAGCCGCGCAATGCCCTGCCCGATGAATTTGCGGTCGAACAGCACGGCGAGCAGCACGCCGCCTATCACCGTGATGCCGAGCGTCGAGCCGATCAGGGTCAGCGTATGGCCAATGGACGGGCCGAACGCCGGGTCGGTGGCGAGGAACTCGTAGTTATCGAAGCCCGCGAAACCCTTTACATCGGGATTGAGCAGGTTGTAGCGCGAGAACGAAAACCAGATCGTCATCGCGAGCGGGATCGCCATCCACAAGAACAGGAGACCGGTCGAGGGCGTGATCAGCCAGCGCACCGACTTCGCGCGCTTCTTGTCGCGCTCGGCCGCGGACTCCTGGTAGTGGTCGGAGATAGGGGGATTCAGTTGACTCATCGTGACACCTCTCGATGATTGACCGGCCGCGCATCTTCGGAGGGCGAAGACGCGCGGCCTGCGAACTACGTGACTTACTTCTGATAGCCCGCCTGTTTCACTGCGCGATCGGCTGCCGCGTTGGCGGCCTTGAGCGCGCTATCGACGCTGCCCTGATTCGCGACAACGCCGGCGATCGACTGACCCACCACCGTTCCGAACGACTGGAACTCGGGGATGCCCACGAACTGGATGCCGCTATACGGCACCTTCTTGAGCGACGCATCGTTCGGATTGGCGCTTTCGATCGCCGCCAGCACGAAGTCGCCGAACGGCGCGGCCTGTTTGTACTCGGGGCGCGCGTAGGTGGACTTGCGCGTGCCCGGCGGCACCGAGGCCCAGCCCTCGTCCTTGCCGACCATTTCGATATATTCCTTCGACGTGGCCCACGCGGCGAACTTCTTCGCGGCGTCCTGCTGCTTCGACGTCTTCGGGATCGCGAGCGACCACGACCACAGCCAGTGCGAGCCCTTCGGCGTCACGGCGATCGGCGCGGCGGCAAAGCCGATCTTGTCCGAGACCTGCGACTGCGCCTTGTTGTAAAGCATGCCGGCGGCAACCGTCGCGTCGATCCACATCGCGCACTTGCCCGAGGACATCAGCGTGAGGTTTTCGTTGAAGCCGTTGGAGCTCGCTCCCGGAGGGCCGTCGGCCTTGAGCAAGTCCGCATAGAACGACACGGCCTTGTGCCATTCGGGCGAATCGAGCTGCGCCTTCCATTGTTCGTCGAACCAGCGGCCGCCGAAGGTATTCACCACCGTCGAAACGAAGGCCATGTTCTCGCCCCAGCCTGCCTTGCCGCGCAGGCAGATGCCGTATTGGCCCTTGGCCTTGTCGGTCAGCTTGTCGGCGAATTGCTTGATCTGATCGTAGGTCGGCTGATCGGGCATCTTGAGGCCGGCCGCGTCGAACAGATCCTTACGGTAATAGGTCATCGAGCTTTCGACGTAGAACGGCAGCGCATAGAGCTGGCCGTTGTACGAGAGACCGTCGCGGGCGGTTTTCACCACGTCGTCGAGATCGTAGTTCGCGGGCAGATTGGCCATCGGCGTGAGCCAGCCACGCTTGCCCCACTGCGGCGCTTCGTACGTGCCGATGGTGAGCACGTCGAACTGGCCGCTGTTGGTCGTGATGTCGGTGGTGGCGCGCTGACGCAGCACGTTTTCTTCGAGAATCACCCACTTCAGCTGGATGTCCGGATTGGCCTTCTCGAACGCGGGCGAGAGCTTTTTCAGCTCGATCATGTCCGGGTTGTTGAGCGTGGCCACCGTGATGGTGGTCGCTGCTTGCGCAGGCGGCACGAAGGCCGCGCTTGCCGCGATAAGCGATGCGACGACGCCGGTCACGGCAAGCTGTGCACGCGGCTCTGTCCGAACGATAGTGTGGATGCGTTTCATTGTGGTGCGTCTCCTTTTTTGTTGGCATGGGCGCCATGCGGGAAACAGGCCGTGCGGCGATGTCTTCGATGCCGTCGGTGCCTGTCTCGCAAGCGCCGGTGTGCCGCTGCCTGCTGCCTCAGGGATGCGCGATGGATATCGCGTGGATTCCGGTTTTGCTTCGGGTTTTCTTTTGAATCTTCGCTGCGGTATCGCCTCTTACCTTTCGCTGCCTTCTTTGGTCTTGCGCCCTACCCTTGCGTGCTTATCGTGCCGTTTCACTATAGACGGTGCGCCTCGCGCTGCAAGGGCCGTCAACTCGTCCGCTTGCCACTTTTTGACGCTGAGCTCGCGGGCCATGATGTCGTTGACCGCGAAGACATGGCCGTGGATTTCCCGCGATTTGCCGAGGATTGGGTGCATGTCGATGAGCGCCGCGTGACTGAAGGGAATGTCGATACCGCCGGAACGCTCGACGGTCTTGGCGACGATGCGCTCGAACACATGCACGCGTTCGCCAGCGTCTTCGGAGCGCCGACGGAGTTCACTCTCGTCTTCGACCACGAGCTTCGCGCCTTCTTCAAGAAAAGACCGCGCCACCGCTTCGCCAATACCACTCGTGGCAACCGTGATGATCGCCACCTTGTCGCTCAATCTCACCGACATCTCCGAGATTTTTGTTTGGTTCGAAGTGAGCGAACGCTCTGGCTTCGATCAATTGCTCTTTGTGTGGTCGAATGATCGGCGTTGTGTAGAGAAGTGTCAAGGCGGGAAAACCAGTTTCGATGGTGCGACGCGCAATTGCGTCCGCGGCGGAAAGCCGCGCCGCGGCTTGCTTCAAGGAGCGGTCCTTCCGAAGGATGCATTCGACGCTGATACGTTATATCATCTCGGAATTCTCCGATGCGGCATTCGACATGAACGCCGTGTCATGCATCAAACCCGAACACCGAGCCTCAACATGACCGCATCCGTCGAAACCATGCTCGCTCGCGCGGAAGCGCTGGCGAGCGAGCGCGGCGTCGCGCTCACACCCTTGCGCCGGCACGTGTACGAACTCGTGCTGAAGGCGCACAAGCCGATCGGCGCCTACGACCTCATCGACGCGATGGAGCCGAAGCGCGGCGCGCGCGTGCCGCCCACCACTGTCTATCGCGCGCTCGACTTCCTGGTCGAGAACGGCTTCGTGCATCGCATCGAATCGAAGAACGCGTTCGTCGCCTGCTGCGATGCCGGCAAGCCGCACGAAAGCCAATTCCTCATCTGCGACGACTGCGGCAACACGCTCGAAATACAGGGCCGCGATCTGGCTTCGTCGCTTTCGGCCACGCCGCCTGCGCATGGCTTCGAAGTACGGCATCAGGTCGTCGAATTGAGCGGACTGTGCAGCGATTGCCAGAAGAAGCACCGCCACGCCTGAGCGCACGTCGTTCGAGCCACGAACCTTGCCCCTGCCGCACCGCGCCGGCACGCCCTTCAACGACTCAAGGAACCCGATGAAACTCGCGCATGTCCTCACCTGCCTCGTCGCCGCATTCGGCTTTTGCCAGGGAGCTTTCGCGCAAGCCACGCGCGTGCCCGTCGTGGCGGCTGAAAACTTCTATGGCGATGTGATCCGCCAGCTCGGCGGCGATCACGTGCAGGTGACGAGCATCCTCAGCAATCCGGATGAAGATCCGCATCTCTTCGAAGCCAGCCCGAAGACCGCGCGTGCGCTTCAGCACGCGGCGCTGGTCGTCTACAACGGCGCGGACTACGATCCATGGATGGACAAACTGCTCGCGGCATCGAGAAAGAACGACACGCGCACGATAATCGTCGCGGCGCAGCTCGTCGGCAAGAAGTCCGGCGACAATCCGCATCTCTGGTACGACCCGGCGACCATGCCCGCCGTCGCTAAAGCGGTGAGCCAGTATCTCGTAAGCGCGGACCCGTCCCACAAGAGCGATTACGACGCGCGCCTCGCGACCTTCCTGAATTCGCTCAAGCCGATCGATGCCAGCGTCGCGCAATTGCGCGCACACTTCAAGGGCGTGCCGGTGACGGCCACCGAGCCGGTGTTCGGCTATATGGCCGATGCCATCGGCTTCGAGATGCGCAATCAGCGCTTCCAGATGGCCGAGATGAACGAGACCGAGCCGAGTCCCGCCGATATCGCCGCTTTCGAAAAGGATCTGAGCGAGCGGCGCGTGCACGTGCTCATCTACAACAGCCAGGCGACGGGCGCGCTCACGAAACGCCTGCTCAACGTGGCGAAGGACGCGCATTTGCCTAGCGTCAGCGTGACGGAGACGTTGCCTGCCAACAAGACCTATCAGCAATGGATGCTGGGTCAGCTCGATTCGTTATCGGGCGCCTTGCAAGGATGGCAAAGATGAGCGTTCACTCGGGACCCGCGCTCGAAGTCGATCGCGTGACGCTGGAACTCGGCGGCCGCACGATCCTCGACGACGCAAGTTTCACCGTCCACACGGGCGAATTCATCGGCGTGCTCGGGCCGAACGGCGCGGGCAAGACCACGCTCATGCGCGCGCTGCTCGGCCTCGTGCCGCTCGCCGGCGGAACGATTCGCGTGAACGGCGCGGCGGTGGTGCGCGGCAATCCGACCATTGGCTATATGCCGCAGATTCGCAGCGGGCTTGCGGGCCGGCGAGTGTTGGGCCGCGATTTCGTCGCGATGGCGGCGGACGGACATCACTGGGGCGTGCCGCATCGCAATGCCCGCATTCGCGCGGATGTCGAGCGCGTGCTCGATCTCGTCGGCGCGGTGCAGCTCGCCGGGCGGCCGCTGTCCGAGTTGTCGGGAGGCGAGCGGCAGCGCTTGCTGCTTGCGCAATGTCTGCTCGGCGATCCGCGCCTTCTCTTGCTCGATGAACCGCTCATCAGTCTGGACCCGCGGCATCAGACGAGCGTGGTCGAACTCGTGCGGCGTGTGCAGCGCGAGTTGAACATCACCGTGCTGTTCTCGGCGCATGAACTTAATCCGCTGCTCAACTCGCTCGACCGCGTGCTGTATCTCGGCAATGGACGCGCGGCGCTCGGCACGGTCGATGAGGTCATCTCGAAGCCGGTGTTGTCGAAGCTGTATGGCTCGCCGATCGACGTGATGCGCGTGAACGGCCGCATCTTCGTGATGTCGGGCGATGTGGAGATCGACAAGCTCGATCATGCGCACGAAGAAGGCGACGAACATGCTCATGGGCACGAGCATGAGCACGATCACGGTCATGGCCACGCGCATGCGCACGGTCACGACACGAAGGGAAAGCATACGCACAATGTTTGAATACGACTTCATGGTCAACGCATTCGCGGCGTCGGGGATCGTCGCGGTGCTGTCGGGGATCGTTGGCTATTTTCTGGTGCTGCGCGGGCAGACGTTCGCGGGTCACGCGTTGTCGCACGTCGGCTTCACGGGCGCAACGGGCGCCGTGTTGATCGGCCTGCCGCCGCTTTGGGGGATGATTGGCGTCACGCTTGCGGCGGGCGTCGGCATGGGCGCGCTCGGCGAGAAGCTCGCGGGACGTGACGTGGCGATTGGCGTGATTTTGTCGCTATCGCTTGGCTTCGGTTTGTTGTTTCTGCACTTCTTCACGGCTTATGCGACGCAGGCTACGGCTCTCTTGTTCGGCAATGTGCTGGGCGTGAGTCATAGCGTGTTGATCGTGCTGGCGGGGCTTGCGGTCGTGAGTCTGGGCGCGTTGGCGGTGATCATGCGGCCGCTGTTGTTTGCTTCGCTGCAGCCGGAGTTGGCGGAGGCGAAAGGGGTTTCGCTGCGGCTCGTGTCGACGTTGTTTCTTGCGATTACCGCGTTGGCGGTGGCGGCTTGTACGCAGATCGTCGGAGTATTGCTCGTTTTTGCGTTGATGGTCGGGCCGGCTGCCGCTGCGCAGAATTTGACGACGCGGTTGTCGTCGGGGTTGGTGTTGGCTGGTCTTTTTGCGCTCGCGCAGGCTTGGGTGGGGTTGACGCTTGCCTATTACACGGATTGGCCTACCAGTTTCTGGATTACGATGCTCGCGGCTTTGGTTTATGGGGTTAGTTTGTTGAGGAAGGGTTGAGAAGGTTTTTTGCTGCTTTTGCGGGCGCGGTGGGTTGGGGTTTTGTCGTTGTCTTACGTTTTGGTTTAGTAGCCGTCTCCGGTCGGGGGTAGCTTTCTTTGCGGCTGCAAAAAAGTTACCAAGGAAAGCAGCTTCCATCCGCTTAGCGGGTTGCATTCTTTATTCGGCGCGGTTGAGAAGTTGGGCCGCTCTCTTGCGTTTTTGTTCAGTAGCCGCCTGCCCGGCGGAGGGGGTTACTTTCTTTGCAAAGCAAAGACGGGTTTGAGGCTGAACCCCTCATGGATAGGGATTTACAAGGAAAGTCCGGCTTTTTCCGTCCAACACCGTCGCTCACCGGCGCGCGCGGGCTTGTTGCCCCAACCGAAACCGGCAAGACAGAGCAGGTTTTGCGAATGGGTATCGGCTCCGCCGTAACGGAAGGTTTCGGTATAGCGATACTTCTTCCATGTGCGATACAGCAGCGTCACGAATCGGTGATGGAACTGATCGAGGAACGCTTCGACCGCTTCGTGTCCTTCTTCGCGTTGCGCGATATCGTCGAGGTAATGGCTCGGCATCGCGGCATCGACACCGTACAGACCCATTAAAGTCGTGCGAACGACGGGCGGCAATGGAACAGCGTACGGGCCATCGCTAGAGTCATCGAGTCCGACACGCTCGATCTCGCCCGCAGGGAAACCCATGCGGGGATGCGAGCCAAAGCGCACCGGCTCATGCTCGTGCGTGTCTCGCTCGCAAGAGCCAAAGCCGTTTGCCATCTCGGGGTGGTTTGCTTCAAGCGATCGGTACAGTTGCATGAAGCTCATCGCCGGCGCATGTGCGAGCAAAGCCGCGATAAGCGGTTCGATCGACTGTTGCATATCGGGCAGATCGCGCGGTTTCATAGTGGCGAGCGCCACGTCTTGCTGCGCGGCCATTCGACGCGCTTCTGCGTCGGCAGACTGATGACCTCGAGCTTCGTGAACAGGTTGATCTCCGCGTAAAGCTCGAAGAACCGATGCAGCAGTTCGCCGAACAACATCACATCGCCGTCACCCGAGAACGCCTGCGAATCGATCGTCACTTCGATCAACACGCCACGCTCTACGGCCCCGCCCGACACCTCTTCGAGCAGCGTCTCCGATACCCACAGAATGCCCGCCAGCCGCCTGCGATTGAGTTCGTCATTGGTCCAGTCGTAAAGCGCCAGCGCACCGCGCAACACTTCGGCATTCATCATCGACAGGAAGTTGGGCGCGAGGTGTGACAGCACGCGCCACTGGAAGCGATCGCCGGTCGGCGGGTACAGCGGCATCGTCGGCGCGACGAGGTTTCTCACGCCGACAAGCTCCGCTGCGCCGCCCACCATTTCGTCGATGCGTGCTTCACGCAGGCCCTTGCGCGGCAACAGGCCATTCGTGCCGGTCACGCGCAGTGACACGCTTTCTTCCGGCAAGTCCTCCATCGACTCCCATGCGTTGCCGCCGAAGATCAGCCACGTCTCATGCAGGCCGTCCATGCCGGGGCGCACGCGCGTATGGAAATAGCGCTCGGGCGACTCGTGCCGCATCATGCCGCCGCGATGACGGAAGTTCGAGAACGGCACGTATTCGAAACTTTGCGCTGTGACGTGATCGAAGCCGACCACGCCATCGACGGAATAGGTTTCGATGTGCTCGCCCTGATGGCTCGCCGGAATTACGCGGTATTCCGTTTCATGATGGTCGATCACGAGCGGTTCGGCGTCCAGTTCGAACAGATTGATTACCGGCGTGCAGAACAGCCGCACGTTGTCTTTGCTGAAGCGCATGTCGTGCGGATAGGTTTCTTTCAGCACGATGTCCAGTTCGAAATGCGTGGAGCGTTCCGGCAGCTCGTTCACGTCGAGACCGCAGATATCGACGAACAGGAATTTTTCGCGGAACGTGAAGTATTCGAGCAGCAGTTGATAGCCCGCGAACGCCGCGTCGGACTTGGGCCAAAGGCGTTCTTCGGGCGAGAAGCCAGCCGGTTCGATCGTCACGCCATCGAGCGGTAGAGCTTCGCCATCGCGCACTTCAGGGATACGCCAGTCGATCGCATGCACGTGTCGCGTGAGCGCGAGGTGCATGGCGAACGCGACGGCCTGATCGGCGCTCAGGTGCAGGCGCAGGCGCGAGAGGTCGGTTTCGTTGCGCTTGGCGGCGGCATCGAGTCTGAAGGCAAGCCGGATGATCGAGCGGCCATCGTGACGCACGCCCGGTCCCGCCTGCTCCAGACGCACGGGGTGCAAGTCCACCGGCTGCGTCGTGCGATACAGGCATTGGACGTTCTTCTGCGTAATACCGTCCGATGCGTCTCGGGTCACCGGAATCGGTTTGGATCGGACCGTTACGCCTGCGGGCACTTGTTCGGTGCGCTCGTGTTTCTCCATACGCGGGATCAATTCGACGATCGACAGCGACGGGATCATGCGCAGGTAATGCGGCCATAGCAGGCTCACGAGTCCTTCGGTCAGTTCGGGGAGTTCGTCGTCGAGTTTCTGCTGCAAGCGGCCGGTGAGGAACGCGAAGCCTTCGTATAAGCGTTCGACGTACGGATCGCGGTCACCGACGCGATCGAGATTGAGCATGCGGGCGCGGTCGGGATGAGCGCGCGCGAACTCGCGGCCCGACTCGCGCAGATAGCGCATCTCGGCTTCGTAGTAGCGCAGAACTGGGTCCTGATCCTGGCGAGATGGCGGGAAGTCGGGTTCGATGCCGCTGGTGGTGTCGTGCTTCATTCTGTTCAAACGGGTTACTGCAACTCGGGTGGCAGCGGCGGCAGCACGGGCGTTCCTGCGACCACGCCGCCCTTGCCGACGATAAACACGCGCTGCGGCATCTTGAAACCGCGCAGCTTGAGCAGATCGAGCGGTCCCGCGCCAACCTGTGCCTTCAGGTCGTAGTGCAGCGGAAAGCCGCTGTCCTGATTGAAGGTCAACGCGTAGCTTGTGCTGTCGAGCGGCTTTACTTTGGCGGTGCCAAGCAGACGCAACAGCGCCCAGTCACCATTCGCCTGGAACGCGATGCGCGTGCCCGCCGTATCCGATTCCCACGTCAGCGTCGTGCGCCCATTCTGACCGTTGCTCGGCCACACGATCGACGTGTACTGCTCCAACTGGTTGAAGTACTCGATCTTCGTGCCATCGATCGTCAGCACATTGCGCGTTACCTCAGGCGTCGGATGCGGCATGAGCTGGAACCGATAGTTCGCATCGCCCTGCGTGTAGAGTTGCGCGCCCAGCGTCGATAACTGGCGCAGCGCCGACAGGAACTCGGGATCGAACTGCAGCGCTTGCGGGGCGAGGTCGTTCGGGACCCATGCGTTGCCTTGCTGCTGCAAGATACCGGCGAGTTGCGTCGTCACGAAGCGCCAGATCAGCCCCGTATCGGGCTTGATGTAGCGGCCAAGTTCGACGAAGGACGCGTCGGCATCCGTGTCGGCGAACGGGTAATGGCCGTCGAATGAACTGGCGAACGGTGCGGCCACTGCCGAGCGCCACAGGTCGTTCAGACTGGCCGCGGCGGGTTGCAGAATCGTTTGCCATGCCACATCGAGCGGACGAGCGAACAGCGCGTCACCGAAGCCTGACCATTGCGAGCCGAGGCTCGCGGCGGTGAGTGCGGCATCGTCCCGCGCCTGCGTGAGTTCGGAGAGCTTGCCCTGAAACACGGCCTGCGCCATTTGACGCGCCATCGCCTGCGCATCCGCGCCGGTGGCGATCTGTTGCAGCTTTAGGCGCATGGTGGTGGCGACTGTCAGAAAGTGCGCGAGGCTGACGCCGCTGAAGTCGGCTGCGTTTTTGCTGCCGGATCTGCTGTTGGCTTTGGCGCCTGTCATCACGTCATCGCCCATCAGCGCGAGCAGCGGGCCGAAGGGTTTGTCGAGTGGATTGACGATCGGTTCGCTCGGGTTGTTCGTCTTTGTACCGATCATGTCCTGAGCCTTGCGCACCAGCGTGTCGGGCAGCGCCTGCGACGGACGGCCCGCTCCGGCCTGATATTCGACCGACTTCATCAGCGCGATCAACGGTGATGTCTGCGCATCGGTCAGGCGCGTAAGCTGGCTGATCGCTGCACTCAAGTTCGTGGCAGGCTGCCACTGGATGCTGTTTAGCATCGACTGCCACGCGGCGGCGTATTCGGAGAAGTAGCGCGCCCGCAGGCGCAGGCGCACTTCCTCCATGTCCTGCTGCGCTTCGAGCGCCGCACCGGGCACACGTGCGGCGCGTGCATCGGCGAGCACCCAATCGGCGCTGACGCGGCCTTCCTTCGCGGCCTTGTCGATGGCATCGCTCACGATCCCGTCCCACGCGGCGCGCGTATAGACGCCGGGAACCGTATGCGCCGATGCGAACAGGCCGCGCGCGTCCGCGCCGTTGAGCAGTGTCGGCAAGGTCATATCCGCGTACTTGCCTTTCACCTGCGCGATCACGGATTGATAGAGCGTGTCATCGGAGTTTTGCAGACCGATCTGGTTGACCAGCGTGTTACGCGCCATGCCGACGAGATCGCTTGATCCGCTGAGACGCCATTCGGGATGCGCGCGGAGATGATTGGCATAGAAGGAGGCGAGGCGCTGCGAGAGATCGAGCCACTCGCCGGTGCGCATGTCTGGGTTCGCGGGCCATGCGCTTGGGAGTTGCCTGGACAGGAACGCGGCATCGGCGTGCTTCGGGTCAGCGAGCATCAGATAGGCTTTAAGCGCGTCGTAATCGCGTTGTTGCTCGTCGGCGTTAGGCAAAGCGTCGGCGCGGGCTTGCGATAACTGCGTGAGCGATGCTTCGAGGTGACGTCCAATCGGATCGCGCAGGTTTCGTGCGGCGATCGTCGAATACGGTTGCCAGAGTGCGGCCAACAATTCGTCATTGCGATTCAGGCCCGCGCGCAGATACCACGGTGCACCGTGCTGCTGGCGGTATTCGAGCTTCTCGATTTGCTGTTGAAGGTCGAGTTGCCTGCGTAAAGCGGCAGAGGTGTTCGGTTGAACGGCGAGCGCCGCATCGACCGTACTGCGCGCATCCTGAACGAGGGAGCGGTTGCCGATGAACGAGATCGTCATCGCCGCGCACCAGGCGATGGCGCCGATCATCACCAGAGCCGCCAGCGCGTTCGGCCAATAAAAGCCGATACGCCGTCCTTTGCGCGGATCGACGCGTGCGCCGATTTCACGCCAGATTGGCAGCAGCGCGCGCGGTTGCTCACGCGGCACTGTCGTCTTGTTCGCAATCCGTTCGGCCACTTCCTGCGCAACATCTTCCTCGTGTGCAGGAATTGGCGTCGGAACGGCGGGCGTCGCATAGACCGGCGCAAACATAACGCCCGCGAGCGATGCACGACGCCACTTCGATGCACATAACGTTTGCCATGCGCTCACGATTTGCTCGCGCCGCACATCGAGATACTGCGATATTTCGGCCAGATACCAAACCGGCTTCGCGTTGCCCAATAGCGCCACGCCAACGTCCGCTGCCGCCTTTTCGATCACGCTCAGTTCGTGCGTCAACAAGTTGGTCGATGCTTGCGTGTCCGCGTTCAACGGCGTCGGAATGAATGCGCCCAGCGCATGAAATTCGTCAGGGCGCTCGCCGCGTACGCTCACCGTGTGCAGCAACGTCACCGGGGCTGCCCAGCCCAACTCACGCGCCAGATTCGAGAGCGCACGGGGCCGCTCCTCATTCACCGGCAGCGCTTCGCTGGCCTGCATCACGGGAATGACGGCATCTACCGGGCGCGCGCGGCGCAAACGGCGAAGCTGAGTGCGCCACGTTTCAGGGTCGATGCCATCGGGCGCGGCATGCACGAGGATCGTATCGCCCACCCGCAGTACGGCCGATTGCTTGAGACCGGGCGCGACTTCATCGACGAGCGCTTCTTCGCCCGTGAGCATGAGCCACGGCATCGCGCTTCGCCAGCGCCATCCGATCGAGACGCGCAGTTCGTCGCACAGCAATTGCAGACGAGGATCGCGCTTCTGCGCTTTCGCGGAACGCGTCGCTTTGCCACTTTCACCGATATCGCCGATCCATCGCGCGAACTTCCTGTACAGACCGAGCCACAGCGCCCCCGCGTGCACAACCAACACGACCGCAAGCACAAGAACGATCCTGAGCAACGCAGAAATGCGCATTTCCAGCGACGTGAGACCGGTGATGTCGGCACGTCCCCACCATGCGAGCGCACCCAAAAGCGCAGCGATCAGGAAAGCGCCCAGCGCGACGCCCCAAATGATAAGGAAACCAGACGATAGTGATGTGGAAGCTTTCGATTCAAGCGCTTTCAGGTTGTTGCCCGGCGTACTCGGTGTGGTCATGCAAAGGATTCGTGTTGACGTAGAGAATGGCAGACTGCAAGCGATCGACAATCAGGTGTGGGCCTGCCAAACGCGATTCGATCGCGGCTGCGATGGAAAGCCATGCGTTTGCTGCGCCTGCATTGCCCAATACGCGATCCAGACGGCCATGCGATTCGCGGGTGGCGATGCCGGTGAAAGAGGCTTGTTTGAGCGTATCGAGTAGCGTGCTGTCGTGATTGCGCTCGAGACGCGTGAGCCACGCACGTGTGATGGTCTGAGGTTCGGCCTTGCCCCATATCGTTGTGTTGCAAATGAGATCGCGCAGCGACTCGACGCCGGCCAGTTCCTCGACCGGGCGGTGTAAGGTCGCAAGCACACGTATCGGCTCGGGAAGTTGATAGAAGCCCGGACTCAGCAGCACCGCAACAGCCGCTTCGCTGCTGTTGGCGGGCGGATCGGCGTCATGCCAGGCGAAGGCCAGAATCAACAACGCGCGACGCTCGCGCGAGTCGAGCCAAGCGTCGGCCAGCATCAGATTGTGCGGCGCTGGCTCAGCCGCGCATTCGAGTGCGGGCGCGCCTGCGATGCGCAACGCATCGCGCGCTTGCTGTGTGCGCAGGTCCATTTCGTCGGGATGCGCCAGCACGCGCGCGAGCGGTGCGTATTGCGGACCATATTGCGCGAGCGCTTGCAGCGCCGGAATCAGCGGCGCGAGTGCATCGACGAGCTTCAGTACGACGGTGGCGATTTTAGGTACGGCTTCGCATGCTTGATCATGCTCTTCGTTCGCCTGGTCCTCATTGTCCTCGGGCTCGGGCTGCGGCTCTTCAGACCACGCTTCATCGTCGAAGCGGTTGTGAACGACGAGCCCCGCTCCGCTGCGTGGCATTTGCGATTTGAACAGCGGCGTCGTCATGGTGACGATTGCGCTCAACTTGGACGTCACGGATGGCACGCAGTAACCCACGCCCAGTACCTGCAAGCGCTTTTGCGCGATGCGCAGACGCGCAGCGAGCCGCGCGGCGCGCGCTGTGTTGCAGTTGTGCGCGTAGTGCCACATCGCTTCATATGCGATGCGCGCGAAGCACAACAGGCCGAGGAACACCGCGTGCGGGCCGCCAATCACAGCGACCCAGAACGCAGCGCCGCTCGCGGGTTCACTCGATGGCCACATCAGCAGGATAAGCGGCGCGCCCACCGCGCAGCACGTAAGCCAGATACCGAGCCACGGCAGCAGGCGCGGGCCATGTGCCGGATACGGATAAGGCTCACCGATGTCGGACAGATCAACCGGCATGTATTACGCGAAGTTCACGTTCTGCAAGGATGAGATAAGGCGACAGCCGCACGCGCAGCGATGATCCTGCATCGCGTAGGGCTTGCCGTCGCGATCGGGGAACCGTTCGTCGCCCTCGGCAATCGTGGTTTGACCGTGGAGGTCGCATTGGGCGCTGTCGTCGCGGCGCGCGAGTGCGCGGCCCATGAACGTGCTGAACGGCGAGCCGCTTGTGACTTCGCCGCCGTGCTCAAGTTTGTCGCCGTAGCGGATGGGGGATTTCATTTGCAAACCTTTTTATTTGCATGCCCAACTTGAGGACACGCATTACAGAAAGCTACCACTGACAACCCTTCTCAAGGCTAGGGGTGACGTTTGGATCAAGAATAAAGCTTGACTTTTTCCGTGTACCATAATTTGTATATACCATTGAATAAATGTTGGCTCCTTGACTTACCATTTCGTATTCACCGGTAATCTTTCCGCGATTAAATTCAAGCCACGTCGAGGTTAATTCGTCCGGCCTACCTGCACTCAACGTCTGTTCGTCAGCAGATTTCAGTACCAGCGGAATTACAGATTTCGAATTCTGATATCGAACAAACCCGCTTGAAAATTTCGTTGACTGATCGAAGAACATGCGAAATTCGAAGTCTTCAATGCCCTTAGTGTCTGATGAGAAGCAATAAACATCCGCAAGTGCATCGCAATGGGCTACCATCGGGATGAAAAGCGATAGAAGGGAAAGCACCTTTATCAGTTTTAATATCATAACTTATTTTTCACTCGGCTCGATCCGGAGGACCGAGGCTCCGTCTTTGCGTTTACGTAAATTAAACAGCTCCAACCCTGCCGTTCCTAGTCGATACGCAGTCATCTATACGCGTTTGAGCAACTAATATTTTTGTCTCTTTCCACCTAATACTAAATAGCATTGCGATGGCTTATAAATGTGACTCGCTTGACTCCAAACATAGATTACGTGAGTTTCCGGATAGCCAGGTGATGCCTGCGTCTATGTTTTCCATCGTATTGGGTTTGCAGTCACACTACGTTGGCTCACCGGAGAGAGACTGGCAACAGGCGGTGACGTAAGTACGACGCACCAACTCCCACCAGCGCGCCCCTCAAAAATTGTCCGTGAGGAATTTGTACCCGAAGTACGATCGCCCGTGAGAAGTATCTGATATCGGATCGGTTTTCCACTTCTCAGCAGGCATGGTAAGGCCTTCGGCCGTAAGGAAGGGGGACAACGCATGATTCTTATCTACACTCTTTCAAGAGCAGCTTAAGTGTGGCTAGCTGTTGTTTTGCGAAATGTAAATCTAGCTTATCTTCCAACCAACCTGGTTGATCCGCTGCTTCCTTTTTAATACGTTCGGATGCTTGCGAAAATATACTCAGATAATCCTCCGCAACCGTTACGCATGAGGAACTGACATTATTTATCTGCAAAACAATTTTTTCGGAATTCCGATTCAATTCGGATACCCCCTCCTCGTAGTACTGATGCAAAATCATTCCGCATCCAGAACCACAGGTTAGCCTATCGTTACTTGTGCGAGCCATACATTGCGAAAAAGCATCGCCGCTACTGTTTGGGCTCGCTGAGAAAACAGAAGCTGAGCAAGCAAGCAGAGCCGCAAAAAATAACGTGTCTTAAATTGTTTTTGGACGCGAGTCGCTCGTGACTTCGCCGCTGTGTTCGATTCTGTCGCCGTAGCGGATCGGGGATTTCATTGTGGGCTGAGCGTTTTAGACTTTGTTCGACACAGCACGGCTTCGTTTCTTTCGTAATACGTGCTAACCAATTCACGTCTGACGTTGTCAATTTGAAGGTTAACAAAGTCGTCCCCACAAGCGGGCCGAATATCGACGAATCGATGTTGTTTCAATGAGAATAGAAACACCATTGAGATCGTGTCTTTACCCATTCCTTCGTCCAGGTACCACACGGAAAAGCCCCTCGTCCCGTTAAAAGCATAGTCCGCTACAGCCAGATGCAGCGTGCTTTCGGTATCAAAAGTCAATACTTGATACCGTTCTTTTTTACCTACCTCCGAAATCTTAACTTTTACTGAGCTATCGACACGATAAATGGACGTCGTCACAGAAGGAGCCACACGAAAATTCTTGTACTGGTCCGCTGCGACAGTTGGTCCGGTCAAAAAAAACCATAGAACAAACATAAAAAGTTTTAATATTTTCAATTTAGTTCTCTATGCGAGTCAGATCCGGCTTTATTGCCGAGCGGTGAGCGGGCGTCAGCAACTCAGGGAAGAAGTCAGGCATCGCATCCCATAATTGGTTCAGCATAAACACTGTATAAGCCTGTCTTTCGTTGTAAGCATTCGGGCCACCGTTGACAAGTCGATTGACGAAACCTACGTTATCCGCTGAATAATCTCTACGCTGTTGAGGCAAGCACTTCTATTTTGACTAAGTCCATCAACAAGATTCATCAATCGATATATGTGCTGCTGACGAAAATTACTCAAGCATCGCCGAATCCTCTTGCTTTTTGTTCACCTTTCGTTGAAGGACGACGTATACCTCATTTAGGTTTTTTGCCAAATAATGAACTACATGCACTACTGTCAGTGACAACCCGCTCATTTTTTAATATGTCCCAAACACCTGGGTAAGAGTTTTCCTCGCAACCAACTTCTCCGTTCGGTGCAACAAATTTACCATCTAAGGAAATGATAGAACTACCAGCATCACCACTGCCTCCAAATGAAAACTTCTTCATATTGGAAAGCGACTGCCTGGGAATATAAGCGCCACGGAGAGAGACTAAATTTTTTGACGTACCAAGCTTAGCAATGGTCGCCAGCCATGTATAGGGCTGCACTGTCACAAAATCCAGCGCAACGTAGAGCTTTTGCTCAACATTGACATCTGTTAGAACACCAACATGTCCCGGAATATTATGTACATGTATTTTTTTATTATCGGAGCAATCTTCAAGATCTTTTTTTTCTACATATCCGCGACCGGAGACAATGATTGCAGCCTCGTCGTAAGTTTCTGTTGCATAAATAGCTGGTGCGTCCAATTTACACAACTGAGTAGTCGTAGCGTGATTGAATAATCGAATGGCGTCGCCTTGAACCTCATACTGGCCTTCCGCCATTATCGAACCCGAACTTAGCGACAAGAATCCGATTAACAATAAAAGAATATACTTCCTAGTCACAAATAATCTCCTTTGCTGCATGCGTATATTCTAATCTACGCGCGTCATCAATGTAGCCACCATTGATCGCATAGGTGACTGCTCTAGAAATCTCTCGTTCACTATTTCTTTCTTGATCGTTACTCGCAGCACGCAAAGTATCGCGATCAATTTCTTGCACCACTTTTGGCCGCTCAACACGTATATAGAATGCTCCGCTATCGATGCAATTTTCGATAAAGGCGACTCTATGTGGGTCCTCAATATTCGCTGGAGTTTTTGTCATGCCGTTTCGATCATGCCGCCTGAATGCTGCATCATTCCACCATGAATCCGTAAATGAAGAACGCGTAATCCAGCCCCGAAACAGCCAGTAACTTGCGTAATTGCTCCTGCCTGTAAGTTGCTTAAATCCACGCCCGCGAAATTTTTGAGCATCATCCTTGTCACAGTTTCCATTTTTCCAGTCGTAGCTACCCGCTACCCTGCCACCGTGGCTATTGAATTTCTCAGATTTAAACCAGAGATCTTCTTCTGACGGCACTTGTCCGTACCAATGCCCGAGATCGGATTCTGATATTTTCGAGGCTGGATTAATTGCGGCACCGTGAAGCGCGCCCGCGGTGACAGTTCCTAGCATGCTTGTTTCTTGCATTGACATCAGCCATGCACTCTCGACAGCACCTTGCCCCAAAAAATGTGCTAATCGCGAGGGGGTTGCAAGGACAAACTTCCTTGTCGCGAGGTTTAGCGGCGTTAGATATGTAGACCGCAACTCTTCTCCGCTAGGGCGGACATTTCTCGGATAATGGTTGTCGGAATAAATCCGTTTGAATTCATTCGCACTCAACCACCCACCCTTCCTAAAGTGCCGAATAAACGCAAGCGGATGGAAGAACCAAAGCTTGTTGTCCTCACCCGACTGCACCTGCACTTGCCCCATGAACTGCGACTGCTCCACAAACTCGATGAAACGCGTGTACCCGTCAGGATCGAGATCCTTGCGCTTTCCAAAGAACCCCTCCGGCTCTTTTAAGCCGCCGTATCGAGCTTCATTGTTACTCGCGTCCCACTCGCTCTTCGCGTGACAGATAAAGCCCTTTAGCTTGGCGCGTACCGCCGCCTGTCCCTGTACGTACGATTTCAGGCTCTCCTCTTTACTGAATTCCTGAAGCGTAGCCGCATCAGGCGACTGCAGATCGCTCACGCCGGTGATCCGGCATAGCTCGTCATATCCGCACAGACCAGCCTGATCAAAAGGCGTATTGCCGTCCTCGATCTTCTGCCAGTCCATAAAGAACGGGAAATCCGCATCCGACAGTGTCTTCACTGTCTGCTGATTCACATTGATATATCCGACCTTGCCCTGATCGAACGGCACAGCCAGCCACGTCGCCTGTGCCTCTGCCGACAGCGAGGGCGTATCCGTACTCAGAATCCGCCCGAAGCGCAGCATCTCGTAGCCATCGCTCGGACACGTTCCGTACAGCTTCGTGGCACGTTCGTATAACTGATACTCGTATTCGTCGAACTTATCCTTGATCGGCTCATCCGGCGTAAGCGCGACCAGCGTACCATCGCCCCGATCGATCCACGCGCGCATGAACCGCTCGCCGCGACTGAAATACGTCTGGACATACAGCGTATTGCCATCGCCCAAGACGCCCTCATTCAGCGCCGGAAAAAATGGCTTTGGGGTGTGTCCTCCAGTGTTCAGGCTTGCCATTCCCGGAGGCACGCTGACGAATGCGGATTTCTCAGGGATGACGAAGTACGTATGCCCCCAATAGTCCTTTGACGCTGGCGTCTCTGGGTGCGACTCTCCCAGTGCCACCTTATGACCATTCTGCTCAAACCACGCCGTGAAATCCGCCTCGGTCATGAAGATCTCGAAGTGCAGATGCGTCTCGTTGTGATACTTCCCGACATAGCCGAGCTGATCCTTGCGATACACCTTTTTGCTCCCGCCGGGTTGAACGCCTTCGGTCTCGGCGAGCAGCCACGCAGGTAGCGCGTTAGGCGAACTGTTTTGCGGAGCCTGGCTTGGCTGCAGCTGCGGCACAAGCCCCTGCATGCTCACGAGGTCGAGCAGGTGCATGTACAGCGAATAAAACGTGATCGTGCGACCTTCGCCCGTGTCGGTCGTATGTTTGAGCAGCACGAAACTCGTATTGCTGTTCAGCGCATTGGTGCCATCGGACTTCTTCTGCCCATCCGATACTGCATTCTGCGCCACGCGATACGCCACGACCTCGCCATCAGCAATCGCGCGCACCGGCTCTTTCTGGCCAAGTCCGCAATCAGGCACCAGATGCATGCCGCAATGCCAGCGACGATCCGAGGCAATTGGAAAGACGCCGCTATAGGTCAGCTCGAACTTATCCACCACATCCATCATCGGATCGGTTTTCCACTTCTCGGCGGGCACGGTGAGGCCTTCAGCCGGAAGGAACGGGGGGCTGATAATCATGTTTTAGCGAGATTGAATATAAGTTTCTGCGAGCTTGAAATCGCTCTTGGGTAAATTCGGCAGCGGCGGATTCAGGCTCTGCGGCCCCTCAAACGTGAACGACGCCGCCTTGATCTTGAAATCCCCCGGACAGACCAATTCGATGCTGCCGTTCTCGATCTTGATCGCCGCGCCGCCGCAGGCGAGGACGGCGCGGGTTTTGCCGTTGACGAGCACATTCGCGTTGGCGCTGGAGACGTGCAATTGCTGGTCGGCATAAAGGTTCAGCGTGCTGTCGTGAGCCTGAATATCCACCGGGCCTTTTGCGAACAGCTTCATGCCCAGCTTCTGCGCACACAGCGAAATCAATTCGCCCGCAGCGACCGTGAAGCGCCTCACCGCACTGATATCGACGTGCTTGCCCGCATTGACGATCACGTTGTCGCCCGCCGCCTGCTGCACCGAGCGCGGCGTCACGAAGGCCATGCCGCCCGGCGCGCTCGCGAGCAGGCCGGCGCTTTTGAGTTGATCGAGCGTGTCCATCAAGCTTGCCTGCGTATCACGATCGGCAGGCTCGGCCTTCGCCTGCGTCGTCGCCTGAACCAGCGACGTGACGCGCGTCAAAGCCGATTGCAGTTCCTTCAGCGCGGCGTTCATCTCCAGATGCGGCGCATTCGGACTCGACAACGCATCCGCAGAAAAGAACAGCCCCTTCGATCCGTGAATGGTCGCGTGGCCCTGCGTGTGAATTTCGACGCCTTCACCGCGAAGCTGCTTCTGGTTGTCCACCAGATAGCCCATGCTCACCGACGACTTCTGATAGATCGTCGCCAGCTTCACGCCTTCGCGGCCTTTGAAGTCCTCGAAGCGCACCTTGTTGGCGAGCAGCGCCGAGCGCCACACCGAACGCGAGTTCCAGCCCTCAAGCCCGTGAACGTGATTCGTGTGTGAATAGTCGAAGGCGGCGAATCCTATATAGGGCCTGTCGATATCAGAATTTGTGAAAAAAATTCTGACTTCCGTTCCGGGTAGCAAGGGCGCATGAAACCCGCCTTCGCGCGAGGCCGACGGCGTCATCAGCCGTAGCCGCATGCTGTTCGATCCCGACTTGCCCGCGCCACGATGGAAGTGAAACCTGACCAGATACCGGCCATGCGCGTCTAAATCCGCATAGGGGCTGCCCTCGGCGCTCGATTCGATCGTCGCGATGATCGAGCCGTTCATCCATTTCCAGTCGCGCTCGGGGACGTACTCGGGCCGCCATATCTTGTCCGCAGGCGTGGCTTCGAATTCGTTCAGAACCGGCTTGGAGAGCGAACCCGTCGTCTTGAGCTTGACGATCACCAGACCATAAGGCGCTTTCGGCAACTTGTGGTTGGTGGTCGTCAGCACCCAGCCCGGATACAGCCCGGCGATGTTCGTCGTGCCAGCGTGAATGACCTGCTTCGAAGCAATGTCCTGCGCACGAACTTTGGTGAGCGCCTGCGCCTCTTCCGGAGTATGGAAATGCTCGCTGCTCCGATTGATTTGGCCATGGAGCGTTTTGTCGCCTCGATCCACATACGCGATCGCGGACACCGGCGCATTGGGCGTCCGATAGTTGTGATCGCGCAACTCGACGCTTTCAGGCAGCAGCGTCTGCCTGCGCTTGATGCTCAGCAGCGCTTCGTGAAACTCGCCGTCCAGACCATTGGGACGGATGTAGGGCACGTCGATCGAACGCATGTAACCGTTCGCACGGTTATCCACCACGAGCGTATCGCGATGGGTTTTACTGTCGAGCGGAGCGTGCCTGAAGTACCAATACAACCCATGCCGTAAGCACTGACGTCGGAAAAATTCAAGAACACTTTCCTCGTGCATCAGCAGTTGATCGTAGCGCTGATCGACGCCCTCAAAATTCAACTCGATATCATGCGGAAAGAGATGTTCACGATCGACCAATAGCTCGTAGAAAATGTCCTTGAGCGTCTTCTGTAAAAAGACGTTTGACGTCTTCGTCAGATCGAGTAAGGACACACGTGGCGCGATCTTCAGACGGAATTGCGCACCATCGTTGCTTGAACTCTGGTGCGTGAATTCACGGACTACGCCGTGCAAGGTCCGCGCGTGACGCGATGCGGTGTCGAGGTACTTCAGCGCCGCGCGCTCCTCGACGACGAAGGACACGTTCTTGCCGAGAAAGTGGACGCCATCGAGCGTCTGATCGTCGGAATAGATGAGGATATCGAGTTCGAACAACTCGTTCATCGCTTCCGTGATGGTGTATTCCAGCGGACGGACCGGGACCTTAAGTCCTGCGACAGTCAATGAGAGGTGCTGGGAAAGCCATGCGTTGCGATCTTTGATCGCCGTCAGAAAATCGGTTGCAGCCATGTCTTGCGTTGCCTCGTGTTCGAAAGGACGACGAAATTACTTTTTCGACCACGGGCCATTGTGACGCAATAAATCGCTGCCATTAGGCAATGAACTGAGCGGGATTCTGTAGGAACCGCTGAATATTCCGCAGATTCAAGAAGTTATATGCGTGTGTGCTGGAACGGTTCAGGTCAACATTCGGACTTGTCCGATGCGACATTCGATGCCTGGGCCACGCTTACCGATATTGGTCCGCACCACACCAGACCGGCGGCTTGCTGTTTGAACTCCGGGGAAACGTACGTCGTTGCTTGCTCATCAGACACCTCTTCATGGCGACCATTCTCGCCTAAATCAGCGTCCGGATTCATTAGACCACTACACAGCGCAGTCAAAAACGCCGCATACCTAATAATTGATTAACCACGAGCGCGAGCAATGGGAAGTGCTCAAAGGGTTTGTGGGAAATAGCGAGGGACCAGTTGTGCTTCAGAAGCCGGTTCCAAAGCTGCTTTCTTTGGTTACTTTCTTTGCAGCAGCAAAGAAAGTAACCCCTCCGCCGGGCAGGCGGCTACTGCAAAGGACCGCAAGAAACCAGAGCAACTTCCCCGAAGAAAAAAAGCGCCCCAACCAGATACAAAAACCAAAGTCAGCCGAAACCCAAAAAAATCACTTACACAAAACTCGCGCATGATGCGCAACATGCTCCCCCACGAACGTGGAAATAAAAAAGTATCCATGATCGTACCCATCGTGCTTACGCAAGACGACCCCTCGATGCCCCGCCTCCCGAGCATTCCGCTCGAAAACATCCGGAAAAAGCTGCCCGTCGAGAAACTGATCCGCAAGTCCTTGATCGATCAAGATCCCGCCATCGAAACGCGAAGCCGCATCGCCGATAACGAGTTCGCTGGCATCGTATAGCTTCCACGCTTCGCGATTATCACCAAGATATCCGGAGAAAGCCTTAACGCCCCAGGGACACAAAGACGGCGCGGCAATTGGCGCAAACGCCGACACCGAGCGATAAAGATCAGGATTACGCAACGCGAGCACGAGCGCACCATGCCCACCCATCGAGTGCCCGAAAATGCCAATCCGGTCCTCGCGCAACGGCAGCTCTCGCAAAACCAGTTCACGCAACTCCTGCGTCACATACGAATACATCCGATACCGCTCGGCCCAAGGCGCCACCGTCGCATCGACATAAAAACCCGCGCCAACGCCAAAATCCCACGCATCGGATTCGCCCGGAATACCCGCTCCTCGCGGGCTCGTATCCGGCGAAATCAATGCAATGCCATGCTCGGCGGCGTAACGTTGCGCACCGCCCTTGATGGGAAACGTCTCTTCGGTACAAGTCAGGCCGGCAAGATAAAACAACGCCGGCACGCGCGAATGGGCAGCCTGCGCGGGCAGAAAAACCGAAAAGCGCATCGGCAGGCCAATCACGTCCGACTGATGCCGGTAAATACGCTGCACGCCATCGAAACAACGGTGTTCTTCGACGAGTTCGAGCATGGCTGCATCCTCTATCAATAGATCACGACGGAACGAATGGACTCGCCCTTCTTCATCAGGTCGAAGCCTTCGTTAATACGTTCAAGCGGCAAATGGTGCGTAATCAGATCGTCGATATTGATCTTGCCTTCCATGTACCAATCGACGATCTTCGGCACATCCGTGCGTCCACGCGCGCCGCCGAATGCCGAGCCCTTCCATTCGCGCCCGGTCACGAGCTGGAACGGCCGCGTGCTGATCTCCTGCCCCGCCGCCGCCACGCCGATGATGAACGACTGTCCCCAGCCCTTGTGCGTGCATTCGAGCGCCTGACGCATCAGCTTCACATTGCCCACGCATTCGAAGGAATAGTCCGCGCCGCCATCGGTGAGTTGCACGATATGGTCGACCACGTTCTCCACTTCGTTCGGGTTGATGAAGTGGGTCATGCCGAACTTCTTCGCAAGCTCCACGCGCCCCGGATTGATATCGACACCGATAATCTTGTCCGCGCCCACCATCTTCGCGCCCTGGATCACGTTCAGGCCGATGCCGCCCAGCCCGAACACGACGACGTTCGCGCCCGCTTCGACCTTCGCCGAATACACGACCGCGCCCACGCCGGTCGTCACGCCGCAGCCGATGTAGCAAATCTTGTCGAAAGGCGCGTCCTCACGCACCTTTGCGACGGCGATCTCCGGCACCACGATGTAGTTCGAAAACGTCGACGTGCCCATGTAGTGAAAGAGCGGCTTGCCGTCGATGGAAAAGCGCGAGGTCGCATCGGGCATCAAGCCCTTGCCCTGCGTCGCGCGAATTGCCTGACAAAGATTGGTCTTGCGCGAGAGGCAGAATTTGCACTGACGGCATTCCGGCGTATAGAGCGGAATGACGTGGTCGCCCTTCTTCAGCGTGCCGACGCCCGGCCCGACATCCACGATCACGCCTGCGCCTTCGTGGCCGAGAATCGCGGGGAACAGGCCTTCGGGGTCGGCGCCCGAGAGCGTGTAGTAGTCGGTGTGGCAAATGCCCGTCGCTTTCACTTCGATCAGCACTTCGCCCGCGCGCGGGCCTTCGAGATCGACTTCCTCGATGGTGAGCGGCTTGCCTGCTTCCCATGCGATTGCTGCTTTGGTCTTCATCGTTCAAGGCTCCTGATGTCGTTTGATAGGGATTAGCGGATCACGTTCAGCGCTTCGTAGCATGCGCCCATCGTGTGATAGTCGGTCTTGCCGGCGGGGCTTTTCTCGTCGTTGTACTGGCGGTTATCGCGCGTGAGGATGCGATACCACGCGCCGTACTTGTGATCGACGAAATGCGCCCAGCTATAGGTCCACAAACGGTCGTAATCGTTCCAGTAGCGCGTCGCGGCGGCGCTGTCGCTATCGCGTTCGGCGCGATCCGCGAGCAAGGCCGCGGCCGCGAACGATTCCGCCTGCACCCAGAAGTACTTGTCCTCGTCATAGAACTTGCCGTCGGGGTCGAAGCCGTAGACCATGCCGCCGTGCTCGTCGTCCCATGACAGTTCCATCGCGCGATCGAAAAGCTCACGCGCACGCGCGACATGCCACGCTTCCGGACGATGCCGGTCGAGAATCATCAGCAGCTTCGCCCATTCGGTCTGATGTCCCGGCTGAAAACCCCAAGGCCTGAAGATGTTGCTGCGATCGCCCTTGTTGTAATCCCAGTCGACAGACCAGTCCGGCTTGTAGTGCTCCCACACGAGCCCGCCCGCAAGCGCTGCCTGACGGTTCACCATGTTGTCGGCGAGGAGCGCCGCGCGGTCGAGATAGCGCGCTTCGCCGGTCGCCTCGAAGGCGGCGAGAAACGCTTCGCACGTGTGCATGTTGGCGTTCTGGCCGCGATAGTCCGACACCTTCCAGTCGGCGCTCGCTTCGTCCTTGTACAAGCCGTGGGCGGCGTCCCAAAAGTGCGTCTCCATTAGTTGCCAGGTTTCGTCGAGATAGGCGCGTGCTTCGTCGAAACCCGCTTCGATCGCCTTCGCATACGCAAGCACGACGAACGCAAGGCCATAACAATGATTCGTCGCATCGGTGACGTCGCGGCCGGAGAGCGTCCACGCGTAGCCGCCCGTTTGCGGGTTGTAGTGAAACTCGCGCAGATAGTCGATGCCGTGCTTCACGCCGCCGCGGTATTCGTCGAGGCCGAAGTGCTTGTGCGCCATCGCGTAGTTGAAGACGAAGCGCGTGCTCGACACGAGATGCCGCGACTTGCGGTCGTAGATCGTGCCGTTGTTCTTGTAGTAATGATAGAACCCGCCGTTCGGATCGAGACAGTGCGGGTGATAGAAGATCATCGTGTGCAGCGCGTGATCGAGCAGGAATTCGCGCGAGCGGAAAGCGGGTTGCGACGGTGCGGATGCGGACATGGCTGATTTCGATGTGGTCAGGGGCAGCTCATATGAAGCGGTTCTTCATGAACCGGACGGCGCGAACTTCGGTCGAGCGCAAAGTTTAAGCGGTAAAAGAAAAACGCGGCGCGGGGTCGGCGTGGGTTCGCTCTAGACATGGCACTTTGCGTAGCCGATGCCCCGAGCGCCCACGCTCAAAACCAGTCATGCGCGCGCTGGTACAGATCGATGAAGCGCGCATACCGCGTATCGAGTGCGGGGTTCGTTTGCGGAATCGCGACCCGTGTCGCGGATGGCGCGAGCGCGTGAATCTCGTCGATACGAAAGTGCCCCGCCGCGATGCCGCCGAGCATCGCCGCACCGCGCGTTGCCGCGTTCGGGCAATCGACGGCATGGAGTTCGGCTTGCAGGGAATCCGCGAGCAATTGCCGCCAGCGTGCATCGATGGAACCGCCGCCCGCAAGCCGCAACGATGTCAGCGGCGTGCCGTGCTGTCTGATGGCATCGAGTCCCGCACGCAATGCGAACGTCACGCCTTCGAAGGCGGCGCGCATCAACGTGCCGCGCGAATCGTTGAGACCGAGGCCGAGCCAGCCGCCGCGCGCTGCCGGGTTCATCCACGGCGAGCGCTCGCCGCTCAGGTACGGCAGGAACGTGACGGAGGCGCACGGGTCGGCGGCGAAGGCGGCGACGTAAGCGGCCGGCCACGATGCATAACCAAGCCAGCCGCGCACCGCTTCGAGCGCGACGCCCACGTTCTGCATGGCCGCCATGCGATACCACGCGCCGCTCGCCGCGCGATACGTATGCAGTCCGTACACGGGTGCGGGCGCGGCGTCGCACATCACGATGATCTGGCCGCCGGTGCCCGTGGTGAGAAGCGCGTCGCCGTCGGCGGTGAGTCCGCTGCCGAGCGCGGCGCATGGCGTATCGCCCGCGCCGACGGCGAGCGGAATGCCCGCGCGCAAGCCCAGTTCGGCCGCCGCTGCCGCCGACAGCGTGCCCGCCGTTGCATGCGATGCCGCGAGCGGTGCGAACCACGCGCGCTGCAAACCCAGCTTGTCGATGAGCGCATCGTCCCATTCGCCCGATGGCGCGGCGAGCGCCGTGGCGCATGCATCCGATGCATCCGTCACGAACGCGCCGCCCAGACGCGCGCGCAGCCAGTCCTTCGGCTGCAACGCCCAGCGCATCTGCGGGACAAGCGTGCTTTCATGCGCGACGAGCCAGCGCAACAGCGGACCGGCCATGCCCGGCGCGACGGGGTTTTGCTGCGGCTCGGGCCACGCATCGAGCAGATGGCTCGCGCGCGTGTCCGGCCAAAGCATCGCGGGGCGCAACGCGCGGCCGTTGGCATCGGCGGGAACGACGCCATGCATTTGACCGGAGAAGCCGATCGCGCGCACCGCCTGACGTTCGTCGACGGGAAGATGCGCGGCGGCATCGGCGAGCGCGGCGTACCAGGTATCGACGGAAGTTTCAGCCCAGCCGGGATGTGCGCTCGTGACCGAATAAGCACGGCTCGTCATGGCGACCTCGTGGCCGCGTTCATCGATGATGGCCAGTTTCAGCGAACCCGTACCGAGATCGATGCCTAAGAAACGCATGGGATTTCGTGCTTCGGAAGGAGTAAGGGAAAACGCGTAAATCGCGGGTTAACCCCGCCAATACGCGACGAGCATGAAAAACGGACTATACGCGCGCCGCCATGAACATCATAACGAGCACACGAAGATGGCGGCCTTTCGTCACACGACGGTTCTGCTTCGATAACCGCCAAACCCCTTGTAGCAAGGACTTCCGCGAAACGCAAACGATCCGGGCGCGCTAAATATATATCGGCGTGCGAACGCGGCGTATAGCGTCCCGTGGTCTTGTTCGCGCATTTTGATGCACTTACCGTGGAGGCCACACAAATGCCAAGGCATACAAGGAGAGAGACATGGCTTCGAACAAGGTGCATCCGGTGGACGAGCGTTTGCCGACAGGACAGTTACTGACACTTGGCATCCAGCACGTTCTCGTGATGTACGCGGGCGCGGTTGCGGTGCCGCTGATTCTCGGCGCCGCGATGAATCTGTCCAAGGATCAGATCGCGTTCCTCATCAGCGCCGATCTCTTTTCATGCGGCGTCGCCACGCTGATCCAGACGCTCGGTCTCTGGATCTTTGGCATCCGCTTGCCGGTCATCATGGGTTGTACCTTCGCCGCCGTCGGCCCGATGGTCGCCATCGGCACCAATCCTTCGCTCGGCATTCTCGATGTGTTCGGCTCGACCATCGCGGCCGGCGTGATCGGCATCGTGCTCGCGCCGATGATCGGCAAGCTCCTGCGTTTCTTCCCGCCCGTCGTGGTCGGCACGGTGATCGCGGTGATCGGCTTGTCGCTGATGGGCGTGGGCATCAACTGGGCGGCGGGCGGTGTGGGCAATCCCGACTACGGCAATCCCGTTTATCTGCTGCTGTCGCTCGTCGTGCTTTCGCTGATTCTGCTCATCAACAAGTTCGCGCGCGGCTTCATCGCCAATATTTCGGTGCTGCTCGGCATTGTCGCGGGCTTCGTGATCGCCGCCATGCTCGGCCGCGTCAACATGGACGGCGTCGCGCACGCCCCGTGGGTCGGCGTCGTGCTGCCGTTCCACTTCGGCTTGCCGCACTTCGACGCGCTGTCGGTGGCGACCATGGTCATCGTCATGTTCGTGACCTTCATCGAATCGACCGGCATGTTTCTCGCGGTCGGCGATCTCGTCGATCGTCCGGTGGATCAGAAAGCGCTCGTGCGCGGCCTGCGTGTCGATGGCCTCGGCACGCTGATCGGCGGCGTGTTCAACTCGTTCCCGCATACGTCGTTCTCGCAAAACGTCGGGCTGATCGGCGTGACGGGCGTGAAGAGCCGCTTCGTCTGCGCGACCGGTGGCGTGATTCTCGTCGTGCTCGGCCTCTTTCCGAAGATGGCGCAGGTCGTTGCATCGGTGCCGCCGTTCGTGCTTGGCGGCGCGGGCATCGTGATGTTCGGCATGGTCGCGGCGAACGGCATCAAGACGCTGTCGCGCGTGGACTTCTCGACGAACCATCACAACCTGTTCATCGTCGCGGTGAGCGTGGGTATGGGCATGGTGCCGGTGGTCGCACCGAAGTTCTTCACGCAACTGCCGCATGCGCTGGAGCCGATTCTTCACAGCGGCATCTTGCTGGCTTCGGTGTCGGCGGTGATTCTGAATATCGTGTTCAACGGCGTGCGCAAGGAGCGCGATGCGCGCCGCGAGATTCGCGAGGCCGCACACGAGTTCGACGGCGCGGCTCATGCGCGTGAAGCGCAGTAAGAGCAGATTCCTGTAGTGCTTGCGTTGAGCGCCGCGGTGTAAGCCGCGGCGTTTTTTTACGTCGCGCAAGAACAGCAGGCGCTGTTTCGCACGATCTCAACCCGCCGATGCCGCAACCGGCGCATCTGCCTCGCGCGGCATGTCTCCCGTATGCTCGATCCATCCGCCGCCGAGCGCCTGATACAAGCTCACCAGATTAGACAAACGCTCAGTGCGCGCCGTGATCAGCATCTGCTGTGTCGAATACAGATCCTGCTGCGCTTCGAGCACGCCGAGATAGCTATCGACGCCCTGCTTGTAGCGCAATGTCGAAAGATCGAGACGCCGCTGCTGTGCGCTCACTTCGCGCGTGAGCGCCGCGATTTGCTGATCGTAAGTGCCGCGGGCCGCGAGCCCATCGGCGACTTCGCGGAAGGCCGACTGAATGGCCCTCTCGTACTGCGCAATCTCGATCTTCTTCTGCACGTTCGCCAGATCGAGATTGGCCATGTTCTGACCGCCTTCGAAGATCGGCAGCGTGATGGTCGGCGCGAAACTCCATGCTGCCGAACCCGGCTTGAACAACCCGCCGAGCGACGGACTCAGCGTGCCGAAACTGCCGGTGAGCGAAATGCTCGGGAAGAACGCCGCGCGCGCCGCGCCGATGTTCGCGTTCGCCGCCAATAAATTCTGCTCGGCCTCCATGATGTCCGGACGGCGCGTCAGCAGATCCGACGGCACACCCGCCGGAATATCGGTCAACAGGTGCTGATCGTCGAGCGGCATGCCGCCCGTCATCTCGGCGGGCATCGGCTCGCCGAGCAACAGCACGAGCGCATTGACGGCTTGCGCGCGTGCGCGCTCCTGCGCCTGGAAATTGGCCGCCGCGCTTTCGACCACGGTCTGCGACTGACTCAGTTCCAGTTCCGATGCCGTACCGTTATCGAACTTGAGCTTGTTGATACCGTATGAATCGCGCGCGGTCTTGAGCGTCTGTTGCGTGACTTGAAGCAGGTCGTCAGCCTCCAGCACTTGCAGATACTGTGTCGCCACTTGGGACACGAGCGATAACTCCGCTGCCTTGCGTGCGTACGCCGTTGCAAGATACTTCGCGAGCGCCTGATTCCTGAGACTCTGCACGCGGCCGAACAGATCGATCTCCCATGCGCCGTTCAACCCGACCGAATACTGATTCGAGATCGTCTGATCGAGAAACGACAGATCTTTCGGCGTGCGCTGCTTCGACTGGCCCGCTTGCGCGCCGATAGTCGGAAACAGTTCCGAACGCACGACACGGTAGTGCGCTTGCGCCGCCTGCACGTGGAGCACGGCGACGCGCAGATCGCGATTGTTCTTCAATGCGATATCGATAAGCTGCTGCAAACGCGCATCGACGAAGAAATTGCGCCAGCCAGTGTCGGCCGCGGCCACGCCGTTTGCATTGTGCGCGCCCGGCGGTTGCGTCTCGTACACACCGCCTGTCGGAAAGCTCGCTGCGACTGGCGGCAAGGGGCGCTCGTATTTCGGCGCCATCGTACAGCCGGTCGCGATCACGGACACGGCTGCTGCAATCAAAGAAACTCTACGCATCTCAATGTCCCTGCTTGCCCGTGCCGTTGCTGTTGCTGTTGCCCTTTCCCTCGCCGTGCGAGGCATTGGCACGTTGCCGTTCGTAGTGCGCGATCGCCGCGTCCGCGTCTTCCTTGTCGCCGCCGAAGCGCGCGCGCACGACGACGAAGAACATCGGGACCATGAAGATGGCGAGGAACGTCGCGGTCACCATGCCGCCGATCACACCGGTGCCAATGGCGTGCTGACTCGCCGAGCCCGCGCCATTGCTGATTGCGAGCGGCAAGGTACCGAGAATGAAGGCGAGCGAGGTCATCAGGATGGGACGCAGACGCAGACGCGCGGCTTCGAGCGCGGCCTCGATCGGTCCGATCTTTTCGGAGATCTGCAAGTCGCGCGCGAACTCGACGATCAGAATGGCGTTCTTCGCCGACAGGCCCACCGTGGTCAGAAGACCGACCTGGAAGTACACGTCGTTTTCGAGTCCACGCAAGGTGACGGCAAGCAACGCGCCGACCACGCCGAGCGGCACGACCATGATCACGGAGAACGGGATCGACCAGCTTTCATAGAGCGCCGCGAGACACAGGAACACCACGAGGATCGAAATGCCGTACAGAACCGGCGCCTGCGAACCGGATTGAATTTGCTGGAACGACAAACCCGTCCATTCGTAGCCAATGCCTGCCGGCAACTTCGCGGCGATGGCTTCGATGGCCTGCATGGCTTGGCCCGTGGAGCGGCCCGGCGCGGCCATGCCCTGGATTTCGACTGACGAATTGCCGTTGTAGCGTTCGAGCTTTGGCGAGCCGAAACTCCATCGGCCGGTCGCGAACGACGAAAACGGCACCATCGAACCGGCGTTGTTGCGCACGTACCAGCTATTGATGTTGTCGGGTGACATGCGGAACGGCGCGTCGCCCTGCAGATACACCTTCTTGATCCGGCTGTCGACATCAAGGAAGTTGTTGACGAACGAAGACGCCCAGGCGATCGAAAACGTCTGGTCGATATCGGACGCCGACACGCCTTGCGCAAGCGCCTTCTCGCGGTCGATGTCGACCTTGAACTGCGGCGTATCGTTCAAGCCGTTCGGGCGCACCTGCGCAAGCGACGGATCTTTCGCGGCCAGACCGAGCAGCATGCCGCGCGCTTCCATCAGCTTTTCGTGTCCCACGCCGCCACGATCCTCCAGTTCGAAGTCGAAGCCCGACGCGGTGCCGAGTTCGGGAATCGACGGCGGATTCACCGGAAATACGAGCGCATTGCGATAGCCCGCGAACTGTCCGAAAGTTCGGCCGACGAGCGCCTGCACTTTTTCGTCCGCGCTCTGGCGCTTGGCGAAGTCCTTCATGCGCACGAACACGAGGCCGGAGTTCTGGCCACGGCCCGCGAAGCTGTAGCCGTTGACCGTGAAGACGGACTCGACGATCCCGCTTTCTTTCTTCAAAAGATAGTTGGCCACGTCGTTCAGCGCGCGCTGGGTCATTTCCTGCGTGGAACCGGCGGGCGTGGACACGAGCACGAACATCGTGCCCTGATCTTCGTCGGGCAGGAACGCTTTCGGCAGCTTGGTGAACAAGAGGCCAACCACCGCGATGACCGCGAGGTATAACACGAGGAAGCGCCCCGAGCGACGAATCACACGCGCAACGCCGACCTGATACTTGTCGCGGCCCTTGTTAAAGGTCCGATTGAACCAGCCGAAGAAACCCGTGGTCTTTTCCTCGTGACCTTGCGGCAAGGGCTTCAGGATGGTCGCGCACAAGGCCGGCGTGAGGATCATCGCGGTCAGCACGGAGAGCACCATTGCCGAGACGATGGTCAGCGAGAACTGGCGATAGATCGCCCCGACCGAGCCGCCCGAGAACGCCACCGGCACGAACACCGCCGACAGCACGAGCGCCACGCCCACCAGCGCGCCGGTGATCTGGCCCATGGCCTTGCGCGTGGCTTCCTTCGGCGCAAGCCCTTCCTCGCTCATCACGCGCTCGACGTTTTCGACGACCACGATCGCGTCGTCCACCAGCAAGCCGATGGCGAGCACGATGCCGAACATCGATAGCGTGTTGATGGAAAAACCCACCGCCGCCATCACGCCGAAAGTGCCGAGCAGCACCACCGGCACCGCGATGGTCGGAATGAGCGTGGCGCGGATGTTCTGCAAGAACAGATACATCACGAGGAACACCAGCACGATGGCCTCGATGAGCGTCTTCACCACGTCGGAGATCGACTGGCGCACGAACGGCGTCGTGTCGTACGGATACTTTACGACGAGACCGGGCGGGAAGTACTTCGACAGCTCCTGTACCTTCGCGCGCACCGCGTCCGCCGTCGCCAGCGCGTTCGCGCCAGTCGCCAGATTGATACCGAAGCCCGCCGCCGGAGAACCGTTGTACTGCGTCTCGAAGTTGTAGTTCTCGCCGCCGAGACCCACCTTCGCCACGTCCTTCACCCGCACCTGCGAGCCGTCCTGATTCACCTTCAGAAGCACGTTGCCGAACTGGTCGGGCGTGCGCAGCAAAGTAGCTTCGGTGATCGTGGCCTGCATTGATTGGCCGGGCACCGCAGGCGTGCCGCCTAGCTGGCCGCCCGAGACTTGCACGTTCTGCGCCTTGAGCGCGTTCTGCACGTCGACCGGTGTGAGCTGGAAGTTGCTGAGTTTGTTTGGATCTAGCCAGACGCGCATGGCGTACTGCGTGCCGAACAGGCTCACCGTGCCCACGCCGTTGACTCGGCTGATGGGGTCCTGCAAATGCGACGCGACGTAGTTGGAGAGATCGTTGCGGCTCATGCTGCCGTCTTCGGAGACGAACGCGAGCACGAGCAGGAAGCTGTTGCTCGACTTCGAAACCGACAACCCGAGTTGCTGCACGATCTGCGGCAAGTTCGGTGTCGCCAGTTGCAGCTTGTTTTGCACCTGCACCTGCGCGATGTCGGGGTTGGTGCCCGCCGCGAAGGTCAGCGTGATGGTGGCCGTGCCGAAGTCATCGGAGGTGGACGAAATGTAGAGCAGATGGTCGAGCCCGTTCATCTGCTGCTCGACCACCTGCGTGACTGTGTTCTCGACCGTCTGCGCCGATGCACCGGGATACGTCGCCGTAATCTGGATGCTGGGTGGCGCGACCGTCGGATATTGCGCGACCGGCAGCGTCGAGATCGACGCGAGGCCCGCGAGCATCAGGATGATGGCAAGCACCCACGCGAAAATCGGGCGATCGATAAAAAACTTGGCCATGTGGCGTATCCTCCGTCCCTACGCGCCAGCAACGGCTGAAGCAGCCTTCGCGGGAGCGGCGGCCTGATTGTCGGAAGAAGGCTGCGTGGAAGGCCCGGGCGACTGAACCGTCACCGCTTTCACCGGCATGCCGGGACGCACCTTCTCGATACCCTCGACGATCACCCGGTCGCCCGCCTTCACGCCGCTGTCGACGACCCAGTTCTGCCCGACCATGCCGGAGGTCACGAGCTCGCGTAGCGCGACCTTGCCGTCGGTATCGACGATCAGTGCGATTGGCGTGCCCTTCTGGTCATGCGTGACGCCCGTGACAGGCACGACCAGCGCCTGCGGATTCACGCCCTCTTCGATACGCGCTCGCACGAACATGCCGGGCAACAACACGCGATCCTTGTTCTCGAACACGGCGCGCACGGTCACGGAGCCGGTGGACGGGTCGACGGTCACATCGGAAAACTGCAGGCGGCCCTGTTCGGGATAGACGCGGCCGTCTTCGAGAATCAGCGAAACCTTCGCGGCGTTCGGACCCGACGCGGTAAGACGCCCTTCCTGAATCTGGCGGCGCAGCTTGAGCCCGTCGAGGCTGGATTGCGTGAGATCGACATACACCTGGTCGAGCTGCTGCACGGTTGCCATGAGCGTGGCTTGCGCCGCTTGCACGTAGGCGCCCGGCGTGACCTGCGAGATGCCGATCTGGCCGGTCACGGGCGAGGTGACATCGGTATAGCCGAGGTCGATTCGCGCGGTCTGCACGGAGGCGCGAGCCTGTGCCACGTCGGCGGCGGCCTGACCGGCCGACGCAACAGCGTTGTCGTAGTCCTGCTTGCTTACCGCGTTCTCGGCGACCAGTACCTTGTAGCGCTCGGCTTGCGCATTGGTCGATGCGAGATTCGCCTCGGCCTTCGCAAGCGACGCTTTCGCGCTGTCCAGCTTGGCGATGTACGGCGCCGGGTCGATCTTGTAGAGCCGCTGACCAGCCTTGACGAGACTGCCTTCGGTGAATTCACGGCGCAGCACGATGCCATCGACGCGCGCACGCACTTGTGCATCGATGAAAGCGCTGGTGCGGCCCGGCAGTTCGCTCGTGACGGGCACCGCGACCGGCGCAAGCATGACGACGCCGACTTCGGGCGCATGCGCCGGCATGTCCGGATGTTTTTCACCGCATGCGGCCGCTAGCGTGACGACCGACAAAGCGCAGATGAGGCGGTATGGAATCCGTTCGAAACGCATGGAGCGACGACCTCTGTGGTTACCGGGATAAATAGATGAATAGATACGCGCGTCCTCGGTCGAGAACGGACGGAAAGAACGTCGTTGCCAATCGTCTTTTCGGGATACCTAATCTTCCCCATTGAATGAAGCCTGTGGCCAGGAAGCGCTTCGTCGATTGCAGCCCATTTGCAGTCCATTCGCAGCCGATTCACATGCAATCGCAACTGATTTGCGTGTCGATTAATGCCGATACGCACGCAGTTGCACAGGAAAGCTGACATGCCTTCAGCACGCAGGCACGTTGGAGGATGCCGATTATAGTTAGCGCGTCGATCAGTAACGCTAAACAAAGGTAATAATTTGCTGAAATTTGGCACGACCTGTCATCGCGCGACGCGTTTTCCCGGTACATTCAGTGTCACGCCGCGACGTGGACCATGGACGAAAAAAAGCCCGACACGAGGTCGGGCTCTTCACTGCATCATCCCACTATCAACCATCACGGACAGCTTGCGAAAGTGACTACCGAGCGCAACTTGCGAACCTCAACTCGCCGCGTCGGATGCCGCCTTCGGCGGAGTAGCCGAGCCGAAATCCGTGGGAGTGTCGGCCGGACGCGGGGCATCGCCGGAATGCTCGATCCATCCGCCGCCGAGATACTGATACAGATCGACGAGGTTGGTCAGGCGGTTCAGGCGCGCGCTGATGAGCGTTTGCTGCGCGTCATACAACGAGGTCTGCGCGGTCAGAACAGCGAGATAGCTGTCCACGCCATTGCGATAGCGCAGGTCCGACAACTCCAGCCGCCGGCTCTGCGAACTCACGAAGCGTTGCAGGGAGCGAATCTGCTCGTCGTACGTGCCGCGCGCGGCGAGACCGTCGGCCACTTCGCGGAACGCCGTCTGAATGGCCTTCTCGTAGTTGGCAATCTCGATGCGCTTCTGCACGTTCGCCAGATCCAGATTGGCGACGTTCGTGCCGCCCTCGAAGATCGGCACGCTGATCTGCGGTGCGAACGACCACGCCGCCGAACCCGGCTTGAACAATCCGCCAAGCGTGGGCGAGAGCGTACCGAAACTGCCCGTCAACGAAATGCGCGGAAAGAACGCGGCCCGCGCCGCGCCGATGTTCGCATTGGCCGCAAGCAAGCTCTGCTCGGCCGCCGCGATATCGGGACGGCGCGTGAGAAGGTCGGAAGGCAGACCTGCCGGAATGTCGGCGAGCAAGTCCTGCGCATCCAGCGGCATGCCGCCCGGCAGATCGTCCGGCAACGGTTCGCCCACGAGAAGCACGAGACCGTTTTCCGCTTGCGCACGCAGACGCGCCTGCGACTGCAGATTCGCCTGCGCCTGTTGCACCACGCCCTCGGACTGACGCAGATCGAGTTCCGAACCCGTACCGTTGTCGAACTGCAGCTTGGTGATGCGATACGACTCCTGCGCCGTCTTCAGCGTGTTCTGCGTGACGGTAAGCAGATCGTCGTAGGCAAGCATGGTCAGATACTGGTCCGCCACCGAAGACACCAGCGAGATTTCCGCCGCCTTGCGCGTTTCCGCGAGCGAGAAATACTGCGCGAGCGCCTGATCCTTCAGGCTGCGAATCCGCCCGAAGAAGTCGATTTCCCACGACGCATTCACGCCCACCGAATACGTGTTCGAGATGGTCTGATCGAAGAACGACAGGTTGCGCGGCGTGCGCTGCTTGCTTTGCGAGCCAACCGCATCGAGCGTCGGGAAGAGGCCCGCGCGCGTGATCTGATACTGCGCGCGCGCCGCATCGACGTTGAGCATCGACACGCGCAGATCGCGATTGTTCTTGAGCGCGAGTTCGACAATACGCTGCAGACGCGCATCGGCGAAGAAGTCGCGCCAGCCGATATCCGGCGCGGTCTGCCCGCTCGCGCTGCGGCTCTTGTCTGCCGCGCCTTCGGCAGTCGGCTGCGTGGCGTACACGCCGCCTTCCGGGAACGTCTGCGTGACGGGCGCGGCCGGCCGGTCGTACTTCGGCTCGAAGGTGCAGCCCGTGGCCACGAAAGCCACGGCGGCTGCGATCAACGAAAGTTTTAGCATTTCAATGTCCTTCCTTGCCAGAGCCCGCGGGCGCGCCGCCATGCGGACCTTCGATATCGCCGCCGGACGAACCCGGTGCCGGCATGTCCTTGCTCTTGCTGAACTTGCTGATCACGACGAAGAACATCGGGATCGTGAAGATCGCAAGGAAGGTCGCGGTCAGCATCCCGCCGATCACGCCGGTGCCGATTGCGTGCTGGCTCGCCGAACCCGCGCCGTTACTGATGGCAAGCGGCATCACGCCGAGAATGAACGCGAGCGACGTCATCAGAATCGGACGCAGCCGCAGACGCGCCGCTTCCATCGCGGCTTCCACCGTCGACATGCCCTGCATGCGCAACTCGCGCGCAAACTCGACGATCAGAATGGCGTTCTTCGCGGACAAACCCACCGTAGTCAACAGGCCGACCTGGAAGAACACGTCGTTTTCCAGACCGCGCAGCGTCGCCGCGAGCAGCGCGCCGAGCACGCCGAGCGGCACGACCATGATGACCGAGAACGGAATCGACCAGCTTTCGTACAGCGCCGCGAGACACAGGAACACGACGAGAATCGAGATGCCGTACAGAATAGGCGCCTGCGAACCCGACTGACGTTCCTGATACGACAGCCCCGTCCATTCGTAGCCAATACCCGCCGGCAACTTTGCCGCGATGGCTTCGATGGCCGTCATTGCCTGACCGGTCGATTTGCCAGGCGCGGCCGCACCCTGGATTTCCACCGCCGAGATACCGTTGTAGCGCTCGAGCTTCGGCGAACCGTAGATCCAGTCGGTGGTCGCAAAGGCCGAGAACGGCACCATCGTGCCCGAGGTGTTACGCACATACCACTTGCCGATGTCTTCCGGCGACATACGGAAGCGCGGCTCGGACTGCACGTACACCTTCTTGATCCGGTTATCCACGTCGAGGAAGTTGTTCACGTACTGCGACGCCCACGCGATCGAGAAAGTCTGGTCGATATCGGAGATGGAGACGCCGAGCGCATTCGCCTTCTCGCGGTCGATGTTCACCTTGAACTGCGGCGTGTCGTTCAGGCCGTTCGGACGCACCTGCGCGAGCACCGGGTCTTTCGACGCCATGCCGAGCAGCATGTTGCGCGCTTCCATCAGCTTCGCGTGCCCCACGCCGGCGCGATCCTCCAACTCGAAGTCAAAGCCCGACGCGGTGCCGAGTTCCGGAATCGACGGTGGATTGACCGGGAAGATCATCGCGTTCTTATAGGGCGCGAAGTGCATGAACATCCGGCCGACCAGCGCCTGCACCTTGTCGTTGCTCGCCTGACGCTGCGCGTAGTCCTTCATCCGCACGAACACGAGACCGGAGTTCTGGCCGCGACCCGCGAACGAAAAGCCGTTCACCGTGAAGACGGATTCGACGATCGCCTTCTCGTCGTTCAGCAGATAGTTCTGCACGTCGGCGAGCACACCGGCCGTGTATTCCTGCGTCGAGCCGGACGGCGCCTGCACGAGCACGAACATCGTGCCCTGGTCTTCATCGGGAAGGAACGACTTTGGCAGGCGCAGGAACAGCATGCCCACTGCCACGATCACGACCAAATAAATGATGAGCCAGCGCCCCGAGCGCCGGATCACGTGCTGCACGCCCTTGTGGTACTTGTCCTGGCTCTTGTTGAAGTTGCGATTGAACCAGCCGAAGAAACCCTTCTTCTCGGGCTGATGCCCTTCCGGATGCGGCTTCAGAATGGTCGCGCACAGCGCCGGCGTGAGCACCAGCGCGACCATCACGGACAGCACCATGGCCGCCACGATGGTGAGCGAGAACTGCCGGTAAATGGCGCCGACCGAACCGCCCGAAAACGCCACCGGCACGAACACCGCCGACAGCACGAGCGCCACGCCCACCAGCGCGCCCGTGATCTGGTCCATCGCCTTGCGGGTTGCGTCCCGTGGAGACAAGTGCTCCTCGGACATCACCCGCTCGACGTTTTCCACCACCACGATGGCATCGTCCACCAGCAAGCCGATGGCAAGCACGAGGCCGAACATCGACAGCACGTTGATGGAGAACCCGACCGCCGACATGATCGCGAACGTGCCGAGCAACACGACCGGCACGGCGATCGTCGGGATGAGCGTTGCCCGCAAGTTCTGCAGGAACAGATACATCACGAGGAACACCAGCACGATACCTTCGATCAGGGTCTTGACCACTTCCTCGATCGAAAGCCGCACGAACGGCGTGGTGTCGTACGGATACTTCACGACCAGCCCGTTCGGGAAGTACTTCGACAGTTCGTCGACCTTCTGGCGCACGAGCTTGGCGGTGTTGAGCGCGTTCGCGCCCGTTGCGAGCTGGATACCGAAACCGGCCGTCGGCGCACCGTTGTACTTGGTGTCGAAGTTATAGTTTTCGCCACCCAGATCGATACGCGCCACGTCCTTCAGGCGCACCTGCGAGCCATCCTGATTCACCTTCAGCAGAATGTTGCCGAACTGCTCGGGTGTTTGCAGAAGCGTCGCTTGCGTGATGGTCGCCTGCAACATCTGCCCCGGAACAGCCGGCGTGCCGCCGAGCGAGCCCGCCGCCACCTGCACGTTCTGCGCGGTGATGGCGGTCTGCACGTCGACCGGCGTCAGACTGTAGTTGGTGAGCTTGGTCGCATCGAGCCAGATACGCATGGCGTACTGCGAGCCGAACAGCGTGACCGTACCCACACCATCGATACGCGAAAGCGGGTCCTGAATTTTCGACGCCACGTAATTCGCGAGGTCGTACTTGTTCATGCTTCCGTCCTGGGACACGAACGCAAGCACTAGCAAAAAGCTGCTGCTCGACTTCGTGACCTTCGTACCGAGCTGCTGCACGACCTGCGGCAGCAATGGCGTCGCGAGCTGCAGCTTGTTCTGCACCTGCACCTGCGCGATGTCCGGATTCGTGCCCGCCGCGAACGTCAGCGTGATGGTGGCCGTACCCGAGTCGTCACTGGTCGAGGACAGATACAACAAGTGATCGAGGCCGCTCATCTGCTGCTCGATCACCTGCGTCACCGTGTTCTCGACCGTGCTCGCGGATGCGCCCGGATACGTCGCGCTGATCTGGATGGCAGGCGGCGCGATCGTCGGATACTGCGCAATAGGCAGCGTGAAGATCGACGCCATGCCCGCCAGCATCAAGATAATCGCGATCACCCACGCAAAAATCGGGCGATCGATAAAAAACTTTGCCATGAAACAGGCTCCCTGTTATTACGCGCCCGATGCGGCAGATGCCGGCGCCGCTTGCGCGCCGGATGCGTTGCCCGAAGCTGCGCCCGGCGCGGCTGCGCTCGGGCCCGTGGCGCCGCTCGCGCTGTTGGCGTTGTCGGGTGTCGCGCCCGCGCCGGATGCCGCCGGCGCCTGACCGGCCGCCGCGCCCGAGGCCGGCTGTGCGGGCAGTTGCGCCGCGACCGGCTTCACTTGCATACCGGGCTTCGCCTTTTCCACGCCGTTCACGATCACGCGGTCGCCCGGATTCAAGCCACTGTCGACCACCCAGTTGTTGCCGAACGTGCCACCGGTGACGAGCTGACGCAGTTCGACCTTGTCGTCCTTGTTGACGACGAGCGCGGTCGGCTGGCCCTTCTGGTCATGCGTGATGCCGATTTGCGGCACGACGAGCGCCTTGTCGTTCGTGCCTTCCTCGATACGCGCCCGCACGAACATGCCCGGCAGTAGCACGCGATCCTTGTTGTCGAAGATCGCGCGCACGGTGACCGAACCCGTGCTTTGGTCGACGCTCACATCGGAGAATTGCAGCTTGCCCTGCTCCGGATAGACGCGGCCGTCTTCCAGCACCAGCGACACCTTCGCCGCGTGGATGCCCTGAGTCTGCAAACGCCCGTCCTGAATCTGACGACGCAGCTTGAGGCCGTCGACGCTCGATTGCGTCAGATCGACGTAGATCGGGTCGAGCTGCTGCACGGTGGTGAGCAGCGTCGCCGCGCTCGCCTGTACATACGCGCCCGGCGTGACTTGCGACAGACCCGTGCGGCCGGTGATCGGCGAGACCACGTCGGTGTAGCCGAGGTTGATCTGCGCGGTATCGACGGCGGCCTTGCCCGCGGCGACATCGGCGACGGCCTGGCCTTGCGCGGCCACGGCGTTGTCGTAGTCCTGCTTGCTCACCGCATTGGCCGCGACCAGCACCTTGTAGCGCCCGGTCAAGGCGTTCTGCGACGCGACGTTCGCCTGCGCCTTGGCGAGCGTCGCCTTGGCGTTGTTCAGTGCGGCGATATACGGCGCCGGGTCGATCTTGTACAGACGCTGACCTTGCTTGACTTCCGCGCCTTCGACGAACTCACGGCGCAGGACGATTCCATCCACCCGCGCGCGCACTTGCGCGACCAGGAACGCGTTCGTGCGGCCCGGCAATTCGGCGATGACCGGCACGCTGGTCGGCTGCACGGTGACGATGCCCACTTCGGGCGTTTGCGGCGGAGGTGCTGACTGTTTTTGTCCGCAGGCAGCCAGGAAAACGGCAGCCGTCGCGGCGGTGATTAAGCGGAATGGAACCCGTTCGACGCGCATGGAGCGACCTCTGTCTAAGACTGAGAGTGAAGTTGGGTGCGCGACGGCCTTCCCCGGGCGATGCCGCGCACAAGCGTCGCAAGACGCTGACCAATAACCAAGCAGTGAGACCAGTGAGCGCAACGACCGGCCAGTGGCCGGCTCGCTTGCCTGTATTCCTGCCCGTGCGCGGCGCTATGCAAGCGCCGCCGATGGCCAAGAGGACGGCCAGAACGGGCAATCGAAATGAAAGCTTGGTCGGATAGTACTCGCCCTCTCCAGCTTGGGCTATCGGTCGACGGGTGGTATTGTATATACATTCACGAATGAATGTAAAAAACTGAGACAGCGATCCGTCGGCAAGGCGTAGCGAAATCGCCTCGACGGAATCGATTACGTTCGACAAACCTTCGACAACCGGCCTTCGCCCGGTCGAACAGCAAGGCAGGAGCAGACGGCCAACGGCCGCAGAATATGGTCAGACGAACCAAGGAAGAAGCACAGGAGACACGCAACCGCATCCTCGACGCGGCGGAGCGCGTCTTTTACGAAAAAGGCGTGTCGCGAACGACGCTCGCGGATATCGCGCACGCCGCGGGCGTCACGCGCGGCGCGATTTACTGGCATTTCGCCAACAAGGGCGACCTCTTCAACGCCATGTTCGACCGCAGTCTTCTTCCGCTCGACGAACTCGTGGAAGCGACGCTCGACGGCAAGGAGCCTGACCCGCTTGCGCGCATCCGCGAAATCTTCATCTGGTGCATGCGCAGCATCACGGCCGATGAACAGCGCCGCCGCGTCTTCGACATTCTGTTTTTGAAGTGCGAGTTCGTCGAGGAAATGGGACCGGTGCGCGAGCGCCATCAGAACAACATGCGCGACGGCATGGAGCGCATCGAGCGTGCGCTGCGTAATGCCATCGAAAAGAAGCAACTGCCAGCGGCGCTCGACACGCGACGCGCCACCACGCTGTTGCACGGGCTTTTCACCGGCATCCTGCACGATTCGCTGATGCTGCCCGGAAGCGTCGATCCGGAACACGACTCCGAAGCCGTCATCGATGCCTGCTTCGACGCCTTGCGGTGCAGTCCGGCCTTGCTCAAGAACGCCGGCTACCCCGAGCGTTCGATGCCCGCCTCATTGCAGGCCAACGTACTCTGCGAAGAACACAAAGAGTCCGACGCAAACTAGCATCGCGAGCCACGCCCAGGCGAGCAGACCGAACACGCGCGGTGCGCCCGCGCCATCGCGACTACGGCGCACGAGGCCATGCGCGGCCAGACGATGACGCAGCACATTGGTCGCGGCGCCATCGACGGAGGTTCCGCCCATCGCGCGAGCGGTCGCGCCGCCGCGACGCGAGAACGCCGCCGACATCGAACCCGGTCGCAAGAAGAGATGCCGGCGCGGCACGGCTCCCTGTTCCGCACGCGCCGATGGCAAACCGTATTTCGCCCGCACGACTTCGCAGAATTCGGCGAAAAAGTCGTCGGCTGCTTCGTGCAGCGCGTTTTCGATCTGCCGTGGCGGCAATGCGGCGAGCGGCCCCGAAACCGTCGCCCAGACCGTATATTCGATCCACGTGTCCGCGCCACCGTCCTCCGCGTTCACCGCGACGGCTATCTGACCGCGCAACGAACCCACGCCTTCGCCGCGGGCCTTGAAACTGAGCGTGCTGGTGTCGTCGTCGATTTCTTGGCTTTCGTCGGCCTGCGCCAGACGCCTGCGACGAGCAATGTGCGCGCGAATTTCGTAACGCGCGCGCAAGGCGCCGATCGGCATGACGAGCGTCAACACGTACTCGCCGCTCGGCGTGAGCGTAAAGGACTCGCAATTATCGAGACTCGCGCGCAACAGCGTGAGATCGCTCAACGCCGCCTTCACATGCGCCGGATCGAGCGGAACGCGCAACGCTTCGGTGACTTCCATCCGCTTCTCCGGGCAAGGACCGCGATCTGGCTATTGCGTTTCGGCTCGCGCGCCTCGAGTTCGGCGCTTTTATTCGACGCCCTGCCTAGGAAGTCACGTCGATACGATCGACGCGCGATGGATAAAACGCGAGGTATCCGCCGATCTGCCGCGCGCTTTCGAGCGGCGCCTCGTAACTCCAGGCGGCGTTTTCGACCAGACCTTCCTCGGTCATCAGATGGTAGTGTGTGGCCTGCCCCTTGAACGGACAGTCCGATGTATGGATGGAGCGTTGCAAGCGCGCCATGTTGACGTCGGCGCGCGGGAAATAGTGCACGTCGTCGGCGCCCGTTTCGGAAAGCGTCACGGCTTCGTGCGTGTCGGCGTAGGTGACGCCCTGGTGAATCACGCGGCAGCGCCGTCCGTTCGGCGCGATCTCGATCCGATGCGCCGCTTCATGCCCGTCGTTCAGATCCGTGCTCATCGTGGGCCCTCCGGCCTCTGCCGAATTTGCGAGGCGCGTTGGACGCCTCGTCACCAAAAAAAGCCACGAGCGTGCTGCCCGTGGCTTCATTATGAGACAAACTCTGGTCGCCGGGTGGACGGGATTTCGCCCGGACCGGCGGGAATTATCGTTACTGGATGCTCCAGTGAAACGCCGCCTTTGCCTTGCCCGGTCCGGAGACATTGACCGACTGCTTCTTCTCCTGATCCTTGTACTTGGCGTAGACCGTGTAGCTGCCCGCCGGCAGCTTGACAAGCATGTAAGGTCCCATGGAATCGGTGCTCAGCACTTCGCCGCCTTTGCCGCCGACGATCCGCACGTGCACGCCCGACAAGTAATCCGCGGTCGGACCCGTAAAGCGCAGCGATAGCGGCCAATGCGCTTGTTCGCGCTGCAAGGCGTGCGATTCGTCGAGGCCGACGCCGCCCGACGTGTAGGACACGTCGCCTTGCTGTTCGATTTGCGGCAGTCCGCCGCCGTTTTCGTTGCCCGCGCTCGACGTATCGCTCGTGCCGGCACTCGATGCCTGCGCCCATGCGGCGCCTGCCATTCCAGCCGAAAGCGCCGTCACCAGCAACGCGGTCGCCAGTTTTCCCGTGGTCTTGCTCATCATTATGTTGGCTCCTTTATTCGATGCCGCGGCATGCGAACACACCGACGACGCCACGCCCGATGCGTCTTTTCCACGCGATGGGGCACCGAGTGGGGTGTAGAGCATGCTTTGTGCCTGCGCGTTCGGGCGGGGTGTTGTTGATCGTGCGGTGGAACGCGCTTGGTGGAATGATGCGAAAGCCATTGCAGAACGTGCTATCCATTGCGCGTTTGGAAAAGCACGCCGGACGACTCAGCGACGCTAAGCGCCATTCATGCCGCATGCGCAAGCGCGTTTCGGAGCGACGCGAACACGCCACTCCGAACCGCACGACGCGCATCGACGTACACCATCAGCCAAGATCGACCGGCACGAAAATCTGCGCATTGTCCCGCTGGATCAGCAGCGCGATGCTGTCGCCCGCGTGCGAGATCATCGTCTTCAACTGCTGCGCCGTCGTGACGGGCTGGCCGTTGACCGCGAGAATCACGTCGCCTGCCTGGATACCCGCATTCGCCGCCGCGCCGTTCGATTGCTGCACGAGCAAACCGCGCGACACCGAGCTTTCCTGCTTCTCTTCCGGCGTGAGCGGGCGCACCGCGACGCCGAGGCGCGCGTCCTGTGCGGCGGCGCCGCCATCGTCGTCGCCCTTCACGTCAGCGCTTGCGGTCTTGGCGTCCTTCAGCGCGCCGATCGTCACGGTCAGATCCTTCGCGCTCTTGTCGCGCCACACCTGCACCTTCGCCGATGTGCCCGGCGAAAGACCCGCGACTTGCGACGGCAACGAGGTCGAATCCGTCACCTGCGTGCCGTTCAGCGAAAGAATCACGTCGCCGGGTTGCAAGCCAGCCTTCGCGGCCGGTCCGCCCGGCTCGACCGAACTCACGAGCGCACCTTGCGGCGACTTCATGCCGAACGAATTGGCGAGCGTCTGATTTAGCCCTTGCACCGTTACGCCGAGCCGGCCGCGATCGACGTGACCCGTTTTGATGAGCGCGTCCTTTACCTTGATCGCCTCGTTGATCGGGATGGCGAACGAAAGCCCCTGGAAACCGCCCGTCTGCGAATAGATCATCGAGTTGATGCCGATGACTTCGCCTTGCAGATTGAAGAGCGGCCCGCCCGAATTGCCCGGATTCACCGGCACATCGGTCTGGATGAACGGCGTGTAATTCTCGTTGGGCAGCGCGCGCGACTTCGCGCTGATGATGCCGGAGGTCACCGTGTTGTCGAAGCCATACGGCGAACCGATGGCAACCACCCACTGCCCGACCTTGCTGCCGTTGGGATCGCCTATTTTCACCGTGGGCAAATCTTTCGCGTCGATCTTCAGCACCGCGACGTCCGATTGCTTGTCCGCGCCAACCACCTTCGCCCGATATTCGCGCTTGTCCGTGAGCTTGACGGTGACGACATTCGCGCCATCGACCACGTGCGCGTTGGTGAGAATGTAGCCGTCGTTGCTGACGATGAAACCCGAACCCAGCCCTTCGCTCGGACGGTCCGCGCCGGGACCCGCGCCATCGCCGCCGCCCATGCCGGGCACGCCGCCATAAAAGCGCTTGAAGAACTGATAGAACGGATCGTCGGGGTCCATCGGCACTTGATTCGCGTTGCCGCGTCGGGCGGACGTTTGCTTCACGACATGCTTCGCGCTGATATTCACCACGGCCGGACCATACGTTTCGACGAGGCCGGAGAAATCGGGAACGCCGGTCTTCGCCGCGGCTTCGGCAGGCATCAGCGCGGCTTGCGCGGGCGCGATGACCTGCGGCGCAGGCACGTTGTTATGGCCGGCCACGTAGCCCGCCGACAAGGCAACGGCGACCGCTGCTGCGACGGCGCTGCGTGTGAGAATCTTCGCTTTCATCGTGTGTGCTCCTGACGGGTTGCGCTTGAGAAGGCGCCATTGGATGAACGAAGATTACGGGGTGTCGCTTAAAGCTTTCTTAAGGTGCGTAAAAATGCAAAAAGGGCGGCTACCCTTTCGGATAGCCGCCCTGCTTACTGCCTTATCGATGCTTCGTGCTTCTGGTTTGGTCTCGCTCGCGAACCGCGCGCTTAGAACTCGTAGCCGACTTGACCGCGCACGCCTGCGTCGCCGTGCGGCGTGATCGAGGCTGCAGCGTTGACGAGCCAGCGGCTGTCACGCGAACGGTAGGTGCCGCCAATGCCCATGGCCGTATAGCCCTTGTAGTTCGCGACACCGGCTGCGACCACGGTCTTGCCCGGCTGACTCGGCGTCAGGTTCGGCATGGCCATCGCGGCGGCGATACCGGAAAATGCCTGACGAGCTACCGTATCGACGTTGCTTTGAACTGCGTTCAACTGGTTCATGTTGACACCGTCGGTACCGTTGATGCCCGGCGCGACGTTCGTCAGGCGACGTTCGTTGCCCTTCGAGCCGATCGAGACGGTGTTGTCTTCGTCCGCGACAGAACCGCTACCCAACGCGACGGAGTTGTTACCCGTTGCCTTCGAGCCATTTCCGAGGGCGGTCGAGTCGGTGCCGGACGCAACAGCGGGGGTGTCGGTCTTTTGCGAAGCGACCGTTGAAGCAGCGCCTTCGACGTTGCTCAATTGCTGCGCCAGACTCGAAACGTTTTGGTTCGTTTGATAGAGCTGCGAGCCGTTGACTGCGTCGGTACTGTCGGCGCTCAAGGCGCCAGCCGATACGCCGGTCACCGTACGCGTGCCATCGGTGCCCGTCATGTCGACGACCGTGCCGCCCGTGTCCTTCGCGACGGTGATGTTTTGCGTCGTTGCGTCTTGACGCACCAGACCGACGTTGCCGCTGGCGATCTGTTGATTGATGTTGCTGATGTCGCTCGTATTCTGCGCGATATCCGACGAGTTCTGCGCAACGTTGGTTTTCAGCGACGAGATATCAGACGTGTTTTGAGCAACGTTCGTGTTCAGCGCCGCGATGTCGGACGTGTTCTGCGCAATGTTGGACGTGTTTTGTGCCACGTTCTGGTTCGTAGCGTAGAGCTGCGAGCCGTTGATTGCATCTAGACTCGATGCGGAAATGGCGCCAGGAGCAACGCCCGTGACCGTGCGAGCGCCCTGCGAGCCCGTCATATCGACAACGGTACCGTTCGTGGACTTTGCCACGGTGATAGTGCGTGTCGTCGGGTCTTGCTGAACCAAGCCGAGTGTGCCGTTTGTGAGTCCGGTGTTGAGGTTCGCGATGTCGGCTGTGTTTTGCGTCACGTTCGAGTTGAGCTTGCCCAACGCTGCATCGACCGTACCGAAAGCCGTGCCGACGTCGGTAGCGGCGCCAGACGTACCATTGATCGAGTTTGCGTTCGTCAGCGCGAAGCTGGGAGCCGAAATCGTGCCGTCGCTATTCAGGGCAGAACCGCCGCCAATCGCCTTTGCCGTGCTTTGTGCGGTGTTCTTCAACTGCCCGAAATTCACCGAATCCGTATTCGCCGTGCCAGCTGCAAGATTGGTTACCTTGCCATTGTTGAGTTGAATATTGGCGCCCGTTTTCGAAACGGTCAGCGCGTTGTTATTAGAATCGGCGCCATTGATAAACTGATAACCCCCGACAGAGATAGAAGCATTCGCGATCGAAACTGAGCCCGTTTGGGTAACTGTGTTGTAACCGGCAGTGGCAGACGTGCCGCAATTTTCCATGCCAACGGTTGTTACGGCTTGACCCGACAGAAATTGACACTGGCCCGGATCAGGCGTACCAAAGTCCATGTCATTGACGATCAATGGTGCAGTAACAGCTGACGCCGTCATCGGCAATGCAATTGCAACAGCGCCTGCAGCGAGAGCGGCGGGCATTACTTTTTTGATCAGGCGCGATTGCAGTTTCGAGGGACGAAGAACTTTGTTCATGAATAAACCTAAGAGTAAAAATCGAATGCGATAAAACACTGCTTTGCACGAGAATTCGTTCAAAGCAAAAAAGGATCGCGAGTTAAAAACGAATCAAAGAGAGCAATGTCACCGAATAGGCGCAGCCGACGTTGACAGTTGCAAGCATTAGGGGTCTCGTTGATTTAACTGCCTTGAAGCACGTCGATCAATCGAAACTAGCTCGCCTGCAGTGAGACGAAATTTACGGCAATTTGTTGTCAGGAGACATAAGCGCGCTCCTAATGTCTGCCGATGTCAATAGACTTACGTCTAACCGATAGAAAATCAGGTCTGAAACGAGTAATTAATTGTGTGGATTTGAAAAGATCCTGTGTTACCGCATTACAGCTTTCCTTCAAATCGCTAACTTGGTTGTTCTTCATTCCGGCGATCGCGTTTGAACAAACCGGAGAAGAATCGGAATTTGGAATTCTTTTTAAACAACGACGGCGCCTAAAGGCGGACGCTGTTTGGCCTGCTAGCGCAGCCCAACGCCCTATGCGCCCATCAGCGCATGACGATCCGATAGGGACCAGCGCGTGAAACTCAAAACGTGACCACGACTCGAAGTCCGCCTGCGACGGACGCTCCAAGGTGAACAGCCGCCCCATGCTGATCCGCAATCCGCCGCACGATGGCAAGCCCAAGCCCGCTGCCCGCCACATCCGTACGCGCGCGGTCCACGCTTTCGCCCACGCGATAAAACCGGTCGAATACTCTTTCTCGTTCGTTCTCTGGAATGCCCGGCCCGGAATCCGCGATTTCGACGACTGGATGTCCATCTTTTATTTTTAAGCAGACATCCACGCGGCCGCCGCGCGGCGTGTATTTCGTCGCGTTATCGATGAGATTGTTGAACATCACGCGCAATGAATCCGCGTCGCCCGTCACGGTGGCGGGCTCGCTTGCCTCGATGCCGAGGTCCACGCCGCGCTCCTGCGCCACGAGCACGTAACCGCGCACGCACGTTTCGAGCAACGCGGCCAGATCGACTTTCGTCGCCACGCCCTTGCCGTCCGGCTCCGAGCGCGCGAGCGCAAGCAACTGCTCCGCGAGCCGCGTGGCGCGCGCGATGCCTTCGTGCAAATCGAGCAACGCCTCGCGCCGCGATGCGTCGTCCTGCGCGCGCGCCACGAGCTGCGCCTGAATCTGCACGGCGGCAAGCGGCGTGCGCAACTCGTGCGCGGCATCGGCGACGAAGGCTTTTTGCGTATCGAGCGCCGTCGACAAACGCGCCAGCAGCGCGTTCAGCGCCCGCACGACCGGCTGCACTTCCTGCGGCAAGCGTTGATTGGGAAGCGGATCGAGTGCTTCGGGATGCCGTGTATCGAGCGCGCTCGTCACACGCTGCAAGGGCGCAAGCCCGCGTCCGACGATCACCCAGATCGCAAGCCCGAGCAGCGGCAGCAACAGGACCAGCGGCCACAACGTGCGCCACGCGACGCCCGCCGCGACGCGGTTGCGTATCGAAAGCGGCTGCGCAAGTTGCACGACGTTGTCGCCGACGATCGCGCTATACACGCGCCACTCGCCGCGCGCCGTCATTTCCGTCGAGAAGCCGAGTTCGGCGTGCGGCGCGAGCGGCACGCGCGGATGCGAGTAGTACATCAGCACGCCGTTGCGATTCCAGATCTGGATGACGACGCCCTCGTCGCTTTCGCTGCGCGACGTGAGCACCGACGAAAACGGCTCCGAAGGCAGCGCCGCCGCGATCTGCTGCAATTGATAATCGAAGAGTTCGTTGGCTTCGGCGAGCGCCTGCCGGTAGATGAGCCATCCGGCAAAGCCCACGCCGACAATCACGAGCGCGAGCAGCCAGATGAGCAATTGCCGGCGGATGGACCGCATCAGGCGTCCTTCGCGACCATGTAGCCCAAGCCGCGCACGTTGCGAATGAGGTCCGCGCCGAGCTTCTTGCGCAGCGAGTGGATGTAGACCTCGACCGTATTGCTGCCGATTTCTTCACCCCAGCCGTAGATTTTCTCTTCGAGCTGACTCTTCGAGAGCACGGCGCCCGGACGCGCCATCAACGCTTCGAGCAACGCGAATTCGCGCGCCGAGAGCGCGACAGGCGCGCCCGCGAGCGTCACCTGATGCCCGACCGGGTCGAGCGTGAGTTGACCATGACGCACGAGCGATTCGCCGCGTCCCGCATGACGACGGATGAGCGCCCGCATGCGTGCGCCGAGTTCGTCGAGATCGAAGGGCTTGACGAGGTAATCGTCGGCGCCGGCATCGAGTCCTTTCACGCGATCGGCAATGGCGTCCCGCGCCGTCACGATCAGCACCGGCAATGCGTTCGCACGCGCGCGCAGCGTCCTGAGAACGTCGATGCCATCGCGCTTGGGCAAGCCGAGGTCTAGCAGCATCAGGTCGTAGGGCTCGCCGCCGACGGCCGTCAGCGCGGCCTCGCCGTCCTGCACCCAGTCGACCGCGAAGCCGTCCGCGCGCAGCGCCTTGCGCACACCTTCGGCGATCATCCGGTCATCTTCGACTAGCAGGATTCGCATGGCATCTCGTCTTCGTGGTGGGGAGACCGGCTTTGAAAGTCGTAGCCATTCTAGCTTTGCCGGGCGCGGGCAGGCTTAAGCAAGGCTTAATGGGTGGATGTGATGGATCTTGCAGGGTGCTGGAATCTATGACGCTCAATCACGCGATGTGACGAGGGGCGCGCTTGCTCGCCGCCCTTGGCCAGCCGACAAACCCCTATTCGTACGATTTTCGCAAGCCAGCTTGTCTACAATGAGCTTTTCGCCCGTGTGGGCTTCGCCTAACAACATCAAAAGCACGCCCATGCCGCTTGTCTCGCTCGTTTCTCGCTGTTCGTCGTTTGCACTCGCCGCCGCAATCGGCTTTGCCGCCATCGCTCACATGCCCGAAGCACAAGCGCGTGGCGGCTCGAAGTCCGAATCGCAAGCGCAGGCGCCCGAGCGCGCGGCGCATGGCGGCGCGAAGGCAAAACGCGCAGGCAAGGCGTCCAGAGCCGAGAAAGCCCTCGCCGCACGAGAACGCGTGCCCGCCGGGCCACTGCCCGCACCGGTCATGGCGGCGCTCGCTCACGCGCACATCCCGCTTTCGTCGATGAGCGTAGTCGTGCAACGTATCGGCGCGCCCGTGCCGCTCGTGACGATCAACGCGGACCGGCCGATGCTCCCCGCATCGACGATGAAGCTCGTCACGACTTACTCGGGCCTCTCGCTGCTCGGCCCCGACTATCGCTGGAAAACCACCGCCTACGCCGATGGCGATGTCGACGCACAAGGCGTGCTGCACGGCAATCTCTACATTCAGGGCACGGGTGACCCGAAGCTCGTGCCGGAAGAACTGATCGATCTCGTCGATCAGATACGCAAGAACGGCATCACGGGAATCGATGGCGCGCTCGTGCTCGACAAGCGCTATTTCGACGCCTCCACGCGCGATCTGCCCGCGTTCGATAACGACGATGCCGCGCCCTACAACGTCGGTCCCGATCCGTTGCTCTACGCGTTCAAGTCGCTTACCTTCACGCTCACGCCGAATCCGGACGGGCAGGTATCCATCGACGTATTGCCGCAACTGGCGCAACTGCAGATCGACAACGAATTGCGCGTGACGCGCGGCGCGTGCGCGGGCACGTTGCCGTCCGCATCGCCGAGCGTGGCGCAGACGCAGGGCGGCTTCGTGCAGGCGTCGTTCATCGGCGACTATCCGTTGCGCTGCGGCTCGCGCACCATCAACGTCGCCGCGCTCGACCATTCGACGTTCTTCGCAGGCGGCTTCCTCGCGCTGTGGAAGCAGGCGGGCGGCACGTTTCAGGGCGCCACGCGCGAAGGCCCGACGCCTTCGTCGGCGCGGCTCGTCGGTACGCATCGCAGCCCGGTGCTGTCGGATATCGTGCGCGACATCAACAAGTTCAGTAACAACGTGATGGCGCGAAATCTGTTTCTGACCATCGGCGCGGCGCAACTGAAACCGCCCGCGACGACCGCCAAATCCTCGCAGGCCATCCAGACGTTTCTCAAGAAAAGCGCCCTGCCAATGGCCGGTCTCGTGCTCGACAACGGCTCCGGACTCTCGCGCGACGAAACCATCTCCGCGCTCTCCCTTGCCGACCTTCTGCAAGCGGCGAACGCGAGTCCGGTCGCGCAAGTGTTCGTCGAATCGCTGCCCATTGCCGGCGTGGACGGCACCATGCGCAACCGCCTGACCAACGCGGGCGCGTTCGGCAATGCGCACATCAAGACCGGCACCTTGCGCGATGTCCGGGCGATCGCGGGCTACGTCGGCGCGGCCAATGGCGAGAGTTATGTCGTGGTGAGCTTCATCAACGATCCGCGCGCCGAGGCAGCGCGCGCCGCGCACGACGCGCTCCTCGAATGGGTGTACGAAGGCGCGCGCAAGCCGGGCATCGAAGACTGAACGCGCGTTGCGCCAAGCATAGGAGGCAGGCGCGACGCAATTGAGCCAAACCCGCGCCCGGCAAGGCGGACCGAAGATTTCTTCTACGAAGACCGCCCGCGCCTGCACGCGCGCCGTGTACGCTGTCGGGCACGCATGACGGAAGGATGACTCGACCACCTTCGTGATGCACAATTCGTTCGAGCGCACGCGCGTATCGAGGCGCACGCCGGACGAAACGCAGACAGACACGCGGGCCAACACAAGGCACACGCGCTGCGGATTCAAACAGATAACACCGAAAATTGGAGACGAGGTCCATGAAGAAGCAACTCTCGACGCGCGCCGCCCTGGTGCGCTACGCCCGAATCGCCACGGCGAGCGCCGCTTTCGCCCTGATTGCCGCGTGCGGCGGCGGTGGCGACGACAACAACAATTCGTTGCCGCCGGGCGGTGTCAAACTGCAAGTCGTCTCTTTCGGCGATAGCCTCTCCGACGTCGGCACCTACGCGCCGGTGGCGGCGGCCAACTTCGGCGGCGGCCGCTTCACGACGAATCCCGGTCAGGTGTGGGTTCAGGATGTCGCGCAATACTACGGCGACACGCTCACGCCCGCGATGACCGGTGGCTTCGGCACGCCACCCCAGGCGCAATCGGGGCTCGGCTACGCGCAGGGCGGATCGCGCGTGACCAATCCTATCGGCGTGAGTCATGCGACGACCGATCCCGCCAATTACACGGGCGCGCTGACGGTGCCGGTGGCGCAACAGGTGACGAACTATCTGGCGTCGCACGGGAGCTTCAATTCGAATCAGCTCGTCATCGTCAATGGCGGCGCGAACGATATCCTGTACAACCTCACGGCCGTGCAGGCAGGACAGATGACGCCAGCGCAGGCGACCACCGCCATCGTGCAATCGGCGATCGATCTGGCGGGCGTCATCGGCTCGGTGCTGCAGCATGGTGCGACGCACGTGCTGGTGTCGAACGTACCGGATATCGGCACCACGCCGCAGGGCATGATGAGCAACGCGGCCGTCAAGGCGCTGCTGACGCAGGCATCGCTTGGCTTCAATCAGGCGCTTGCCGCCGCGTTGACGCAATCGGGCCTGATGTCGAAGGTGATTTATCTGGATATCGTGCCGGCGCTCGCCAATATCACGGCCAACTTCGGGCAGTTCGGATTCACGGTGTCGAATACCGGCACGGCGTGCAATCTGCAGGCGATGGCCGCGGCAGCAGCGGCTTTCGGCGAGCCGAATCCGCAAGCATTCGCCACCTCGCTTTTCTGCTCGCCGCAGAACTACACGGTGGCCAACGCGGATCAACTTTATATGTACGCGGACACCGTGCACCCGACGACGCATCTGCATGCGCTGTATGCGCAGACAGCCGAGCAAAAGGTCGCGGCGGCGGGGTTGGGTAAGTAGTCCGGTTTATTGGAAGTCGGCGAGCCGCCCGGAGATGGTCTTCCGGGCGGTTTCTTTTTGCCGTGGACAATCCTTCGCGTCGCTGTCGAAGCGAACATGAGCGAGCTAAGCGCCTTCCCCTTCGAATGCCGCCGCCGCTCTTCCCAGCCGGTCATTCACCGCGATCCACTCGACCGATTCCGGCAGCTTCTCGATGAGAATGCGTTCGACATTCGCCCGATCCAGCGCCCGCAGCAAGCCATACAACTCCCGCGCGTAACTCTGCGGGTCTTCAGGTGCAGCCACGAAGTGCACGCCGGAATCGCGCGCCCAATCGCCTGCGCTCGACGCACGCGCCACCAGCGCGATTTTCTTGTCACGCGCATTGGCACGGGCCGCAACGAGGATCGGTTCGATCGCCGCGAAAGGCAGCAACGCGAGCGGCGTCCTCGGCGCGTAATGCGCCTTCAGCGTGCCCGAGGCGCGCGGCGCGGTGGCATCCGTTCCATCCGGCAATCTCGGCGCGACGCCGATCACATCCGCGATCTGCAGCGGACTCACGTGTCCCGGCCGCAACAAAGCGGGAAAGCCGCGCGATAAATCCAGAATCGTCGATTCGATTCCCACTTGCGCCGTCCCGCCATCGAGCACATGAACGCTCGCGCCGAATTCATCGCGAACATGTTGTGCGCTCGTCGGACTTACGTGTCCAAAGCGATTCGCCGAAGGCCCCGCCACGCCGCCTTGCTTGCCCGTTCCGCTGCGTAAAACGTGAAAGGCCGACAACAGCCGCTGCGCCACCGGATGCGACGGGCAACGAATGCCCACCGAATCCTGCCCGCCGCTCACCGCCGCCGGAATATGCTCCGCGCGCTTGAGGATGAGCGTCAAGGGTCCGGGCCAGAAGGCGTCGATGAGCTTTTGTGCATCCGCCGGCAACGCGCTTACCCAATAGCCTGGATCGGCTTCGGGCGCGAGATGCACGATCACCGGATGATTTGCCGGCCTGCCCTTCGCGGCATAGATGCGCGCGATGGCTTCGGGATTCTCGGCATCGCCGCCGAGGCCGTAGACCGTTTCAGTCGGAAACGCGACGAGTTCGCCTGCGTCGAGCAGGGCCGCTGCTTCGTCGATCTGCGCGGCGCTCGGATGGATGATGGTCATTGCCTTACTGCTTCAAGTCTTTCAATCGAGCGCGATATGCAACATGCGCGCACAGTCGCGCGCCGCCGTGCGCGCCTCTTCCAGCGTCGCCGCCGTGAAGTTGATGTGGCCCATCTTGCGGCCATGGCGCGCTTCTTCCTTGCCGTACAGATGCAGGCGCGCAGCCGGCATTGCCACGACGTCGGTCCAGGCGGGAGCACGTTGCTTGTCGCCGTTAAACCAGATATCGCCAAGCAGATTCAGCATTGCAGCTGGTGAATGCTGGCGCGTATCGCCGAGCGGCATGCCGGTCATCGCGCGGACTTGCTGTTCGAACTGGCTCGTGGCGCAGGCATCGACCGTGTAATGGCCGGAATTGTGCGGACGCGGCGCCATTTCATTGGCGATGAGGGTTCCGTCTTCCAGCACGAAGAATTCGACGCACAACACGCCGACATAGCCCAGCTTTGCCGCGATGGTCAACGCCGAATCCTGCGCTTGCGCGACGAGCGCGGCGGGCGCATCGGGCGCAGGCACGACGGTCTTTGCCAGAATGCCGCCGACATGCGAATTCTGCGCAAGCGGGAACACGGCCGACTTGCCGTCGCCGCCACGCGCGATCAGCACGGACACTTCGTACTTCAACGGCATGCGTTTTTCGAGCACGCACGGCACGCCCGAAAGCGAGCCATACGCGTTCCGCACTTCCTGCACGTTGCGCACGCTCACCTGTCCCTTGCCGTCATAGCCAAGGCGCGCGGTCTTGAGAATGCCGGGCAGCACTGCCGCGATCTTCTCGTCCGACAACGCCGCGAGCGCTTCCGGCGATTCAATCACCACGTGCGGCGCGACCGGCACGCCCGCCTCGGCGATGAACCGCTTTTCCGCAACGCGATCCTGCGCAATTGCCACGCAACTCGCCGCCGGGCTCACGAACGTGCACGAAGCGAGGAATTCGAGACTTGCCGACGGCACATTCTCGAACTCGGTGGAAACCGCCGCGCACAAGCGGCCGAGTTCGGTGAGCGCGGCCTTGTCTTCGTAACCGGCGCGGATGTGACGATCAGCGACCGCGCCCGCCGGACTCGTCTGGTCAGGATCGAGCACGGCGACGCGGTAGCCCATCGACTGCGCGGCAAAGCAGAACATGCGGCCGAGCTGGCCGCCGCCGACCATGCCGAGCCACGCGCCGGGCAGGATGGGTGAGTTCGGGGATTTGTTTGGGTTCATCGTGGGCTGGGGCTTGCCGGGACTGATTTGCTGGTTTGATTTCCAGACGCCGCGCAACTGGGCGCGCGGCATCGCACTTCAAAGCTTCGACGTTTCAACGCTTCAGAGCGGAGGCAGCGCCATATCGCGCGCGGCCTGGTTCTGCTTCACACGGAACGCGGCCAGCGCTTCGGCGTAACGCGCATTGGTCACGCTCAGAATGGACACCGCGAAGAGCGCCGCGTTCGCCGCGCCCGCCTCGCCGATGGCGAAGGTCGCGACCGGCACGCCCTTGGGCATCTGCACGATGGAATGCAGCGAATCCACGCCCTTCAGATACTTGCTCGCCACCGGCACGCCGAGCACCGGCACCGTGGTCTTGGCGGCCAGCATGCCCGGCAGATGCGCCGCGCCGCCCGCGCCCGCGATGATCGCCTGCACGCCGCGCGCGCGCGCGCTTTCGGCATAACCGAACATCTCGTCCGGCATGCGATGCGCGGACACCACCTTCGCTTCATAAGGCACGCCGAATTCCTGCAAGATCGCGACGGCGTGCTTCATGACGTCCCAGTCGGAGCTGGAACCCATCAACACGCCGACGAGCGGCGCATCGTGCGAATGCGCTCCGGTCTGTACTTCGCTCATTTAGCTGCTTTCCTTGGGCGTTGGTTCGGGCGCGCCGTCATCTCTTCCAAATGACCGCGCGCGATACGGGTGTTATGCGAGCGTCTGCCCGGTCAGGCGCTGCAACGCTTCCTGATACTTCTCGGCGGTCTTGGCGACGACTTCGTCGGGCAGCTTCGGCGCGGGCGGTTCCTTCTTCCACGGCTGCGTTTCGAGCCAGTCGCGCACGAACTGCTTGTCGAACGACGGCGGGTTCGTGCCGACCTGATAGCCGTCGGCCGGCCAGAAGCGCGAGGAGTCGGCGGTGAGCACTTCGTCCATCAGAAACAGCTCGCCCTTGTTGTCGAGGCCGAACTCGAACTTGGTATCCGCGATGATGATGCCGCGCGTCGCCGCATACTCGGCGGCTTCCTTGTACAACTGAATGGAAATGCGGCGGATGGTGGCCGACAGTTCGGTGCCGATGCGCCGTTCCATGTCGTCGTACGTGATGTTCTCGTCGTGATGGCCCATTTCGGCCTTCGCGGCGGGCGTGAAAATGGGCTCGGGCAACTTCTGCGCGTTTTGCAGGCCGGGCGGCAATTCCACGCCGCAGACCGCGCCCGTCGCTTGATAGTCCTTCCAGCCGCTGCCCGCGAGATAGCCGCGCACGACCGCTTCCACCAAAATCGGTTCGAGCCGCTTCACCACGACCGCGCGGCCCGTCACCTGCGCCACCTCGTCCGGCGCGACGACGCTCGCCGGATCGATACCCGTATTGTGATTCGGCACGATATGACCGAGCTTCTCGAACCAGAAGTCGGCCATCTGATTGAGCACTCGGCCCTTGTTCGGAATCGGCTCGCCCATGACGACGTCGAATGCGGAGAGGCGGTCGGTCGTAACGATCAGGAGCTTGTCCTGACCGACGGCATAGTTGTCGCGAACCTTGCCGCGGCCGAGCAGCGGCAGCGATTTGATCGTGGATTCGTATAGCGTGGACATCGTCATGGTCCGAAGAGGTACGGAGAAATGTTGACCGCCGCTCAGGTTGCCATGAGCGGCGAAAAAGAAATGGGAACGGGTCCCGTCGCCGGAACCCGTTGATTTTACTTTACAAATAACGCCTGGCTCGGATCAGGCTGAATTCGCGCTCATCCGAAAGCGTTTTTTTGCTTGCGCGCGCTCAGAAATGATCGCCGACGCGCACGATCTTCAGCGTGTTGGTGCCGCCCGCCGCGCCCATCGGCTCACCGACGGTGAGCACGACCATGTCGCCGCGCGCCGCGTATCCCTTCGACACGACCACTTCCAGCGCCTGATTGAGCGCGTCGTCGCGGTCCATGTTGGTATCGAGATGCAACGGCGTGACATTGCGATACAGCGACATCGTGCGCTCGCTCGCCACGCGTGGCGTTAGCGCGAAGATCGGCACATGCGTCCAGTGACGCGACATCCACAGCGCGGTCGAACCGGATTCGGTCAGCGCCACGACCGCCTTTGCGCCGAGATGGAACGCCGTAAACAGCGCGCCCATGGCGATGGACTGGTCGATGCGCGTGAACGTGCGGTCGAGGAAATCGCGGTCCAGTTGCGACTCTTCCGACTTCTCGGCTTCGACGCAGATGGCGGCCATCGTCTCGATGGTCGTCACCGGATACTTGCCCGCCGCGGTTTCGGCCGAAAGCATCACGGCGTCAGTGCCGTCGAGCACGGCGTTGGCCACGTCCGACACTTCCGCGCGGGTCGGCACGGGCGCGTGGATCATGGATTCCATCATCTGCGTGGCGGTGATGACGAGCTTGTTCGACTCGCGCCCCATGCGGATCATGCGCTTTTGCAGCGCGGGCACGGCCGCGTTGCCCACCTCCACCGCGAGATCGCCGCGCGCGACCATGATGCCGTCCGACGCATCCAGAATGCCTTGCAGCGCCGGAATGGCTTCGGCGCGCTCGATCTTCGCGATCATCTTCGGCTTGATGCCGTAAGGCGCGCCCGCGATGTTCGCGAGTTGACGCGCCATTTCCATGTCCGTCGCGTTTTTCGGGAACGACACCGCGACGAAATCCGCGCCGAGCGACATCGCCGTCTTGATGTCCTCCATGTCCTTCTCGGTCAGCGCCGGCGCCGTGAGTCCGCCGCCCTGCCGGTTGATGCCCTTGTTGTTCGACAACTCGCCGCCGACCTTCACGACCGTGTGAATCTCTTCGCCGATCACGCGCGTGACGTCGAGGACAATCAGGCCGTCGTTCAGCAGGAGCACGTCGCCGGCGCGCAAATCGCGCGGCAGGTCTTTGTAGTCGAGTCCGCAGCGCTCGTTGTTGCCGAGTTCGCAATTGGCGTCGAGCACGAAACTGTTGCCCGCGACGAGCATCGTCTTGTTGTTCTCGAACTTGCCGACGCGAATTTTTGGGCCTTGCAGGTCGGCCATGATGGCGACTTCGCGGCCCGTCTGGCGCGCGGCCTCGCGCACCCATTCGGCGCGCTGGCGATGATCGTCGGCGGTGCCGTGCGAAAAGTTGAAGCGAACGACGTCGAGCCCCGCTTGCATCATCTGCAGCAGGATCTCGGGACTGCTCGATGCCGGACCGATGGTGGCAACAATTTTGGTAGCGCGATGCATGGAATTCCTCGTCTCTGTAGGACCGCCCGTGACGCTGCGAGCACGTTGCGCCGACGGTGAGGTGTTGCTCACCGGTTGCGCGCGCGCGCCGGATCGTGCCGGCGTCGCTTTATCGATTTGCTTGATTGCATGAGCGGGCAAGCCGCCGATGATGACGGGCGCCGCCGTTGGTGCCGGCGATGCCGCGTCTTCGTTCTGCCTCGGTTGCTGATTCTGCGCGCGGGCTTCGCCGGACGACGGCTCGGTGTTCTGAGCCGCTTCGGCAATGGCCCGCGCCGCGAGCGCGGCGGCGTCGAGCTCGTCGCCCGATGCCCCGCCCGCCACTACATTTCTGATTCCGTCTTTTTGCGCGCCGCCGGCTTCCTGCGCGCCCTTCTTGCCTGCCTTCGCCGGATTTCCTCGGGTCGTCAAGACCTTAAGCCCGCGACTCGAGCACTTCGACCGCGGGCAGCGTCTTGCCTTCCAGGAATTCGAGGAACGCGCCGCCGCCGGTCGAGATGTAGCTCACCTTGTCGTAAATGTTGTACTTCGCGATGGCCGCGAGCGTGTCGCCGCCGCCCGCGATGGAGAATGCCGACGAACTCGCAATGGCCTGCGCCAGCGTCTTCGTGCCGTTGCCGAACTGGTCGAACTCGAACACGCCGACGGGGCCGTTCCATACGATCGTGCCCGCCGTTTCCAGTTGCGCGGCGAGCGCCTTCGCGGTGTCCGGACCAATATCGAGGATCAGGTCGTCGTCGGACACATCCGCGACGGGCTTGGTTTCGGCTTTCGCGGTCGCGGCGAATTCCTTCGCGGTGACGACATCGCTCGGAATAGGCACGGATGCGCCGCGCGTGCGCGCCTGATCGATGATTTCCTTCGCTTCGTCGACGAGATCGGCTTCGGCGAGCGACTTGCCGATTTTCAGGCCCGAGGCCAGCATGAACGTGTTGGCGATACCGCCGCCGACGATCAGTTGATCCACCTTCTCCGCCAGCGACTTCAGAATGGTCAGCTTGGTCGAAACCTTCGACCCGGCGACGATGGCGACGAGCGGACGCTTCGGGTTGCCGAGCGCCTTGCCGAGCGCATCGAGTTCGGCGGCGAGCAGCGGGCCCGCGCACGCGACCGGCGCGTACTTCGCGACGCCGTGCGTGGTTGCTTCCGCGCGATGTGCGGTGCCGAAGGCGTCGTTCACATAGATGTCGCAGAGTTTCGCGAGCTTTTGCGCGAGGCCGTCGTCGTTCTTCTTCTCGCCCTTGTTGCAGCGGCAATTTTCGAGCAGCACGACGTTGCCCGGCTGAACCTCGACGCCATCGACCCAGTTCGCGACGAGCGGCACGTCGCGGCCGAGCAATTCGGACAGACGCTTCGCGACGGGCGCGAGCGAGTCTTCCGGCTTGAACTGGCCTTCGGTCGGGCGGCCCAGATGGGACGTGACCATTACGGCAGCGCCTGCATCGAGCGCGGCCTCGATGGCCGGCACCGAGGCGCGCACGCGCGTGTCTTCGGTGATGTTGCCGGCATCGTCTTGCGGCACGTTCAGATCCGCGCGGATGAACACACGCTTGCCGGAGACTTTGCCTTCGGAGATGAGGTCGGTGAAACGCAATACTTTCGTCATGGGAGTCAACGTAGGTAGAAAAGCGGTTCGGGCGAGGAAGACCGGCTTGTGCCGGCCGGTTCGTGGGGTGGCCGCGTGACTTCGAGGACTTCTTGGAGCCGTGGCAACGACACGCGGATCATGCCGGAGGCGAAGGCCGCGCGAGCGGGCCGAACGCGCGGGCAAAACAGGCAATACGAGGAACCGGGAAAGCAGGAGATCGAAGGAACAGACAGGCGGCGGCGCTTAGATACAAGCACATGCCGGGCGCGCTCCGTTGAGGCGGTGAGCTTGGGAACCGTTGCGCGGTGACTGCCGGACACACTCTCGACCTCGCTTGATGCAACAGGAAAGACCAGCATTTTAACCGATAGCACCGGATGCTTTTAGCGGCCAATCCATGATGACGCGTATTTGGCCGCTTCCAACCGATGCGCCGGGCGCTGGCTCCACGCTGGTTTCGATCCCGCGCGTAATCCGCGCGCAATACCGCGACGAAAGGAAACTTTGCCGGCAACTTGGCGGCGAAAGGAAAATTATAGCGTCGTGAAAGCCGCTTCGAGATCGGTTCCGTCGCGAAATCACGCTAAAATAACGGTCTTTCGCCGCCTTTCGGCCAGCGCCGCACTCATGCCGAACTAAGGCGCCAAGCCCCGCATTCACTGAACGAGACAGCTAGGAGAACCGTATGTCAATGGCCGACCGCGACGGCAAGATCTGGATGGATGGCAAGCTGGTCGACTGGCGTGACGCCAATATCCACGTTCTGACCCATACCTTGCACTACGGCATGGGCGTGTTCGAAGGCGTGCGCGCATACAAGACGTCACAAGGCACGGCCATTTTCCGCCTGAAGGAACACACCAAGCGTCTCTTCAATTCGGCCAAGATCTTTCAGATGGAAGTGCCGTTCGACCAGGCCACCATCGAAGCCGCGCAGCTCGAAGTCGTGCGCGAGAACAAGCTCGAATCCTGCTATATCCGCCCGATCATCTGGGTCGGCTCGGAAAAGCTCGGCGTGTCGGCCAAGGGCAACACCATTCACGTGGCCATTGCTGCGTGGCCGTGGGGCGCGTATTTGGGCGAAGACGGCATCGCGAAGGGTATTCGCGTCAAGACCTCGTCGTTCACGCGCCATCACGTCAACGTGTCGATGGTGCGCGCCAAGGCCTCCGGCTGGTACGTGAACTCCATCCTCGCGAATCAGGAAGCCATCACCGACGGCTACGACGAAGCCCTTCTGCTCGACGTGGACGGCTATGTCTCCGAAGGCTCCGGCGAGAACTTCTTCCTCGTCAACAACGGCAAGCTGTACACGCCGGACCTGGCTTCGTGCCTCGACGGCATCACACGCGACACGGTCATCACGCTGGCGCGCGACTTCGGCATTCCGGTGATCGAAAAGCGCATTACGCGCGACGAGGTCTACACCTGCGACGAAGCGTTCTTCACCGGCACGGCCGCCGAAGTCACGCCCATTCGCGAACTCGACAACCGCACCATTGGCTCGGGCGCGCGCGGTCCCGTCACGGAGAAGCTGCAAAGCGCATTCTTCGACGTGGTCGGCGGCAAGAACGAGAAGTACGCAAGCTGGCTCGCCAAGGTTTAATGCAAGCTGCGGCGGGCGAGGTTTCAAGCGTCCCGCCGTGTCCCCGCACGCAACACAAGTCATTCAAAAGAGATTGCAATGAGCGACCTGAAGGAAATGCCGCTGGTTGAACTGTCGGCCAAGGACCTGCCCGCGTTCTGTCCGAATCCGAAGATGCAGCGCTGGAGCACGCATCCGCGCGTGTTTATCGACATCACGCACGGCGAAGCGCGTTGCCCGTATTGCGGCACGCGCTACAAGCTGAAAGACGGCGAAGTCATCAAGGGGCATTGAGCAGCCGCCCTCTTACGGAAGGCCGAAGCCACGCCTCGTGCCCGCTTCGGCCTTCGTCCAATGCGCGAATCGCAATCACACATTGCGCGCTCAAGCCCCTCACCCACATCAACCGACGACTCGCCATAAGCCGCGAGCCGCGTATATTTTGAGATCGGAAAACGACTGATGCGCCGCGCGCTGGTAATAGCACCGAACTGGATCGGTGACGCACTCATGGCGCAGCCGCTTTTCACGCTGTTGAGAAAGCTGCATCCGCGCATCGTGATCGATGCCGTCGCGCCCTCGTGGGTCGCGCCCGTGCTCGAACGCATGCCGGAAATTCACGACGTCTACGCCACCGACCTCGCCCACGGCAAGCTGCAACTGCTGCGCCGCTGGCAACTGGCGAGCGACCTGCGCGATGTCGGCTACGACGCCGCCTACGTGCTGCCCAATTCCGCGAAATCCGCGCTGCTGCCCTGGATGGCGGGCATCCGGCTGCGCATCGGTTACAAGGGCGAAAGCCGTTACGGTCTGCTCAACGTGCGGCATGCCAATCCGCCGAAGACCGAGCGTCCGCCGATGACCGTGCACTACGCCGCGCTCGCTTATGCGCCGGGCGCGAAGCTGCCGTTCGTCGACAAGTTTGCGCAACCGCAGCCCGAAGGCATCGAAAATCCCGCGCCAACGCTGCCCGTGCCGCGCCTGGAAAACGATCCGAACGAGTCCGCGCGTGTGTCGGCGCGCTTCAATCTCGATACGCGTACGCCGCTCGTCGTGTTTTGCCCCGGCGCGGAGTATGGTCCCGCCAAGCGCTGGCCGCCGGAGCATTTTGCGTCGCTGGCGCAGTTCGTCGCGCAGTCGTTTCCGTATGCGCGGATCATCGCGCTGGGATCGAATAAAGATTCCGCCGTCGCCGATGCCATCGCCGCCCGCGCACCGAATGTGCGCAACCTGTGCGGCCAGACATCGCTCGGCGAAGCATGCGCGTTGATCGCGCGAGCGAGCGCGGTGGTCACCAACGATTCCGGCCTCATGCACGTCGCGGCGGCCATGCGACGGCCGCTCGTCGCGGTGTACGGCTCGACCGACCCGCGCCACACGCCGCCCTTGTCCGATCTCGCAAAGGTACAATGGCTGCATCTTGAATGCAGTCCGTGCTTTGCCCGCGAGTGTCCGCTCGGCCATCTGAACTGCCTTCGCGAACTTTCCGCCGAACAGGTTTTCGGCGACTTGCGCGGCATGCTGCTCGCGCATCGTTGATATCTCGAAGATTGATCCGCTGCGACATCCGCTAGCGGTTCTCCGACGGCATCGACCCAAGTGTGCGGGCGCTCACACGCGAATGCCTCCGAACGGGGGCATGCTTTGACCAATGACCGATGCGGCGCTAGTCCGGCACTACGGGCGCGCGCCGTAACGAAAGCCTGAGACCCACGAGCCATGCCACGTTTCGCCCGCCTCTTCGAAGCCGCAGCCGACACCCTCAACGCTTATTACCAGGCTGTCGCGGACGCCAGCATCGACAGCGTGATGTCGTTGTGGATCGACGAGGAATTCGCCACGTGCATCTGCGCGGACGGCACGCATCTGCATGGCCTGCCGAGCATCCGCGCCGGGATCGGCAAGCAGTTCGAAGCGCAGGCGGTGACCATCGAGCCGCTCGATATCCGCGTGTACGACAGTCTCGGCACCGTCGTGTATGCGATCGCGGAGGCGCATCAGCCAGCCGGAACGGTGGCGCCGCGCATGGTGTTCACGACTTATGTGATGGTCCACGAACGCGGCGAATGGAAAATCGCGCACATTCACGCGAGCGAGATGCCGATGGAAACAGCCGGCCAGTTCGCAGTCAAGATGCGCCACGGTCAGGGGCCGCTGCACTAAAAAACGCGGCCCGGTTGCAGAGCAGCACTAAGAAGACGTATGTCGGGGAGTGGCCATGAAGCGCGATCCTTTGTTGAAACACGATTCGTCATTCGTGGATACGGGGCCCGCAGCGGCGCTTAAGGAAAGCGTGCAGGCAGCCGGGCGAACGCTCGGCGCGCCGGTTGCGGACTGGCTCTACAACGCGCCGCGCTGGCTGCCGACGAGCCACGCGCAGACCATCGTGCCGGCGCTCTTCGCGCGCAAGCCGGCGGTGCAATACCGGCGCGAACGCTGGACCACGCCGGATGGCGACTTCATCGATCTCGACTGGGTAGCCGACGAAGCACCCGCCGACGCCCCGCTCTTCGTGCTGTTTCACGGCCTCGAAGGCAGTTCGGACTCCCACTACGCCCGCACGATGATGGCCGCCGCTCAAGCGCGCGGCTGGCACGGCGTCGTGCCGCACTTTCGCACGTGTAGCGGAGCGCTCAATCTGCTGCCGCGGTTTTACCATCTCGCCGACAGCGCCGAAGTCGACTGGATTCTGCGACGCCTGCGCGCCAATCACGCGGGGCCGATCGTGGCGGCGGGCGTCTCGCTGGGCGGCAATGTGCTGCTGCACTGGCTGTGCGACCGCGGCGCCGAGGCTTCGTCGATCATCAGCGCGGCGGCCGCCATCTCCGCTCCGCTCGATGTTCACGCGGGCGGCGCAGCGATCTCGCAAGGCTTCGGCATGATCTACACACGCAGCTTTTTGAAGTCGCTCAAGCGCAAGGCGCTTGCGAAGCTCGGACAGTTTCCCGGCCTTTACGACCGCGACGCCGTACTCGCCGCGCGCACGCTGTACGAGTTCGACAACGTCGTGACCGCGCCGCTGCACGGCTTTCGCGATACCAACCACTATTGGTCGACCGCGACCACGCGCGCACATCTGAACCGCATCGCGGCGCCAGCGCTTATCCTCAACGCGCGTAACGATCCGTTCTTGCCCGAGTTCGCGTTGCCGTCGCAGGCGGAAGTGTCGTCGCGCGTCACGCTCGATCAGCCGAACCACGGCGGACATGTCGGCTTCATGACGGGGCCGTTTCCAGGGCGGATCGACTGGTTGTCGCAGCGTGTGTTCGGCTATTTGGAGAACTTCGTCGCTCATGGATGACATCGTCAGGCAGGCGCTTGCCAAATGGCCGAACGTGCCGCATTGCACGGGCTGGCTTCTGCTCGACCGACGCGGCCAGTGGCGCATGCGCGACGATGCCGCGCAAGCCGCGGGCGAACTCGGCAGTCCCATCCGGCATGAGGCGCTGATCGGCTTCATCAACCGCAATTACGAGCGCGACGACGAGGGTCAGTGGTTCTTCCAGAACGGTCCGCAGCGCGTGTATGTGGAGTTGGCTTATACGCCGTGGATCGTGCGGCTCGATGTATCGGCGGATGGTTCGTTGCAGCTGACCGATCAGGCGGGCGCGGCGTTCGAGCCGGAACAGGCGTGGATCGACGATGAAGGCGGTGTGTTGTTCGCCGATGCTTCCTCGCCGGCTCGCGTGGCCGCCTTGCACGATCATGATCTGGAGGTGCTGGCGGATCATGCTTCGCTGGATGAGGCTGCCTCGCCCGAGCACGGTGGCGTGTTTCATTGGCGCGGCGGCATTGATCTTCCCTTGCAGACGATCAGACGGACGGATGTCGGAGCGCGTTTTGGCTTTGTCGCGAGTCCGGCTGCGCGGGCTATTGGCGTGCAGGGTTAGAGGTTATCGGCGCACGGATCGTGTACGGTCGTGGCCAAGGTCGGGCGCTCGCTTAGAGCTACCCGTAGCCCGCCGCCGTTCAGCTGTTTTTCTCCTCCTCGCGCTCCTCCTTGTAGCGCGTTTCGAAATCGCGCAAACGCGCGGAGATCGTCGAGAGATCGTAGAAACTCGCGGTTTTCAGGTCGCGCGCTTCCTTTAGCTGCCGAATCGCGGATGGCCATGCGCCGTCGAGCGCGAATTTCTCGGCCATCGCCTGATGCTGGCTCAGCGGGTCGTTGAGGCCTGCGCTCGCCTGCGCGAGATAGAGCCACCAGTCGGGGCGTAACGGGTCGGCGCGCGTTTCCTGGCGCGCGAGCGATTGGGCATCGGCGTAGCGGTGCGCCGACAGCAAGGCTTGCAGATGGATATCGATCGCCGCGTGCGAGTCCGGCCAGCGCTTCTGCGCTATTTCCGCGAGGCGGATGGCGTCGTCGTTACGGCCGGCGCGGCGGGCGATATCGGCGGCTAGCACGTCGAGGCTAGGCGTGCTGCGGGGCGTTGCAGGCGCTGGCGGCTGCGGTGGCGCGGCGGGTTGTGGGCTCTGGCGCGGGATCGAGGTGCTCGTGACATGGACCGGCGGAAGCGGGATCGTGTTCTTCGAGGTCGGGGTGTTGGATGCGGTCGTGTGGCGGGAGTTGCTGTTCGCATCGGTGGTTGTCGCAGCGCCCGCGCGATTCGTCTCGGATGGGTTGTTTTGGTGGCTCGACGAATCTTTCTCTGCGGTTGAGACGTTTGCGGTTTTCAGGCCTTTTGCGTTTGGGTTGTTTGGGTTGTTTGGGTTGTTCGTGCTGCTCGTGCCGTTCGCCAGCGTCGCGCCGCCTGTGCTGACCGCGTTCTTGACGTTAAGCGAATTGTTCGTGCCGTGCCCGCCGTTCGCGCCGTTCGCGCTGTTTGCGTTGTTTGCGTTGTTTGCGTTGTTTGCGTTGTTTGCGTTGTTCGTGCTGCTCGTGCTGCTCGTGCCGTTCGCCAGCGTCGCGCCGCCTGTGCTGACCGCGTTCTTGACGTTGAGCGACTTGTTCGCGCTGTTCGCGCTGTTCGCGCTGTTCGCGCTGTTCGCGCTGTTTGCGCTGTTTGCGCTGTTTGCGTTGTTAGTGCTGCTCGTGCCGTTCGCCAGCGTCGCGCCGCCTGTGTTGACCGCGTTCTTGACGTTGAGCGAATTGTTCCCGCCGTTCGTGCCGTTCCCGCCGTTCCCGCCGTTCCCGCCGTTCCCGCCGTTCGCCAGCGTCGCGCCGTCTGTGTTGGCCGCGCTCTTGACGTCGAGCGGATTGTTCGGATTACTCGCGCGATTGCCGCTCCCCGAAAAGCTCAGCACATCGTGCGCACTACTGCCGAGCAGCGAAGACATGCCTTCCGATAACGCGACGCCATTCGTCCTTGCATCGGTGACGGCAGGCGCATGCCTCGTCTGTGCGGATCTCACGCCGTCGGCAGCGAGATTCAACCCGGCATCGACGGAAGCAGCCGCCTTCGCCGACGATGCCGTCCCACGCTGCGCCTTCAAACCCCGTGCGCCGCTAGCCGCATCCGCGCCGCCGATACTCTTCAACTCCTGCCGCGCCTGCGCCGATGCCACCGCCGCATTCGCCTCCTCGCCTTCGAACAGACGGCGCGACTTCGCGAGCGCATCGTTGGCGGCGTCGTAATCGCCGAGCAGCGACTGCGCGAGCGCGACGCCATACCAGTTCGCCGCCGGATTGAGCGCGGTCTGATCGCTGATCTCGGTCTTCAGCCGGCTCGCGACCTCGCGATAATCACTCGCATAATTGACCTGCAACACCCGCGCGCGCGCCCGCACGAACGCGTATTCGGGCGACTGACGCGGCTGGCGATACGGCACGCGCCGCGCACGATCCTCCATATCGGCGATGCGCTCGACGGTCAGCGGATGCGTGCGCGCATAAGGCGGCACGCCGTTGTCGGACATCGTCAGGCGGTCCAGACGCGCGAAAAACGCGGTCATCGCGTAGGGATCGTAGCCGGCGGCGGCGAGCATCTGAAAGCCGACGCGGTCCGCTTCGTGTTCCGCCGCGCGCGAAAATTTGAGCTGATTGTCGACGGCGAACGCCTGCCCGCCCATCGCGATACCCATGCCGAGATCGCCGCTGCGCGCCATCACGCCAGCGAGCAAGCCGGCGAGCATGGCAGCGAGCGCGGCATAGCCGCTCTTTTTCTGCGCGCCGATCATGCGCGCGATGTGCCGCTGCAGCACGTGCCCCATCTCATGACCGATGACCGACGCCAGTTCCGACTCGGTCTGCGTCGCGGAAATCAGCCCCGTGTTCACGCCGATGAAACCGCCGGGCATCGAGAACGCGTTGATTTGCGGATCGCGCACGGCGAACAGGTCGAAGTCCGGCCGATAGCCACCGAGGTACTGCGTCGCGGCGGCGGCGGAGAGCTTGGTGGCGATGGAATCGAGGTAATCGCGCATCAGCCAGTCGTCGAGATAGTCGGGGTCGGCGCGGACTTCGCGCATCATCCGTTCGCCGAGCGTGCGTTCGGCTTGCGGTGAAAGCGTGCCGCCGGAGCCATCGCCGAGATCGGGAAGCTGCACCGAGGACAAGGGCGCACGCAGGCCGCTCATTTCACCAGGCCGATTGGCGAAGCGGCTTTCGGCGCCGCCGTAGACGCCGAAGACGCCGTCGGCCAGGTTGGCGGGGGGTGAGGCGAGGACGGTGGTGGTGGTCGCGGTTGCCTTGGGCGTGGTTGCCGTTGCGGTTGCGGTTGCGGTTGCGGTTGCGGTTGCGGTTGCGGTTGCGGTTGCGGTTGCGGTTGCGGTTGCGGTTGTGGTGGGCGCGTTTGCGGTGGGCGCGTTTGCGGTGGGCGCGTTTGCGGTGGGCGCGGTTGTGGTGGGCGCGTTTGCGGTGGGCGCGGTGGCGGTGGGCGCGTTTGAGGTGCCGGCGTTTGCGGTGGTCGCGTTTGCGTTGGTCGCGTTTGCGGCGGTCGCATTTGCGGTGGTCGCATTTGCGTTGGTCGCGATTGCGGTGGTCGCGTTTGCGGTGGTCGCGTTTGCGGCGATCGCATTTGCGTTGGCCGCATTTGCGGTGGTCGCATTTGCGGTGGTCGCATTTGCGTTGGTCGCATTTGCGGTAATCGCATTTGCGGCGGTCACGTTCGCGGCGGTCGCCTTTGCAGCGCCCCTTGCGCCCGCCTTCGCCGAATCATCCACGCGAGCCACGGACGCACCAACCTGCGCCAACGCAACGGGCGGCATGGCGAGACTCAGGCACAGCACGAAAATGAGCGCACGGCTCGAACGTGTCAAATTCATGGCGCGAAACCGGCGTCGGCGAGCCGGTCAGCTTGATGACGAAAACAGGCTTATCGTATCAAGTGTTCGGCGCTCGGCGGTGGATTGAATCGGACCGAAGACGCCGTATCGCGCTGGTATGATGAGCGCCCGTTCGAAGGAGAGGCTATGTCCGGACTCACACATTTCGATGCCGCCGGCGAGGCGCACATGGTCGATGTCGGCGACAAGGGCGAGACACGCCGCATCGCCGTCGCGCGCGGTTCCATCGCCATGCTCGATGGCACGCTGGCGCTGATCCGCGAAGGCCGCGCGAAAAAAGGCGACGTGCTGGGCGTGGCGCGCATCGCCGCTATTCAGGGCGCGAAGCGCACGGCCGACCTGATTCCGCTGTGTCATCCACTTGCGCTGACGCGCGTGGCGGTGGATTTCAGCATCGACGAAACGCTACCTGGCGTGCACTGCGAAGTGCGTGTGGAAACGGTCGGGCGCACCGGCGTGGAAATGGAAGCGCTCACCGCCGTGCAGATCGGCTTGCTGACGATCTACGACATGTGCAAGGCGGTGGATCGCGGCATGACCATCAACAATGTGAAGGTGCTGGAGAAGCATGGCGGGAAGTCGGGGGATTGGGTGGCGACGTAGTCCTCGCGCCCGGAGCCGACGCCGACCTCACTCATCATCATCGTCATCATCGGCAGTGGCGCCCCCCACCCCCGGCTCTCCATACAACTTCACCAGATCCGCCTTGAAAGAAGCCAGCGGCTTCCCCGTCTCATCGATGAGCTGATAAACCGACGCCAGTTGCTTCGGCCAGTCATGAAGTTGGGTCGCGAAAATCTTGAGCTTCGCCATCGTGTCCAGCGCTTCGTCGCGCTGACCAGCAAGCGCCTGCAACACCGCATATCGCCGCAACACCGTCTCGCCCGGCAGTAACGCAATCGCCTTGCGATGCATCGCGAGCTTCTCTTCGAGGTTCTGCGCGTTGATCGGCACGAGCGTGGCCGCGCCGTATTCGCCCCACGCGGTGAAGAGGAACGAAGGATCGTCCCGATACTGCTCCGCCGGCCGCGATCCGTAGTAAAGCACCTCGGCCCGATGATAGTCGAGCATTACCGGATACAACGCCGCCAGCCCGCCCACCACGAGCACCACGTACACGCCGAACGACAACGGCTTCGCCACCAGCCGCAACGGCCGCGTCTCCAGCAAGCCGATCACGAGCATCGCCGGCATCAAAAAGAACATGTATTGCTGCGGATACTCAACCAACGCATGCATCAGCAGAACGCCAAGCAGCGAAAGCCCGAAAATGCGCGCGGGCGTCTGCGGCGCGCGCAGCACGCGAATCAGCCAGAAGACGAACCCCAGTACCAGAATGCCGAGGCCCAGCGCGCCCGTCTTCGCGAGCAAATCGATGAAGATGTCATGCGCATTGTTCGCGATCTCGACGCCGCCCAGCTCGCGCACCATGTCGAACTGATAGCGCGGAAACTCGCCCCAGCCGACGCCGAGGATGGGATGCGTATGGAACATCGTCCAGCCGTATTTCCACAACGCAAGGCGCGGCGCGATCTGATTGGCGTCTTGCATGCGCTCGGCGGCCGATTGCGCGAGGTCGAAGTGGAAGCGCACGTTGGCCCAGCGCACCGCCGCGTTCACCGCGAAGAACACGAGCGCGAGCACCACCGGCATGAGCCACGCGCGAAGATCGCGGCGGCCGGGTCCGTCGAAACCTTCCGCCGCTGCCGGCCGCCCCTGCACGAACGCCATCCAGAATCCGGCGACGACGATCACCGCCATCTGCAACCAGGGTCCGCGCGAAACGGTCAGCGCATGTCCTAGCGAAAACACCGCCGTCAGCGCGAGCCACACGATAACGGGCAAACGCCGCGTCTGCACGAAGTACAGCGCGCCCGCCATCGCGAAGGCGATCACCGTTGCGAGGTGATTCGCCTGCGCCATGTTGCCGAACGGCCGCCGCTCAGCCATCACGTTATAAGCGACGACAAACGGCGTGAACTTCACCTCCAGATGCAGCAACTGCACGATCTGGCAAAAGACCGCGAACGAACCGCCCGCCATGAGCGCGGCCGCGCCGATGCGCAACGCCTTCTCCGACAAACCCGCGCGCACGAGCCCGTAGCCGGTATGCACCGCGATGAACGAGGCGAGCAGATACGCGCCGCCGAGCCAGTTCATCGAAGGCTGCGATACCGGCAGCAACACCGTCTGCGCGATGAGCAGCACGCCGAACGCAAGCGGCATGAGCGCAACGACCGGCGAGGCGAACGACACGCGCGGCTCCGACACGCGCACGAGCAGCGCGACCGTCGCCCCGAGCGCCAAGTAAAGCGCCAGCGCGCTGTATTCGGCGTAGAAGGTCGGAATCGGGTACGTGTGGTTGACGACGCCAAACGGCAAGGTCAACGCAAGGCACAGAACGGCAAAACAAAGGTAGCGCGCGTATTGAGAAGGCATGAGGGGCTGTGAACGTCGGCAACCGGCGCACTATACAAAACTTTGCTGCCCATGTCCGGTACACAGCCCGATTTGCGACGAAATCCCCGCGTTTCCAACAAAAAATCCCCGCACCTGACCGCTTCTTGCCGATGGCAGACGAGCGATGCCGACGCACCGCTCGTCTGCCCGTCGTCAGCGATGCACGTCAGCCACGGCATTCCGCCGGCGCGAGATTGGCGGGCAAGCTCGGTGCCTCCGCGGGCGACGGTCCCGCGCCCGGCGCCGGCAACGACGACGCCGCCTTGCCGCCCGCGAAGCATTCCCACGTCAAGGTGCCTGCCTGCACCGATCCGCGCGCAAGCGACACGCGGGCCGTCGGAGTCTCGGCGTTGTCGGGCGTGGATGGCACGAGCACGAGCGTGTTCGATCCTGCTGGCGCGACGCGCGTCGAATAGGCAATCGTGATCTGGCCGTTGTCGCTGTCGATGTGGATCGAGTCGACGTTGCGCGTGCCCGGCGGCGAGGCATATCCGCTTGCGAGATCGGCCGCGCTCGCCGCGTTCTCGGCCACGGCAAGCCGCGCCGATGCCGCGAGCGACAAGCCCTCGCCCACCCGGCTGCGCGCCAGATAATCCTGATACGCGGGAATCGCATACGCGGCCACCACGCCGACGATCGCCAACACGATCATCAGTTCGATCAGGGTGAAGCCTCGCGTCGCCGCGTCGCCGGCAGAGCGCAGCCAGCCGTGCATTGCGCGCCAGGCGCGCGGCGAATTCGTGTTGCAGGTGATCGTTGTCATCGGTACTCCCAAAAGGACAAAAAGCGCCCGGATGCATGATGCAATCTGGACGCTTCGATCTTATTCAGGGAGCTTTAGCGGTGACAGTCGGCCGAATGGCTAACGTGGGGGCCTGGGGTGAGCGTCTTTCGGTAAAGGCCTCAGTGTGAGCCGTTCCGGTCAACGCGATTCGGCGGAGTGCGCCTCAATCACCCCACTGCATAGAACAACCTCACCCCGGCGCCCGTTTTCCACTGGCGAGCGCGCGCCGCTTGATTAGCACGCCCGCCGCGACCACGAAAATCGCGCCCACCGCTCTCGCGATATACCCGACGAGCTCCGTGTTCAGCTCGGGCCATCGATCGATGAAGGGATCGTCGATGATCAAGCCGCCCGCGATCCACCCGAGCAACGCCGCGCCGAAGAGCACGATGACCGGAAAGCGATCGAGCAGCTTCAGCACCAGCGTGCTGCCCCACACGATGAGCGGAATGCTCACCACCAGCCCGAAGACGACGAGCGTGAAGCGATGCCGCGGGTCCGCCGCCTCCGCCGCGCCCGCAATGGCGATGACGTTGTCGAGGCTCATCACGGCGTCCGCGATGACGATGGTCTTGACCGCTGTCCAGAGCTTGTCCGACGCGTTGATCTCGTGCGCGTCGTGGTCGGGCTGCATCAGCTTCACGCCGATCCACAGCAGCAGGATGCCGCCGACGAACTTGAGGAACGGGATATCGAGCAGAAACACCGCGAACGCGATCAGCACGACGCGCAGCACGATGGCGCCGAGCGTGCCCAGCAAGATGCCACGCGTGCGCTGGCCGTCGGGCAAACCGCGACAGGCAAGCGCGATCACGACCGCGTTGTCGCCACCGAGCAGAATGTCGATGACGATGATCTGAAGCACCGCGCCCCAATGGAGCGTCGCAAAAAAATCGAGCATGTAGTAATAAAAAAAGCGAGGAAGCCAACGCTCCCTCGCTTTCTATTCGGCGGTTACGAAAGGATTCGGTAAGAGTACCAAACCCCAGGCCGTTCTGCCGATAAACCCACTTAGATCACCGACTTCAACAGACGACCCATTTCCGACGGGTTCTTCGTGACCTTGATGCCGCACGCGTCCATGATTTCGAGCTTGGCATCGGCCGTGTCCGCGCCGCCCGAGATCAGCGCGCCTGCGTGACCCATGCGCTTGCCCGGAGGCGCCGTGACGCCCGCGATGAAGCCAACCACCGGCTTCTTCATGTTGTCCTTGATCCAGTAAGCGGCGTTCGCTTCGTCCGGACCGCCGATCTCGCCGATCATGATGACGGCGTCCGTTTCCGGATCGTCGTTGAACATCTTCATCACGTCGATGTGCTTGAGACCGTTGATCGGATCGCCGCCAATACCGACTGCCGACGACTGGCCAAGACCCAGCGCCGTCAACTGACCCACTGCTTCATACGTCAGCGTGCCCGAGCGCGATACCACGCCGATGCGACCCTTGCGGTGGATGTGACCCGGCATGATGCCGATCTTCAGTTCGTCCGGCGTGATCGTGCCGGGGCAGTTCGGTCCGAGCAGCAGCGTCTTGCGATTTTCGCGGCGCATGCGGTCCTTGATTTCCAGCATGTCGCGAACCGGAATGCCTTCCGTGATGCAGATGGCGAGATCGAGATCGGCCTCGACGGCTTCCCAGATCGCGGCGGCGGCGCCCGCGGGCGGAACGTAGATCACCGATACGGTTGCGCCCGTTTCGGCCTTCGCTTCCTTGACGCTCGCGTAGATGGGGATGCCTTCGAAATCTTCGCCGGCCTTCTTCGGGTTCACGCCCGCAACGTACGCTTCGCGGCCGTTCGCGTATTCGCGGCAGGCGCGCGTATGGAACTGACCGGTCTTGCCGGTGATGCCCTGCGTGATGACCTTCGTGTCTTTGTTGATCAGAATCGACATGTAGTGACCTCTGTTCGTTTGGCGTCGCGACGCTTTCTCATATGGAAAGCCCGCGCCGCCATTCGTGTCTGGTGGAACGCTCTTGTCAGACTAGGAAGCGGGCGCGCTTACTTGCCTTCGGCCGCCGCGACGACCTTCTGCGCGGCTTCTTCCATGCTGTCGGCGGAGATGATAGGCAGACCGGAGTCCGCGAGCATCTTCTTGCCGAGGTCTTCGTTCGTGCCCTTCATGCGCACGACGAGCGGCACCTTCAGGTCCACGGCCTTCGACGCGACCATCACGCCTTCCGCGATCACGTCGCAGCGCATGATGCCGCCGAAGATGTTGACGAGGATCGCCTTCAGGTTCGGATTCTTGAGCATCAGCTTGAAGGCTTCGGTTACCTTCTCGGTCGTGGCGCCGCCGCCGACGTCCAGGAAGTTGGCCGGCTCGCCGCCGAACAGCTTGATGGTGTCCATCGTGGCCATGGCCAGACCCGCGCCGTTCACGAGACAGCCGATGTTGCCGTCGAGCGAGATGTACGCGAGGTCAAACTTCGACGCTTCGACTTCAGCCGGATCTTCTTCGTCGAGATCGCGATACGCGACGATTTCCGGGTGACGGAAGAGCGCGTTCGCGTCGAAGTTGAATTTGGCGTCGAGCGCGATGACCTTGCCGTCGCCGGTCAGGATCAGCGGGTTGATTTCCGCGAGCGATGCATCCGTCTCGTAGAACGCCTTGTAGAGACCTTGCAGAATGGTGCGTGCTTGCGGCAACGATGCGTCTGGAATGCCGATCTTGCGGGCGAGGTCGTCCGCTTCGGCGTCCTTCAAGCCCGTGGCGGGATCGACCGGCAGCTTGTGCAGCAACTCGGGCGTCTTTTCCGCGACTTCCTCGATGTCCATGCCGCCTTCGCTCGACGCCATCACGACGACCTTCTGCGATACGCGGTCGAGCACGAGGCCGACGTAAAGTTCCTTCTTGATGTCCGCGCCTTCTTCGATCAGAAGACGGTTCACCTTCTGGCCCTCGGAACCGGTCTGGTGCGTGACGAGCTGCATGCCGAGGATCTGGTTCGCGTATTCGCGGACCTGATCGATCGACTTCGCGACCTTCACGCCGCCGCCCTTACCACGGCCGCCAGCGTGAATCTGCGCCTTGACGACCCATACCGGGCCGCCCAGCTCTTCCGCGGCCTTGACCGCATCATCCACCGAGAACACGGGTTTGCCGCGCGGGACCGCGACGCCGAATTTCCGCAGGATTTCCTTACCCTGGTACTCGTGAATCTTCATGCGTGATTCCTTCAGTCTGAGAGTTGGAGTGAACTTCGATTTGCTGAACCGCTGATTTCATCGATTCTTGTTTGAATGCTGATCGCCGCGTGCGCGCTAGGTGTCGCGCGGCTTGGTGTCGTTTGTGCCTGCGCGCTCGAACCAGCGCGGATAGTACTCCTCGACCGCGGGGCCGTCGAAGCGCAATGCGTGACAGCGCCCGAGTTGAAACGGCGGTGTGTCCGATGCTGCCTTTGCGTCCTTCGAATCGAACGGATTGCCCGATTCGGTGTTCCAGACCTGACCCGCGAATCCCTGGATGGCGACAGTCGGAAGGACGGCGCACAACTCGGTGAGATGCGTGCAAGCAGCCGCGCCGCCAATACGCTGATTGACTTCGCGGCGAAAGTTCTTGAGGAGATTGAGCCCGATGAGCGAGCGATAGGCGGGATTGGACTCGGCGCAGAGACCAGCATAAGGCGCCCACTCCGAGGACGCTTCTGCGTCGACGATAGTGAGTTCGCGGTCGATGGTAATGCGTAGCCAGAGTTCATGGATTGGCTGACCGTAGGGCCGCACGCCCGTCACGAGTTGAAAGTCGCGCGTCTTCTCGTCGGTTAGGACGGCTTCGATGTCCCATAGGCCGTCATCTCGCTCGAACGCTTCAATCCGAATCGCGCGACGATGGCGCAATTGTCGGGAAACGGGCGGGGAAAGAGGCATGCTGGACCAAAGCCGGAACGGGAAAACCGTGGAATTTTAGCATATTGGGTATTTCAAGCCGGGGATGACTCAGGCACCAGAAACGTGCGCGGGGAAAGCTTGAAAGCCTGTGCTTATTAACGCTTCGGCGCGGTGCGGGATTTTCTTCCCGCCTCGGAGCTTGCATGCACATGGTCGTTTGGAATCACTTCTTACTTTGGTGGACTAGAAGCTCAACACGCGGATGTGGAAACATGAGCCCGGCCTCTTTGCATGCGCGCAAAACCTGAAATTACTCAGAGGTCGAAATCCGCCAGCACGATGAGGCAAGCGCGTGGAGCATGGAATAATTAACCTAACGCTTCGCGTGTGAATGGTTTTGAACCACGTCGTGATGGAATGCGGCTTCGCCATGAGTCCAGCACGTGAAAGCACGAATAGATGCACATGGCGCTCGGGCAATCACATGGCGCTCGAATGCGCCCGCACTAAACTAGACGGCGTTCGCCATCAATCGTCGATGACTTCGTCGGTCCAGTCTTCGTCGCTTCCCTTCAACACCTTGCTGATCGTGCTCATGGAAAAGCCGCGCGCCGCGAGAAAGCGCGCTTGCTTCGCACGCTCCGCGGGCGTTTCTGGTACGACGCCGTACTTCCTCTCCCATACGGACTGCGCTCGCGCGGTTTCGGTCTGCGCGAGTTTGTCGGCAGTTTCGCCGATGAGCGTCTCTCCCACTGCATGACGCTTCAATTCGTGGATGATCCGGCTGCCGCCCATGCGCGCCGCTCTTCGATGCACGACGCTTTCGACAAAGCGCTCGTTCGAGAGCCAGCCGTCACGTTCGAGGCTATCGAGCAGTGTTTCGAGCGAATCGGCTTCTTCGACGTAGGGTCGCAACTTGCGCGATAACTCCGCGCGGCTATATTCCCGACGAGACAGGTAAGCAAGCGCGCGTCCTTTAAGCGAACGTTGCGGACGCTTGGAATCTTTGACTTCGGCAGCGGAAGTTTTGCGAGCGCGTTGACTTGAACGGCTGTAGACCGATTCGGATGCTGTGTTGACGCCTACATCCGGCGTGCACTGCTCGAAGGGCTCGAAAGGATCGGCGTCTTCGAAGGCGTCGATTGCAGATGATTGGTTTGGATTGGCAATCCGGCTTGCCAAGGGTGACGCGTTCTGCGCACGGTTGGTCGCCAGAGTCGGCGTTTCCACTGCCGGCTTGGAGGTTGCGTTTCTCGACGGTGCGTTGCCCTCACGAATGGACGCTGCCTGCATCAGCAACGCGCGGGCTTGCTCCAGACGCGCCCGGCGATCTTCGGACGACGGTGTCTCACTTTCCCGGACAGCAGCAGCATCAACATCGGCCGCCCTTGCGTCCAACTCAGCAGCATCACGCGCATTCACCGGCAACTCTCGCCGCCAGCCACCACGCAACGCCTTCGTCGAATCGCGCGACTGAGTGTCACGCGACTGGGGATCACTCGCGCCATTCGGATCATCAGAACCAGCAGACCGCCCGAACCTTCCGTCCGTTCTGCCAGCCTTCGATCCGAACCGGCGCTTCAACATCGTCAGTGACCAAGTGAGTATCTAAACAACGAGACGACGACCACGTAACGATTAAGCGACAACTCACTCGTCCGCCACCGTGGCGCCCGGCGCCACGGCGTCAGCCATTGCCGCCACGCCGAGCGATTCGCGGATCTTGTTCTCGATCTCGCGGGCGATGTCCGGGTTCTCGCGCAGGAATTCGCGCGCGTTGTCCTTGCCCTGACCAATACGCTCGCCGTTATAGCTGTACCAGGCGCCCGCCTTGTCTACCAGCTTGGCCTGCACGCCCAGGTCGATGATCTCGCCCTGACGCGAAATGCCTTCGCCATAAAGGATGTCGAAAATGGCTTCGCGGAACGGCGGCGAGACCTTGTTCTTCACGACCTTCACGCGCGTTTCGTTGCCGATGACTTCGTCGTTCTTCTTGATGGAACCAATACGGCGAATGTCCAGGCGCACCGACGAATAGAACTTCAGCGCGTTGCCGCCCGTGGTGGTTTCCGGGTTGCCGAACATCACGCCGATCTTCATGCGGATCTGGTTGATGAAGATGACGAGGCAGTTCGTACGCTTGATGGTGCCAGTCAGCTTGCGCAGCGCTTGCGACATCAGGCGCGCTTGCAAACCAGGCAGCGAGTCGCCCATTTCGCCTTCGATTTCCGCCTTCGGCACGAGCGCCGCGACGGAGTCGATGACGATCATGTCGATGGAGCCGGAGCGCACCAGCGCATCCGCGATTTCCAGTGCCTGCTCGCCCGTGTCCGGTTGCGAGATCAGCAGTTCCTGCGCATTCACGCCGAGCTTCTGCGCGTATTGCACGTCGAGCGCGTGTTCTGCGTCGATAAACGCCGCCGTGCCGCCGACCTTTTGCATCTCGGCGATCACCTGCAGCGTGAGCGTGGTCTTGCCCGACGACTCGGGCCCGTAGATTTCCACGACACGGCCGCGCGGCAAGCCGCCGACGCCAAGCGCGATATCCAGACCGAGCGACCCTGTCGAGACCACCTGAATGTCTTCCACCACCTCGCCTGCGCCGAGCCGCATGATCGACCCTTTGCCGAATTGCTTTTCGATCTGCGCGAGCGCGGCGGCCAATGCCTTGCCCTTCTCCGCAGTCATGCCAGCCGGGCCTTTCTTGCTTTCTTCCATGAATCGTCCTTTGCTATGATGAACGGCGTCTGAGGCGGGTGCCGGCAAGCTCGAAACGAACTCGAGCCCGTCTGTAGCACTCCCGCAGACACTGTATAAAAAAACAGTAGTTTTTGCAAGCCCGATCGCGCGACGCAGTCTTTTTTCCACGCCGCGCGCACCGCGCAAAAACCGCAAAACACCTGGAGACCGCCGCGCCGGGCGAAATGCGGTGTCGGCAATGACTGCGCTTTGCCGCGCACGAAGGCGCACAACACGATGCGAATCCTCATTGCCGAAGACGACAGCATACTCGCGGACGGTCTCATTCGATCACTCCGCCAATCGGGATACGCCGTCGACCATGTGAAGCATGGCGTCGAGGCAGATACCGCCCTTTCGCTGCAAACTTTCGACCTCCTGATTCTCGATCTCGGCCTGCCGCTCATGCCCGGTCTGGAGGTGCTGCGCCGCCTGCGCGCACGCAATTCGCAGATGCCGGTTTTGATCCTGACGGCGGCCGACAGTGTCGACGAACGCGTGAAGGGACTCGACCTCGGCGCCGATGACTATATGGCCAAACCCTTCGCGCTCAACGAGCTCGAAGCGCGCGTTCGAGCGTTGACGCGACGCGGCGCGGGTGGCGGTCCGACTGTCGTGAAGCATGGTTCGCTGGCGTTCGACCAGGTCGGACGCGTCGCGCATATCGGCGAGCAAGTCGTAGACCTGTCCGCGCGCGAACTCGGCGTGCTCGAAGTGCTGCTCCAGCGCATCGGGCGGCTCGTGTCGAAGGAACAGCTCGTGAATCATCTGTGCGAGTGGGGTGAAGAAGTAAGCAACAACGCAATCGAGGTGTACGTGCACCGCTTGCGCAAAAAAATCGAAGCGAGCGGCGCGCGCATCATCACGGTGCGCGGGCTCGGCTACACGCTGGAAAAAGCCGTCGCCACCGTCGACAACGGCGCCGTTGCCCAACCCGCGGCGAGCGATTCCCTGCCCGCCAGCCCTCAATACAAGTAGCCGCGCATGGCGTCGCCCGTTTCCACCGAACCAAGCGAAGCCCGGCACGGACACGACCACGCCGCCACCGAAAGCGACACCGACGCCAAGCGCGACGCGCGCTACGCCAACCCGTTCGCGCCTCCCGACGAACTCGAACCCGACAACGAAACGCATCCGCGCTCGCTCTTCGGCGAGATTCTCGACTGGATGCTTGCGCCGCTTCTGCTGCTCTGGCCGATGAGCATCGCGGTGACGTATCTGGTCGCGAAGTCGATTGCGAACGGTCCGTTCGACCGCGCGCTCGAAGCCGACGTCTACATGCTCGCGCGCCAGATCCAGCCGGTGAACGGCGTCGCCGAACTGCGTCTACCCGATGTCACGCGCGATTTCCTGCGCGCCGACAACGTCGACAGCGTGTTCTTTCAAGTGCTCGGCACGCGCGGCGAACTGGTCGGCGGCGACCGTGACATGCCCTTGCCGCATGACGACGATCGTCCGCAGCCGGGCATCGTCGAATTTCGCGACGACGCCCTGCGCGGCAACGACATTCGCGTCGCCTATACGACGGTCGATGTGCCCGGTCTCGCGCCGGGACGCGATCCCGCCGAGACGCAGCCGGTGCTCGTGCAGGTCGCCGAGACGCTGGACAAACGCAGCCAGCTCGCCAACGACATCATCAAAGGCGTGATCCTGCCGCAGTTCGTGATCCTGCCGCTCGCCATCGTGCTCGTGTGGTTCGGCCTCTCGCGCGGGCTCGCGCCGCTGCACGCGCTGCAGTCGAACATTCGCGCGCGGCGTCCGGACGACCTCTCGCCGCTCGAAGCGGCCCGCGCGCCGCCCGAGATCGCGCCGCTCGTGGCGTCGTTCAACGATTTGCTCGTGCGGCTCGAACAGAACATGGAGTTTCAAAAGCGCTTTATCGCCGATGCCGCGCATCAGATGAAAACGCCGCTCGCCGGCCTGCGCATGCAGGCGGAGTTTGCGTTGCGCCAAGAGGTATCGACGGAAGTGCAGCGCTCGCTCGAACAGATCGCCACGAGTTCCGAGCACGCGGCGCGGCTCGTCACGCAATTGCTCGCGTTGGCGCGCGCGGAAAATCGCGCGACGGGGCAGATTTTCTCGCACGTCGAACTGACCGATCTCGCGCGGCTCGCCGTGCGCGACTGGGTGCAGGCGGCGCTCGCGAAGGGTATCGATATCGGTTACGAGGAGCCCGCGTATCCCGTCGAAGTAGAGGGCAACGCGGTGATGCTGCGTGAATTGCTGTCGAATCTGATCGATAACGCCATCCGCTACACGCCTCCGAACGGACGCGTGACCGTGCGCGTGCGGACCGGCGAGCACGATCTCGATCACGTTCATCTCGAAGTGGAAGACACCGGACTTGGCATTCCGAGCGCCGAACGCGAGCGCGTGCTCGAGCGTTTCTATCGCATTCTCGGACGCGAGGGCGACGGCAGCGGCCTCGGTCTCGCCATCGTCAAGGAGATCACGGCGATGCACGGCGGCACGCTCGTCATCGAAGATCATGTGTATCAGGAAGCGCCGCGACTGGCTGGAACGCTGGTTCGCGTGAGCTTACAGCGGGTTTTTCCTATGCGGGACAAACCCTGAGCCCGCCCAGCGCCCAACACCTCGACAAACAACATAAAACGCGCATTGACGCAAGAATGAGCGAGATAAAAAGAAAATAGCAGATGGTTAGCCGAAGATGTACTTTATGCGCCGATTCGACACGCATCCGAGCGAGTCAGAACGCCGTAAGTTTTCGTTCCAATAATCGTTGCACCGGAGCGCCTCGGGCGTTTCCGACACGTACGCGAATTCAAAACAGGAGACGATTCATGGCTACGGTTGAGGGGCGCATTTCCCACGCACCGATGACGAGCGAGGAAAGGAAGGTCATCTTCGCTTCGTCGCTCGGCACGGTGTTCGAGTGGTACGACTTTTATCTGGCGGGCTCGCTTGCCATCTACATCAGCAAGACGTTCTTCTCGGGCGTCAATCCGACCGCTGGCTTCATCTTCACGCTGCTCGGCTTCGCGGCGGGTTTCGCGGTGCGTCCGTTCGGCGCGATCGTGTTCGGGCGGCTCGGCGATATGGTCGGGCGCAAATACACTTTCCTCGTGACCATCGTCATCATGGGTTTGTCGACGTTTCTGATCGGCTTCCTGCCCGGCTACGCGACCATAGGCATTGCGGCGCCGGTCATCTTCATCGCGATGCGCTTGCTGCAGGGCCTCGCGCTCGGCGGCGAGTACGGCGGCGCGGCGACCTACGTCGCGGAGCACGCACCGGCCAACAAGCGCGGCGCATGGACCGCGTGGATCCAGACCACGGCGACGCTTGGCCTTTTCATTTCGCTGATCGTGATTCTGGCGGTACGCACGATGGTTGGCGAAGAACAGTTCGGTGCCTGGGGCTGGCGTATTCCGTTTCTCGTATCGATCCTGCTGCTCGCGGTGTCGGTGTGGATTCGCATGAAGCTGCATGAATCGCCGGTGTTCGAGCGCATCAAGTCCGAAGGCAAGACTTCGAAGGCGCCGCTGACCGAAGCGTTCGGCGAATGGAAGAACCTGAAGATCGTGTTGCTGGCGCTGTTCGGTTTGACGGCGGGTCAGGCGGTCGTGTGGTACACGGGGCAGTTCTACTCGCTCTTCTTCCTCACGCAAACCCTCAAGGTCGATGGCACCAGCGCGAATATCATGGTCGCGGTGGCGCTTTTGATCGGCACGCCGTTCTTCGTGTTCTTCGGGTCGCTGTCGGACCGGATCGGCCGCAAGCCGATCATCATGGCGGGCTGCCTGATCGCCGCGTTGAGCTTCTTCCCGCTCTTCAAGGCGCTCGCGCACTACACCAACCCGACGCTCGAAGCCGCCACGCAGAAGTCGCCGATTGTCGTGATCTCGAATCCGGACGAGTGCTCGTTCCAGTTCAATCCGGTGGGCACGTCGAAGTTCACGTCGTCGTGCGATATCGCGAAGAGCGCGCTGTCCAAGGCCGGTCTCAACTACGAAAACGTCGCGGCACCGGCGGGCACGCTCGCGCAGATCAAGGTCGGCGAAACGGTGGTGAACACCTACGACGGCAAAGCGGCCGACGCGAAGGCGCAAGGCGCGGCCTTCGACAAGACGCTTGCTGGCACGTTGAAGAGCGCGGGCTACCCGGCGAAGGCCGATCCGGCGCTCATCAACTGGCCGATGGCGATCGTCGTTCTGACCATCCTCGTGATCTTCGTGACGATGGTCTACGGCCCGATCGCGGCAATGCTGGTCGAGATGTTCCCGGCGCGGATTCGCTACACGTCGATGTCGCTGCCGTACCACATCGGCAATGGCTGGTTCGGTGGATTTCTTCCGGCGACGGCCTTCGCTATCGTCGCCGCGAGAGGCGATATCTATTCGGGCTTGTGGTATCCGATTGTGATTGCGCTGGCGACGTTCGTGATCGGCATGTTGTTCGTCAAGGACACGCGCAAGACGAATGTCTATGACGAAGATTGATGACGATGGTGCTTTCCTGGCGCTTTCCTGCCGCTTGAATAAAACGAGCGGCAGGGGTTGACAGCGGTTTCACCTATCGCCATAATCTCGCTTCTTTCGGCGAATTAGCTCAGTCGGTTAGAGCGACGGAATCATAATCCGCAGGTCCGGGGTTCGAATCCCTGATTCGCCACCAGCATCACGAAAGCCCTGACTTGTCAGGGCTTTTTTCATTTCCGGGCGCGCCCGGGGGTCCAAAGCGGTGGTCCACTCTTTATTGAGTGAGCCCATGCGCCTTGCGTCGCACCTTCGCCGTTCTCGACACGGCGTCTATTCGTTTCGCCTCGTCCTTCCCGCCTCCCTTCGGGCGGTCCTCGGCCAAAGAGAAATCAAGCGCTCGCTTGGCACGAAAAGCCCGACGGCCGCCCGCCTCTTGGCTTACCATCTGTCGGCAAGAATGATTCCGATCGTTGAGGAGGCGAAACGCTTGGCCGCGCATTTTGACCCTGACCGCATTGACGCGGATTCGATCCGAAAGCTCATCGTGGAGGGCTTGCGCATCGGAGCCGACGGCTCTGTCTCGGCCGATCGCTTGGAAACCACGCCGGGGCGAGAGGCCGAAGAGCTGCGCGCGTTCTCGACCATGATCGATCGAGCCCGAACGCGACTCGGCCAACGAATGGCGGGCGAGCCGACGGCCGCTCAACTGGCCGAGCGAGACGAGTTGGCCGCCGCGATCGGGTTACCGCCGCGCGCCCCATCGCCGCCCGTCGACGTTCCGCAGCGCCTCGACGAAGCAATCGCGGCGTGGCTGTCCCACCTCGGATCTCTGGCCGGATCGACTCGCAAGGCCTACGCGACCGCGTTGGCGGGTTTTGCGCGAGCCGTCGGCGGCCCGGACGCGTTGGTCCATTCGATCGCGCGCGCCCAATGCATCCGCTACGCCGAGGGGTTGCTGACGCAGACGAGCGCCGGAAAAACATTGCATCCAAAGACTGTTCGCGCGCAGATCAACGCCTCCGAACTGTTCATGAAGTGGGCGGTCGGCAACGGCAGGCACGCCGGCCCGAATCCATTGGAGGGCGTGGCGCGCCCCTCGCCGACGCGCAGCGACGAGGGCGGCGCAGAGGCGTTTACGCTAGACGAGCTGAAGTTGATCTTCGAGCCGGAACGTTTCAACGACGCCAAAAGACCTCATCAATTCTGGGCTCCGCTCATCGCGTTGTTCACAGGTGCGCGAGCGAACGAGATTGCTCAGCTTCGCCTGCAAGACTTGGAGCCGGTCGATGACCTTCCGTGCTTGCGCATCGCTCACGATCCGCGCGGCGAGAACCCCACCCGCACGAAAAACGCAGACTCGACACGAACGATTCCAATTCACTCCGAGCTGCTGCGCCTTGGCTTGCTCGACTATATCGAAGACGTTCGCAGCGCCGGCGGGACGCGGCTCTTTCCTCACCTGCCAGCCGATTCGATGGGCAAGCGTGAGAAATACATCAGCCGCGACTTCAACGAAAAGCATCTGCCAGAAGTCGGTGTGCATCAGCCCCGGCGAAAGGTTTTCCATAGTTTTCGCGACACAGTCGAGACGACGCTGCACGCAAATGACGCAAAACCGGTTCAGATCGATGAGTTTGTCGGGCACAAAGCCGAGGGGATGGGTGCCGCTCGCTACAAGGCGAAATACACGCCAGCGCAATTCGCCGAACTCGTTCTGCCCCGCTTGCGATATCCCGGGCTAGATTTGAGCGGGCTTTGCTACTCGCGCGGCAGATGGAATGACTGGCTGTCCGCAAACATTAAGCCCTAGGTCGAAACTGCAAGGTCCCACGCATGCTAAGCCGGCTCGTTCGCGTCCTTCTCGCGCTCACCGCCATTTCGCCCTTGTCGGTTTCCTTGGCGTTTCAATTCGCGCGATCTCGCAATTACCTCTGGGCCTCTGCCGCTGTCGCGACGTGCTTGGCGCTTGGCTTTCTAGCTGGTGGCATCATCGCCGCTTCGGCGCGTCGGCTCGAAACCCTGCGTGTGACCATCACCAAGGCCAAAAGCGCCGACAAGGAAGTCATTGGCTTTTTCATCGCCTACGCGCTGCCGCTGATTTTCAAGCCCCAGCCGTCCAGCCCCGACCTCGTAGCGTGGCTTGTAGCAGCGGCGATGCTGCTCTTCGTGTTGTGGGGGACGCAAAGCGCGCAGGTCAATCCCGTGCTTGGGCTGCTCGGATATCATTTTTACGAAGTGGACACGGACGGAGGCGTTTCTTATCTTATGATCACGCGACGAAGGATCAGCAACGTCTTATCTGTGAAGAAGGTCGTGCAAATCAGCGATTTTGGGATTCTCGAAGCGCCCGACCAAAAATAAAAAGGCGTATCAATGACTTTGTTTGCTTTGATGAAGGCGCCAGCGCCGCGCATTCTCCGTTTCAGCCTAACCGCCGATCTGCAAAGGGAAGTGCAGAAGACTTTCGCGGACCAACTCGCGTTCTTCGAGAATTCGATCGAGGAAGTGTTCGCCTTTGACGGACGCTATTCGCCGGAGAGCGATGAAGCGCTTGAAATCGCGGGCTTCCAGGATGTGGATGGCATAATAACCGCGATTGATCGGCCGCTGTCCATCGACCAGTTCGATCCCGCCCGTCATTCCGCGGAGAGCATTTTGGCGCTGTTTATGGGCCATGAGCACGACATTCGCGTGGCGGCTCTCATTCAGATTTTTGATCGACGAAGAATCATCTCGAAAAAACGTCTTTCAATGTTTTATTCGGGAGACACCTTCCAGCAAATTCGCGACGACGGGATAACGCTGGGCGACAGCCTGCTGGCGGTCTTGGAAAATGGCGTTCTCAAATTCAAGAGCTTTCATCTGCTCCGACGAGTCTTTGATCTAAGCCGGCATTACGAAGAAGCCACAAACGAGGATGTCGAGGCTTTCGCGTCGCACGACGCTCTTTCCGTGTTCGATTTGGATGGATTTGTCACCTCCGCCAAACCGCTTGTCAGGAGAAAGATATCATTCATCGTCAAGTCTGGCGTGCTCGACGCGCACTCCGGCAAGGCGATCGCCGAGGCGGCTCTGCAATTCAAGCTTCAGATTGATCTGGACCCCGACGAACGGATCATACTGCCAACCGATAGAGTTGGATTGCGACGGATTCTGACTTTCCTGGCCGAGGATTACTACGAATCCCCGTTGTCAAAAACTCATTTCGTCTCGAACTCGAAGCGGCCGGCGGAATAACCTCGATTTTCGATGCGGAAAATTGGAGGCGACTTTCGCCTCTAATCGCTCCTTTCGCGATCAAGACCTTGACCTAGAATCCTCTGCCTATCGACGAGGCGCGGCGTGTTTCGCTTCTCGCCGCGTGGGCCGCCGGATCGACAATCAAATAACAAGGCGCTGAGAGCGGAAACACCATGATCAAAACAGTGGCGCGCATCAAGAGGTTTGGCGTCTTTGGAGACTATGCGAAGCCAGCCGGCATGCAGGACTTCGCCCCGGTGAACGTCATTTATGGATGGAACTATTCAGGAAAAACGACGTTGTCAAGATTGTTCCATTGTCTAGAAGCGAAGTCGCTTCACGCGGACTACGCAGGGGCGGCATTCTCCCTTGCCGAGGAAAACGGTTCGACGCTGGACCAGTCCAACTTAGGCGCATACGCCGGCGTCGTTCGCGTTTTCAATTCGGATTTTGTCGAAAAGAATCTCAGTTGGAACGGAGGAACATTTCATCCGATTTTGTTGTTGGGCGAAGACACAATCGAGGCGCAAAAGAAGATCGCCTCAAACGCCAAGCTCATTGAGCGCTGCCGAATGGCGTTCGCGAAACACCGCCGGCTGGCGGACGCCGCTGAAAATCAGATGAGCCAGAATCGCACCGTTGAGGCCAAGCAGATCAAAGTGCAGTTGTCCCTTGTCGAAGCCTTCACAGCTTCGCATCTCAACAGCTTGCTTGCCGGGCTAAACGCAGAAAATGCGGCGGCGGCTCGCCTCAGCGCAGAAGATCTGGCAGCGTGCCTCAAGCAGGCCTTGGCCTCCGACAAGGACAAGCTTGACCCGGCAACCTTGGTTCGACTTCAACCCACTTTGTCGAAAGCGATAGCGGCATGCGGACCTCTCCTTCGAAAGGTGCCGCAGATGTCGACCGCAATCGACTACCTTCGAGAGAATTCGGCTGTCGCGAATTGGGTGGAGAACGGTTTGACGCTGCATCAAGGCATGGGCCATTGCGAGTTTTGCGGCAACGCGCTGGCCTTGGAGCGAATGGAAGCTCTGCGCGCTCACTTCTCCACTGACCTGCGGAGGTTCAAAGGGGAATTGATCGCGGCGAAACAATCCGCTGACGCGCTTCGCGTTGAGGTTGCGGCGTTCGCGAAGGCAAACTTTTATCCCGACTTCCGCGAGAAGGCGGCGAGCGCGACCAAGACTTGGTGGCCGCGACAACGGCTTTCAATGAGCAGACGGCCCTGCTTTCCGCAGCCATGGCGCGCAGAATGGAAGCCCCCTTCGACGCGATGGAGCCTCCGGCTCTGTCGAACGAGGCGGAAAAAGAAGTGGCGCGGCGCGCAGCCACCTTCAACGAAATCGTGGCAGCCAACAACGCCATTGGCGCAAGCTTCGGCAAACTCAAAAACGGCGCCGTCAAGACAGCGAAAATGCACTTCGCCGCCGAGCTTTTCGAAGCGGAACGCGCGTCGGGCATTGCCAAAAAACGCGATATCAATCTTGCCCACCGGACCAAGATAGAGGCCATCGGAAAGCGCCTCAAAGCGGAAAACTCGGAGCTGGAAGCGCAGATAAGCTTTGCGCAAAAAGGACGCGAAAAGATCAACGAGCGGATCTCGAATCTGCTCGGCAGCGATGAACTCCAAATCGAAGTCGTCAAAGAAGGGGAGTCAGACCGTTTCCGGCTTGCCCGCCGCGAGACCATCGCGAAAAACCTTAGCGAAGGCGAGAAGACAGCCATTGCGTTCGCCTTCTTCCTAACCAAGCTGGACGAGATCGAAGACCTCTCGAAGTCGCTTGTCTACATCGACGACCCCATTTCGAGCTTGGACAGCAACCATATATTTCAAGTCAACTCGATCATTAGAGAGGTCTTCTTCAAGCAAGACGAGACCGACGCCGAGTGGAAAATAGCGTGCGCGCAACTCTTCATTTCGACGCACAAATTTGAGTTCTTCTCGTTGCTTCGCGAGTTGCCGGCGAAGAAAAAAAGGCGCTATTTCCAAACGAAAAAGTTGTCGCCCACAAGCTCGACGTTTGTGAATCTCCCGCTGTCCATCCTTAAATATTCGTCCGAATACCACTATATGTTCGGCGTCGTCCGCAACTTCCACACGAGCGCGGACAAAGGCGATTTGGAAACGCTGCTGTCGATTCCTAACGCCGTTCGACGATTCGTGGAGTTGTATAGCTACGCGCGCATTCCGCATTTCGTCGAAGGAACGGTTGACCAGCGCGTTGACACGCTTTTCGGCAAGGAGAAGTCGAAGCGCATTCTTAAAGTCCTGCATTACTTCAGCCATCTCAACGACATCGAGAGGCTCTCGAAGAACACCGATCTCATTTGCGACATTGAGCACGTGGTCTCCGACTTATTCGAGCTGCTTGAGAAAGACACACTGCACTTCGAGGCCTTGAAAGCGTCGCTGACATGACTGTTAGCAGTCGGCCTGTCGAGCAGCCAAATATTTGAGGCATGAAGGGCAACGCATGGGCGCGGCCTCGCATAGCAGGGGCGCTCGATCTCCACAGCGTCGCGAGATAGCGCTCAACGGCCGCCTGCCACCAATCGATCCATCCAGTCGGGCCAGCGCTGCTTACGAACGTGCCTTCGGCCGAAGAGCTCAATCTCGAACTCAATGGCGGCCGCCTTGATCGTCGCAGCCCCGGCCGCCGGGTGCCCCACTGGGGGCCTGTCCATTGATTGGACGTGTCGTCGCACAGCCTCCAAAGCGCGCTCCGCCGCGACGGCGCTCGGCTCGCCAAGATCAAACGATTCTCGCAAGGCCTCGCGCGTTTGAGGACACTCGGGCAAGCGATGGGATTTGAGGCATTCTCGATAAAACGCCACCCACGGCGACGCTTCTAGAAGCGTCGCGACTTCCACAAATCCAAACCCCTGCGCCAGCAACGCGTGGGCGGCCTTCTGCTCGGCGATCGTCAGGAAATACCGCTGCGCCGCCATCGTCGCCAGAAACTCTTGATATCGCGCCTCCGCGCGATGCTGCTCGCCGCCCATGTTCACTTTCGCTCTCGATTTTGCTCATCCGTGCCCGAGGGCGCAGCCGGCGCTTGGTCTGCGCGCTCCGCCACCCCTCCGGCGCCCCCGCCTCCGCTCCCGCTCTTAACGGCCCTTTCAGCGGTCCCTTGAGCCTTGCCGCTCAACAAGTCAGACATCAGCGCGCCCTTCTCAATCCGCGCCTCAAGCCATTCGTTCGCCTCGACCTGGGCGAGCATCCTCACTTGCCGAAGCTGGCGGCAATGCTCATCGAGCACAGGGACGAGCGCGTCCAGCAGCTCGGCGGAGAAACGCCAGTCGCCGCTGTCGCAGCCTCTTTCGATGACCTCGGCGAGCCCCTCTTTCGCCTTGCCCATCGCGACGCCGTCCACTTCGCCGAAGCCCTTCTCGGCGACGCGCGCGGCCACCATGGCCGCGTGCGCGAGCGCAAGGGCGGCCTCGTTGTCGGCGTCGCCGTCGCGCGCGCGTTGAAGAGCGGTCCACGAGCGCAGCGAAATGCGGTTTGCCGCAGCCGTGTCGAGCGGCAAAAACAACGCCTTTTTGTGTCGGGCGCGCTTTGCCAAGCCCGGCTTCACTTTGGCCTTTGAGTCTTTCGGCATCGGCAAGGCCATTTTGTATGATCACGCGTCATTCTCGCACGACGGCGCGGCGGGCAACGCTCGACGGGCGCGGCGAGACGACGCGCCGCTCCTCCGTGAAATCCTTAAAACAATCGTCCGCTCTGAAAGCGTATGCTTAGACGAAACGACTCGGAGCGCGACCATGGCCCAGCCCTATCGCTGGCCGCGACTGTTCAGCGGCCGCCTGACTTTTCAAAGCCCGTCCGAAGGGGTTCGCGATCAGCCCGAGCGCGTCGACTCGCCAAGCCCGTCGCCCCGTGGCGCCGTGTGCGAGCGCGACTCCTGCGCGCTGCAAGAGACGCTGGACATTTTCGACTCTTGGAGCAAACGTTTTCTAGGCGTCTGCCGCATGCATCTGGGCGTGAGCGAAGGCCGGCTCCCCTTCGCCGACGCGATGGATTCCATCGCCGCGTCCCATTGGATTTTGCCGGAGTTGTTCGCGCGGCTGAGCCATTGCGCCGCCGACGGCGCGAGCGTCGGCGCGGCGGGCCAGGCGTTCGCCGAGTTTCGAAATTTGTCGCGCGCAAAACAGGCCGTCGAGCCTTACCTGAATCCCGCTCGCCTTTCGCCGGCCCACGCCAGCGAGCTGAAAGGCGCCATCGCCGATCTCGACGCCGCATGCGCTCGTTTCAGAGAGGCCGTCTGCGGCCGAATCGACCGCGCCCGTTGACGACCACCGGCCGCGCCGATTGGCGAGGCGCGTTTCGTCTAAAGCCGCCTCCGAATGCGGACTCCGCGTCGCCGCGTGGCGCACCGGCACCCGCGTGGCCTCGCTAGGGCCGCTCCGGCTGCTCATTCCTTGCCGTGTGAACGATGCGAGCCCTCCCATACTGAGAAAGTTGCATGGCCTCACGGCAATCGCTGCTGACTCGTTCGGATTCGGCAAGGCTTAAGATAATCGTCGCGCGTCCGACATTCAGGAAGCGCGCCATTCGGCGCGCGCTTAAAAAACAAAGGAATTCGCATGTCGTGGCGCGCTTACGCTCTGGAAGATCTCTCTCACAGCAACTTTGGATGGATGCCGATGTTTGACGAAGCGCGCGAACTTGCGCGCAAGGAAAACAGCCCGGAAATCGGCGTCCTTGAAATCGAATATCAATGGGCGCTCGACACCGCTCGCGCGGCTGGATGGAGCGGCGACTTCAAGCAGCGGCCACGCATATTTTCGCTGCCCGAGCGGGACGAGCTGCGGTTTGGCCTTGTTTGGACCCAACCGAAAACTGCAAACACGCCGGAGCGCGCGTTCGTCATTTCGCCGATCGACTTGCCTTGGCTCGGGGAACCTGACGCGACGCTGGATTGATCCCGGCGGCCATGAGCGCCAAGGATTTTGCCCGCGACGCGCGCGCTCTTGGTCCGCCACTGACTTCGCAATTACCCCTTCAAGTTGCGCACGGCCGCTTCATATCGTGCGGCCAGGGCCTCGGGCGTGTCGTCGGCCTCCGGCCGTCTCGGGCCCGCGCTCTCGTTGCGAGCCTCCGTCGGAGAGCAGCCAAAGCGATCCTTGAAAGCTCGATGGAATGTCGACTCGCTCGAAAAACCGCTGGCGTAGGCTATCTCGCCAATTCGCTCCCGCATTCGCATCGGATCCGCCAACCGCCGATACGCCTCGTCAAGCCGTTTGCCGCGAATCGCGTTCGCCACCCCGCCGCGATCAGCGAACAACTCGTAAAGCGAAGTGCGCGAAAGCCGCAAAGACTTGCAAAGCGATTCCACGCCTAGCTCGGGGTCCAGCAAACGACGCTCAATCATCGCCAAAGCGCGAGCGCGGAGCATCGGAGACAAGCGGGCGTCCGGCCGGCTTTCGTCGATCTCCACAACTTGCGGAAGCAGGCAAGAGGCCAGCAAGCCGATCGTCGCCTCCGCCGCGACGCGCGATTGGTCGGTTGACATGTCCGTCAAAACATTCGCGAGCGCCACGACGTGCGACGACATGAGCGCGCCGACGGGATCGGCTGCCGCGAACGTCGCCCCGTGCAGCTTAGCGCCCTCCGGCATCAGCCGGTCAAGGGCCGCGCGCGGAACGCTCAGCGTGAGCATGGGGGCGTTCACGGCGAAGCCGACGTTCTCCACGCTTGTGTCGCGCACAGCGATCGAATTAAGCGCGACCCGCTGTTGCGCGCCTTCGGATTCCGACGCCAAGCTTCCGCCGAGCAGGCAGTGCACGAGATAGTGCTCGACGCCGCTCGTCGCTATGCGTCGCCGCGTGCGCTTGAACCAAACCTCGTCTTTCGTGAAATGCCTCGTCAGCAACATCTTGCCGTCGAGGCTCCACGTGTGAATCAGGGCTTCGAACTCCGTCTTTGATCGTTGCAACTCGTAGATTGGGCGCAACGCCTCCCTCCACACTTCTTCCGCGTCCATCGGCCCCACGGCTCCGCTGTCAAATCGCAAAGGCTTCGGCATTTCATCGCTTGTTCGTTTTTTGCGCATTTTAATTGGCCCGCGCGCGCGGCGGCGGCGGCGCGGCGGCGCAAGCCAAGCGATTGCGGACGAAATGAGAGGAAACGCCGGACGCAACGAGCGGCGCGACACGCGGGCTTCGAGGAATATCTCGCCCATTGGACAGCGCCGCTTAAAGCGGCAGAACGAGAGAAGGACGGGGGAGATGACTGTTGAGACAAGTCGCCATGCGCGATGGCGAAAGATGGTCATGGCCAACGCGCCGATTCGCTCACAAGCGTTTGGCCCGCCGCTTTTTGCCTTTGTCGCCGCCGGTCGCTTCAAGCAATTCACGGCGCTCGATGGCCGCTTCGCGGTATTGCCTCTCATCCTTCGCGCGAGCCAGCGACGCCGCGTCCGAGACGATTCGGAGGATCACTCGCCGGTCCTCCCTTGGCAAATCCGCGATCAACAAGCTCAAAGACCGCGCGTCTTCGCCTGCGGCTGCTCGATGCTCGCCGAAGAGCGATCCGATGGGGCAGTCGAACAATTCGGCGAATTGAGAGAGGCGGTGAACGGTCGGGGAGATGGTTCCGGTTTCCAGCCGAGAAATCGTTTGAATCTCGACGCCGACGGCGTTCGCCACGACCGATTGCGTGAGACCCGCGCGCTTGCGCGCGGCCGCAATCGCTCCGCCAATTCGCTTAAGCAGTTCTTCGCTCCCACCGGCCGTTCGCATGCTAGCTCCCTCGTCGCGAAAAAGCGACGCGGGTCTATTTTCGAGGGGATGCCCTGCGCAAAATACACGAGTTACGTTAATCTGTAGTCGCACTACGTTAATTTATAAACATATCAAGACATGCGGGGCGCGCCAGAAAAAGCGCAAGCCGCAAACGAGGATCAAATGAAAACTAAAACCTTGGCCTCAGCGGCCGCCTTTGCCCTCTTCCTGGCAGCTTGCGGCGGAGGCGGAGGAAACAGCGGCGGAGCGGCCACGACGCCGGCCGGCAGCGGAGCGAACACGGGAGGGGGCGCGAACACCGGCGCGGACACCAACACGAACACAAGCTCGATCTCCCTGTTGACCCCGGCGGGCGCGGGCGCGGCCTCTTTCACGGCGACCGGCGACGCAGTCAACGACTCGCTCGCTTACGCGAACGCGATGCGCGCTCAACTCGGCCTGCCAGTTTTAAAGTATGTGTCGGCCGTGGGCACGGCGGCTCTGAACCACGCCAAGAACATGCAAGACACCAACAGCGTCGGCCACTATGAAACCGCTGGCCAGCCGGACTTCACGGGCGTGTCGCCGACGGACCGCGTCGCGGCCGCCGGCTACACCACGAACTCGGTCGGCGAAATCGCCGCGGGCTTCCCGGGCAACCCCGCGAACCCGACGGGCTTCTCGAGCTCGACCGAAGCGATCGACGGCCTGTTTGACGCTCCGTTCCACCGCGCGATTTTCCTGTTCGACACGACGGGCGTCGGCATGGGCCAAGTCCCGACCACGGACCCGACGAAGTATTCGACGTTTGTGGGCGACTTCGTCGACTACGTCGCTTCGACGCCGGACAACAAGCTCGTGGCCTACCCGTATGCCGGCCAGACGAACGTCAAGCCGACCTGGCTGGCGATCGAAACGCCGAATCCGCTGGCGGCCAACCACCCGCAGCTGGTGAACACGGTGGTCGGCTACCCGGTGACGCTCACCGCGGCTGGCAATGGCGCGTTTTCGAACGTGTCGTTCGCGATCACGGACGCTTCGGGCGCCGCGGTTCAGTGCGACGAGATGGACAACAGCAACAACGCGGAAGCAACCCGCCTGGCCGTGTGCGTTCCGATCGCTCCGCTGGCCAACAACACGACCTACAAGGTCACGGCAACGGGCTCGCTGACGAACACGTCGATCACGACGGCCACGCCGTTCTCTGTGAGCTGGTCGTTCACGACGGGCACGACGACAGGCTCGTCAAACACGTCGGCGACGCCCTCCGCCGCCACTTCTGCGAAGTCGCAACGCTCGCCTGGCGCAGCCGGCGCGAATCGCTTGCCGGTCTTCAATTGAGGCGCGCCGCAATGAGAGCGCCATTTCCACTTGCGTGCGCCGTCCTCGCCGGCCTCGCCGCGTGCGCGGCGAACACAAGCCCCGTGTTCCCGCCGCCCGTTCCCGCCTCGGCGACGACCGCCCCCGCGCTGGTCCGGGCCGAAGCCCCGGCCTTCGCTGTCGGAGAAGAGTGGGAGTTCGACTATCGCAGCGATCTGGACCCCGCGCAAAACGCGCGCTACGCGCAGGCCGTTTCCAGCGTCTCCGCCAGCGAGACCGCGATCTCGCTCTCGGGCGGCCGCTCGGGGTTCGCGCTCATTGACGCGAACACGAACTATCGACGCTCGGGGGCAAGCGAATTCGAGCCGAGCGACCAGCGGCTCGAATTCCCATTGTTTGTCGGCAAGAGCTGGACGGCTTCCTATCTTTATCGCAACGGCTCGTGGCGTTCCGAGTGCAAGCGACAGGCCAAAGTCGAGGCCGTCGAGCGCGTGGAGACGCCGGCCGGAATTTTCGAGGCGTTTCGAATCGCGGAGAAGACGCTGTGGCAAAGCGACGAGCTTTACGGCGGCTCGGGCGTCACGCGAGAGACGCTGTGGTATGCGCCCTCGGCCAAGCGAATCGTCAAATCCGAGCTGCGCGACTCGCCAGCCAAAGGGCCAATGGTTTCAACGCGGCTCATGCTGCTGCGGCACACAACGCCTGCGGCAAAGCCTTAAAAGCAAGCTGCCTATCTCAAACAAACACCCAAAAATTAGACATGCAAATCAAACAAATACGCCGCCAAACCAACGCAATTCCCAAATCGTCGAAGCGGCCTAAACGACTGAGCTTGGTCGCCGCGCTCGGGGTCTCGACGCTCTTGTCTGCTTGCGGCGGCTCGCCGAGCGAAGCCGACGTGAGGGCCGCGTTGACCAAGCAACTCGATCAAGGAAAGACGCAAGCGGAGCAACTGATGGGAAAGAACTCATTTCTCGATCAGCGACTCTCGGAAGAAAGGCGGGCGGTCGACGCGACAAAGTTGATTGGCTGCAAATCAGACGGCGAAAAAGCCTATCTTTGCGACATCGAGAACAAAGCAGGCACAAGCCGCGTTCGGATGCTTAAAGGCTCAGAGGGATGGATTGCCGCCGACCCCGCGAAGGGCTAACCCCATTCTCAATTGATCTTTGACGGCTTGCGAAAACGACTCGCGGCTCGCAGACGTTCACTGAATTCGCCGGCTCTCCGCAAGAGCATATTTTTAATCATTCGGAGTTTTCCATGTCAAACGCAAAACTAGCAAGCGAAGCATCGCAACTTAGACGCGGCAAGGCGTTCTCAAAAGTCGCGCTGATCGGGTTGTTTGTGATCTTCATGTCGATCCCCATTCTCAACTTGCTGTTCGGGATGGGTTTTTTCATCTGGTTTTCCGTGAACATCTTTGCGCGAAGCGCTCAAAGGGGCAAAGACTTCTTATGGCTTGTGCTCGGCTCGTTCGTTTGCTTGTTCGGCATCGCTCTGCCCGCGTTCATGGAGCACAACCGCATGAGCTATGGCGCTTGCTGGTTTTACGGTTTCGTCTTGAACGTCTTCATCGGCGTCTTCATCGCTGGCGGCAGACTGGGGCATCTTTTCGACGACAACGCGGCGGTTCAATAGATCGCCAGCGGCTCGCGGAACGGAGCCGGCGACCGACTCGGCGCGGCGCATGCGCCGCGCGTGTCTCTGCCCCGGGTATGGTGGCGCCCCCCACGTCCCAAACCGCACGCAGCCGCTGAACACTAAACGAGCGGCCACTTCG